>NZ_JBHSBC010000003.1:0-206963 GCF_042650425.1 Streptosporangium jomthongense | reverse complement strand
AGGCGGTGGTGACGCTCGACAGACCCACCAGAAGGACAACGGCGCCCAAGAGCGCGGCAGGCGTCTTCGATCGCATGAGTGGAGACTCCATAGAAAGAGGGGGATGGACACGAAGATCGTGAGGCGGCGCGACCAGAGTGCCAGGAAGGACCGTTCCAAGCGGGATAAATCAGGCCATGTGACGAAAAAGAGATCTATTTGCGGTCAGGGCGCGGGAGGGCGTGCCCGCCCGTGGGCCGCCCCCGGACACCGAAGCCCTCCCCGGCGCCTCCGTCCCACCGGACCCGCCCCATCCGGTACGGAGACCGTTCGCGGCACGCCGCCTTCGAGGCCCTTCCTCCGAGGTCAGGGCGTGTCCGAGAGGGCGGGGACAACCGGGCGAAAATAATCGTTTGCCCTGGCTGCGGAGATTTCATAACGTACAAGCACGCTGAAAGGAGGTGGTCCGAACAATGGTTGATCATAGGGCTAGCGAGGTGGCTGTCCGCTAGGACGCCCCAGCTTCCGGACTCCGTCCGGACGTCTGGTGACGTTCGGCGAATTCACGGCAATCACCGGAACCCCGGGTCCGCCAGGGTGGTGGGAGTGCTCTCCCGCCTTTGGTCCCCTTGGCCCTCCCACCCACGGGAGGAACAGACCCGGGGTTCTTCCCTTTTCCGGCCCGGTTCCTTCGGCCCCCGCTTCCGAAGCCCGGCGCCTCTCAATGTCCCCGAGCCTTCCCGGTCTCCCCGCGTCTCCCCGCGTCTCCCAAGGAGCCCCCGGGACGCTCCCGAAGAGCGTCCCGCGCTTCCCAGGGCCCGTCCGAGGAGCGGCTCCGACTCCCCGCGTCTCAGTGCTCGCCGCGGGCCGGGACTCCGAGGGCGGCGCACGCCTCCCGGTACAGCCTGACGACCTCCGTGCGGACCTGGGCACGCTCGGTCAGCGTCGTGCTCCACGGCACCCTGACCGTGACCTCCCGCCCCTCGACCGTCGCGAGGAACTCGATCGCCTCGGCGTCCACCCCCGACGTGACCGCGCTGGTCGCCTCGGGCCGGCCGCCCAGGGCCCGGCAGATCAGCAGCGAGTCGTCGGCGTGGTCGTCGTTCATGTGGCGCTTGATCGCCTCGACCACATCAGGGGTGAAAGGAGTGCTCATGCCCGTGATGGTATTCCCCCGCCCCTCCCGCAGGACCGCACCACAGCACCCCAACTCGCCCTTCCGCAGGGCCGCGCGACAGACTCCCGCCACGTCGGCCGCCCCCGGCTCGCCCCACCCGGACGCCCCGGCTCGCCCCACCCGGACGTCGGCACCGCTTCACTCCGGCCAGGGAAGCCGGGCCCCCAGACGCCAGCCTCCCGACGTCGTGGGACCGTACTCCAGGCGTCCCTCGACCAGCGCGACCCGCTCCGCCAGGCCGATCAGCCCCCGCCCCGGCCGGGCTCCAGAAAATCCGGCGGCCCCGGCCGGTCCGGCGTCGTTGACGATCTCGACGACCAGCTCCGCCCCCGGCGCCCCCGCGATCGACACCCGCACCGGCGCCCCCCGCGCGTGCCTGCGCACGTTGGTCAGCGCCTCCTGCACGATCCGATAGGTGGTACGGCCGAGCCGGTCGGGCACGGTCCCGGTGTGCTCCTCGACCATGGTCACCCGCATCCCGGCCCGGTCGGACTCGGCGACCAGCTGCCTGAGGTCGGCGTAGGTCGGCTGGGGCAGTTCCCCGACCGGAGCGCGCAGCACCCCGATGACCTCACGCAGGTCCTGCAACGCCTGGTGGGCGCTCTGCCTGATCACCCTGGCCGCGTGGGCGATCTCCTCGCTCGGGGCGTCGGGATGGTATTCGAGCGCCCCGGCGTGCACGCTCAGCAGTGAGAGACGGTGCCCGAGAACGTCGTGGATCTCCCTGGCGATCGCCGTACGGGCCTCCTGACCTGCCTGTTCCGCCCGCAGGCGCGCCTCGGTCTCCATCCGGGCCGCCCGTTCCCGCATCGCGGCGGCGAGTTTGCGCCGGTGGTGGACGTACAGGCCCCAGCCGACCACGGCCCCCTGGATCGCGCCTCCCATGACCCACAGCGCCAGCCGGGGCATGTCCGGCTCGGGCCGCAGCAGCACGTAGACGACGCCCGCGACCAGGCCCGCCACGGAGACGATCATCGTGGTCCTCGGCGGGCGGTGCACCGCGACCGTGAACAGCGCGATCAGCACCGCCCCCGTGATCAGCTCGGAGAACGTCGAGAGCACGATCAGCACGACGGCCAGCTCCGTCGGCCGGCCACGGCGCAGCCACAGCGCGGCGCAGCCGACCACGGCGGTCACCTGGTCGAGGTCGAACAGCCACTTGGGCGGTCTCGGGGAGGTGTCGAGGCGCAGCCCGGCCAGGATCAGCCCGGAGAGCACCGCCACCAGGAACAGGCAGGCGTCGACCAGCCAGTCGTGCGGTCCACGCCTCGGCGCGGTCGTCGATTCGTCCATCCCCAACGAGCCTAGGGTCGCCCGTCCCCGCCCCGGCCCTCCGCGATACCAAAGTCGCCGGGACGAACACCTTCGTCGCGCGCCGGGCCCGGCCGGGGAGACGTCCGTCGGCGTGGAGCATCCCGACGACCGATCCGCGAGGTGGCCCGGGATTCCTAGCGTTCAGACATGCGCGAACTCACCAGAATCCTGGGGCTGTTCTTCCTCCTGGAAGGGGTCAGCGGGGCCATCGACCGGGTGGCCGTCCAGCCCTTCATGAACTTCTTCCTCAACTTCTTCGACCGGGTGATCGTCGGACGTCTGGACTTCCTGACCGGCTACGAACTGTTCGCGAACCTCGCCCTGGCCGCCCTGGGCGGCCTGATGCTCGCCGCCACGCGAAGCGGGGCCCAGACGTGACGCGGGATTCCCACGTGACGCGGGAAGGCGCACCTCGGACACGAGAGGGTGTGACACGGCGGCTGGCACCCGCCGTCGGACTGTTCCTCCTGGCACCGCTGGTCGCCGAATACCTGCTCGGCAACGTCCCGGTGGCCGACATCGGCGGCCTGCTCGTGCTCGCCCCGATGTACGGCGGCGGCGCCCTCCTGATCAGGGAGGCCGCCCGCCGTACCGGACGTGGCTGGCCCACGATGATCCTCCTGGCGGCGGCGTACGGCGTGCTTGAGGCGTGCCTGATCGACCAGTCGCTGTTCAACCCGTCGTTCGAGGGACACGACTTCCAGAGCGTCACGCCGATCCCGTGGCTGGGCGTCAGCGCCCACTACGCGCTGAGCTTCGTCGGCGGTCACGTGATCTGGAGCATCGGTGTGCCGATCGCTCTCGCCGAGGCCCTGACACCCCGCCGCGGCACCGTCCCCTGGCTCGGCCTGCCCGGCCTGGCCGTCACCGGTGTCCTGTTCGTCCTCGGCTCGCTCGTCGTCTTCCAGAGCATGCTCGCCGAGGGCGGGTTCGTCGCCCCCGCCCCACGGCGGATCGGCGCCGCCGTCGTGGTCGTCCTCCTGGCCGGTACGGCCTTCGCCCTCGGCCGCCGTCCGCGTCCCCCGGTTCCCGGCGCCGCTCCCCGCCCGTGGCTGGTCGGTCTCGCGGCCTTCGCCGCCTCCGGCCTGTTCTTCGTCGGGACGGAGGACTGGCCGGGGGTCGCTCTGGCGTCCGGTCTGCCGGCCGTCTCCGCCGTCACGGTCTCCCGCTGGTCACGCCGTACGGGATGGGGCCCGGCACACCGGCTCCACCTGGCCGGTGGCGCGCTGCTGACCTACGTCTGGGGCGGCTTCGTCCTGCTGTCCCTGGAAGGCGACACGACCCCCCTGAACCTGACCGGCCAGTCCCTCCTGGCCCTAAGCGCCCTAGTCCTCCTCCTATTCACCGGAACCCGGTTTCAGGAGTGAGGAGTTTCGGCTTGGGCGCGTCGGTGCTTGGACTGAGGAACGCAGGAGCGCAGCGACGGAGAGACGAGGGAAAGCACCGACTCAGAGGCGCCCAAGCCCGCGACGCCGAAGGCGGAGCAAAGAGGCACAGCCCCGCGACGCCGAAGGCGGAGCAAAGAGACACAGCTACACCTTCTTCAGCTCCGCCGACAGGTGGGACTGGAGGGGTTCGCCCATGGCGGCCATGTCGTAGGCCCACATCAGGTTGCCGTTGACCAGGCCGTAGAGGCGGTGGCCCGCGGTGTACTCCTTGGCGGTCGCGGTGCGGGCGACCACGTCGGTCTGCAACTCGATCTTGTGGAAGACGACCTCGCCGACGTAGATCTCCACGATGCCGGTCGGGTGCGACAGGCACACCTCAAGTCTGCGCTCGGGCAGGGCACGCCAGAAGCCGGTCTCCGTGCCCAGCGGCCGTACCTTGTTGCCTTCCTTGTCCAGCAGCCACGTCCGGCTCTCATAGGTCAGGAACGGCTTGCCGTTGTGACCGAAGACGATCTCCTGGCCGAAGTTGAAGCTCTCGATCGTCGGATATCCACCAACCCCGGCACCTTCCCACCGGCCCAGGAGAAAGGCGATCGGCTCAAGGGCGGAGTGCAGTTCGGGAACGTCCATGCATCCGAGCCTAGAGCCGCCCCGGTACGGCTCGCGCCCGCGACACCGGCCTCATAGGCTTCGGGGTATGGCACGATCACTGGTGATCAAGGTGACCGCCGGCGCGGACGCGCCCGAGCGATGCAACCAGGCGTTCACAGTCGCGGCGGCGGCACTGGCGAGCGGGGTCCCGGTCTCGCTCTGGCTGACGGGGGAGGCCTCGTGGTTCGCCCTCCCCGGACGCGCCAAGGAGTTCGCCCTTCCGCACGCCGCCCAGCTCGGCGACCTGGTCGACGTGGTCCTGGCGAGCGGCCGGATGACGCTGTGCACGCAGTGCGCGGCCAGGCGGAACATCACGGTCGACGACGTGATCGAGGGCGTGCGCATCGCGGGCGCCTCGACCTTCGTCGAGGAGGTGCTCGGCGAGGGGGTCCAGGCCCTCGTCTACTGACGGTCCTCACGCGTACGGCCCCGCCGCGAGGACGGGGCCGTGCGTCACGTGCCGTTCAGCCGGGCAGTACGGCCGTCAGCCGCTCCCTGCGGAGCTGGTCGAACCAGGTGTCGTCGAGCGGCGGGAGCTGGAATCCGACGGCCCAGGTCAGCAGCAGGTCGGCCAGGCCGGGGTTGCGGGCCAGCGCGGGGCCGTGCAGGTAGGTTCCCACGACCTTGCCGACGTGACAGCCCTCGGTTCCGTCGCCGTTTCCCGTGCCGACGGTCGTGCGGGCCAGTGGCCGCACGCCGGGGCCGAGGCGGGTGACGCCCATGTGGTTCTCGAAGCCGGTCAGCGTCGGGATGCCGAGCACGGAGTCGGCCTCGCCCGCCAGTTCGCCGACGGCGCGGGCGGTGCCGCGTCCGCTGGAGATGTCGATCAGGCCGAGGCCGTCGACCGGCTGTCCCTCCTCACCGCCGAACGTGGTGCCCATGATCTGGTATCCGGCGCAGACGGCCAGCAGGCAGGCTCCGCGGGCGATGGCGCGGTGCAGCCCGCCGTCCCTGCGCAGCCGTTCGGCGGCCAGGATCTGCGGGCGGTCCTCGCCGCCGCCGATGAGGTAGATGTCGCCGCCCTCGGGCACCGGGTCGGCCGAGCGCACGTGGTAGGTCTCGACCGGGATGCCACGGCGCTGGGCGCGCTGTTCGAGGACCAGCACGTTGCCCTGGTCACCGTAGGTGCTCAGCAGGTCCGGGTAGATCCAGACGATTCGCAGGATGCTGTCAGACGGCACGACCGAACTCCGATCGGATCTGCTGGAAGGCGGTGTAGTTGGCGATCACGTCTACCTTGCCGGGCGGCTGGAGGGCCAGCGCCTCCTCGAAGGAGTTCGTCAGCTGGAACGGCACGCCCGCGATGTCCAGCCTGAGGGCCAGGTCGAGTCTGCGTTCCCCGGTGACGTAGACAGGGCCGCCGCGCAGCACGCGGTAGTCCACGTCCCACAGCCAGGAGGTGTCGCGGCCGTCGGGGCCCTGGGCGTTCACCGAGAGGATCACCGGCAGGGAGCGGTCCAGGACGTCGAACGCCTCAAGCCAGCCCGCCGGGTTCTTGGCCAGCAGCAGCCGGGCGTGCCTGCCGTCGCGCTGGACGACCGTGTAGCGGCCCGCGACGGAGGTGACCTCGCGCAGCCGGGGCAGCGCCCGCTGGATCGGAAGGCCGAAGGCCTCCGCGGTGGCCAGGGCGATCACGGCGTTGGCCCGGTTCGCCCGGCCGGGAAGCTGGATGTCCAGCACCCAGCGCTGCCCGCGCGGGTCGATCACCGCGTCGTCGTCGAGGAACCAGCTCGGCTGGGGGCGCCGGAAGGCGCACTCGCGGCAGGCCCAGTCGTTCTCGGCGGCGCGGGAGACGATCCCGCCGTGGGCGGCGGCCGGGACGGGGCCGGGAGCCGCGCTGCCCGGCGGGACGTAGTCCATGCCCTTGCGGTCGAGCGGGCCGCCGCACTCGGGGCAGCACCAGGAGTCTTCCTTCCACGGCTGCCCCGCGGAGACCCAGGTCACGCCGGGAACGGTCGAGGCGCCCCAGGTCACCAGGGGGTCGTCGGCGTTGGCGATCACGTGGACCGGCCTGTTCGCCAGCGCCCGCCGCCACTTCTGGGCGAGCAGCCAGATCTCACCCGCCCGGTCCATCTGGTCGCGGCTGAGGTTCATCAGGACGACCACCCCGGCGCCGGTGGTGTCGATCACCTCGGGGAGGTACTTCTCGTCGACCTCCAGGACGCCGTAGGGGGCGTGCTTGGCCGAGGACAGCGCCGAGACGTGCCCGGCGGGCATGTTGGCGCCGAAGGCGTTGGTCGCGACCTCGCCGAGCTCCTGCAGCGCCGAGGTGATCAGCCGGGTGGTCGTCGTCTTGCCGTTGGTCGCGCTGACCAGCGCGAGCTTGCGGTCCTGCGCGAGCTTGCGCAGCAGGTCGGGTTCCAGCGCCAGGCCGATCCGGCCGCCGATCACTGATCCGTCGCCTCTGCCCGTCGCCCTGGACAGGGTCGCGGCCGTCCGGCCGAGAGCGCTCGCGAGCTGCGCCCGCAGCGGAAGCTGAGTCATGCCGTCTCCTCGCGTAGCGACCCGTCGCAGGACGATCCGGCAGCCGGAAAGCCCGGGATAGCCGAATCGTTCATGCCGCCGATCCTAGCCGTGGTTGGGTGGCGGCACCGTCGTATCCCTATTCGAAGCAGGTGGTCGCCACCTGTCCGATATTACGGATTGACCTGGGGAAACCACCCTGGAGGCACCCCTGGAAACCTCCCGGGGAACGCGTTCCCCGTCACGGGCCGCCTCACTCGCTGAAGGCCAGTTCCGCGCTCTCCGCCGAGGCCGCGTCGAAGGGCAGCACGAAGCGCCGTGGCCACGACAGCACGCTCTCCAACCACCCCGCCCCCATGGTCTGCGCCACATGGCGTAGCCGTTCGGCGGGGTCGATACCGATCGTCACGGTGAGGATGTCCCGTTCGACCCCTTCGTGCTCGTCGTCGCCGAGGATGACCCGCCAGGCCAGTGCCCTGTTGCGTTCGACCTCCATGGACAGCGGGTGGTGGCGCAGTGCCTTGGCCCGGTGGCCGAGCAGTTCGGTGCCGTTGTGCCGGCGACTGAACAGGGCGTACTCCATGACCGGGGCGGCGCCGCGCGGGTTGGGGGCGGGCCGGCCGTACGGGAAGAGTTTGTCCACCTCGTGCAACCAGCGGACCTGCGGGATGACCCACGCGGGTCCGGGGCGTTCGCCGGGCTCCCTGCCGGGGCCGAGCAGCCGGGTGGCCGCCACCGCGACCTGTTCGGTCAGTTTCGCCGGGTCACCGATGGTCCGCAGCGACCAGGCCCTGCGCCCGACGCTGCGTTCGACGGCCGTGGCCAGCATGCACTCGCGTCTCCTGGGCGGTGGTTCGTCCCACATGTCGGCCAGGGCCCTGGGCACCCCGGGCGCGGGACGGTTGGCGCAGAAGGCCAGCACCAGCGTGTCGGTCCAGATCCGCAGCCAGGCCCATTCCGGGGCGTCGGCGAGCAGGTCGGCCTCGCGTAGTTCGACGAGGGTGCAGGCGCGTCCCGTCCTGCACTCCCTGCCGCAGGCGGCCGAGCGGCGCCCGCAGATCGGAGGCGTGACGTCGGGCAGCTGCCGTTCGCGGTCCTCCCCCAGCGGCACCTGCACGCGCAACGGCCGGTCCATCCCGTCGGCGAAGATCGCGGCGACGCCCGGCTGGAGTGAGACGACCTGCCTGGACTGTTCCTCGCTGAGGTTCATCGCGGCCCCGACGAGCTGGCGGTCGTCCTCGGCGGGCAGGCGGTGCACCACCTTCAGCGCGGTGTTCTTCACCACGTCGGAGACGAGTTTGGTGGGGATCTGCTCGGCGACCACGATGCCCTCGCCGTAGGCGCGGATCTCGGCGAGCATGCCCGCGAGCAGTTCGACGGCGTGGGTGCTGGCCCGCCCGGCGCCCCGGTCGCGCAGCAGCCGGTGCGCCTCCTCGATCACGATGACGTGCCGCAGACCGCCGCCGCGCTCCTTCCTGGCCCGCATCCGCAGGTGTTCGACGATCCGGATGATCAGCGTGCCCATCAGGAACGCCTTGTCCTCGTCGTTGGCCACGTCCTCGATGGCCAGCACCACGTTGCGCCGCAGCAGGTCGCCGATGTCGGCCGGATGGCCGCCCTCGAAGAAGCGCCCTGCCGAGCCGACCCGCAACGACCGCAGCCGCAGGGAGATGAAGCCCTCGACGTCGGCCTGGACCTCCCTGCCGTAGCCGATCTCCTGGATCACGTCCATGGCGTGCTGCTGCAACTGCTCAAGGGTCGGTACGGCGGGCCGCACGGCCGCGCCGGGGGCCGCCCACCCGGTGACCACGTCCCAGCCGTTGGTCTCGTAGACCCGCTGCAGCGCCAGCGACATGATCTGCGGGAACGGCTCCTCGGCGTCGAAGGCGGCCATGAACAGCGCACGGACCATGTCGATGTGCGCCTGCACGGGGTAGCCGGGTTCGGGGGCGAGCGGGTTGACGCTGAAGGGCACGCTGTCGGGCGCCGAGGGGTTGATCACGGTGACCGGGGCGAGGTGTTCGACCCGGCCGCCCATCGCCGCGTACTCGGACTTGGCGGGTTCGATGGCCAGCCAGGGGATGCCCTCCCCGGTGAGCTGTTCGAGCAGGTGCCTGACGGTCTGCGACTTGCCGGAACCGGTGGCGCCGGTGACGAAGGCGTGCCGGTTCAGGGTGGTCAGCGGCACCCGGAACGAGCCGACCGCCCTGTCCTGGCCGTCCAGGATCGCCCCGAGTCCGACGGTCGGCGCGCCGGGGGAGATGTCCGCCTCGCTGGTCACGTCGAAGAAGCCCGCGTCGAGCACCCTGACCCCCGGCACCTCCCTGCGCGGCAGTCCCGCCAGGGCGGCCAGCGCTCCCGCGGTGGCCGCGAACGGCGCCGCGGTGCCGTCGGCCGGGTCCTGCAGGGTGACCGAGAGCGCCTCGGCGAAGCCGTGCACGGGGCCGTCCAGGGCGCTGCGCAGCCGGTAGGGGTGGTGGCTCATCTCGGCGGACCCGACCAGCACCGGGGCGATCTGGCGCAGTTCCTCGGGTCCGGAGGCCCCGGCGAGCACCCGCACGCTCCACAGCCCGGCCTCGCGGAAGGCGTCCAGCTCCTGCATGCGCCGTTCGGCGCGTTCGGCGTCGTAGCGGGAGCGTTCCGAGGCGTCGCCGTACTGCCTGAGCACGTTGAGCTGGGTGCGCAGGTGGGCCACCTCGGTGTCCAGCAGGTCGGTCCGCTCGGCGACGACCAGCCAGGCGAAGGGCCGGGACATGAGCGTGACCAGCGTCGACTCGAAGAGCGTGGGCCGTTTGACCTCGTCGGCGTCCGGTTCGCGGCGTCCGCCGAGCGGTGGGGCCTGGCGGCCGGGACAGACGGTCCAGGCCAGGTCCGACAGGTCGCTCAGCCACTCGTCGCCGATGCGCACTCCTCGCGCGCCGCTGGGGAACAGCAGCGGCTCCGGGCCCGCCGGGGCCTGGTCGGGCTCGGTGACGGCCCTGCGGGGCGATCTGGGCGGGTTGAGCGGCCCCGCGTTGGTGATGAGTTCGAGCGGGGCGCCCGCTCCCCGGGAGAGCCACCCGACCACGAAGGGCCGGTTGCGCTGCGCCGCCGACAGTACGGCGGGCAGCACGGTGACGAAGTCCCACTCCGCCGACGAACTACGGGAGGGGGCCGTGATGGCCTGGATCCGGTACCAGGGACCGGCCAGCTGGCTGGGGGGACGGGACACACTCGGTTGCATTTGTTCTCCACCCGGGGGACCCGGCCTCAGGCCGGAGGGGTCGGCGCTTCACGGATCGCTCCGCCGTACGGCACGGCGAACCCGGGGCCGGGGGCACCCCGGCAACCAAGGTCGGCCCTCCCCGGGTGATCACACCTCCGCATTGACCAGGTCGTTACCGCGAGGGGACGGTTCATTGCCGCCTACGCCAGTCGAGCCTCGCCGGAGGCGGCCCGAGGTTGGGTGGGGCGCTCTCGAAGGGGGTCGGCTCGTGGCGCCGTGTCTCCTCGGCGCGTTCCAGCACCGCCTCCTTGATCTCGTCGAACTCCCCGAGGGTGGTCTTGGGGAAGGTGAGGATGGCCGGGTTGGCGTCGGCGAGACGGACCCTGCGGCCATGGGCGGTGGCGTCGGTGACGATGACCGACGTGGTGGGAAGCTGCTGGAGCTGGTGGGGTTCGACGAGGAACTCCCGCGAGCGGTGCAGGACCCGTTCGGTCTCCCCCATGGCCTTGCTCGCCTGACGGCCCCACTCCGTCGAGGAGGTTATGTCCTCCTTGAGATCGGTGCCCCTGACGTCGCGGTCGTCCTCGCCCGCGTCGGGGTGGCCGACGGTCGAGACGTAACCGCCGTCGAGCCCGGCGCCCGCGGCGCTGATCGTCTCGGTGAGCTGGGCGATTTCGAGGCGGTGCTCGGTGCCGACGTGCTCGCTGGCGATCCTGGCGTCCTCGGCGTTGCCCAGGCGCATGAACGCCACCGCGGCGTGGCCCCGCCCGAGGCGCTCCCGCACGGTCGGGGTGAGCGCGCGGTAGGTGAGCACCAGGCCGGTCCGCGAGGTCTCACAGGCGTCCATCAGCCGGTCGAGCACGTCACCGCGGAGCTTGTCCGCCCCGGCGACGATGATCGTGTGGTACCACGGCCGTTCCGAGGCGGGTGACTGGCGCAGGATGTGGGTGAGCGCGGTGGCGACGTAGGTGCCCAGGACCCGGTTGCCGAGCACCCCGGCCTGCCGGTCCATGGAGACCACCCGCAACCGCGCGGGCGGCAGCCGTACGGCCTCCGAGCCGAGTGTCTCCAGCTTGCGCAGCTGTGATTCGAGGGCCCAGGCGCGCTCGATCACCACCCGGTCGCTGACGCCGCGGCCGAACAGCGTGCCGATGCGTTCGAGCTGGGTCGCGGTGATCAGGCCGGTCAGGAGGTCCTCACGCGGGTCGCCGACCTGGGCCAGGGCGCGCAGGGCCGCGGTGACCTGGTTGATCGTGGCGTTCTCGCCGAGGACCTCAAGGACACGCTCCAGGATCGCGTTGTCGAACGATAGGTCCCTCGGGTGCTCCTCGCTGACGCTCACCACGTGGGCGAGCACGTCGGCGAAGGCCTCTGGCGGCAGCGTCGCGCCCAGGTCGAGCCGGGGCAGGTCGCCGGGCAGCACCCACACCAGCGGATCGTCGCCGCCCCTGCGCGCCAGCTCTATCAGGTCCTTGGCGATCGCGCCCTCGGACAGGTCGAGCACGGTCAGGTGGCCGCCGCTGTACAGACGGGTCGCCCCGAGCAGGGTGATCAACGCCGACCAGCCGGGCAGCGTGCCGCCCGCGACGTCGATGCGGTCGATCTCGTCGGGCACGGTCACGGCGTACCAGGTGAGCTGGCGATCGTGGAGTTCCTTGCGCTCGGCCCACTCCCGGTAGCGCACGGCGTGCTCCTCCTGGGCCTGGAACAGCTCCCTGTCACGTTCCTCGCGCTGCCGGTCGCCGACCGCCTGACGCTCGCGGATCCGGTGTTTGACCGCCCGGTTCCCCTGGCGGATCGCGTAGCTGCAGAAGACCGCGATCCCGCCGGAGGCCACCAGCCCGGCCGCCGCGAAGGACCAGCGCAGCAACTCGGTGACGCCCAGGACGAGGATCAGCACCGCGAGCGCGGTCATGAACACCCTGAAGACCTTCATCGGGCGGGTCATCAGGGCCTCGTTGAGGCGCTCCCTGCGCATCCACTCGGCGTCGGCCCTGTCGTTGGTCACGGGCCCGCCGTCCGCCGGGGAGGGCCGCCTGGGAGCCGGACCCGGATCAGGGTGCAGCAGGGCGTACTGCCAGCCCAGGTAGATCCGGTCCGCCTGGAGCTGCGCATGCTCGGGATGCACGTCCGCCACGGAACCTCCGCCATTGGGCTCTCGCCGCCTCGGAGACAGCGTAAGAGTTGGACCTCCGATTCGGGCAGCGTTCCCGTCAATCTGCTGCATTTTCCCCATGTTCATCGCCGCTTAAGGGATGAATGAGTCGGATGGGGTGAAGGTAAGCGATTACCATCCTTTGTCATGACGTCTCCCTCCGGTGGCGAAAGCACGCGACGGCGCCCGGTCGCGGTCCCGGTAGCCGCTCTGGTGGTGGCCACCGGTCTGGGAGTCACCGCGGCCTTCGGTGGACTCGCCGAGGCTCCCAAAGAGCCTCCCAAACAGCTCGGCCCCGGCGCGACCGTCGACCAGGGTGAGTTCACGACCACCTTCGTCGAATCGCGCACCGCCTTCCAACCTGACGAGTACGGCGGGGAGGGCAAGCGCTTCCTTGAGGTCGTGATGAAGGTCACCAACAAGGGAGAGAAGACCACCACGGTCGGCTCCCCCTGGTCCGGCACCCAGCGGGGCCTGCTGTTCGGCGCGGGCCTGCTCAAGGTGACCCCCGAGCTCAAGACCCCGTACGGCCCGCTGACCTCCGTCGCCGCCGAGGGCGTCCCGAGCCAGCAGCTCCACCCGGGCGTCCCCTCGACCGTGGTGATCAAGTACCAGCTGACCGACGGCCAGCGTGCCCCCCAGCAGGTGAAACTGGACGTGGGCACCTTCGAGTTCAACGAGGGCTTCAGCCACGAGCTCGGCTGGGTGCTCGTCAGCGAGGACCCCAAAGGACCGCCGACCGTCGCCGCGCAGGTCACCCTCCCGGTCCAGCGTAAGGAAGGCGTCTGATGGGAACCGTCGCCCCCGAACGCGCGGGCGCGCCCACCCGTGGACGCCGCCGTGCCCCCTCCCAGCCGAACAGGTGGCGCAGGCCGGTCGGGCTGCTCGTCGGGGTCGCCTTCGCCGCGGCGGCGGTGTGGGCGCAGACCTTCGCCTACACGCGCGACGACCGTGGCGGCCCGCTCACCTGGACCGGCGGCGTCGGTGACGAGGTACGGGCCTCACGTGTCTGGGTCCAGGCCAGGGCGGTGCACGCGGCCAAGACGATCGAGGCGCCGGGACTGGGCGGCAAGACGGCGATCGCGAAGACCACCGGGATCTTCCTCGTGGTCGACCTGGCGGCCCAGGCGACCAGGGAGCCTCAGAAGATCGTCTCGCTGGAGATCCTCACGGCGGACGGCAAGCGTTACACCTCGACCGACCGGGTGCCCGAGACCCAGACCATCAAGCAGTTCTTCGTCCAGCCCGGCTGGTGGGCCACCGGACCCGCCGTCTTCGAACTGCCCGTCTCCGAACTGGCCGGAGCCCGTATCGTGGTCAGCTCCGTGCGCGGGTTCATCGTCGAGCCGTCCCTGCCCGAGGTGGAGATCGACCTCGGCCTGGACGAGGCGGGCGCGGCCCGGCTGGTATCCGAAGCCAAGGACATCTACTCGTTGGGGAACAAGAAGTGACGGGCACGCCGCATCCCGGAGACGAAACCACGCCCGGTTGGTCCTCTCCGGTGGAGCCCGGCCGGCCCGCTCCGGAGGAGGAGCCCCACGCCCTCCCCCCGTACGGCCTGCCCACCCCGCCCCCGGCCTCCCCGCAGGACGCCCCCGGGCAGGACTTCTTCCGCCCCAGCGCCCCCCACCAGAACCTCCCCAGGCCTGATGCCTCCCACCAGGGCTTCCCGGGACCGGACGCCTCCCGTCAGGACTTCCCCAGACCAGACGTCTCCGGACAGGGCCTTCCCAGACCGGAGACCGTCCACCAGGGCTTCCCAGGACCGGACGTCTCCGGGCAAGGCCTTCCCAGGCCGGACCAGAGCTTCCCGGGACCGGACGTCTCCCGTCAGAATTTCCCCGGGCCAGGCGTCTCCGGACAGGGCCTTCCCGGGCCGGAGGCCGTCCACCAGGGCTTCCCCTGGCCCGACTCCCCTCACCCGATCCCCCCAAGGCCGGATATATCCGGACGGGACTCCTTCTTCCAGGACGCCCCCCGTCAGGACTCTCCCTGGCAGGACGCCTCTCCGCAGGACGCCCTTCGTCAGGACTCTCCCTGGCAGGGCGTTTCCCCGCAGAACCCTCCGGCTCCCCCATCGGGCGCCCCGTGGCCTTCCCAGGGAGCCCAGGAAACCTGGCCCCAGCCACCCACCGCCCCCGGCGTGCTCTCCCCGGCCATGCCCTCCACCCCGGCGCCCTCCCCCTCGGCTGTGCCCGCCCCTCCGCAGGCCCAGCCCACCCCGGCTCATCCAGGCGCGGCTCACCCAACCCCGCCCCAGGCCTTCCCGCCCCACCCCGGCCCGACCCAGCCCATGTCGGCCCACCCCGGCCCTGGGCAGCCCGGCCCGTCCCACTCCGATCCTCGGCCCGGCTCGCACCGCGGACCCCAGCCCGAGTCACCCCAGCCCGGCCCACACCCCGGCCCCCAGCCCGGCCCGGCTCACCCCGGCCCTCAGGCAGGTCCGTCCCACCCCGGTCCTCAGGCCGGTCCGCCTCAGTCCGGCCCAGCTCACCCCGGTCCTCACCCTGGCCCGCGCTCCGGTTCTCAGGCCGGTCCGGCCCAGCCCGGCCCGCCTCACCCCGGTCAGGCGCCGGCCGCCCCAGCGCAGCCCGTACGGGCTCCCCAGGCACAGCCCCCGGTGGGCCCCTCCTGGTTCGCCTCCGACCGTGGCACCTTCCCCGACCAGCAGGTCTGGCCCCCGACGGTCCGTGAGGAGCACGCCGGGATCTCGACGCAGCCCTTCCCCGCCGTCCCCGCCGCCCCGCTGCCGCCCAGGCAGCCCGTACCCGCCATGCAGCCCCTGGGGATGACCCAGGAGTCCCCTGCTCCCACTGCCGGTGTCCCCGCCTCCGCCCCGGCCGCCCCGGCCGCCCCGGTCGCCGACGACGCCGAGCCTGACGGGGCCGCCGGACCCGCCGACCCGGCACCGGCCAAGCCGGGCCGTACGGCGTTGCGGGCGGTCGGCGCGGTGCTGGCCCTGGCGGTCGCCATCGCCGTTCCCACCATGGACGGTTACACGACCTACCGTGAGGCACGCCCCCCGGACAAGATCCACACCTTCGCCGCCGGTCAGACCGCGTCGTTCAAGCATGTGTCCTGGCAGGTGAACGTGGAGGTCGTCGACAGCATCCCCAACACCCGCCCGACCCCGCCCGACCGTCAGTGGCTGAAGATCAGGATCACCCGGATCGCCCTGGACCAGGAGGGGATCATCCGCCGGGTTCCCCCCGAGGTCGAGGTACGGGCCGCCGACGGGCGTGTCTGGAAGGTGGAGCCCCTCGACGACGACCTGCCCCTGGACGCCAAGGACTACAGGGTCGGCGCGCCGTACCACTACAACATGGTCGGCGTGGTGCCCAGGGCTCTCTCCTCCCAGGTGGAGGTCTACCTGCGTCCCAGCCCGGCGCGGATCATCGAGAACGAGTCCGTGGAGGACATGTTCAAACGGTCCGCGAAGGAGGAGGAGCTGAAGGACAACGTGCTGCGCTTCAGGCGCTGATCACCTCTCCGGCCTCGCGGCTACGCGTGGCGGCGATGTCGAACGTGGCCGCCAGCAGGCAGATGGTCAGCACCTTGACGAGGAGTTCCCTGATCACCCCGGCGGGGTTGCCGAAGAGCACCCAGCTGAAGGGCTCCTCGTTGCCGATCAGCATCCGTATCCCCTGGTCGGCGTAGTCGGTGCCCACCCGGATCAGCACGTAGCACAGGCAGAACAGCCCGAACAGGGCCGCCCCTCCCCGTACGGCCAGCCGGAAGGCGTTGGCGGGTGGGACCCAGCGCTCCTGGAACCCGGTCGTGGCCCGGGTCATGGTCGAGCGGGTGAGCGTGTGGGTCTGCTCCATCCGGTCGGCCACGGTGTCCAGCCTGGTCCCCCGTACGACCGCGCGGGTGTCCTCGGCGAACGCGCCGTAGACGAGCGAGGCGACCGTCAGCCAGGTCAGGGGTTCGACCAGCGCGGAGACCACGTACGGCCAGGCCTCCCCGATGGCGCCGGTCACCTCCTTCCACCCGGGGATGTCGCTCCGGGCCTGCTCGGCCCAGCCGTTCAGGGTGGCCACCGCGACCCGGCCGGACAACCAGTCGGAACGCGCGGAGACGAGGGTGAACATCGCGTTGATGCTGTAGAAGGCGAAGGCCAGCTCGAAGAAGGCGGCCATGATGCCGCTGCCCCTGACCTTGTCGTTGGCGTGCCACCAGCCGAAGAGCGCCTTGAGCCCGTAGGCCACGACCGCGATGCCGAGCGAGATCCGGACGTCCAGGCCGACCAGGCCGGTGCCCGTGGTGATGGTCTCACCGGCGAAGCTCCGCGCCAGGTCCTCCCCGACGTTGTGGGTGATGTCGAGGGCGACGAAGTCCCTGGCGTCCTCGACGTGGAAGCTCCAGGCCATGTAGATGGTGGCGAAGACCAGCGTGGCCCGGTTGAGCGCGCCGAACAGGTTCTCCTCGGCCTCCTCCCCCGCCCGCCGTACCTGGATCTCCCTGAGCGCGCCACGCACGGAGTAGAGCATGCCGACGGTGATGACGAGCTCGTTCATCACGATCAACGTGAAGATCAGCATCGTGACGACGAGCCGGACCTGCCGGTAGTCGCCGTGCGACAACTCGGTGCCCGCCCACAGCAGGCCCGCGCGGATCGCCCGTCCTGCGGAGAACCAGAGCACCAGTGAGATCCCGCATGCGCCCAGGATTCTCAGGGTGTGCAGGGGCAGGGAGTACGCCGTGAGCGCGCTCGGCCCGCGGCCCGCGGCTCTCGATGGCGGTAGCGGCGGGGACATAGCAGGCGTTCCGGACACCCCAGGATCCTAGCGGCCCGCACGGACGGGAACGCGAGAACGCCCCTCCCCAGGGAAAGCCCTCCCGGGAATCACGGATCGGCGGCTCGAATTTCCCCTCGGACCCGACAGGCGCCCCGCAGGGCGGTCAATCCGTCGGCCGCCTCACCGCCGCCGACGAGCGGATCGGCGAATCCAGGACCGTCAGGACTTTCCTTTCCCGCATTCGGGGCTCATGCCTTGAGAACGGCCTCGGCGGAGATTCCCCCTGCCGGTGAGCCCAACGACCTGCCAGGTAGGACACCGTTCACCGGCGATCCGCGAAAACACGTCGCGCGAACCCTTGGTCCGTTCGACAGAACCCTTTCGAAACAATCATGCGATTCCGGCGCCGTACAGGCCTTCCTGAGGCCGTTGAATAAACCGCGGGGCCCGTTTGTTTGAGCGGCTATGAAGCGCATCGAAGTCTGGGCGGACATGGTCTGCACCTGGGCCCACGTCGGCAGGCAGCGCCTGGTGAGTGCGGGGTTCGGCGAGGACGTCGAGGTCGTCTGGCGTCCCTACCAGCTCGACCCGACGGCCCCGGGGCCCCAGGCCGAGGCTCCGCGCGATCCGGCCGTCCCCACGGGAGAAGCCCCGAAGGGCCCGATCTGGGGCGCCGTCCCGCAGCCCAACACCTTCGACGCCCACCGGGTGATCGCCGTCGCCTACGAGCGCGGCGGCTCCGCCCTGCAGGGCGCCGTCGTCGAGCGGATTCTGCGCGCCCACTTCACCGACGGTTCGGACATCGGCGACCGCGCCGTCCTGGCCGATCTGGCCGCCGAGGCGGGTCTGGACGGCGTGGCCGAGGCGCTCGCCGCCGGAGAGGGCACCGAGCAGGTCCGCTACCAGCTCCTGCGCGGCAAGGCCATCGGCATCGGCACCTCACCGACCTTCGTGGTCGGCGACCAGGCCGTCGCGGGCGCCCAGTCGCCGGAGGTCCTGCGCGACCTGGTACGGCACGCCGCCCCCGGCCGTGATCTCCCCGAGGAGGTCACGCGCCTGCGCCACGCGGAGTCCCTGCTCGACGCCCGTGACCCGCTCGGCGCGCTGGAGATGCTGCGTCCGCTGCTCGAAGACCACGGCGACGATCCGGCGGTCGGGCTGCTGGCCGCCCGCGCCTACTTCGGCTCGGCGCAACTCGGCCGGGCGCTGCGGACGCTTGAGCCGCTGGTCGAGCGCGCTCCCGGCGACCACTACGCCAGGTTCCTGCTCGGCCGGACCCTCGAACGGTCCAACCGCCCCGACGAGGCCCTGCCCCACCTGCGCCTGGCCGCGGCCATGTCCTCCGACCCCGCCTACGCCGACGCGGTCCGCAGGGTCGAACGACGCGGAGCCGCGTAGAACGCGAGAAGCCGGCGCCCCTGGTGGGGCACCGGCTTCTCGGTGATCAGGTCTGGTCAGACAGCCACGGCGAGCTGCGTGACCTCACCCAGGCGGGCCTGGGCGGGGATGTCCTTGGTGACGCCACCACCCGCGATGATGCGGACGGTCCACTCACCGGGGGCGGCGAAGAAGCGGAAGATGCCCTCTTCGGACACCACAACCTCACCGGTGAACTCGCCGGAGTGGTCGAGCAGGCGGGCGTAGGCCGTGCCCGTGCCCGAGACCACTCCCTGGATGACGGCCTGGGTCGAAAGGTCGATCCCGGCCGGAAGGGCGATCGTCTGTTCCGGAGCAGCGCATCCCTGAGTCATTATCGAGCCTCTCCCAGTTCGATCGGCACGCCCACGAGCGAGCCGTACTCTGTCCACGAACCGTCGTAGTTCTTGACGCTGGCCTGACCGAGCAGCTCGTGCAGGACGAACCAGGTGTGGGCCGAGCGCTCGCCGATACGGCAGTAGGCGATGGTGTCCTTGGCGAAGTCGACGCCCTCGGCCTCGTAGAGGGCCTTCAGCTCCTCGTCGGACTTGAAGGTGCCGTCGTCGTTGGCCGCCTTGGACCACGGGATGTTGCGGGCGGTCGGCACGTGGCCGGCGCGCTGGGCCTGCTCCTGCGGAAGGTGCGCGGGGGCGAGCAGCTTGCCGGTGAACTCGTCGGGCGAGCGCACGTCGACCAGGTTGAGCTTGCCGATCGCGGCGACGACGTCGTCACGGAAGGCGCGGATGGTCAGGTCCTGCTCCGTGGCCTGGTAGTTCGTGGCCGGACGGTTGGGGACGTCCTTGACCAGCTCGCGGGAGTCGAGCTCCCACTTCTTACGGCCACCGTCGAGCAGCTTGACGTTCTCGTGGCCGTAGAGCTTGAAGTACCAGTAGGCGTAGGACGCGAACCAGTTGTTGTTGCCACCGTAGAGAACCACGGTGTCGTCGTTGGCGATGCCCCGGGAGGAGAGCAGCGCCTGGAAGCCCTCGCGGTCCACGAAGTCGCGACGGACGGGGTCCTGAAGGTCCTGCCTCCAGTCGACCTTCACGGCGCCACGGATGTGGCCCTTGTCATAGGCGCTGGCGTCTTCGTCGACCTCGACGAGGACGACGCCCTCGGTGTCGAGGTTGGCCTCGACCCAGTCAGCGTCCACCAGGACGGCGGAGCGGCTCATCGGAATCCTCCGGGATTAATTTGCGGCGGGAAATATACGGCGAATGATCAGGAACATCTCGCAGCCAAGGCAGAAACCGAAGGCGGCGTTGAGAAAGGCGGCGAAGAGAGCCGCGGCGGTGGCGCCGAGGGCCAGCGGCGTGATCTGCGTGACGTAGCCGACCAGACCCACCAGGGCGAAGACCAGACCCACTCCCTGCGCGAAGCGCGGGGGGGTCGCGTCCTCCAACTCCGGCGGAGGGCTTTTCACGATCCCTTTGAAAATCATCCCGTACGGCGAGGCACCGAGGAGGCCGAGCGCGAACACCACGGTCTGGGCTCCCAACAACCAGACGCTGCCCGTCACGAGGACGAGAGCGAGGACGACGGTCGTCAGAGCCGCGGAGAAGCGAAGGGCACGGGGATCAACCTGCATCGCTCGATGCTCCTGAAGGGGTGTACAGATCGGTGCGGCATGGGACCGCTTGAGATCGCCCTTTAGGAAGCGCGACAGAGCGCGGTGGCGACGCGGCAGAAATCTACCGCGCGCCGCTTAGTCAGCAGCTCTGTCGAGGGGTTCATGCCGAAGACACTACCTCGACGCTCCATCGTCTGTCACATCCCTGCCCACAATGTGAGACAAATTTGCCCAATGAATGATATTTGCCTGTTCATTCGCCGACGGCGAGGCCGAGCGCCCCGATCACGTCGGCCTTACGTGGCTGCCCGGAGGCACGTTTCACAACACGTCCTGACGCGTCAAGGATCAGTACGGTCGGGGTTCGCAGGACGTTCAGCGAACGGACGAGATCGAGGCGGGACTCGGCGTCGATCTCCACGTGCGCCACCCCGGCCACCATCGCCGTCACCTCGGACAACACCCTGCGGGTCGCCCGGCAGGGCTGGCAGAAGGCGCTGGAGAACTGCACCAGCGTCGCCCGCTCTCCCAGGGGGACTCCGAGATCACCGGACGTCAGCCGCTCCACGTCGCCCCCAACCTCACGCGGCACGCCGTCGCGCCGCCGTACGATCACGCCGACCAGCGTGGCCAGGGCCAGCGTGACGAGTACCACTGCCAATCCGGTCACGGAGCACGACAACACGCGCCCGCGACCGGCCATTCCCCGCGGCCGGCCCGAACCCGGGCCGGAGCGGCGGAATCCGGTCAGGGAACGGCCACGCCGACCAGCACGCGGCCCTGCGCCGTGGTGACCTCGACCCTGGTGACGGTCCCGAACGGGATCGTGGTGCTTCCCTGGAAGGGACCCGAGCGGTCGTAGGCGGCCTTGTTGACCACCCAGTTGGCCGCCGTCTGCCGCCGGCCGTCCGCGCCGACCACGTCGAGTCTGCACGGGGTGCCCTTGGCGATCCCGGAGACGACGACCTTGACGGTCGTGGTGCCCTCCCCCTCGGCCATGCTCACCGTGACGTGGACGGGGCCGTTGTCCCCCTTGACCGTCCGGCGCCTCTCCGGGACGTCCGAGAAGATCCGGGCGTCCTGGGAGTTCTCGTTCGAGGGGGCCTCCGAGGGCACGGTGACGTACCCCTGCCCCCTGTCGTCCTTCATCGCCTTGGACAGCTGCCCGCTCTCACCGCCCGCCGAGGCCGAGACCGCCGCGGGCAGCGCCTCCGAGGAGGCACCGTCCTGAGCCGGGCGCATGGCCGACCACATGGTCCCGCCCAGGCCGACGACCAGCACGGAGGCCGCCAGCGAAAGCAGCACCCTGCTCAGCCTGCGCCGTCTGACCCGCGCGCTCAGCAGCCGGTCGAGTACGGCGTGCGGCGGGCTGACCGCCTGCGCCGCGTCCTCCTGGGACACCTTCTCCAGGAAGGCCGCGACCCCCGTCAGCTCCTCGAACTCCGCGCGGCAGCCCTCACACTCGGCCAGGTGCGCCTCGACGAGCACGCACTCCTCCGGTTCGAGCGCCCCGAGCACGTACACCCCGAGCGACATCCGCACGTCGTCACAGGTCATCATCATGGCGCGAGCCCCCGCTCCTCCAGCGCCAGCTTGAGCGCCCGAAGCGCGTAATACGTGCGCGACTTCACCGTTCCGGCGGGGATACCGAGCGCCTCGGCGGCTTCCTTTACCGACTTCCCCTGGTAGTAGACCTCGGCGAGCACCTCGCGGTGCTCCGGCCTCAACGTGGCCAGCGCCTCGGCGACCGCCCACGACTCGACGGCCCGTTCGAGCTCGTCGTCGGCGGGCACGACGGCCAGCGCCTCGTCCCCCATCTCCGGCGGACGCGCCTTGCGCGCCCGGTGCTGGTCGACGACGAGGTTGCGGGCCACCGTGAACAGCCACGCGCGGATGGGCTTCCCGCTGAGCGCGTCAGGATGCCGCCACGCCCGCAGCAGCGTCTCCTGCACGACATCCTCCGCTCTCCCCGGGTCACCCGTCAGCCGCAGAACGTAACCGTAGAGTGGGCCGCCATGCTCGTCGAAGAGCGCTCTGACGAGCTGCTCGTCGGCGGTTCCGGCTTGGCTCACACCCTCACGACGTACGGCGCGGCGCTTCGGTTCAGTCATACGTCGCCCACCCGGGAGAGCGCGTCCTCAGCCGTGCAGGGGAACGTCGGTCGCCTCACCGGAGACCTGTATCCCCTGGGGCACGACGCGCACGCCAGTGATCTTCACGCCGAACGGCAGGTTCTTGACCGGGATGCGGTAGTCGATGAACCGCTCCGGGTTGGGCACCGGGATGCCGCCGCCGACCGTGACCTTCTCCGGGGTGAACCGGATCTCCCCCGCGGAGACGCCGATCTTCAGGTCGGCCTTGACCGGGACCTTCTGGCCGAGCACCGTGACCTCCCCGTTGACCGTCAGGGTGTCGCCGTCGACCGCGACCTTGATCCCGCGCGGCGCCCTCTGGTTCAGAACCTGCAGCGGGACCTCCACGGTCCCCTCGACCCGTCCGGCGCGGATGTCGGCCCGCTCCGAGTTGAACAGCAGGTCCGACAGCGGGGCGGTGACGTCGTGGAGGGTGAAGTCGACGCTGGACAGGCGCAGCCCGTTCAGGACCATCGGGCCCGCCGCGACCTCGACCTCGTCGTAGCGCCCGGCGACCGCCTGCGTGAGGAACGGGATGCCGAGGATGCTCACCTCCGGCGATCTGTCCAGGTCGTATCTCGCGGTCGCCTGCCGGGCGATCTCCCGCTGCGCCCCGGCCACGGCCACCCGGTCCAGAATCGCGAACAGAACGAGCAGCAAAACCAGGAAAGCGACCAGCCTGCGCATCTGACTCCCCGTTCGGTGCCTCGACCCGGTGTCTCGACTCAGGGCCTCTCAGTGCCTCGGTTCAGTGCCCCGGTCCGGCCAGAGTGCCATCGCAGCACATCCCCCGGCAATTCTTCGCAAAACACCTCACCAACCGCCGGATCCGATCACCCACCGGCGAACGGCGGCAGCACCTCGACCGTCACACCGTCGGCGAGGGCGACCGTCTCGTGCGCCCGCCTGCCGACCGGATGGCCGTCGACCAGGAAGGACGACCGCCCGACCACCCTGGCCAGCTCCGCGCGTCCCCGGGTGACCTCCGCGAGCAGTTCGGCCAGCGTCCCCGCCTCGAAGGGCTCCTCCGCGACCCCCGAGGCCTCCTTCGCCGCCGCCCAGTAGCGAATCGTTCCTCTCGCCATGGTCCGACCAACCCCTCCCATACACACTGGGTCATCATCCTGTTACCGTGAATCCACGAGGTGAACCGTGTTCATCAGCTGGACACTCCATGGACGCCTCAGCCACGTCGGCTATCCTCACCTACACGGGACCTGGGCGACGTAGCCCCCGGGTCCTTACGTGTTTGTACGGCCAGCAGCCGGCACGACGCGGGAAGGAGGCACCGTGAGCAATCTCCTGCTGCTCACCAACGCCCTTGAGCCCTCCTCAGAGGTGCTCCCGGCGCTGGGACTGCTCCTGCACTCGGTGCGGGTCGCCCCCGCGGAGGCCTCGGCGCTGATCGACATCCCGCCCGCCGACGCCGTACTCGTCGACGCGCGCCGTGAGCTGGCCCACGCCAAGGGACTGTGCAGGCTGCTGCGGACCACGGGCATCACCTGCCCGTTGCTCGTCATCGTCACCGAGGGCGGCCTGGCCGCCATGACCGCCGAGTGGGGCGTCGACGACGTCCTGCTGGACGGCGCGGGCCCCGCCGAGGTCGAGGCCCGGCTGCGGATGGCCGTCGGCAGGCTCGACCTGTCCGCCGCCGAGGAGGTCCCCGACGAGATCCGCAGCGGTGACCTGGCGATCGACGAGGCCACCTACACCGCGCGGCTGCGCGGCCGGGCGCTGGACCTGACGTTCAAGGAGTTCGAGCTGCTGAAGTACCTCGCGCAGCACCCCGGCCGGGTCTTCACCCGCGCCCAGCTGCTGCAGGAGGTCTGGGGCTACGACTACTTCGGCGGCACCAGGACCGTCGACGTGCACGTCAGGAGGCTGCGCGCCAAGCTCGGCGCCGAGTACGAGTCGCTGATCGGCACCGTGCGCAACGTCGGCTACCGTTTCGTCCCCGAGCGCGGCGGCGAGTCCGCCGACGAGCGCGAGCCCGCCCACCACTGACGGACGCCACGCGGGACCACGACGGATCCCGCGCGACGCCCCGGGCCGTCAGGGAACGACGGTGATGTGGGTGGGAGCCGGGGGTGTGATCGTCGGGTTCGCCGCGAAGTAGGCGGCGAAGGAGTCGATGTCGAGCGGTCCGCTCCACACGTCCGTGCCCTTGGTGAACTCCGCGAAGGCGTCACCACCGCCGACGAGGAAGTTGTTGACGGCGACCCGGATGCTCTGGGTGTCCGTCACGGCCACGCCGTCGATCTTGAGGTCGGAGACCTTCGAGCCCCACGCGGCACCCGTGCTGTAGGTGTAGGTGAGGTTCGAGGACGGCTGCAGGATCTTGGTGAACGGCTGCGCGTTGGGGCCGCCGGGGAACTGCTGCTCCAGGACGGTCTTCAGCTGGGCACCGGTGAGGGTGATCACCTGCACGAGGTTGTTGAACGGCTGCACCGTGAACGCCTCGCCGTAGGTCACCACGCCGTCGCCCTCCCCCGCCGGGGAACCCGTGTAGGTGAGGCTCGCCCGTACGCCGCCCGGGTTCATCAGGGCGATCCGTGCGTCGCCCCCGCTCCTGGACGCGGCGAGCTGGCCGTCGGCGATGAGGTTGCCCAGGGACGACTCTCCCGAGGGGGCCGCGGCGTTGGTGACGTCGGCGGTGATCCTGCCGATCGGCTTGTTGGCCACCGGCGCGACGCGCTCCTTCCAGGTCTGCACGAACGCGGCGATCTCCGGGTCCGGGGTGACCGTACGGGTCACCACCTGGTTGTCGGCCACGACCGAGGAGCGCACCACGTCACGGGTACGGACGTCCACCCGGAAGTCGACCTTGGTGATCACCCGGCCGAAGGAGCCGCCCTGGCTGAACAGGCGGGTGCCGCCCGCCGGGTCGGTCACCTGGCACAGGTAGGCCTGGTGGGAGTGGCCGCTGAGGATCATGTCGATCTCGGGGTCGACCTGGGTGGCGATCCTGGTGCCCGCGCCCGGCTGCGCGCTGCAGGCGTCCGGGGACCTGCCGGGGGTGACCTGGTCTCCCTCGTGCACCAGCACGACCTGGGCCCTGACGCCGACCAGCTTCAGCAGCTTCGAGGCGACGTTGGCGGCCTTGACCTCGTCGACGAACCGCAGGTCCTTGATGCCCTCGGAGGTGACGATGCCCGGGGTGGACTGGGTCACCAGGCCGATGAAGCCGACCGGCACGCCGTTGACCCAGCGGACGGCCACCGGCGGCAGGGCCGGGATGCCGTACCCCTCCAGCAGGTCGCGCAGGGACCCGCTGTCCTTCCCGCCGAGCGCGGCCAGCGCCTCCCGTTCCGCTCCGCCGCCCGGGTTCTTGAGGAGCACGTTGGCGCCCAGGTAGCTGTAGCGCGCGCCCTTCCAGGGTCCGGCGGGCGAGCAGCCGTCCGTCGGGTGGCAGCCGCCGTACATGACGCGCCGCAGTTCGGAGTAGCCCTCGTCGAACTCGTGGTTGCCCACGGCGGAGGCGGTGACGCCGATCTTGCCGAGGAACTCGACGGACGGCTCGTCGTGGTAGGCGGCCGACAGCAGCGGGCTGGCCCCGATCAGGTCTCCCTGGGCGACCTTCAGGGTGTTCCCGTCGGTCAGCTGCTTGAGGTGGGTGGCCACGTAGGCGGCGCCGCCGGCCTCGACGGTCGCTCCGGTCTCGTCGACCATGCGGCCCGAGGAGCCGGTCGGCGGTTCGAGGTTGCCGTGGAAGTCGTTGAGGGAGAGCAGGCGGACGGGGACGGTCGTGGAAGCCTTGTGCGCGTTGTGCGCGCTTCCCTGGGTCGCCGCGGTCGCCGGGCCCATCGCGAGCATGAGGCCCGCTCCGGCGAGAGCCCCGGCCATGGCCAGGCGCTGGAAGGTACGAGACGTCATGAACCATGACATTAAAGTGGCGATCTATGCAAGGAATGTCCTAGAGGTAACGATTAACCGCCCCTAATGGTGGCGGCTTTTGCCACTCCCCGACCACCGGTTGAAATGCCACTGCGCATAAAGTCCAGAACATGAACGTGCGCGTGGAACACAGGGAACGACTCGCCGATTCTCAGGTGGCCGCCGTCCTGGCGATGGCCGAGGCCGCGACGGAGGCGGACGGCGTGGGACCGCTCAACGAACAGGCGCTGCTGCAGCTGCGCCACGGCGGTGAGAGGACGCGTTCCGTGCTGCTGTACGCCGGGGACGACCTGGCCGGTTACGCGCACGTGGACCTGACCGACTCGACCGCCCCGGGTGGGGAGCTCGTCGTCCACCCCGCCTTCCGGCGGCGAGGTCACGGGCGTCGCCTGCTGCTGGCCGTACTGGAGGAGACGGGAGGGCGCCTGCGCGTGTGGGCGCACGGGGGGCATCCCGGGGCCGAGGCCCTGGCCGCCGTCGCGGGCTTCACCAGGGTCAGGTCGCTGTGGCGGATGCGCCGCCCGCTGACCGTCGAACTCCCCGCCTTCGAACTCCCCGAAGGCGTACGGCTGCGCGCCTTCGAACCCGGCTCCGCCGACGAGGAGGCCTGGGTCGCGCTCAACGCCAGGGCCTTCGCCGACCACCCCGAGCAGGGCGCCTGGACCCTGGAGGACCTCAGGCTGCGCGAGCGGGAGCCGTGGTTCGACCCGGCGGGCTTCTTCCTCGCCGAACGGCGCGACCCCGCGGAGGGTACGGCACGCCTGGCGGGGTTCCACTGGACCAAGGTGCACGACGGCCCCGAGCCGATCGGCGAGGTCTACGTGGTGGGCGTCGACCCCGCCGAACAGGGCGGCGGCCTGGGCAGGGCGCTCACCCTGGCGGGCCTGGCGCACCTGCGCTCCCTGGGGCTGGCCCAGGTGATGCTGTACGTCGACGAGAGCAACACCGCGGCGGTCCGCCTCTACGAGAGGCTGGGCTTCACCCGCTGGGATGTGGACGTCATGTACCAGCGTCTCTGACGGGGTCGCGGGGCGCCGAAGGGCGCCCCGCGCCTACTCCACCATCCAGTGCAGCGCGTAGTAGGACAGCGCCGCGACCAGTGCCGCCGCCGGGATCGTGAGAACCCAGGCGGTCACGATGTTGCCCGCCACCCCCCAGCGCACGGCCGACAGGCGCTTGGTCGCGCCCACGCCCATGATCGCGCTGGTGATCGTGTGGGTGGTCGAGACGGGAGCACCGAAGCCCAGAGCCGCGACGTAGAGCACCGCGGCCGCCGCCGACTCGGCGGCGAACCCCTGCGGCGGGGTGAGGGCGATGATCCGGCGGCCGAGCGTCCGCATGATCCGCCAGCCACCGGCGTAGGTGCCCAGCGAGATGGCCGTCGCGGCCGAGAGGATGACCCACTGCGGGATCGGGTCCCCGTCGTGCTGGAACCCGCCGACCACCAGGGCCAGGAAGATCACACCCATGGTCTTCTGCGCGTCCTGCAGGCCGTGGCCGAGGGCCATGGCCGCGGCAGAGAGCGTCTGGGCGTGCCGGAAGCCCCGGTTCGTCTTGGCGGGCTGGGAGCGCCGGAAACCCCATAGGATGGCGATCATGATGATCGCCGCGAGGAAGAACCCGAGCACCGGCGACAGGATCATCGGAATGACGACCTTGTCCACGACGCCGTCCCAGTGGACGACACTCGACGAGGCGATCGCCGAGCCGACCAGGCCCCCGATGAGGGCGTGGCTGCTCGACGAGGGAAGACCGAAGTACCACGTGATGAGGTTCCAGGCGATCGCGCCGATCAGACCGGAACCCACGATCACCAGACCGTGGGTGCCCTTCGGGGCGTCGATGATGCCCTTGCCGACGGTCGCCGCCACCTGTGTGCCGAGATGGGCGCCCAGGAAGTTCATCGCGGCGGCCATGAAGAGGGCCGCCCTCGGCGTCAGCGCACGCGTCGAGACCGAGGTCGCGATCGCGTTCGCCGCGTCGTGGAAACCGTTGGTGTAGTCGAACGCCAACGCCACGACCACCACGCCGATGACGAGTGCGAGCGTGAGGTCCACTTAGCTTTCCTTGACCGCGATCGACTCGATCGTGTTGGCCACGTGCTCGAAGGCGTCGGCGGCCATCTCAAGCTGATCGATGACCTCCTTCATCTTCAGGACGGTCAACGCGTCGTACTCGCCGCCGAAGAGTTTGGCGAGCAGGCGGCGGTAGACCTGGTCTCCCTGGTTCTCCAGCCGGTTGATCTCGATCCAGTACTCGTTCAGGTTTCGCATCGAACGCAACCGGGGCATGGCTTCCGCCGTGAGCTCCGCGGCACGTTCCAGGACCTCGACCTGACGGACGACCTCCTTGGGGAGGTGGTCGATCTGGTAGAGGACGATGAGGTCGGCCGCGGCCTCCATGTAGTCCATCACGTCGTCGAGGTTCGAGGCGAGGCGGTAGATGTCCTCACGGTCGAAGGGAGTGATGAAGCTCTCGTTGAGCCGGTTCATGATCGCGTGAGTACGCTCGTCACCGGCGTGCTCACAAGCGCGCATTTTCTCGGCCAGGGCTTCCCTGTCCGACCCGTCGCTGATGATCTCTACCAGCAGTCGGGACGCTGTGACGAGGTTGTTCGCCGAGTCGGCGAACAAGTCGTAGTAGCTGTCCTCACTAGGCGTGAGACGCAGGCGCACGTCGTTCTCCAGATGTGCGGGGATGGTCCGCAGAGAAGGGTACGGGTTACCAGCGGAAATGCGAACTTCACCCGCTAGACGCCTACTCTTCCAGCTGTCGCTACCCGGCGTATACCTGGCAACACGCGGGTTGAGTGAGCCTTGGGTGCATCTTTCCGATGACCGTTATGCTGGTTTTGGCCCATATTACGTGGAAACTGGTCATCTATGGAGCCGCCCGAGGAGACGGTGATCGGTGCGTTACCGCCCCGACGCCCCAGGTGTCGGCCTTGTAGCCGTCAGGTGATTTCCATCACCCCTGAGGTGGGGCCGTCCTCGGACGACGGTTCGCCCTTGAACGGGGGGCTCACCTTCGGACGCCTTCGGGCGGGCCCGTCTTCAGACGGGGGTTCACCTTCGGATGCCTTCAAGCGGGCCCGTCTTCAGACGAGGGCTCACCTTCGGGCGAGAAGTCGCCTTCAGACGGGGCTCCGTCTTCGGGCAGGAGGTTCGTCTTCAGACGGGCGTTCGGTGGAAGTTCAAATACGAACGGCTTGGCGTCGGCCCCCGCTGCCCCTGGTAGCGCGAGCCGTACTTCTCCGAGCCGTAGGGGTGCTCGGCCGGCGAGCTGAGCCGGAACATGCACAGCTGGCCGATCTTCATGCCGGGCCAGAGCTTGATCGGCAACGTGGCGACGTTGGAGAGCTCAAGCGTCACATGCCCGCTGAACCCGGGATCGATGAACCCTGCGGTCGAGTGGGTGAGCAGCCCCAGCCTGCCCAGCGAGCTCTTGCCCTCAAGGCGGGAGGCGATGTCGTCCGGCAGGGTGACGACCTCGTAGGTGCTCGCCAGCACGAACTCCCCCGGATGGAGGATGAAGGGCTCGTCCCCTTCGGGCTCAACCATCCGCGTCAGGTCGGGCTGCTCGACCGCCGGGTCGATGTGCGGATACTTGTGGTTCTCGAAGACCCTGAAGTAACGGTCCAGCCGTACGTCGATGCTCGACGGCTGGACCATCTCCGGCTGGAAGGGGTCAAGCCTGACCCTGCCGGAGTCGATCTCGGTGAGGATGTCACGATCGGAAAGCAGCACGTGAGGCAACCTACCAACCACATGCCCACCGAAAGCAGGCCCACAGGTGAGCGGACACCCTGAAGTTTCCGCTACAGTAGGGGACGCGGTTCGCCGCTTGCGGGTGTAGTTCAATGGCAGAACATCAGCTTCCCAAGCTGACAGCGCGGGTTCGATTCCCGTCACCCGCTCCACTCATGAAGGCCCAGGTCACGCGATACGATCAGCCGGTGTCGGCGGGGTCGGATACGGTCATGCCATGAAGACGTGGGTGGTCCCGGAGCACTCCAACAAGGCGGTCCAGCGGGCGAGTCGGACGATCGGCAAGGGAACAGGTACGCCCGAAGAGATCCAGGCGGCACGGGACATCCTGAGTAACTACCGCCTTGCGCATGCCTTCCCCCTGAATGCCGTGACCGTGACCGTGCGGCAGCACGCGCTCAATGTGAACCCGAACGCCGTCGTCGCTGAGCGGCGCAAGCGACTTCCCACCATCCTCGACAAACTCAGGCGCCACCCCACGATGAGCGTTACGACCATGCATGACCTTGGAGGGTGCCGCGTGGTCCTCGAGAGCGTTGCTGAAGTCGAGAGGTTGGTTACCGTCCTGCGTGACCTGCCGAGGAGCAAGAACCGCGTCAGGCGGGTCTACGACTACCTGCGCGACGATCCGGGACCGCGCGCGACTCCGGCTATCGGGGTATCCATCTGGTGTACGAGTACGGGGCCTCGAAGAGGGAGTACCAGGGCCTTCGGATCGAACTGCAGGTGCGCACGCTGCTGCAGCACGCCTGGGCGACCGCAGTCGAGACGATGGACCTTTTCTCGAGGAGCGAGTTGAAGTACGGCAAGGGTGACCCAGATGTGCTCCGGTTCTTCGCCCTGGTCGGCTCTCTCATGGCTTACGAGGAGGAGACCGCCCCGGTGCCTGGCACCCACGCATCGGCCGAGGAGGTAGCCGACGAGTTGCGGCGGCTGGAGGCCAGCGTTGGTGTCCTAGATCGGCTTCGCGGCTACGCCTCGATCGTTAGCGAGCACGCCAAGACGGACCGCCGCAACACCTTGACGCTAGAACTCTGGCGGAGTGAAAGCCGCCTGACGGTGACAGTCCACGAGACGCTGGCCGAGGCCGAAGCGCGACTGACCGAGTTGGAAGCCCAGGACGACGACAACCTAGACGCGGTCCTCATCAACATCGCGCGGATCAGCCAGCTGCGCGACGCGTACCCGAACTACTTCGCGGACACGGGCCGGTTCACCGACTTTGTGACTTCGCGGATCTCCGAACCGGAGACTAGTGGCGTGTCGCCGAACCTTGCTCTCAGTGGATGAGCGCGTCAGCCTAATCCTGGAGTAGTTCTGGGAGGTGGTCGTGGCGCGGAAGCCCGAGTGTTTGTCCGAGCGTTGTCGATGAAGGTGAGCTTGTTTCGCTTCGGCGGAAACCTTTGGCGTGGTGGTCAGACTGCGGGTTGTTCCAGCATTGGCTGACCTGGCCGACCGGCAGCCGCGCTCCGAGCCGCGGCCAGATCGGTGAAGGCATCACTGGGGTACTGACAGTCGCGATCCAGTGCTACACCTGCTTCGAGCAGCATCCCGATCGCTGGCCCAGGATATGACGAGCTGCCTCCTGCTCCGGCGAGTGTGCCGTAGAACACCACGACGGTGATCATCCTGCCGCCAGTTGTAGTCCCAGCCGTTCCACCTGTTCAGGATGAGCCACAGACACTTGCTGACCTGCATTGAACGAGTCGGAACAGCTCAAGATCGATCTTTTAATCCGCAGGATCAAGGTTGGCAGGGAGAGAGTATCGATCATGAGTGAAGGGCCTGGTGGCTCCCTGGTCTAGTTGCAGTCTTAGTTGCGATCCGGCGTCGTGCAGTCCCGTTCCAGACGGTTCACCAACCCCTGATGGTCCAGGTGGGACTGTCCTGGACGGGCAAGATCAGAGCTGCTAATGCGGTTTAGGGTTGGCGTCATGCCGCGCCCGTTGCGTGCCCATCAGAAGGATAAACAAAGGGGACTCACGGACACAGCGCGACCGCCGCTGACTTAGGAAGTAGCAGGTCTGAGAGTCACGTGCCGAGATCTTCCGAACCGGCTCTTCCGATCATCGAAAAATCGAAAGCCCGCCGCCCGGTAGGCAGACGAAGCGCACATCGTCAGGGCCGCAGGTGCTCCACGCCTCGTAGTGGCAATCGGGCTTCACGTTCAGGTGTGTCCCGGTGTCGAAGACCAGCCGCAGCGCACCGGACTTGAAGGCAACCGACGACACGATTGTCGCGCCGAAGAGAGCCAGGGCCGGCACCACCTCCTGGCGCTCAGGGACCAGCTGGACCGACTCCGCATCGGAAGCGCTCAGTGAGCCACTGGTGAGGGTCGCCGTGGTCTCGATGTTCACCGCAGCATCACCGTCGAGGAGCAACGTCAACTGGTAGCTCACCCGGATCTGGACCACCTGCATACCGCGATAGGGCAGAAGCCAACGGTCCTTCAGCTCAGCCAGATCCGCCGGTGTGGTCACAGCGCCGTCTGAGCGCATGACTGCTTCCCGGGTCAGCGGGTCAGCAGCCGCATGATCCATCCTCCGGAGGTTCACCGAGATCACCATCCGAAGCGTCCCGTCACCATGCGGAAGCACGTAGGCGAGGACTTTGTACTCCTGGCCATCCTCACCGGTGACGTTCTCCCAGTCCTTGTCACCGTTCTCTTCCATCACGGCAAGCTCGTCGTAGCGTGCGACACGTCGCCACCGGTCCAGGTACTCCTCTGCGATCCCCGCCGCGACCTTCTCGTTCAGCTTCACCAGATCATCCTGCCGCTCGTGCCATTAGCGTGCCATTAGACAGGGTGACAAGGGGTCAACCACGGTCACTCATGACCGGCCAAACGCCCAGCTCAGCGCCCCTACAAGCCGTGATCTATACACTTCCCAGGCTGACAGCGCGGGTTCGATTCCCGTCACCCGCTCCATTTTCCAGACTTCCGTTCGTGACGAGGTTAGTCGGCCCAAGGCCTCGCCAACAGCACCACTCGATCGGTCTCGACATCGAACCCGAGTACCGGGTTGCCCCGATCCCAGTCCCCCTCTGGTGACATCATCACCGGCTTGCCCAGCCGCCGCCCGATCACCGTGATGAACTCACACAGGATGTCTAGCCGCTCCTGCCCCTGAAGCTCTCGTAGGTCGACGTCGAAGTCGATCGCGTCATCCGCCAGGAATCGGAAGATCGCCAGTACATCAAGCGCTGGCCAAACGCGAAGTTCCGGGCACTCGGCATCCACAGGTCGGGATAGCATCTGCTCGGCGCGGGGCAACGGCATGACGATGTCGCCTTCGCGATACTCGCTTCTCCAGCCATGGGCTTCGATCAAATCGAGGACCACCTGCCAGTCCTCAACCGAGGTGTCCGTAACCCAAACATCCGGCAGCGTCCCCATCAGGTCAGGATCGAAGAAACTCCTGACCTGATCCCATACCAATCCCGACACCCTGCCATGCTGCCCGCTGATGCGAGCCACCGCACCTCGCGTAGATCGAGCCATCATGATCGCGTGCCAGATGCGTGCCAGAACAGGCGGGGAACCACGGTCAACCAGGGGGACTCACGGGGACTCGAGCCGTCTTGACCTGCACTTCTGTTTTCCCAGCTCAGCCCACCAACACCAGCAGCCGATTCCCAAGCTGACAGCGCGGGTTCGATTCCCGTCACCCGCTCCACTCATAAAGGCCCGGGTCAGGGATGGATTTCCGATCTGGGCCTTCGTTGTTTCCTGAGACGTTGGTTGCGTCCGGCGGCGCCCCGGGCCGTAACCGCACCGCACGCTCGCCGTACCCAACGCACTCTCCGACTCCAGCGGCACGCCGCCGCCCGCACCTCAAGCCCAGGCAAGACACCTCAGCGGCAGACCAGCGTTATCGACCCCGCGCCCGTTGTACCGCAGGCCCGAGGCCCATCCGAGCAGGAACTCCGTCATGCTCTCGTAGACCGGCCCCAGCTCCAGATCAAGGCGGTAGAGCACGAGCACCGGCCATTCCTCCGGCTCGCCCACGGTCAGCCACCCGAACGTCTCACCGTCGATCGTGCTGCCCCAGGCGACGAAGCCACCGGGCTCCGGCCACATCGCCAGCGGGTAATCCTCGGGGGAGTCATCGCGCAAGTCGCGGTACTCCCCCCACACGGATAGATCCCACTCGCCTTCCTTGGACGGTTCTCTGGGGTCGTAGATCGCCATCCACCGGGCGAACTCGCAACGGCCGTAGCGCTCAATGAAGGCCATGTAGTCGGCGGGAAACCTGACCCCCGTGTCAGCGGTCAGCTCTTCCCAGCTTCCGGTGCCGAAGACCGGCTCAGCGGGCGGGGGAACCAGAGCGATAAGACGGTCAAGCGCACTCTGATCGTCACTCATGATCCGACTGTCTCCGGCGGGGCACTCAGCTCCGGGATGATCGCCAGAACGGACCGAAAGACCGTAGGTGGCTGGGATGGGCCTGATCGTCCCGTCTGCCACGTCCCAGGCAAGCCCAACATCCCGGCTCCTACGGTTCAAGGCCGTTCGTGACTGTTGGCGTCCGATGATCGAGGAAGGGCGACCGGTTGACGTACACGCGAAGACGGCCTTGAGCCTCCGTCCCCGGGCTGTTGCCTCTCCGGGTGGGACGAGGCAGACGGGACGATCAGGCGGAAGAGGTGTGCGCGTCCGCGTGGGGTTCTCCGGCCGTGCCCGTTGCGTGCCCGTCAGGAGGGTGATCAAGGGGGACTCACGGGGACCCACGGTCACTCATCCCGCTCCCCCGCAGGTAAGCCTTTTCCCAGCTCAGCGGTCAGGCGCGACAGAGACCTCCCAAGCTGACAACGCCGCTTCCGTCTCCCATTGGATTCCACTAAGGTGACAATCTTCGGACGGTGTGACCTTCCGGAGTCTTTGAAGGCGAACGCCCGCGATGAACTTTGACCAGACATCCGCACGATTCCGTCTCGACGTCGCGTTGAATCGTATGGCCGTCACCTTCCGTGGCATGGCTGCCCGCCGCAACGAGCACAACTGCGAGTGCCACTGGGGCAGCGCGGAGGAACTCGCACGGTTGAAGGAGCCGGACACGGAGCTGGACCTTGATCTCCTGCATCGCACTTGGCAGGCCGCCGATTGGGACGATCACGCGTCGGTGCTGCGCCGCATTCTGCCTCAGTTGTCGAGAGCCCTCGTCGGCGGCCTCGTCGAGCCTCTCTTCGGCATGGAGGAGGTCGGGCGTTCATTCGCTCGTGGAGAGTGGCAGCAGTGGCCGGCCGATCAGACAGCAGCGGTGCGGGAATTTCTGAACGCCTGGTGGGCCCACACTCTCATCGACTCGGATCCCGCCGTGCCCGCCCACCAAGTCCTCGCCCTGTGTGCCGAGGCCTCCGCCGCAATCAGCCCATGGCTGCACGCCTGGGAGGCGCAGACGCGCGCCGTGGCCGACCGCCACCTGGTCGAAGCGGTGACGCACTGGGAGTACGACCTGCTGGGAGACCAACTCCCGTGGCAGAGCTGGAACAACGAGGAAGAGATGCGTACCGAGTTGACGGCCTGGCTGATCCGTCACGCCCCTGCCCGGCTCCGGGCCGCGAACGCTCCCGTGGAGTTGCTCCACCGGATACGACTGCTCGGACTTACCGACCTCGCCCGCTGGACGGATCCTCACTGGCCTGACGACCGCTACTGAATCAGCACCCACCACAGACCGGCCCCCTCCTGGCCGTCATACAGAGAAAGATCGGGAACATACACGGAATGACCTCGCCGCAGTCGAAGAAGATTTAGTGATCACATGCGGGTCAACGCGCCTTTGACTCATGAAGGGCCATCCACTTTTAATCCGCAGCATCGTGACTCGAAGGACATCGCGTTCAAGGGGCCTTGCCTCAAAGGGCTCTCCTAATCGTGCGCCCGACAAGCAAGGATGCGCGGGTTGTAGCTCACCCTGCACCAGCTCGTTCCAGGAAGACCGAGGAGTCGTTGGTCCAGGTAAGTAGACGTGCTAGTGGGCCAGGGTGCACATCACATACCGAGGTTAGCCAACGAGACCCGCGACAGAGTAAACGAATTAATATCTACACATGCAGCACAAGAAAAATCAAGTGCAGAATTTTGAATACAGGATGGGTGACGTTCGGGAAAAGGCGGTTAAGGCGGCCGGGCGGGGAAGTCTAATTACTTTCTTATCTCTGCTCGTCGTCGTAGTCGTTGCCGCTTTTGGACCGTTGCCTGCTTGGGTGCTAGTGGCTCGTCTCCGAACGTTGCTGGGCATTTGATCTGACGGGGTGAGCCCGGCAGCCTGGTCCCGGCGTCGTTCTGGGAGGTGGTCGTGGCGCGTAAGCCCGAGGTGTTCGTCCGTGCGTTGACGATGGAGGAGGGACGGCGCCTGCAAAGGATCACCCACTCGGCCAAGGATCCGGTGAAATTGCGGCGGGCGATCGTGGTGCTGATGTCCGCGCAAGGGCAATCCGCTTCCGCTATCAAGGCATTGATGCAGGTCAGCGACGACTACGTGCGCCAGGTGGTGCACGCGTTCAACGAGCGGGGGTTTGATGCCCTGGACCCAAAATGGAGCGGGGGCCGTCCACGAAGGATCAGTGAGTGGGTGCGCGAGCGCATCTGCCTCATCGCCCGGACGACCCCCGCCGAGTGGGGCATCACCGCCTTCTCCACCTGGAGCTCGCCGCTCACCTGGTCGAGGTACGGCTGGGTGACCTCGATCAGCCGCCAGCACCTGGCGCGGATCCTCAAGGCCGGCAAGGTGTCATGGCAGAGCACCACGACGTGGAAGAGCAGCAACGATGCGGACTTCGTCGCCAAGGTGCAGCGTGTCCTGGCCCTCTACGATGCCCCGCCCAAGGACGGGCGGGTGATCTGCGTGGATGAGTTCGGCCCCTTGAATCTGCAGCCCCGCAAGGGCAAGGCCTGGCGGCTGGGCAAGGACCCCCGCCGCCTGCGGGCCACCTACAACCGCTACAGCGGGGTCATGCACCTGCTCCGCGCCCTGGACCTGGCCACCGGGAAGCTCTACTACCGGATCCGTAAGCGCAAGCGCTGGCGGGAGTTCCTGTCGTTCTGCACGTCCCTGCGCGAGCGCTGACCCGGCGGCACCCTCTATCTGATCGTGGACAACTACTCGCCGCACAAGCATCCCCAGGTCAAATCCTGGGCCGCCGCCAACGACGCCGAGCTGGTGTTTCTGCCGACCTACAGTACGACCGCGGCGTGGTCTTCCGCCTGTACCTGCTGACCCTCACCAGCACAAATGAGAGCCTTCGGCAGTTTCGTCGCGTCATGCCGCGTGTTAGACCCGCCGCTCGGAATCGCTTCAAAAGGCTACGGTGATAAATCACAGACTCGCCGGGGCCCTGGGGGAGGCTTCATTTCGCGCCTGCGAAGGTCACGCGGATGGAGTAGAGATCTCCGGCCGAGTTGGTGATGAACAGGTTGTTTCGCTTGGTTCCGCCAAAGGTCAGGTTGCTGGCTGCCTCGGGCAGCGGCAGCTTGCCGATCAACGTGCCGTCCGGGTCGTAACAGTGCAGCCCGTCGAGGGCCGCGGCCCAGATCCGGCCGTAGCAGTCGAGCCGTATGCCGTCGAACCATGCCTCCGCGAGCACCCGGCCACCCTTCAGACTGTCGCCGGTGACGTCGAACACCCGCAGGTGCCGCTTGCGGGTGTCGACGACGTAGAGCTGTGACTCGTCGAGGGAGAAGGCCAGGCCGTTGGGGCGGACGAAGTCGTCGGCGACGACGGTCAGTTCCCCGGTGTCGGGGTCGAGACGATAGAGGTGGTCCGCGCCGATCTCGCTCTCGGCAGGTGTGCCCTCGTAGTAGCCGGTGATTCCATACCGGGGATCGGTGAACCAGATGGAGCCGTCCGACTTGACCACGATGTCGTTGGGGCTGTTGAGCTTCTTGCCCCGGTAGTTGTCGGCCAGGACGGTGATGGCGCCGTTGTGCTCGGTCCGTGTGACCCGGCGGGCGCCCTGCTCGCAGGTGATCAGCCGCCCTTCACGATCGACGGTGTTGCCGTTGGCGTTGCCTGACGGCTGGCGGAAGACCCCGACCGCGCCGGTGGTCTCGTCCCAGCGCAGCAGGCGGTCATTGGGGATGTCGCTCCACAGCAGGTAGCGGCCGGCCGGGAAGTAGGCAGGTCCTTCGGTCTTCCTGCTTCCGCCGTGGAGCACCTCGACATGAGTGTCTCCGTCGTAACCCGCGAACCGCTCGTCGAGCGTCAGGAATTCCGCCTTGAATCGACTCGTCATCAAATTTCCTTCAGTCATAGCGTACTATTGCTGAACAGTATCAAGCTATGGCGAGATCGGAGTGAACATGGATCAAAACGATCATGTGCTGATCGCACAGTTGCAGCGAGACGCGACACAGTCCTACGCCGCACTGGGGCAGAGTGTCGGCCTGTCCGCGGGCGCCGTTCACGAGCGAGTGCGGAAGTTGCGCGAGCGGGGAGCGATCCGCGCCACGACCGTGGATGTGGATCCAAAAGCCCTGGGCCTGGAGGTTCTGTCCTACGTCATGGTCAACTCGAACGCCTGGATGGGCGATACGGCAGCGGCCTTCGCCGCCCTGCCTGAAGTACAAGAAGCGCACGTCATCGCCGGTGCCGCCTCGGTTTTGCTTAAGGTCCGCACCCCGACAACTGAGCAGTTGCAGGACGTACTCCGGCGGATCTACGACATTCCCGGCGTCTCCAGTACGCAGGCGATCGTCGTACTGGAGACATTTTTCGAGCGTCCGATTACGATCTGCTGATCGCCAAACAGAAGGTAGGGCTGGGACCGGATTGGCGGGCCATTGGTAGGGGTGACGGGGGGCAACCGCGGTTACTCATGACCTACCCTCCACCCAGCTCGGCGCCCCAACGACTCATGATCGACGCAGTTCCCAAACTGACAGCGCGGGTTCGACTCCCGTCACCAGCCACACAACCTCACTGCGGACCAGAGCGGATGCGCCGTCTCACCAAGACGATCAGCCCTATCTGGATGGCAAGCATCACCAGTGCGACCAGTCCTGACGTGGCGGAGATCTCTTCCTCCGAAAGCCCCCCACCACACTCTGTTATGTTGCCGCCCTCGTATAACACGATACAGTCGCGCCCTAGGATCGCGGCAGCGATGAACCAGTTGGCGACCAAGAGGGGGACCACGCCCAGGACAAGGGCGGGCGTGATGTACTCCGCCTTCCCAACCGCCGGATTCATCTTCACCAAAACAGGTTCGAGACGCCTGCCCATATCTGAATCAGAAATCACGTCGAACACGTAAGCACAGGCGAGCGATCGCGTGCCAGATCCGTGCCAGAACAGGCAGGGAACCACGGTCGACCAAGGGGACTTACGGACACTCGCCCTGCCCTGACCTGCCCCTCGTTTCCCCAGCTCACCCCACCAATGTCAGCAGCCGATTCCCAAGCTGACATCGCGGGTTCGATTCCCGTCACCCGCTCCACTTCTCCACCGAGCCTGACCAGGCGATCCCTTGATCACCGGTCAAGCTTTTGATCTTTATGGGCTCACCATGGGCTCACACCCGCCGAACGATCTTCTGAATTTCCTTTGGCATGCCCTATGACCAGCTGAAACTGGCCCCATGGCACGCATAGAGACCCGCGTCCGTAAGGACGGGAAAACCAAGACCTACCGAGTTCACTGGCGACTTGGCGGCCCCAGAACCGGCACCTGGCAATCGGAGTCCTTCGACCAGAAGGCAGTCGCCCTCACTTCAAACTGGCTGTGGAAGCATGCGGGCACCACTGGCCCGAGAACTGGATCCGCGGTTTCGGCTGGGCACCCCCTCCTGAGGAGCAGCCCGTCAAGGCCGACCCCGTTCTCTTCGCCGAATACGCTCAGCGGTTCGTGGCGAATCTGTCCGGCATAGAAGAACGCACCCGCCACGACTACGAGCGTGACCTCAAGAACCACATCGTGCCGACCTTCGGCGGCCTGGACCTACGCGACGAGAGCCCGGCCTTCGACCGGACGACCGTGTCCGCCTGGGTGAACGACCTCCACCGCGGCATCCCCGACCCAGACAACCCCCGCGCGTGGCTGCGACGGCCGCTGGCGCCCAAGACGATCCAGAACCTGCACGGCCTGCTATACGCCATCCTGCAGGGAGCGGTCGAGGCCACCCCGCCCATCCGTGTCTCCAACCCCGCCGCCCGTACCCGCCTGCCCCGGATGGACGACGGTGAGGGCGACGAGATGATTTTTTTCACTGAGCAGGAGTTCGCCCTGCTGCGCACCTGCGCCAAGCCGGATGTTCGCGACATGCTCACCGTCTTCGCCGGAAGAAGTGGGACCGTACTTGCTCAGCCGACTCCAGGAGGCCCCCATCCTCACCTCCAGTGGCTGTAGGCGAGCGAGGCGCCCTCGGCGAAGAGCGCCCGGAACGCCTCTCGATCGATGCCGGTGACGTGGTCGTTGACCAGGGTGATGTTGCGCGTCGGAACTCCAGCTTCGGGTCCGAATCCTCCGTTGGGAACGTCTTCGACAGTGGTGGCCGCTGGGCCGGGGAGTGTGTCCACCAAGATGATCGGCTCCTCGACACCTTCGTCTCGCAGGAGGAGCGCGGTGTGAACCGGCGCCCACGATGATGATCGGTGGGCCGGTCATCACTGGTCCTCCGGCAGTTCGACGGTGATGTCGTGTGCGGGAGCGGGGAGCTGGCAGCTGAGCCGGCTCGTTGTGCGCCGTTCCGCCTTGGTGCAGGTGAGCATCTCGTCCTCGTCGGCGCTCATCGGCGGGAAAACGTCGACGTCGGACGCCCCGACGTAGACGTGACAGGTAGCGCACATCACGTTTCCGCCGCACTCGCCGATGATGCCGTCGACGTCGCCGTCGATTGCGGCTTGCATCAGCCGGGTGCCGGGGGGAACGTCGATGGTGGTTTCCCCATCCGGCCCGCGGTAGGTCACCAAAGGCAAGGTGAGTTCCTTTCTGAGCGTGGTGTTTCAGACCGCGGCAACGGTGGCGTCGTGGGTGCGCGTGTGTCCGAGTCCGTCGATGGTCGCTTCGACGATGTCGCCGTCGGTGAGGTAGCTGGGCGGGTCCAGCTGGAAGCCGAGCCCCGGGGGCGTGCCGGTCAGCTGGATGTCCCCCGGCCGCGGTGCGATCGATGCGCTGACCGAGGAGATGAGTCCGGCGACATCGGCCACCATGCCGACGGTGGTGCTGTCCTGTCAAAGCTCGCCGTTGGCCCGGAGCCGAAGGCGGGCATCGCTCGGGTCGAACTCGTCCGGGGTGACGAGCCGGGGACCCGTAGGGCAGAACGTGGCGGAGCTCTTGGAGCGAGCGATCTGCAAGAGCAGGGGGTGCTTCGAGGGCTCGGGGACCGCGGCAAGCCGACGTGCCTGCGTATTCGCACCTGAGCGCCTGCTCACCACGGCTCTTCACCTTCTCCCTGCGGGCGCGACCAGGTGCCATCAGCGACCCTGCGGAGCGACGGTGAGCCGGGTGATGGTCGGGAAGATCAGGTCCGGGAACCGGGGCGGGTTCTCCTCCAGCACCTCAAGGTTCGGGAGGCGCTTCGGAAGCTCGCGCAGGAGAATGTCGCCTTCGAGCCGGGAGAGCGGTGCTCCGATGCAGTAGTGGCTGCCGGCCGTGAACGAGAGGTGGCGGTTGTCGGGGCGTGAAAGGTCGAAGACGTCGGGGTTGTCGAAGCGGCGCGGGTCACGGTTCGCCGCGGCCAGGCCGAGCAGCAGGTGCGACCCCTGCGGGATAGGCGTGCCGTCGAGCTCCAGTCCTTCGCCGGCGTAACGCCAGAGAAAGTGGATGGGCGTGTCGAACCGCAGGTTCTCCTCCCAGGCCGCAGCGGCCAGGGTCGGGTCACCGGCAAGGAGCCGGTACTGGTCAGGGAAGCGGGCGGTGGAGTTGACCACGTTGGTCATCGCCATCATCGTCGTGTGGTAGCTGGCGATGAAGAAGCCGACCAGGGTGACCACGAGCTCGTTTCGAGAGAGGCGGTCCCCGGCCGCTTCCGCGTTGATGAGAGCGCCTACGGCGTCGTCGTCGCCGACCTTGCCGCGAAGCGTGTCGACGATGTCGCCGATGTAGTCGAAGTAGAACTGTGCGACCTCATCGGCCTCGGCGAGCTGCTCCGAGGTGAGGTCGCTTTGGCTGAAGATGGCGTTCAGGGCCGGCACCCGCTGCAGGACGGTTCCCGCGTCTTCCATGGGAGCGTGCAGCAGCCGACAGGCGATCCGCGCTGGGACCTTCATCGCGAAGTCGTGTACGAAGTCGACCTCGCCGTCGTGCTGGGAAAGCTCGTCGAGGCCGGCGATGATGAGCTCCTCCACCCAGGATCGCATTCGGGTCACAGCCCGCGGTTGGAACGCCGGAGCCACGAGCTTGCGCAGGCGGGTGTGTGCGGGGGCGTCGGTGGACGGCATCGACAGCCGGTAGAACTCGGATGCGGGGCCCTCGCCGATGTGTGCCGGGTGCTCTCCGGGGCGTGGCTGCACGGTGTTCGTCGGGAACTTGAGCGTCTTCTCGACCTCGGCGAAGCCGGTCACCAGCCAGGAGTCCTGCCCGTGCACGACAGTGCGCATGACCGGTGAGATGTCTCGGATGCTCCGATAGGCCGCGTAGCGGTCTGCGGCGAAGGCGGGGTCCGCAGGGTCGAGGTGAACGAGATCGGATGTGTTGGTCACGGGTGCACCCTCTTCTGTGCAGGCTCTCCGACAGGGCTTGTGATGGGAACCAGGCGAAGCCGGGGCGACGACCTATGTCGGTCGCTCCTCGTGGGCCCTCATGACGCCGCCGCCCCCTGCTTCCCGGGAACCGCGAAGCGATGACGAAGGGCCGCGCCACAGAGCGCCGGTCAGTGACCACTCCGCTGCCGGTTCCCCCGCCTCCGCCTGGCTCCTGCCGTGCACTACAAGCAGGAAGATCGCAGAGTGGTCGCCACTGTTCTTCGCCGGGATCGACTGGGCGTCCACCGAGCACGCCGTATGTGTGCTCGACCGGGACGGTCGCGAGGCCGCCGCGTTCACCATCGTCCGCACCGCCGCCTCGGCGGCCTCGATGACCGAGAATCGGCTGGCCGGGTTCTGCGCCAAGAATGCTGCTCCGGTGAGAGGTTCGCCGCGATACTGCTGTGGAGCTGCGGGTAGAACGGCACATCCTGCGATCCGGCCTTGCGCAGCGGTGCCCGTCAGGGAGCTGAACAGCAGGTCGCTGCCTGACTTTGATTTTGAGATCGGCACAAGGGGTGTCATGACGCATTCCTCTGACAGCCGTGGCGAGCCAGCCGGGAGTGCCTCCAGTTTCATCGAAAGCAGACGTTGGGCACGTCACAATTCATGGCTGCAACCGCAGGTTTCTGGTCATTGATTTGTGGTTTCCACGACGGCCTGGGAGACGAGCGGTAGAGGGAAACGACAAGAAATGCAGCGCAGCGGCCGACGTCGGCTGACCGCTGCGACGAGCCAACGAAGTCCGCAATGTCCTACTGAAGCTTAGCGAACCAGTCGGCCCAGAGCGGCTTGCCGCGAAGCCAGGCATCCATGGCCGGCTCGTCGTTGATGTTCTGGATCTCGATGCGCAAGCCGCCCGAGTTACGGAAGTAGGCAAAGCCGAGAATGTCCTCTGGGGTGCTCAACGATTTCCAGACAGTCAGGCACATAACCTGACAGAGATTCTGGAAGAGATAGGTACGTGACGCGACGTCGCAGGCAGTTTTCGCCGAGTTCAAGGAGGAAGCCGTCCGCATGGTGCTGGACGGCCCCCGCACGGTCTCCTCAGCGGCCCGCGAGCTCGCATGAACCCCACCACCCTCGGTAGCCGGGTCAACATGCACAAAAGGCCGAGCAGCCGCTGTCCGGGCCGGAACGCGCCCGGATCCGCGAACCGGAACGCGAGAACACCGAACGGCGCGAAAAGCTGACGTTCCTGAAAAAGCACCGCCGCCTTCCTCGCCGCCGAGACGCGATGACGCTCGCCACATACGAGCTGATCGACGCGCAGAAGGCCACCCGCAGCATCGTCCGGATGTGCCGATGACCGCAGGTGTCCCGCTCGGGCCACCACGAATGGCGCCGACGGCCCGCCCCGCCCACCGCCCAGCGACGCGAGCACCTCAACATGCGCCTCTCCGGCAGCCACCAGACCTACGGCTACCGCCGCGTGCACGCCGCACCGCCCCGAACCGGGCAGCACCGCTCGGCGGAACCGGTCCAGGCGCTGACGCGCGAGCCGGAACCGACCCCCGCCCAGACGCGGGCGCTCCGGCCGGCCACCACCCAGCAGGGCGACTTCCGCGGCATCCCCGATCCGGTCCGCCGGGACTTCACCGCACCCCGGCCCGGGACCAAACCGGTGAGCGACATCGCCCATATCCGCACCGGGAAGGGTTCATCCACCCGGCCACCGTCATCGACCGCCACAGCAAGGCCGTCATCGGCTGGGCGATGGCCGGCCACTACCGCACCGAACGGGTCAAAGACGCCCCGCGCATGGCGATCGACACCGGCCTGGCCGAGCCGGACGCCGTCTTCCCCACCGATCACGGCTCGAACCACACCAGCGACGCCTCCGGCCGATTCTGCGCCAACCGGCGGATCCACCGCCCGGCCGGCCGCACCGGCGTCCGCCACGACAACGCGATGGCCGAATCGTTCTTCACCGCACTCAAAACCGAGTGCCCGGACCGGTTCGTCCTCACCACCCGGGCCAAGGCCAGGCAGCAGGTCATCCGCTCCATCGAGGGCTTCTGCAACCGGCGGCGCCCGCACTCGGCCCTCGACTACCGCACACCCCTTGCGGCACTCGCCGAGCATCCACGAGCCACACAGGTTCAGCCCACAAGCCGACTGCCCGGAAAATCCTGGGCATCCCACTTTCGATCTTTCCGGCCTCCGTGTCCGATCCACCCCGGCCTCTCTCGTAGAGGACCTCCTGAGCGAGCGTGCCCGTACCATCGGCGGTCTCCCTCGGTGCGGGTAGATGAGCGTGGCCTGGGTGGTCAAGCGGCTCATACGGTTCCTCAGTTCCCGCAGCGTCGCACCCGGCTGGGAGGCGAACCGTTGTCCGTGTGACGCGAATCATGGAAGGGACTCCGGTCAGGGCCCCTTCTTGAGCTTCCTGGCCCACGACCGGGTGAAGGTCGACCGCCGCGGTTCCCTTCCGTCGCGAGGAAGACGAATGCCTCGTCACCGTCTCCGACGTACTTGTCCACGTGGGTGTGAAGCTTCGCTCGGGCAGGGCCACCGTACGGCCCGGCAGCGGACCTGGGCGGCCCGAGGGTCACCGATGCGTCTTTGGGCTCGGTGTCAGGTCGAGGCACTTCCCTAGACGGCTGTGGCCGTGACCGGCCACGCCCCGCGGCCCAACAGATCGAGAACGAGTGCCGCGATGTTCCACGCGTCGTCTTCGCCGCGGTGATGGCGTCCTTCGAGCGGCAGCCCGGCGATCTGTAGAGCGTGGTCCATGCCGGGTTTCTTGCGCAGCCCGTACGCCGCGGCGAATACGGCCTTGGCGTTGGTGTGGGTGCGTTCCGTTGGATAGCCGAACGGGTAGGCCACCCCGTCGGCCTGACTCTGCCGAGCAAATTGCCGACGGTCGTACTCTCCCCAGCTCGCCCAGGGACGCCCCCGGCCTCGTACTCCTCGACGAGGATCCGGCATGCCTCGGCGAAGGTGACGCCCCGTTCCACCTCGGCCTGCGTCAGGCCGGTCAGTTCGGTGCAGAAGTCACTCACCGCCGACCGGACAGGACGTACCAAGACACGATGCCGGGACACACGGCGCCGTACCGACAGGTCCACGACGGTGAGACCAATCTCGATGATCTCGTTCACAGAACCGGGCGGCGGCTGTCCGTCCCAGCAGGTGGCTTCCACATCGATGACGTTCAGCAGGACGGATTCGCGGCGCATGGGGCCGAAGTTAGGGGTGCGTGCCCGGTTCTGGCACCTCAATTTCCACATGCCCGCACCGTCACCGCCAACGCAACCTCTTCGAACCGGACCTCCAAAGCCTTGGGCTACGCGGTGGAACTGGGAGACCAGCGCGTCGTCTCTTACCCTTGATGACTCAGCTGTCATTCGCCGCGCCGCATAGCCTCCGCATACCGATCCACGGTGCCCTTGTCTAGACGGCGGTTCCTTCCGTTACGGCGGAGTAGTTCCCGGGCGCGCCCTGGGTCAACGTTTTCGATGGAAATGATCATCCACCCCTCCTCCAGAGAGGGGATGCACACGACCTCTTGTTCATACACGGCATTTCAAAAAATCCTCCACACCTCCACCAATGAGATGAAATGCCCTATTTGCAAAATAAGTTTCTTTTATCCATATAATAAAACTTTCACACCTCGCAAGGCTTGAAAACTTCGTCCCACTTAGAGATCAACTATGTTTGGTGACTTAATGGAAGAAATCCGTTGATCGCGTCCTACACCGGGGCATCTGTCCAGCCTCGCAAGCTTGATCGCGTGCCAGATCCGCGCCAGGACAGGTAGGAAACCTCGGTCGCTCAAGGGAACTCACAGAGAACCCTTCCCTACCTACCTGCACCCCTGTTTTCCCAGCTCAATCCCTCAAGGTCACAGCCGACTCCCAAGCTGACAGCGCGGGTCCGAGATCCTGTTACCCGCCCTAACGTCAAAGGCCCAGCTCAAGAATGTGATCTAGAGCTGGGCCTTCCTCGTTCCTCTGGTGCTGACAACTTCGGGGCAAACCTGTCGCGGTCGAAGACCGCTACCGTGGAAGGAACAGCGGAAGCCTACGGACTGTGCCTCGATGTGGCTGCCTGCAACTTATGCGGTCATGAGCTGTCGGTGATGCACCGTTAGAGGCTCGATTTCAGTGGTGTCGTCGTCGACGATGAGCTCGACGCGGAACCGAACCCCCATTGCCGCACCGAGACGCAGCAGTGTCGCTATATCCGGAATGCCGCCTCCTCCCTCGATGCGAGACAGGGCGGGTTGGGACATCCCGGAGCGTTCCGCTACGACCTTCTGAGACAGACCTCGGCGCTTACGGATCTCGCGCAGTTGGTCTCCGAGTTCCAGGTCGCGGCCTGCCTGCTCGTATTCGGGGTGGGGCTGCGCATCCGCTTCCATCGCGCGCAGACGCTTCGCCTTGTAAGTTTCCCAACGGCTGTGACCCATCATGCGCTCCTCTCGAACACGTGCGTGGTGGTCAGGTCGTGCTCTGCCTCACACCGCTTCTTAGCAGCGATCGCTCGGGCGATGTCGGCGGTCTGCGTCCCATCCTGTGTCTTGCGGAAGACCGTCAGGATCACGATCACCTCGTTGGCCGGCTTCCAGAAGGTCAACCGCCAGGTCGTACGGTCGAGAGAAACACGCAGCTCGTGCACACCTTCGGCATCCTTCAGCTTCTTCACGTGATCCCCATCAGGGATGCCACCAGTGACGAGGTAGTCGTCTACATTCCGCATAACCCTCTGGTAGAGCGGAAAGGAAAGTCCGTCCAGCCAAGACTCCACCTCCGGCTCCAGGTCGATCTCCCACCGAGGCATACCATCAATAGTATATGCACTCGATGGTAACTCGTGGCGAGGATGAGCACCAGCCCCGTCCGCTCCTCGATCTTGGTTACTCAGTCAAATGCGTGCCAGAACAGGCGGGGAGCCCCGGTCGCTCGCGGAGACTCACGGGGAAGCACACTCCATCTACCTGCGCCCCCGTTTCCCCAGCTCAGCCCACCGACACCAGCAGTCGACTCCCAAGCCGACAGCGCCGGTTCGATTCCCGCCATCCGCTCCGCTTACGAAGGCCCAGGTCATGGACGGTTTCCGGATCTGGCCTTGATTGTTTTCTGGGTTGATTCTCAGCGTCGTGTCAGAACAGGTGATCTTGCTCCTCGGTCACTGGGTACGGGCGCACCCGCCGAGCCATCGCCTGCCACAAATGGCCAGGAGCACCAAGGCGCGGCATCGCATCCGTCGGCGCGAAGTCCATCGGCACCGTGAGGACCGGGTGCTCCACGCCCGCCTTCTTGATCAGCTCACCGGCAACGGCGGTGCTGAGGATGCCGCGCAGGAGGTGATGCGCCGAGACCGTGCTCGGTCAGGCCCGTGTGCCGGATGCGGACCTGGCGGGATGTGATCTCTGTGATTACCCAGCCGCCGAAGATCGGGTTGATGCGTCCTTTTTGCCGGAATGGCAAGGAACTTGGGCCCTGACCTCCCTCGACCCTGTAGTCGGGGCGACCGACGAGCCCTGGTCGAGGAGGGACGATGACGGCGAAGCACCGGATCCTGGAAGCGGGCGCGGAGCGGATTCACGTCGTAGAACAGGGCAGCGGCCCGCTGGTTCTGCTCGTCCATGGTTTCCCCGAGTCGTGGTATTCCTGGCGGCGGCAACTTTCCGCGCTGGCGGCAGCCGGTTACCGGGCCGTCGCGCTCGACGTACGGGGCTACGGGCGTTCGTCCAAGCCGCAGGACCCCGCCGCGTACCGGATGCTCGACTTGATCAGTGACAACGTGTCGGTGGTCCGGGCGCTCGACGAAAGCTCCGCTGTGATCATCGGCCACGACTGGGGGGCGACGATCGCAGCGCAGTCCGCACTCGTTGAGCCCGAGGTGTTTCGTGCGGTCGGATTGTTGAGCGTCCCTTACACCCCGCCCGGCGGGCCTCGGCCAAGCGAAGTGTTCGCGGGAATGGGCGGCGAGCAAGAGTTCTATGTCTCCTACTTCCAGCGCCCCGGACGAGCCGAGGCCGAGATCGAGCCCGACGTGCGCGGCTGGCTCGCTGGGTTCTACAGCGCCCTGTCGGCGGACACGATGACTGCGGCGGGCTCCTCAGACCCACACTTCGTCGCCCAGGGCGGCACACTGCGCGAGCGTTTCCCCACCGGCGCGCTGCCTTCCTGGCTGACGCAGGACGACCTCGACTTCTATGCCGCCGAGTTCGAGCGCACGGGCTTCACCGGTGCCCTCAACCGCTACCGCAACATGGACCGTGACTGGGAGGACCTGGCCACGTACGCGGGTTCCCCGATCAAGCAGCCGTCCCTCTTCCTTGGCGGCACCCGTGACGCCTCCACCATGTGGCTCTCCGACGCCATAGACGCCTATCCGCAGACGCTCCCCAACCTCACCGGCAGTCACCTCCTGGACTGCGGCCACTGGATCCAGCAGGAACGCCCCGACGACGTCAACCGCCTGCTCGTGGAGTTCCTCGACAGCCTCTGACCGGGATTTCCAAGCCGTCGGGCCGAGCCACCCCGAGTCGTCGTAGAGATCATTTGGGGGCCTTCCGATCAGAAGGGGGCGTGCCAGAGCAGGTAGGGAGCCACGGGAACTCGACCGGCCCCGGCCTTCACCCCTGTTTTCCCAGCTCAGCCCCTCAAGGCCGGCAGCCGATTCCCAAGTTGACAGCGCGGGTCCGGTTCCCGTCACCCGCTCCGAACACGAAGACCGAGGTTCGGGGCTGGGTCCCTGAGCCGGCCGTGATCGTCGCCTGAGACGTTCCTCACTCAAATGAACGGTGGACCATCGCCGTCGTCTCTCCGAGGAGCGTCAGCCGGGATCTTCCCACCAGCCTCCAAACGTGCCCCTCGGTCACGACATGGACCTCAGGGGTGGGTGCTGCATCGTTATCCCCGGCGGCTGAAGCAGGGGCAGGGGTTCGGGGCCAGGATCCTCGGCGAGGACGACACCGGCGGCCGCGTGGTCGAAGCCGACGGGCCAGCGAGTGCGCTCGCTGGCCACCGCACCGGTCAGACGTGCCTGGAGAAGGTCGGCCGTGCTCAGGTCGGCTCCCCGCAGGTCGGCTAGGCGCAGGTCGGCGCGGCGGAAGACAGCGCCGCCCGCGTCGGCCTTGCGCAGGTTCACCTCGCGCAGATCGGCCTCGGTGAAGTCCGCGTCGCGCAGGTCGGTTTCGACCAGCCGTGCGCCTCGCAGGTCGGCCAGGGCGAAGCGGGCACGGCGCAGGATCGCGGTCTTAAGGTCGGCGTGCCGCAGGTTGACCGAGACGAGGGAGGCCTGCGTCAGGTTGGCGTGGTACAGACCCGCCGCCTCCATACAGGAGCGATCCAGGTTGACCCCGGGCAGCCAGAGCCCGTCGCAGTCGGCCCGGCGCAAGTCGGTGATGCTGAGGTTGACCCAGGGCTGCTCTCGATGCTGGCACAGCACGCCGAGGCCGGTCAGCGCCACCTGGGCGTCGGCCACCCGGACCTCCAGCGGCACGACGTCGTTGATGGGCGTGTCCGCCGTCGGTGCTTCCGGCCCGGTGGGCGGCCATGGCAGGTGCGTGCGCAGGTAGGCGGCTTTGATGGAGATGACGGCCTCACGGTCGCGAGCGGAGTGCTCTGCGATCCGCCACAGCGCGTGCAGTCCGCCGATGCGCGTCTCCAGTTTGTCACTGCCGAGCTGGTCGACGGCCCGGCTGAACCTGTCGGTGACGTAGCCCTCCTGGGTGGCGCGCAAGCCGTCCTGGCTGACGCGCAGTTGCCTCCAGGTGGCGTACGCGCCGAACAGCAGGACCATGCCGCCGACGGCCTGCACGAGTGTCGTACGGACGTCGTTCACGGCTTTCAGCCGGTCCTGCGCGGCGACACTTGCCCCGGCGAGGTCGTGGGCGACCAACTCACCCGGCAGGACGACGAGCACCGTACCCAGAACCGCCAGCCCCGTGGCCCCCAGCAGGAGGGCTGTGACCACACGGCGCCTGACCAGGCGGTCGCGCCACGGTCGGCGGCCGCGGTCCGGCCTTCCCATCTCCATGGCATGAGAGCCTAGGCGTCGCCCAAAAGACGATCAAGGTGCACGGTTCGGAGCAGAGGTGCTCCACTCGTCCGGGTTTGAATGGGCCTCGGCTTTCGTCGGCGTCGAAGGCTGCTCGGCGTTGAGATTTCGTGCCAGAGCAGGCGGGGAACTCCGGTCGCTCAGGTCGCGCCCACGGACATGGTGCATGAGTTTCCCCAGCTGGATGGTGTGGCGCCGTGAATGAGGGCGGCCATCGCATGATCCTTCGTGATCGCGACATCAAGATCGAAGGCCGTACCGAACGGTGTGGAACCCGCGGGCCGGCCGGCTCAGCAGCTTCGAGACGGAGATCCGGATCCGTTGCGATCCATGGGGAAGGCCATCGCCGAGGCCGACAGTCTGTGCGGCGCCGGATACGGCGGGCGGACCGACGAGCGCACCAACCGCCGCAGCGGCTACCGCACCCGCGCCGGAACCGTGGCAGTCGCGCTATCGCAGGCGGCTTGATTCAGAGGTGTCTGGCTGAGTGGATCAACGTATGACGGGGTTGCCGGTCGTGGTCGCGTAACGGCGCGGGCAGGCCGGAGGGCTCGCGGACCCCCGCGGTTCAGGCGGTGGGGCGGTCGAGCGTCGGGCTGAAGCCAGACGCGGCAGAACCTGCCGATGTCGAGGACCAGCGCGGCAAGGTGAGCGGAGAAGTGAGCGCCCGGCCCGCGTCGCGCGGTTCGCCCTCGGCGGCACCGGCCATGCCGGTCGCCGCGAGTAGCGGCCGCCTGGACAGAAATTTGCCCTGACCTGGTCTTACTTGGGGATTTGTCGCGATTTGCTATGTATGCTGGCGATTTAATCTTGGAGAGGTGTGCCAGGAACGACGTCGGCTGCAGGTTTCGGGGGATCAGCATGGCCGCACGCACCGAGCGGGTCTTTGAGCGGTTCTACGAGGGACAGTCGACAGAGGGGAGTGTTCGGCCTGCCATCTTGAAGTCGTGGCGCAGGTGTCAGGAGCTCGGGCTCGTCCCGGAGCGGCTCGAATTCGCCGATCCGGTCGAGGTCGACGTGGACTGCACCCTCGCCCGGGTGGCCAGGCCGGTGTTCGAGCGGTTCCGGGTCGCGATCGCGGACACGGGTACGGCTCTGCTCCTCACCGACGAACGGGCCAGAATGCTGCAGCGCTATGAGAGTGATCTGCAGCTGAAAAGAGCGCTCGACCCCAGGTGTCACTTCCCGGGCGTGGAGTACTCCGAAGCACTTCTCGGGACCAACGCCGCGGGCACTCCCCTGCGTGAGAAACGCTTGGTGCAGGTGGTGGGCTTCGAACATCTGGCCGGATGCATGCAGCCGTTCACCGCCACCGGTGTCCCGATCCTCGACCCGCTCACGGGGCACGCGCGCGGTGTGGTGACGATCTCGTGCCTGAACAAATACGCGCACCCGACGATGGGCGTGTTCGCCCGTCAGGTGGCCGAGGCCATCGAACAACGGCTCCTGGAGCAGAGCACCGCACAGGAACGCGCCCTGCTCGACGCGTACCTGCGAACCGCGGACCTGCCCGACCTCCTGCCCGCTCAGGAGGCCGACTCGCTGCTCCGCGATCTCCCCCTCGGCGATCGTCTCGCGCTGGAGGAGAAGGCCGCCGAGCTGATCGCGTACGGGCAACGGGCGGCCGTCGAGGTCTCCCTGTCCCACGGCCGTAACGCCACACTGCGCGCCCTGCCTGGGCCGGAACCCGCCGGTATGGTCGGCGTCGTGGCGCAGGTCCGGATCCAGGGCGGCCGGTGGCAGTCCCTCGCCGACGACCCCGTCACGTCGACATACGATCGGCTGGGCCGTTCGACGGCCCCGTCGGTGACCGTCGCACACCACCAGAACACCGCGAACGTGGATCTTGTCGTCAACGGTAGCGCCGTAGGCGGTGGTGATCCTGTGAGGATCGCGCCCGGCGCGGACCACCTTCCGGTGGTGGGCGACGTGGAGCTCGGCATGGGCGAGAAGGACGAGACACGGCCGCCGTCCGGCTCCCCGGGGGAGGCGCTCACCCCCATCGCCCCGTGGCTGCTCCTCTTCGGCGAACCGGAGGTCGGCAGACTCGCCACCGCGGCGCGCAAGCGCCTGAGGTTGCTGTGCGAGGCCGCCATGAACATCGGTCAGACCCTCGACGTGGTGCGGACGGCCGAGGAACTCACCGGGGTGACCGTCTCACGGTTCGCCGACCTGGTGACCGTCGATCTCAGCGAGGGCGTCGCGCGCGGTGAGGAGCCCGCGGCGCTCACCGGCGGCCTGCGCCGGGTCGCCGTCCGGAGCGCCCAGGAGAACGTGAGCCCGGTCGCCGCGGGCGAGCCGGTGCGCTACCTCCCTTCCTCCCAGCAGGCGCGCTGTTTGGCGAGTGGGGAGACGGTGCTCTGGCCGGATCCGGGCGGCGCCCGGCCGGTGCGGGTGACCGGAGAACCGGCCTCCTCGGTCATCGCGGTGCCGTTGCTGGCCCAGGACAGGGTGCTGGGGGTGGTGACGTTCACGCGGCGGCAGGCGTCCGATCCGTTCGAGGCCGACGATGTCTCCCTGGCCGAGGCCCTGGTCAGCCGTACGGCGGTGTGCATCGACAACGCCCGCCGCTACACCCACGAGCGCGCCATCTCCCTGGAACTGGAACGTGCCACCGCGTCGCTGCAACGGTCCCTCGAACTCCAGCGGCGGTTCACCACCGATGCCTCCCATGAACTGCGCACCCCGCTTGCCGGACTGCGTGCGCAGTTGGAGGAGGCACAGCTGCATCCCGACCAGACCCACCTGGGCGAGCTGATCGACCATGCGCTGCGCGATGTGAACCGGCTCCAGGCCATCATCGACGACCTGATGCTGCTGGCCCGGCTCGGCGCCGACCCGCCTACCGCCTTCAAGCGCGTCGACCTGGCCGAACTCGCCGAAGCCGAAATCCACAGCCGTACCGGCGACCGCCACGAGGTACGCCTGGACGCGCACCCCGGTGTGATGGTCGATGTCGTCCCCCCGCAGATCTGTCGTATTCTGCGCAATCTGCTCGACAACGCCCAGCGTCACGCCGCGCACAGCATCGTGGTGCGGGTACGCCACACCATCGGTAAGGCGGAGCTCAGCGTCACCGACGATGGTCCGGGAGTCCCCGAAACCGAGTATGACCACATCTTCCAGAGCTTCACCCGCCTGGACACCGCCCGCAGCCGTGATCACGGCGGCACCGGACTGGGACTGGCCATCGCCCGCGGCATCGCCCACGCCCACCACGGCACCCTCGATGTCCAGAACGCGCCCTCTCACGGGGCACGCTTCGTCCTTCATCTGCCACTCATCAGCCCGTCCCCCGCGGAGCAGGGAGCATGACGGCCGTCCTCTTTCACGGCGCCACGCCGTCCATCTGGGGAAACTCCATGGCCACGGCCTGGTCCCCGGACGGAACGGGCGCCCTTGGGCTCCGCCCCCACGGTCGCCCGCGACGCACGCCAGAGCAGGCAGGGACAGGTCTCAGACACTGACCTGGATCACGGTCCCGACAGTGCCGGGCCTCCTTTCTCGTGATCACTCACAACGTGCGACTTCATGTCGCCGGCGGTCGGGGCTGGTTGTCCTGCGCGTTGAGGTGGGCCTGCGGGTCCTCGGCGTTGAAGGGATCGTCGGCCATGAGGTCGGCGGCGCGTCCGTCGAGTTCGGTCTGCGTCTGGTGGGAGCGGGGGATCATGGTCTTCTCGTACGCGCGCAGGGCGTCGTCGATGACGGGGTTGTGGGCGAGGGCGAGGGCGAGTTCGAGGGCGTCGAGCATGGCGAGGTTGACGCCGAGTCCGAGCGGGGGCATGAGGTGGGCGGCGTCGCCCAGCAGGGTGATGGTGGGGCTGGGCTCCCAGATGTGCGGAACGAGCAGGGCGTTGATGGGGCGCTGGAGGTAGCGGCCGTCGTTGTCGGTGATGACGCGGCGCAGGCCGGGCGCCCAGTCGCGGTAGGCGTCCAGGAGGAAGGCGCGGATGCCTTCGGTGTCGTCGTGGGTGAGACCGGCCTGGGCGAGCCAGTCGAGGGCGAGACGCTGGATGAGGTAGACGCGGATGTGGCCGCCGCCGTTGTGCTGGGCGAACATGCCGCGCGCGCCGTCGCCGGCGATGGCGCTGCCGTTGCCGACGAACTCGGCGATGTCGGGGTGCCGGGTGTCGGCGTCGTGGAACCAGGCCTCGACGAAGGTGATGCCGGTGTACTGCGGGAGGGCGGCCGAGATCGCGGCTCGGACCGGGGACCAGGCGCCGTCGGCGCCGATGACGAGGTCGGCTTCGGTGGTGGTGCCGTCAGTGAAGCGCAGCAGGCGCGGGCCGTCGGAGGGGCCTTCGACGGCCCGTAGGGCGTGGCCCCACCGGACGGTGCCGGGGGTGAGGGAGTCCAGCAGCATGTCGCGCAGCACGCCGCGCTCGATCTCGGGGCGGTGGGCCTCGTCTTCGTCGGGGACGTGGTGGAAGCCGAGCTCTCCCGAGATCGCGTCGTACTGGCGCATCTCCTGCCCTTCGGGGCGGCTGAGGGCGAAGAAACTCTCCAGCAGGCCGGCCTCCTTGAGGGCGAGCTGGCCACTGTCGGCGTGCAGGTCCAGGCTGCCGCCCTGGTCGCGGACTTCTGCGGCGGCGTCGGCTTCGTGGACGGTCACGGCGATGCCGTGCTTTTGCAGGATGGTCGCGCAGGTCAGGCCGCCGGGGCCGGCGCCGATGACGGCGATGCGGGGTGTGTTCATGGTGGTGCTCCGTTTCGTGGTCCGGCCTGGCGGCCGGTGGTGACGGGAGAAGAGGGGTTCAGGCCCGTACGGGGCGTGCCTTGCCGAGCGGCGCTTCGACGGTGAACGGCGCGGCCCCCACGGCGACGACGCGCAGGACGGCGCCGGTGGAGATCGGCACGGCGAGCGCCGGGGCGGGCTCGGGACGGTTTTGGGCATGGCGGATCACTTCCTGTTCCCAGGGGCTTCGGTGGAGAGGCAAGGGCCGCCGACCGCTGCACCGAGAGAACCACACCAGATTCAAAAGTGCAACAAGTCAACTTTTTGACCTGAACAACAAATGGTGTAGGTTGCTTTCATGCTTGATGACAGCCCTGCTCCCATCGGGCGCCGCGAGCGCAAGAAGGCCGCCACCCGCCAGGCCATCGCCGACGCCGCCCTGCGGCTGTTCCTGGAGCGCGGCTACGACGACGTGGGCATCCGCGAGATCGCCGACGCCGCCGACGTGTCCACGACCACGCTGTTCAAGCACTTCCCCGTCAAAGAGGCCCTCGTCTTCGACGAGGCCGAGGACGTCGAGAAGAGCCTGCTGTCGGCCGTACGCGACCGCCCTTCCGGCCAGTCGATCCCGGCCGCGCTACGCGAGCACGCCCTGCGCTTCCGGCGGGCCGGCGCCAACAGCACCTCCGAGTTTCGGGCCTTCCTCGACCTGGTCAACAGCACCCCGGCACTGGGCGACTACCATCGGGCCCTCTGGCTGCGCCACACCACCTCCCTCGCCCAAGCCATCGCCGAGGACAGCGGCCTGCCCGCCGACGACCCCGCCTGCACCGCCCTGGCCCACTTCGCCCTCGAAGCGCCCAGCTCCGTGCGCGACCACCACGACGCCGACGAAGCCATCACCAGCGCCTTCGACCTCCTCGACCGCGGCTGGCAGAACATCGCCCCCCAGCCGTAGCCGACGGGCCCGCCCCTCCACCCCGAGACGGCCGGACGAGCCGGCCGCCGTCCAGGAGACGCCGAGCAGGCAGGACCGGATCCACCACCGGGCTCTCCAGCCGACTCCCAGCGGTCTGCGGCACCGTACGCCGTCGTGGTGGAAGCCCACAGGAGGGGCATCCGCCGACGTGGGGTAGCCGTCGGCGGCCTGGATCCGGGCGCGTGCCTCGCCGCAGGCGGGCAGGTCCTGAGAGGTCCTGCGGCGGGATCCTCCTCCCGGTCAGGGGAGGGCGCGGCCGGTCACGGCGGCGGCGTAGCGCCGGGCGAGGTGCTCGAAGGCGTCCTTGAGCTCGGGCGGGCCGACCACCTCGAAGTCGACGTCGAACCTGCCGATGGCGGCGGCCAGGGCGACCCAGGACCACGAGCCCAGGACGAGGCGGCAACGGTTCGGGCCGACCTCCTCGACGAGTCCGTCGTGGGTGTACTGGGACACGACGGCGGCGGGCAGGTCGAGGATCACCTCGCCGTGGCAGGACCAGTCGCCGTCGGAGCCCCGGAACCTGCCGTTCACGAAGGCGGCCACGTCGCCTCCGGGCAGCTCGCGCGGGGTGAAGCGGGGTCCCGTTGGGGCACGGGGGGTGATCCGGTCGGCACGGAAGGTGCGCCAGTCCTCACGGTCGAGGTCCCAGGCGACGAGGTACCAGTGCCCGCCCCGGCTGACGAGGTGATGCGGCTGCACCCGGCGCGGCGGGGGCCACTCGCCGCCGTCGTCTCCTCTGTGCGGCGAGTAGTCGAAGCGCAGCACCTGGCAGGCGTGCACCGCGGCGCTGAGCGCCATGATCACACCGCTGTCGGTCGGCGAGTCCGTCCGGCTGCCCGGCCGCTCGACGGTGGTGATCCGAAGGGTGTCGATCCGGTGGCGCAGCCGAGCGGGCATGACCTGTCGTACGGTGTTCAGCGCCCGTACCGCGGCCTCCTCGATGCCGGCCCCCGACATGGCGGCGGTCTGGAGCGCGACGGCCAGGGCGACGGCCTGCTCGTCGTCGAACAACAGCGGGGGCAGGTCCGTACCCGCCTCAAGCCGGTAGCCGCCGTCGGGACCCTTGGTCGCCACGATGGGGTAGCCGAGCTCGCGCAGGCGGTCGACGTCCCGGCGCACGGTACGCGCGCTGATGTCCAGCCTTTCGGCCAGCAGTGCCCCCGGCCAGTCCCTGCGTGCCTGGAGCAGCGAGAGCAACGCCAGCAGTCGCGCGGAGGTCTTCGGCATGGCCCCATACTGCCCTGAGAAGCGGCCACAACCTGTCCTCTTCATCTGTGACTGTTGTCTCGCGCCGGACAACGGCGGCCAGAGACGACAGTCAATGATCAGGAGCCGATATGACCGTCAAGTCCGTGACTCATCTGAACTTCCGTGGCGACGCCCGCGCGGCGCTGGAGTTCTACCAGTCCGTTTTCGACGGTGACCTCGCCGTCGTCACCTACAAGGACGCCGGGAGCGTGCAGGACCCCGCGGAGGCCGACCAGGTGATGTGGGGTCAGGTGCTCGCCGACAACGGCTTCCACGTGATGGCCTACGACGTGCCCTCGCGGATGCCGTGGAACCAGGGCGAGAACTCCTTCTTCCTCTCCCTGCGTGGCGAGAGCGCGCAGGAGATCACCGCGTACTGGGACAAGCTCTCCGAGGGCGCCACCGTCGTGCAGCCGTTGGGGCCCGCGCAGTGGGCCCCGCTCTACGGCATGCTCAGGGACCGCTTCGGCGTCGTCTGGGTCGTGGACGTCGTGAGCGAGTACAACGGCTGAACGTCACACGCGGTGCGGGAGCGCGCCTCCCGCACCACGCCCCGGGGCCACCGAAGAAACCGAAGGAGACAGCCGGAATGAGAACGCGTCCGCTGGGGCGGACCGGAATGCGGGTCAGCCCCTGCTGCCTGGGCACCATGATGTTCGGCCGGGCCGGCAATCCTGACCACGACGAAAACGTCATCGACACCGCCGACGTGTACTCCTACAGCGAGACCGAGGACATCGTCGAGGCCCAGATCCGATGACCGTTCTCGACATCAGGGCGCTCAACCGCGCGACGCTCGCCCGGCAGCTGCTGCTCGGTCACGCCGGCATGCCGGTCCTCGACGCCGTCACGCATCTGTGTGGCCTGCAGGCGCAGGAACCGCAGGAACCGTTCGTGGGGCTCTGGTCACGGGTGCGTGGGTTCGACCCAGCGGTTCTGTCGGACCTGCTGATCCGGCGGAGTGTGGTGCGTACGCACCTGATGCGCCGCACCGTCCACCTCCTGGCCGCCGAGGACGTCCTGGCCTGGCGGGCGCGCCACGACGACATGCTGCGCCGGCGCGTACTCGGGACCTACCGTCGTGAGCTCGCCGGGGTGGACCTCGACGAACTCGCGGAGGCGAGCCGGGCGGTGACGGCCGACGGCGAGCCCCGCTCGATGGCCGAGCTGGCGCGGACACTGGCCGGGCGCTGGCCGGAGCCGGGGCCGCGGGCGCTGGGCGAGATGCTGGTCGCCGCCCTGGTTCCGATGGCGCAGATGCCGCCGCGTGGCCTGTGGCGCAGAAAGGCGGGGGTGCGCAACGTTCCGCTCTCGGCCTGGCTGGGCCGCGAGGTCGACCCCCTCTCCCCGGACGGCCCCGACCTGGCCGGCCGGGCACTGGTACGGCGCTACCTGGCCGCGTTCGGCCCCGCGGCCACCGCCGATCTGCGCGCCTGGTGCGGCCTGGCCGGGCTGCCCGCGGCGGTCGCCGCGATCCGGGACGAGCTGGTCGGCTTCCGCGACGAGCGGGGCCGGCACCTGCTGGATCTCCCCAACGCGCCCCGCCCCGATCCCGGCGTCCCCGCCCCGGTACGGTTCCTGCCGGCCTTCGACAACGCCGTCCTCGGCTACCACGACCGCACCCGCGTCATCGACGACGCCCACCGCGGCCTGTCGGTCACCGGCGCCCGCTTCGTGCTGGTCGACGGCCGGGTCGCCGCGACCTGGAACGTCGAGGGCGGCGCCGTACTGGTCAGCCCACTGCGCCGCCTCTCACGAGCCGAGCGCGACAGCGTGGCCGAGCAGGGGCAGGCGCTGGCGTCGTTCCTGTCCGACGGAGACAGCAGGCGCGTGGAGTTCGCCGCCGTTCCCTGAGATCGAACCACTGTGAGGTTCCGCGAACGCGTTGGCCCGCGGAGCGCGAGACGTCCACTTGGTGATGAGGACGTCTCCTGTGACGGCCCCGGCCCTGACCGGTCTTCGGTTCCCGGTCGTCGTGCTCGATGCGCCGGCGGATCGTGGCCAGGGTGACCAGGCCGACCGGCGGAGTGTCTTCGGGCAGGTTCGGCAACCGGTACGCGGCCGGCTCGGAGGCGTTTCGGGGCCACTCGGCTGAGCGGCGCTACTGACCGCCCTCTTCCTTGTCGGCCGCGGACATGGCGAGCATGTCGTCGACGCATCTGCGCATCAGTTGCTCGAACTGGACGAGGTCCTGGTCGCTCCATTCGGCGAAGGCGGAGCCGACGAGCCTCTGCCGGGCCGCCTCAAGCGCGTCCGTGACGCGACGGCCCGCACTGGTGATCACGGCTTCCTTGACCCGTCGGTCCGCCGGGTTCGGACGCCGCTCGATCAAGCCGAGCTCGGCGAGTTTGGCCACCTGCCGGCTGACGGTGGTGTGGTCGCGTCCTGCCCGTTCGGCGAGTTCGACCACGCCGATCGGCCCGAACCGCCGGATCCCAACGATCAGTTTGAACAACGAGCGGTCGAGATCGATGCCTGCCTCGGCCATGAGGGCCTCGTCGCGTTGCGGCAGGTTCATCAGCGCGACCAGGTCGACGAGCGATTCGTGCAGGCGCCGGAACGCGATGTGCCGGCGGTGTTGGGAAGCCATGCTCGCCACCGATGCCTTACGTGCCCTTGCGGACGGACGGGGAGATGCCAAGGCGAGGATACCGGCAGCCTCCGGTAGGCCGACGGTGCCCGGCGGCGACGCGGATGCGGGTGGCGAGGCGTGGCGGAGGCCGTGCCGTTCCCGCGACGGGTGATCGGTCACCTCATGACCGGCGTGGGAACGGACGGCCACCTCCGGTTAGATGCGCTCATTACACACATAATTCTCCACCGGTGCTACCGCAACACTTGGATCGGGATTTCTTCCATGCGCAAAGGTTACGAAAGGCCAGTTCAGACCGCTTTTTCCAATGGCCGGAACACTGCCGGGACGATGCGTCGACCACAAGGGAGGGCTTGACGACCGCTCCGGTTGCGGAACATACTCCGTGCCAAATACACATAAATCTGGATCGGACGGGATGGCTGCCCGGCCGACCGTCACCGACGGAGAGGTGAACCGTGACACGCGACGAAGACCTTGATGTGATCATCTGTGGTTCCGGCGCGGCGGGATTGACCCTCGCCATCGATCTCGCCCGCAGGAACATCGCGTTCCGGTTGATCGACAAGGCGCCGCACCCGTTCATCGGCTCACGCGGCAAGGGCATCCAGCCGCGCACCGAGGAGGTGTTCGAGGACCTCGGCGTGATCGACCGGATCGTCGCCTCGGGGGGTGAGTATCCTCCCCTGCGCACCTACACCCACGACGGACCGGTCGACAAACACGCCGGGATCCTGCCTGAGCCGACGCCTGCCGAGCCGTACCAGATCCCGCTGCTCGTTCCGCAGTTCCTCACCGAGCGCCGGCTGCGGGAGCGGCTGACCGAACTCGGTCACGCCCCGGAGTACGGCTGCGAGCTCGTTGGCTTCGACCAGGACGCCGACGGCGTGACCGCGCGGATCGCCGCCCCCGACGGGGAGCGGACCGTGCGGGCCGCCTACCTGGTCGGCGCCGACGGCGGATCGAGCTTCGTCCGCAAGGCCCTCGGCATCGAGTTCCGCGGGAAGTCCCTCAACGTGCGGGCGCTCGTGGCCGACGTGCGGGTCGACGGCGCCTCGCCGCGCGTCTGGCACCGCTGGGGCGAGGAGAAGCCCGAACGGAGCGTCTCGCTGTGCCCGCTCCACGGCACCGACATGTTCCAGTACATGGCCCCGGTCCCCCTCGACGTGGAGGTCGACCTCTCGGCCGAGGGGCTCACCGCCCTGCTCCACGAGCGCGGCGGCCAAGACGACGTCGTGATCCGCGAGGTGTCCTGGGCATCGGTGTTCACGATGCAGGCCCGGCTGGCCGACGCCTACCGGCGTGGGCGCGTGCTCCTGACCGGGGACGCCGCGCACTGCCATCCGCCGACCGGCGGACAGGGCCTGAACACGAGTGTCCAGGACGCCTACAACCTTGGCTGGAAGCTCGCCGCCGTGCTCGACGGCGCGCCGGAGTCGCTGCTGGCGACCTACGAGGAGGAGCGCCGACCGGTCGCCGAGGCGGTCCTCGGCCTGTCCGAGAGGCTGCTCGAAGCGGCCAAGAACCGCGACATGCGCCGGGGCCGCGAGGTGACCCAGCTCGACGTCGGCTATCCGGGCTCGTCCCTGTCGCTGACCGGCCTGGAGCCCTACAAGGGCGTGGCGTCCGGCGACCGCGCGCCCGACGCTCCCGTCACCGGCGCGGGCGGGCTCGCCACACGGCTGTTCAGCCTGTTCCAGGGACCACACTGGACCCTGCTCGGCTACGAACCCGGCGACGCCCCGGCCCCGGAACCGCGCGAAGGCCTGCGCATCCACGTCGTCGGCGGCGACATCCGCGACACCGGAGGCCACGTCCGGAGCGCGTACGGGCTGTCGCCCGAGCAGTGGGCGCTCATCCGGCCGGACGGATACGTCGCGGCCGTGGTCGGCACCGCCGAACTCGGCGCCGTCGAGGCCTACCTCGACGGCGTCGGCGTCCGTCCCGTGCGGTGACGCGTCTCCGGTCGTCCCTGCGCAGGCGGGGGTGGCCCGGCCCCTTTCTCTACTCCTCGAATCGACCGGGGCTTCGCCGGTGGATCAGCACCAGTCTCCCGGCCTGGCCCAGGTGAGGAAGCCCTCCTGGGCTCCGGCGGGCGACGCCGGGGGCTCGGTGACGGTGTATCCGCCCCGGTAGAACAGCAGGGGCCGCTCGCCCGGACCGGCGCCCAGGTCGTGCACCCGGCCCACGGCGATGTAGTGGTCGCCCGCCTCGTACACGGCCTCCAGCGAGCAGTCCACCCAGGCAAGCGCCCCTTCCAGCAGTGGCGAGCCGCTGGGCGAGCGCCGCCAGGGGGTGCTGGAGAAGCGGTCCGCACCGCCCCGTCCGAACAGCGTGCTGGTCTCGCGCTGGTCGTGGGCCAGCACGCTGACGGCGAAGCGGCCTGACCGTTCGACGTCCGGCCAGGTTCCTGACGACCTGGCCGGGCAGAACAGCACGAGCGGCGGGTCGAGCGAGAGCGCGGCGAAGGACTGGCAGGCGAAGCCCACCGGCCGCTCGTCCCGCATGGTCGCGACGACGGTCACGCCCGTGCAGAAGTGGCCCAGGACCTGCCGGAAGAGCGAGGGGTTCACAACATGCCCACCGTGACGTCCTCGCCGAACTCCCCGTCGCCGAAGAGCTTGAGCGCCGCCTCCGGGTCGTTGGCGACGTGTACCCGTGCCGCGTGCGCGTCGCGCCAGAACCGCTGGATCGGGGTGCCCTCGGCGAGCGCTCCCGCCCCGGAGTTCTCGAAGAGCCGGTCCACGGCCGCGATGCACCGTTCGGAGGCCCGTACCTGGTCGCGGCGCAGCCGCAGCCGCAGAGCGGTGGGGATCGGCTCGCCGCGCCGCGCGGTGTCGTAGACCTCGGTGATGTTGCGGGTGAGCTGCAGCCATGCGGCGTCCACCTCACTGGCCGCGCGGGCGACGCGGACCTTCGCGAACGGGTCGTCCTTCACCTTCTCCCCCACGAACACCCGCACGCGCTGCCGCTGGTGCGCCACGTGCGCCTCGTAGGCGCCGGTGGCCATGCCGACCAGCGGGGTGGCGATCGTGGTGGTCATCAGCGAGTAGAGCGGGATGCGGTACAGCGGGCTCGGGTTCACCTCCTGCCCCGGACAGACGCAGCGGAAGGAGTCGGCGAAGCTGAGCACGCGGTGCGCGGGAACGAAGACGTCCTCGACCACCACGTCGTTGCTGCCCGTGCCGCGCAGGCCCACGGTGCGCCAGACGTCGCGGACGGTGTAGTCCTCGCGCGGCACCAGGAAGGCCACCCAGTCGGTGGGCCTGCCGTCCTCGCCCGTGATCAGGGCTCCGAGGATGGCGGCGGTGGCGTGGTCCACCCCCGAGGAGAAGTTCCACGTGCCCGAAAGGCGGTAGCCGCCGTCGACGACGGTGGCCCGGCCGACGGGCGCGTACGCGGAGGAGACCAGGGCGGCGGGGTCGCGTCCCCAGATCTCCTCCTGCGCCGCGGCCGGGAAGGTGGCGACGTGCCACGCGTGGGCGCCGAGCACCGAGGCGACCCAGCCGGTGGAGCCGCAGGCGCCGGCGATCATGCGCACCGCGGTGTAGAAGGTCACCGGATCGGCCTCGTGGCCGCCGAAGCGCACGGGCTGCAGTAGACGGAAGAAGCCCGCCTCGCGCAGCTCCTTGATCGATTCCGCGGGAACCACGCGGGCGTCCTCGGCCGCCTGCGCGCGTTCTCCGAGGACGGGCAACAGGTCGCGGATCGCGGTCAGCACGTGTTCGCTCATCTGGCTGGGCTCCTGTGTCGGAGGGACGGTGGCCAGAATCTTCCAGCCGACCGGACAGGGCCGCTAATACCGGTTCGCTCGTGGCATATGCCCAGAGTGCGATGGTCGGCCAGGGTATACCGGCGGCTCGAAACGGTATTGGCGGCGAGAGAGGGCCACGCAGGACGCTGGGAGCCGTGAACACCCCGACCGCCCTTGACCACGACGTCACCGGCTCCGCCTGCCCGACGCTGCCTCCGCTCAGCGGCTGGTGCCTGTCTCCACCTCGCACGGCGGCTGGGCGGCGCCGGAACTCGCCGACCGGCTGGGGAGCGTCCGGGTGCCGCGGGTGGCGGTCGGCGGCCGGCAGGAGCCGCTCGGCCTGCCGCCGTCGGCCGTCCGCGCGGTGCTCCCGGTCGGTGGCCTGTTCGATCCGCGCCCGCTCGTCCGCACCCAACGACACCACTACGACGTCATCCTGGACCTCGCCGACGCGGATTCCACGTTCACCCGTGCCCTGCTGAACCTGTTCTGATCCCCGTCGGCCACCGGTTCCAGCGTGGAGGCGCGTTCGCGCAGGAAGCCGAGCAGCAGCCCGGCCGCCGGCGTCAACGACCTCTCCTGCGGGACGGTGACGCCCACCGCCCGCCGGATCCCCTCCAGCGGTACGGCGAGCGGCGCGAGGTCGCCGTCGGCGGCGGCGACCAGCTCCGGCAGTACGGCGATCATGTCGGTCTCCCGCACGAGAGTGCGCACGGTGAGGATCGAGGTGCACTCGACCACGTCCGCGGGCAGGTCGAGGTCCTCGGCGCCGAAGGCCCGCTCCACCTCCTGGCGCAGGGCGGTCTGCGCCAGCGGCAGGATCCACGGGTAGTCGAGCAGGTCCTTCAGGCCCAGTCCCGCCCGCCCGCGCACGGGGTGGTCACGGCGGGCGACCAGCCGCATCGCCTCGCTGTAGAGCCGGATCTGCCGCAGACCGCCCAGGCCGTCGAGCGGAGTGAGCCTGCCCACGATCAGATCGAGCTCCCCGGCGAGCAGCCGTAGCACCTGTTTGTCGAAGGTCGCCTCCGACACCACCACGGTGACTGCCGGATACGCCCGTTTGAGGTCGGCGATCGCCCGGGGCAGGAGCTGGCTGGAGCCGGCCAGCAAGGTGCCGACCCGGACGGTGCCCAGGCGCCCGTCGGCGAGGTCGGTGATCCGCTCCCCTGCCCGCCGCAGCTCGGCCAGCGCGGCCCGTGCGTGCTCCAGGAACGCCTCGCCGTAGAAGGTCGGGCGCACCCCGCGCGGCCCACGGACGAACAGCTCCACGTCCAGGATGCGTTCGAGCTCGCGCAGGCAGCGGGTCACGGCGGGCTGGGCCAGGCGCAGGTGGTGGGCGGCCCGAACCACGCTGCCCTGCTCGGCGATGGCCACCACCACGATGAGGTGACGGAGCTTCAGCCGTCCGTTGAGTAGGTCGATCTCGGACTCCTCACTGACTCGAAGATATGATCCAAAGGTGGATACATCTGACAGGTCGCGAGCGGGTGACGCGGTCGCCCTGGTGCACGAGGAACTCCGGGAGCTGATCCTCAGCGGGCGCATCCTGCCCGGTCAGCGGCTCACCCAGCGCGAGCTCGGCGAGCGGCTCGGTGTGGGCCGTACCCCACTGCGCGAGGCGCTGCGGATGCTGGAGGCTGAGGGGTTCGTGCTCTCCCGGGCCAACCACGGCGTCACCGTCGCCGGACTCGATCTTGACGAGGCCGAGGAGCTCTACGCCGCGCTGCTCATGTTGCAGGCGCCGATGGTGCCCCGGGCGGCCCGGGAGATCTCGGAGGAGTCGCTGACCCGGATGGCTGAGCTGTCGGCGCTGATGCGCGACAGGCCGCAGGAGCCACGCGACTTCCACCGCGACCACGCCGCCTTCCACTCCCTGCACGAGGCGACCTTCGGACCCACTCTGTCCAAGATCGCCCATGACCTGTATCTGCGGCTGTCGCGGCTGCAGCGCTTCTATTACCGCAGCCGCCGCATTCCGGCCTTCGCCGTCGAGCTCGACCGGGCCTTCCTGGAGGCGATGCGGCGCCGGGACGGCGCGCGGGCGCGGCGGGTGCAGGAGTTGCACGTCCTCAGCTCCGCGATCGGGCTGATCACCGACGCCGACCCCTGGCACCGCTTCGGGCCGCTGGTCGACGCCGCGGCGGGGCTGGGGATCACCGTGCCCCTCTCGGCGAACGGCACGCTCGCACCGCCGGTCGAGGTCACCTGGGCCGTGGATCTGCCGGGTTACGAGCCGGTGACCACGGACTACGTCGTGGACGTGACATCTGCCCATGTCCACTCCCACCAGGGCCGAAGATTGGATCCACTTTAGGATACCTATGCCGCCATCCTGCGCCGCCCGCCTGACGTTGTCCAATACGCTTTCCGTCGCGAGCCATAACCAGGACGAGATACCTCCGAATCGGCATACCTGACCGCCTAAGCGGCATTGGCGCACCTCACTCCCCCGCGGCCACCATCGGACCGTCACCCGACCCGTTCGAGCCGCGGAGCCGTACACGATGAACCGCACACTGATCACCGGCGGACATGTGATCACCATGGACGACGCCCTGGGCGACCTGCCCGGCGGAGCCGTCCTGGTCGAGGGCGACCGAATCGCCGCGGTCGGCCGCACGGCCGAGGAGTTCGCCCACGTCGACGCCGAGCGCATCGACGCCGCGGGCGGCTTCGTCCTGCCCGGCATGATCGACAGCCACCGGCACACCTGGATGGCGCTGCTGCGCGGCCACTCAGCCGACCAGTCGCTCCTGGAGTTCCTCGCCTCCACCTTCTACGGCATCGGCTCGCTCGTCACCGCCGCCGACCTCGGCGCCGCCGCGCAGGTGGGCGCCCTGGAGGCACTCGACGCCGGTGTCACAACCATCCTCGACTGCTGCGACTGCGTGAACAGCCCCGAGCACGCCGACGCGGCCGTGGAGTCGCTGAAGGCGTCCGGGATCCGGTTCGTCTACGCGTACGGCATGCAGGCCTTCGACTTCCAGCCTCCCGTCTTCGCCGGCCACGCCGACCGGCTGCGCGACGCCCGCCGCCTGCGCGCGGAGCACTTCGCCACCGACGGCCTGGGGCGGATGGGCCTGCTCTACAGCGACTTCGGCATCCTGCCCTTCGAGCAGACCGCCGAGGAGATCCGCACCGCCCGCGACCTGGACGTCCTCGGCGCCTCCCACACCGGCGCCGCCACCGGTTCCATCCTGCTGCGTGGCCTGCGCGAACTGCACGACCACGACCTGCTGCTCCCCGGCCACCTGCACATCCACTGCCCGGCCCTGACCGATCAGGAATGGAGGCTCCTCGCCGAGACCGGGGGCAAGGTCACCATCGCCCCCGAGACCGAAATGCAGATGGGCATGGGCCACCCGCCTTTCCGCGCCGCCCTCGATCACGGCCTCACCCCCGCGATCAGCACCGACATCGTCTGCGTCGGCTCGGGCGACCTGTTCTCCCAGATGCGGCTCGGCCTGCAGTTCCAGCGCTGCCTCGACCACGACGCCGTGCACCGCACCGGCACCATGCCCGTCCGCGTCGGTCTCGGCGTGCGCGACGCGCTCGACTGGGCCACCCGCAACGGCGCGGACGCCCTCGGCATCGGCGCGCTCACCGGCTCCCTCACACCCGGCAAGCAGGCCGACCTCATCGTCGTGGCCCCTCGCATGGACCTCGTCCGCTCCAGCCACCCGATCGGCTCCGTCGTGCTCCAGTCCACCGCCGCGGACGTCTCCACCGTGCTCGTCGCCGGTCGAACCCGCAAACTGCACGGCAGGCTCACCGGAGTCGACCTCGCCGCCGTACGCCGCCGTGCCAACGCCGCACTGGACCGGCTGCAGCAGGCCGCGCTGACGCTCCCCTCACTGGCTCCGGAGGCTGTCCACGGGTGGTTCACCCAGGCCGAGCGGATGGCCTCGGCGAACTTCGCCCGCGCCTACACTCAGCGGGCCCAGCGACTGTCCGGCAGGTCTTGAGAGGTACCTGAGATTCGTTCGCCCGCGAGGCCACGGGCGACCACCGGCGGGTCCTTGCCCGGTCTCTCGCACGATCCCTCCGGACCGAAGCCGCGTCTGGTCTCTCCCTCAGGTCAGGCCTCCACCGCCCGGGTGGCTGACAGGAGAAGCCAGAGGTCCGGCCGATCGGGCAGATGCCTTCCAGCTCGTGCCAACCGGGTGGGAATGGCACCACCGCCAGAACCGACGCCCGGCCCTCATCGGCGACCTCCGCGAAGTCCTCGTCCGAGAATTCCACGAACGCCAGCCGGAGCTACCGGACCGACGCAGCGGATTTCAGGAAGACCGCCGGGGCCGCTTCGCTGAGAACATCACCAGCCCTGTTCCTGACACGAGAAATCCACACGACAGTACGAGTAATGCCAGGTCCTGCCACGAGCCCGGCTCCATCGCGTCCGAACCCAGCGTCGAGGTGAACCCGAAGGCCGCTATCAGCAGAACTCCCCATCCGTAACGTCGAGGCGCATAACGGGCGGTGCGGAAGAAAGGCAAGCGCGGCAACCGGTTGGTCACCAGCGCGTAGACGCCGATCCCGGCGATCAGGCATGCCGCTCCCAGCGTGACTACCTGCACCGCTCCGAGATCCACCTGAGTCAACTCCTTTGTCGTAAAGGAAATATCCACCATTCTAGAAACAGGTTGCCGAATTGTCCCTGTGAAAATCACAGCGACGGCACACCGCACCGCCGTACCCAGCCCTCTGCCGCATGCCGCCTGGGCGTGGGCGCCGGTACCAGCCGGCGGCACCCGGGCCGTCACCGCACCGCGCCTGACCAACGCGCCGACCTCGGCGCCGAGCCGCCGCACGGCACCGGCAACGAGCTGTAGTCGTCCCGTTCTCCTGTCGGTAACGCCGTCTACGCTCCCTGCCCATGGCCCTCACCACCCCCGGCTCGCCGGTCGACATCACCCAGGTGCTCCCCGAGTTGGGCGCCTACGCGCGCACGACGGTCCGCCTCCACCCCCGACCCGGCACACCGGGCATGCATGACAGCCATATCGGCGGCCCCCTCCTGTGGCCTGCCGACGAGCCCTGGCCCGCCTGCAGCCGTCCCTTCCGGGTGTGGTTCAACAGCGGACGCACGACCGGACTTCGCTTCGATGATTTCGAGGAACGTCCTCCGGACACCCCGGTGGCCATGGTCGCCGTCGCGCAGTTCTACGCCCGCGATCTCCCTGAGATCTCCTTCCCCCAGGGCAAGGACCTCCTGCAGGTGCTGTGGTGCCCCAACGACCACGACCAGCCCGACATCAACGGCCCCGCCATCGAACTCATCTGGCGCCGCACCGCCGACATCACCGACCCGCGACACGAGCCGCCGCCCCGGCCGCACACCACCGCCTCCACCAAGCACCTCAACGTCCACGAACGGGAGCGCGCCGTCGAGTACTACCTACCGCGGCCCTGCGTCTTGCACCCCGAACGGGTCACTGAATACCCGTATTTCGAGGAGCTCCCCGAGCAGCTCCAAACGGCCCTCAACGCATGGGACGAGGAAGCCGGCCATCCTTACCAACACCTGTTGTCCATCGCGCCTGGTTGCAAGATCGGCGGATGGGAGTCCTGGCACCTCACCGACATGTACCCGCTGCCCTGCGACGTCTGCGGCACCGAGACCCAGCCGCTCCTCAAACTGGACAGCGACGAATGGGACGCGGGCAGCGGACCACGCTGGCGTCCTCTCGAAGAACGCCACCTTGTCTGGGAGAGCATTGAGTGCCAGAACACCTGTGACCCCACCCAGCTCGTTCTGGGTCGTTCCGGAGCCCTCACCGTCTTCCTCTGTCCGAACTCCACTGACCACGGCTACCGCATGACCATCCAGTAACCAGGACAGAGCACCGGGATGACCCCCACGGACGCGTTCACCACCGCCGACCTGTCGATGGCCGGGGCGGGGGTTGCCCATCCCGCCTGCGGGCGGGTCGACGGCAGACGGGATGAGCAGGCGGGCGAAGATGTGTGCGGTCACGCGGGAAGTTCGCCTGCGGCCACTCGTGTAGCCCACGAGCGCAGTTCGCCTAACACCCTTGTCAAGCGATCATCATCAGCTTCCCCGGCCGGTGCCCACGGCTGATTCCTCAAGTCACACTCTCCGTCGAGATCGGCCCACAGCCACTGAAATGAGTCTCTGATCTCAAACTCACGAGGGCCCGACGCCTCAAACAGCCCCCAAAGATCCTCAACCAGCTTTGGCAGCGATATCCGGTTCGAGGCGTACAGGTCGAGATGTTCGACCATGCGGCCGATCAGTGCTCGTTGATGACCCTCCACAGGGTCACATTATTGATCATCGCGCAATTGGGCAGGATGACCCATGACCTGCCCGGAGCCCGAGCCAGAATCCCCGCAGGACGTTGTCCATGCGATTCCCGAGCTGACAGCGCGGGTTCAACTCTCGTTGCCCGCTCTGAAAGGGAAGGCCCAGGTCATGGGCATGGACATCGGTCTGTTCGGTCTTATGGTTGGCGGCATGGGTCGAAGCGGTCCTGCGGGGCCGGAAACGCGTTGCGGGGGCGGGCTGAGGCGCGGGAGGCTGCCGACGTGAGGATGCACGCCGATCAGCTGACGGTGTCACCGGAGACAGCGCGCACGTTGGTGGATGAGCAGTTCCCTGAGTGGCGGGGCCTTCCTGTCACGGGCGTCACCCACCATGGGACGGTCAACGTCATCTTCCGCATCGGCGACCGCTTCGCAGCCCGGTTCCCTCTGCAGCCCGGAGAGGTCGACTCGACGCGGCGCCTGCTGGAGGCCGAGGCGGAGGCGGCCCGCGAGCTGGCGGGTCGCACGCGGTTTCCCACGCCCGAGCCGGTGGCGCTCGGCGAACCCGGTGCGGGATACCCGCTTCCATGGTCGGTGCAGACATGGCTGCCCGGCGTCGTGGCCACCGAGGAGGACCCGGGCGAATCAGTCGCGTTCGCCCACGACCTGGCTGATCTCATCAATGACCTGCGCGCGATCGACACGCGTGGCCGTACGTTCTCCGGCAAAGGCCGGGGAGGCGACCTCCGGTCCCACGACGCGTGGATGGAGACCTGTTTCAGGAACAGTGAACAGCTCCTGGACGTTCGCCGGCTTCGCCGGATGTGGGAGAACCTTCGGAGCCTCCCCCGCGAAGCGGGCGACGTGATGAACCACAGCGATCTCATCCCCGGCAACGTGCTTGTGTCCGCCGGTCGGCTGGCCGGGGTTCTCGACGTCGGCGGCTTCGGACCGGCCGACCCCGCTCTGGATCTCGTGAGCGCCTGGCATCTGCTTGAGGCCGGGCCACGCCAGGCGCTCCGCCTGGACCTCAGGTGTGACGACCTCGAATGGGAGCGAGGCAGAGCGTGGGCCTTCGCGCAGGCGATGGGACTTGTCTGGTACTACCTGGAAACCAACCCGGTCATGAGCCGGATGGGCCGACGCACCCTGGAACGCGTCCTGGCAGACACCCCCTCGCGGCACCGATGAGGAGCACCGCCGTGCCGGGCCGTCCAGGATGAGAGCGACACTCCCTTCGTCTACTGCCGTCCCGGCCGTCTGTGGCATCCTCCGTCCCATGGCGATCAAGGCTTTGCTGTTCGATGTCGACGGGGTGTTGCTCGATTCCACCGCGACGCATCGACGGATCTGGGACGCCTGGTCGCGCATGCGCGGGCTGGACGGAGACCTGGTGTGGAGCCTCACTCACGGCCGTCGGCCTGAGGACACCGTCCGCGATGTCGCCCCCGACCTCGACCCCGCCGCTGAGCGCGGGGTGTTGAACCGGTTGATGGTCGAGGAGGGTGACGCCTTCCCGGCGGCGCCCGGGGCTGCAGCCCTGCTGGGCGAGCTGGACCGGCGGCCCTGGGCACTGGTCACCTCGGGCAGCCGGACCCCCGTTCACCGGCGCTTCCGGCTCGCCTCGCTTCCGTTGCCCCCGGTGCAGATCTACGGCGAGGACGTCGAACGGTCGAAGCCGCATCCCGAGGGCTATCTCAAGGCCGCCGAACTTCTCCTGATCGATCCGGTCGACTGCGTCGTGATCGAGGACGCCCCGCACGGGGTGGCCGCCGGGAAGGCGGCGGGGTGCACGGTGATCGCCGTGGCCACCACTCACGCTCCCGGTGAGCTGGCCAAGGCGGACGAATGCTTCCCCTCACTTGAGGAGGCGGCGCCGTACCTCCTATCGCTGATGAGTGTTGCGGCGGCGGCGCACGGCCACTGACATCGCATTCGACCGGTACCGCTCCGGTTCGGGGAAGACCTACCGGTCCGGACGGCATGCCCGGTGCGTATCCGTCAAAGAAGTGACCACAGGGAATCACGGTCACCAGCTCGGTAACCAGACGCGATGAGGGATTCCCGAGCCGACAGCGCGGGTTCGGTTCCCGTCTCCCGTTCCAAGGGTGAAGGCGGGTCCGGGTTCTGTCGTCCCTTTCAGGAGAGATCTCGCAGCCAGGAGACAATGGCCGCCCCGATTTGGTCGGGAGCGTCTTCCTGAACCATGTGGCCACCCGTGATCGTGATGTGTGCCTGATTCGGCCATGACCGGGCAACGGCCCGGTGCGTTTCGAACATCGTTCCTGGAACCGCCTCGATGAACAGCTTGGGAACCGAGGACTCGGCGAGCCACTCCGCGTAACGCGTGATGACGTCGTGGACATCGCGTGGTTCGCCCGCGACGGGAACCTCGCGAGGCCAGGTCAGCGTCGGCCGGCGTGACTCGCCCGGTTCCGTGTAGGGGCGACGGTAGACGGCCATCTCCGCCTCCGACAGTCCTCGCAGCACCAGGACCACCCGCTCACGCGCACCGAGGGCCTGAAGGAACGCGTCGAGATAACGGCGATGCTCGACGAAGCGGTATGAGCCCGGCCCGCCGGCCGGAAGTTTCGCGGAATCGCCCATCCCGATCAGGTCCGGGGCTATGCAGCGCCCTTTGCCCGCCAGGTACGGGATTACGTTCCGCCATACGTACGACGACGTCGGGTTGCCGTGAAGAAAGACGATCGGATCGCCTTCTCCCTCCTCGACGTATGCCATTTCAAGCCCATCGACCCCAACACGACGCTTCCGGTACCGCTCCTCAGCCGAGGTCATGACTCTCCTCATTTCCGTGGATTCTCACTTCGGTCGGAGATTCTGCGGCACGACCCGGGTCTTGCCACAAGCCCCTCGGTGCGTCATAGTGTGCGGCCGCTGTCGGCCGCGGTCTCACGAGGGACCCCGGCGACGTGCGTCGCGAGGGCCAGGGAGGCGAGGGCACCGGCGAAGGGCGGACGGCCGGTGGAGGAGGCGGCCGACGCGGCCGTGGCGATCACCCTCGATGGACCTGGTTGTTGATGATGCAACACCGAGCCCTCGCCTACTACGATCTCCCCATGTCCGAGCGCGCGAACGTCAGGAATCTCGTCCCCATAGCCGAGCTGCTGTCTTATCGCCTGTCACGCACATCGGCGGCCCTCTCCCGCAGCGCGGCCCTGCGCTACCGCCGCGAGTTCGACGTCACCCTCGGCGAGTGGCGGGCGATCGCCCTGATCGCGTCCGATCCGACACTCACCCTGAACCGGTTGGCCAGGCGCGCCGGTCTGGACAAAGCGCAGATGAGCCGCATTGTGACCAAGCTGACGGAGCGGGGTCTGGTCAACCGGACCGCGGGGTCGGGGCGGACGTCCCAGCTGGCGCTCACCGAGACGGGCGTGGAGGTCTACCGCGGCCTCATACACGCGGCGAACGAGCGCGACGCGACGTTCCTCGCCGTCCTGTCCCCGGAGGAGCAAAAGGTGCTGGTGCGGGCGCTCGACAAGCTCGCCGACCTCGCGCTGGACATGGAGCACCAGGAACGCGACCACACAAACGATCCCTAGAGTGTTGACAACGTCAACAGATTTGCGTACTCCTAGAGCCAGCACGAGGAGGTGGCTCGATGACCGACGCGATCACTGTCTGCGCGTACGTCGCCCCGGGCGGACCACAGGTCCGGCGCACCGACTCCGGGACGGAGGAAGCTTGATGGACCTCAGAACGGCGTGTCCTGTCACCGCGCACGAAGCGCTGGACCGCGCCGCGTTGCTCGCTCCCGACGTCGAGGCGGTGGTCACCGCCGAAGAACGGATCACCTACGCCGAGCTGGCCGAGGAGGTCGCCCGCATCCGCGCGGCCCTCACCGCCGCCGGCATCGGGCACGGTGACCGGGTCGGCGTCTGCCTCGGCAACGAGCCACGCTGGGTCGCCCTGTTCGTCGCCCTCGGGAGCGTCGGAGCCGTCACCGTCCCGGTGAACACCCGGTTCACCGCCGGTGAGGTGGAGTACACGCTGCACCACGCCCGCATCTCCACCCTGTTCGTGGCCGACCGGGTCCTGCGCGTTGACTTCATCACGATGCTGCGCGAGATCGGCATCGGTCACGACGGGACCCCGGCCTGCCCGGCCCTGCCCGAGCTCAGGTCGGTCGTCGTACTCGGCGAAAACGTCCCCGAATGGGGGACCGCGTGGTCGGACTTCGTCGAGGCGGGGAGCGAGGTGGGCACCGTACCGCCCTCCGCCGACCCGGACGACGTCCTGCTGGTCCAGTACACCTCCGGCACCACCTCGCGGCCCAAGGGCGTCCTGCTCACCCACCGCAGCATGTGCGCCGACGCCTTCTTCGCCGGGGTACGCCTCGGTCTGCGCCCTGGCGATCGCTACCACAGCGCGCGGCCGTTCTTCCACGTCGCGGGGAGCACGCTCTCGGTGCTCGCGTCGATCCAGCACGCCACCACCCTGGTGACCATGGCCCGTTTCGAGCCCGCCGAGGCGCTGCGCCTGTTCGAGGCGGAACGGTGCACGCACTTCTCCGGCAACGACACCATCGCGCTGATGCTGCTCAACCACCCCGACCGCGCCCGGCGGACGCTGTACCTGCGGGGAGCATGGGTCGCGGCGTCCTCCACCGTGATCCGGCGCGTGATCGACGAACTCGGCGCCACCGAGTGTGTCGCCGCCTACGGTCTGTCCGAGGCCTCCCCCAACGTCGCGCTGTCCGCCTGGTGGGAGGACGAGGCCGTACGGGCCTCCGGCGCGATGCGCGTCCAGCCGGGTGTCGAGGTCCGCATCCGCGCCCTCGACGGCAGTCGTGACTGCGCCCCCGGCGAGCCGGGCTCGATCCTCGTCCGCGGCTGGAACGTCATGCGGGGCTACCTCGACGACGCCAAGCAGACCGCCGCGACCATCGACTCCGACGGGTGGCTGTTCACCGGCGACATCGGCGTCCTCGACGAGGCCGGGCGGCTGCACTTCGTCGGACGCACGAAGGACATCATCAGGGTCGGCGGGGAGAACGTCGCGCCCGCCGACATCGAGGACGCCCTGCACCGTCACCCCGGCGTCCACCAGGCCGCCGTGGTCGGGGTCCCCGACGAGCGGTTGATCGAGGTTCCCTTCGCGTTCGTCGTGCTCACCGAGTCCGGCGACGCCACCGAGGAGGAACTGCTCAGCTGGTCCCGCACGCACCTCGCCGGGTTCAAGGTCCCCCGTTATCTCCGCATCGTGGACGGGTTCGAGGACATCGGGATGACCGCGAGCTCGAAGGTGCAGAAGAACCAGCTCGCGGCCCACGCGCGCGGGCTGCTCGACCAGGAGCGCAGCGAGGTGGGGGCGTGATCTCCACCTCCGTCACCCGCCTGCTCGGAATCGACCTGCCGATCATCCAGGGCGGCATGTCCTGGGCCTCGTCCAACTCCGCCCTGCCGCTCGCCGTGAGCCGGGCCGGTGGACTCGGCGTCGTCGCCGCCGGCCCGATGCGGATCCCCGACCTGACACGCACACTCGACGAGATGGCCGCCGGGACCGACCGGCCGTGGGCCGTCAACCTTCCCCTCTACCGGCGGGGCGCCGACGAGGTGATCGACCTCCTCCTCCGGCGCAGGCCGCCGATCCTGATCGCGGCCCAGGGCGGGACGCAGCGCTACCTCGATCGCTTCCGCGACATCGGCACCACGTGCCTGCACGTCGTCGCGGGCATCGAGCACGCCCACAAGGCCGCTGCGGCGGGCGTCGACGGGCTGATCGTCGTCGGCGCGGAAGCGGGCGGCCACCCGCCGCCCGCCATGGTCACCACGCAGGTCCTCGTACGCGCCGTCGTCACCGCGGTCCCCGGCGTCCCCGTCATCGCCTCCGGCGGCGTCGCCGACGGCGCGGGCCTCGCCGCGATGCTCGCCCTCGGGGCCGACGCCGCGCAGTTCGGCACCCGGTTCCTCGCCAGCCACGAGGCGGGTGTCCACCCGAACTACAAGGCCGCCGTCCTCGCCGCGACCGTCGACGGCACCCGGGCCGTCGGTCGTGGGCTCGGCGTCACCCGCGCGCTCGCGAACGAGTTCACCGCCCGAATGATCGAACTTGAGGAGTCCAACGCGGACATCGACGTGCGGGGCAAGGCGTTCCAGGCCTCGACGCTGCGGGACGCCGCGCTGTACGGCGACGTCACCTGGGGCAAGGCCGAGGCGGGTCAGTCCGCCGGGCTCATCCACTCGGTGCTCCCCGCGGCCGAGATCGTCGAGCGGATCGTCGCTGAGTACGTCGAGGCCTGTGAGCGGCTCCGCCCCCCGCTGTGACGGCCGCCGACACGCTCCGGAGCACACCGTCGGCACCGGACGTGCGGCGATCACCCGATCCGGTGCCCGCTCAAATCACCTTGACAGCACCGAACCTGGCGGGATGCCATATGGGATCGGCAAGCTTTGCCTTTGAGGCAAGGGAGGTAAGTCTTGAACGATCCTGTTCAAGAGGCGCGGATCGGTCACGTCGCCACGGCGTTCTCCGGGTCCCACCGCGCCGTCTCCGTCTCGTTCATCCCGCTCCACACAACCAGCGTTACATCTGACGACCGGCGTACAGCCGCGCGCTTACTTACAGACCAGAGTCCGCCGTCGCGGACGAAACCGAGCTCGATGAGCCGAGCGGGAGCCACTGGCGCTGCCCCATCCGCGCCCGTGGCCTCCTCGCTCACCCTCGCCTCCGTCTTCCTCCGGTGAGGAGAACCATGATCAGCGACCTTTCCGAAGCCTCGATCCGTCAACCCGTCCACGGACTCCTCGCGGCCGCGGACATCGGTCTCACCAGAACCGATCCGCCGCCCGCCCTCGTCGGCCGCGTGGTCGTGCTCTACGACGACCACGGCACCCGCATCACGCACCGTTTCGGTGCGGACACCGTCACGTGGACGCGTAGCCCGGGGCGCGGAGACGACGTCTCGGCCTCAGGAGAGGGCCGCTACGACGCGTTCCGGGTCGCGGACGATCTCTTCTACGTACAGTTCCGCCACACGCAGACGCCGACGGAGTCCGTGAGCCTCGCGCTCGACTTCACGAGCGGGCACGCGCTTTCTGTGCTCACCCTGGCCGGCGATCCCTCACCGGGCCGGCCCCGGGTCCTGCAGTGCTTCGCGACGGCGCGGATCGAGGGAGTCGAGTCGACCATGCTCCCGCCCGCGCCGTCCACCGCGCTCACCGGCCGCCGTGTGCTGTGGGAGTACGGCCACGACCGCGTGTACGAGCACATCTACCTCGGACCGCGGCAGTACGCCTGGCAGTGCCTGGCCGGTTCCGAGGAGGGGCTCGCGGACACCGACGAGTGCACCGCCTACGAACTGCGCCCCGGCATCTTCCTGTTCGCCTGGCGGGAGAAGGCGCTCCCCTGCGCGGCGGTGACGGTCGCCGACCACCGTGACATCCGCAGCGTCCGTTCGCGGGGCGTGCTGTTCGGGCTCGACGAGTCCCGGCAGGTCCTCGACCATTTCACGCTCGACGGGTTCGGCAGGCTGATCGGCACGACGGTCTATCCCGCCGAGTTCGACCCGGCGCGTTAGACCCGGTTTCCCGGGCCGGACGGCGTGTGCCGTCCGGCCCGGGCGCCCCATCACATAATAGATGAATTGATACATCACATCTAGTATCTAAGCTGTTTTCCCCTCGAAACGGCGTCACGCGCCCGGCCGGACGCGGAACCGGGGCCTGCGAGCCCAGGGGCGCCGAGCCCTGGACGACTCCCCCTCACAGGCCGGTTTCCGCCGACACGGGGACGCGGCCGTTCCCCCCTGCCCGAGACCCGAAGGAATCCCGATGACCGTGACACCCGTCCCGTTCGACCCCGACCTTCTGCCCGCCTACGAGGCGCTCCACGTCGGCGGGGGCCCGCCGCTCGGCCCGGAGACCGTACGCGCGGGGCGCGACGGCGGCGGGTCGATGACCAAGCCCATCGAGGAGATCCTCGGCGACCGCCCGGTGGAGTTCGAGGACCGGGTGATCCCGGGCCCGGCGGGAGCCCCCGACCTCACCGTCTCGATCCTGCGCCCAAAGGGAGGGGTCACGACGCCGGCCGCGCTGTACAACATCCACGGCGGCGGGATGTGCATGGGCAACCGGTTCTGGTCCATGGAGAGCTTCGTGGAGCTCGTCGACGTCTACGGGCTCGTCGCGGTCTCGGTCGAGTACCGGCTCGCGCCCGAGCATCCGCATCCCGCGCCGGTCGAGGACTGCTACGCGGGCCTCGTCTGGGTCTCCGGGCACGCCGGCGAACTGGGCTTCGACCCCGGACGGATCGTCGTGATGGGGCGCAGCGCGGGCGGCGGCCTCGCCGCGGGCGTGTCGCTGCTGGCGCGTGACCGGGGTGGGCCCGCCATCGCCGGGCAGGGGCTGTACTGCCCGATGATCGACGACAGGAACACCACGGCGTCGAGTCACCAGTACGACGGGATCGGCTGGTGGGACCGTAACAGCAACCTCTGGGGCTGGCGTTTCCTGCTGGGCGACGACGCGGGCGGCCCGGAGGTGTCCCCGTACGCCGCGCCGTCGCGGGCGAGCGACCTGTCCGGCCTCCCGCCCGCCTACATCGACGCGGGCGCCTGCGAGGTGTTCCGTGACGAGGCCGTCGACTACGCGACACGCATCTGGGCGGTCGGCGGCCAGGCCGAGCTGCACATCTGGGCGGGGGCGTTCCACGGCTTCACGGAGCAGGCTCCAGGAACCACGGTCAGCCGGGCGTCGAAGGCCGCCCGCGGCTCCTGGCTCGAACGCGTCCTCGACCTCCCCCGCGCGACCGCCTGGGAGGCCGGGGACAGCGGGCCGGGCGGCGGGGCGCACGGGTGACGACCGTCGCGCTTTATACGCACCAGATTTGACATGTGATATATCAAGTATAGAATTCAAAGGAAGACTTCACGCAGCACCGCCGCCATCGGCCCCGGCGAGGACCGGGGCCGGGCCGTCCGGCGACCCCGACGAAGTGAGGAGCGATCCATGACGATGAACTTTCGCCCCGAAGACCTTGATCTGAGCGACTCGAAGCAGCGGCCTCTCGTACCGCCGAGTGCCACGCCCATCGAGCCCGCCGAGATTCTCACCCGCAACCGCGTCCTGCACATGAGCGAGGACAAGAAGTTCATCATCGGCACCTGGGAGTGCGCGCCCGGCTCGTCCCGTTGGGAGTACCCCAACCGGGAGGAGTCCATCTACGTGATCTCCGGCAGCATGACCGTGCAGGAGGACGGCGGCGAACCCGTCAAGCTCACGCCCGGGTCGAGCGCGGTTTTCCCCGTCGGCTGGAACGGCACCTGGACCGTCCACGAGACCTTCCAGAAGGTGTACCACATCTACCGCCTCTAGTTTCCGGCGCGGGAAAGGCCCGGAAGCCGCCACAGCGGCTTCCGGGCCTTCGGCGTTTCGCGCACTACTCGCGGACGGGAAAGTGGCAGGCGTTGAGCACGCCCAGCCCGGTGCGGTCGAGCAGTCCGGGCTCCTCCTCCGCGCACACGTCGGCGGCCTTCCAGCACCGGGTGCGGAACCGGCAGCCGCTCGGCGGGTCGGTCGGGCTGGGGACGTCGCCCTCAAGGATGATCTCCTTCCTGGAGCCGCGGGAGCCGACCTCCGCCGAGGGGATGGCGCTCAGCAGTGCCTGCGTGTACGGGTGACTGGGATCGGACAGCACCTCGGGGCCCGCCTCGACGATCCGGCCCAGGTACATCACCAGCACGCGGTGGCTGACGGCGCGCACGACGGCCACGTCGTGCGCGATGAGCAGGTAGGCCAGTCCCAGCTCGTCCTGCAGGTCCATGAGCAGGTTGATGATCTGGGCCTGGATCGACACGTCGAGCGCGGAGATCGGCTCGTCGAGCACCAGCACCCGCGGTTTCAGCGCGAGCGCGCGCGCGATGCCGATGCGCTGCATCTGCCCGCCGGAGAACTCGTGCGGGAACCGGTTGGCGTACACGGGCTGGAGCCCGACCATCTCCAGGAGTTCCTCGGCCACGTACTTGTCCCGTGGGAGCCCCTGCACGCGCAGAGGCTCCTCGATGATGTCCCGCACCCGCATCCGCGGGTTGACCGACGCGAACGGGTCCTGGAAGACGATCTGCACCTCCCGCCGCAGCATCCGCATCTGGCTGCGGCTCGCGGTCCTCAGGTCCATGCCCTTGTACCGGATGGACCCGGCGGTCGGGCGGGCCAGCCCGACGAGTGACCGTGCGACGGTCGACTTGCCGCACCCCGACTCCCCGACGAGCGAGACGGTCTGGCCCTTGTGCAGGGTGAAGTCCACGCCGTCGACGGCGTACACCGTCTCGGCGTACCGGCCGCGTCTGCGCCTGCCGAGCGGGAAGTGGACCTTGAGTCCCTCGATCCGCAGCAGTTCCTCACCGGCCGGTTCCGCGGGATCCACCACGTCTTGTTGTGTGCTGTGGAACATCAGTTCCGACTCCTCACCGTCGAGCACGAGCGCGGGGACACGCTCAGGGGGTGACCTCTTCAAGGAAGTGGCATGCGGACCGGTGGTCGTCCGTCGGCGCCGGGCGCAGCTCCGGCTGTTCCAGGAGACACCGCTCCCGGTCGCCGCGGAGAGTGCATCGGGGCGCGAAGGAACATCCGGGGGGCAGGTCCGTCGGGTTGGGCGGAAGGCCGTGGATCGGCGTGAGCCGCCGCCGGACGGAGTCCGCAGGCAGCCGGCTCGGCGTGCACCGGAGCAGGCCGACGGTGTAGGGGTGCTTGGGGTTTCCCAGCACCTCCTCGACGGTGCCCATCTCCACCACCCGCCCCGCGTACATGACCAGGACGCGGTCGACGTTCTGTGCCACCAGGCCGATGTCGTGGGTGATCAGCATGATCCCGACGTTGGTGCGCTGCTGTACCTCGCGCAGCAGCCGCATGATCTGCGCCTGGATCGTGGCGTCGAGCGCGGTGGTCGGCTCGTCGGCGATGAGCACCTTCGGGTCGCAGCTCATCGCCATGGCGATCATCACCCGCTGCCGCATGCCGCCGGACAGCTCGTGCGGATACTGCCGGGCGCGCCGCTCCGGCGCCGGCACCCCGACGGCCGCGAGCAGTTCGACGGCCCTGCGCCGGGCCGCCTCCCTGTCGGCCTTCGACGGCCTGCGCCGGTGGGCCAGGATCCCCTCGGCGATCTGCGCCCCGATCCGGTGGACCGGGTTGAGCGAGGTCATCGGATCCTGGAAGATCATCGCCACGTCCGACCCGCTCGCCGCCCGCAGGCTGCGGCGGTCCAGCGCCAGCAGGTCCTTCCCGTCCACCCGGATCTCGCCGGACACGACCTTGCCCGGGGGCTTCGGGATCAGCCCGAGGATGGACATCGCGGTCACGCTCTTGCCCGACCCGGACTCGCCGACGATCCCCAATGTCTCTCCGGCACGCAGGTCGAAGCTCACATCGGTCACCGCCGCCACGGTCCCGCGCTTGGTCGTGAACACCGTCGTCAGGTTCCGCACGGACAGGCATCCGTCCGGCGCCGGGGTCCGCGGATGTTCGTGGATTTCGGACTCGGTCACGTCGGTCATCGACACACCTTCGGGTCGGCCGGTCTCCGGCAGGTCAACTGTTCGCGGTCCGGGGGTCCAGGGCATCCCGCAGCCCGTCACCGAGGAGGTTGAAGCCCAGGGCGGCGACGAAGATCGCCAGTCCGGGCACCAGCGAGAACAACGGGTCTGTCTGCAGGTAGGTGGTGCCGTCGCGGAGCATGCCACCCCACGTGGCCGTGGGGGGCGGCAGACCGAGGCCGAGGAAGCTCAAGCCCGCCTCGATCCGGATCGTCACGGCCGCGGTCATGCTGGCGATGACCACCATCTCGCTGCGCAGGTTGGGCCAGATGTGCTTGTACAGGATCCACGGCGCCCGCGCGCCGAACACGATGCTGCTCTTCACGAACTCCCGCTCCCGGAACGCCAGGGCGGGACCGTGCGCGAGCCGCGCGAACACCGGGATGATCCCGATCACGATCGCCAGCGTGATGTTCCAGACTCCCTGCCCGAACAGGGCGACGAAGAGCAGGGCGAGGATGAGCCCGGGGAACGCCATCTTCACGTCGACGATCCACATGATCACGCGCTCGGTCTTCCCACGGAAGTAGCCGGCGATCATCCCGACCGGAATGCCCACGGCCATCCCCAGCAGCACCGACGACACCCCGATGACCATCGAGACCTGGGTGCCGTAGATCAGCCGCGTGTAGATGTCCCGGCCGAACTGGTCGCGGCCGAGCCAGTGTTCGGCGCTCGGCGGCTCCAGCTGGGCCGCCAGGTCCTGCTGTGCCGGGTCCTGGGAGGTGAACAGGGCCGGAAAGAGCGCGACGAACACCAGAAAGGTGATTATCAGCCCGCCGATGATCAGCAGCGGATTGAGCCGGCGCAGTCCCCTCCTGCGGGGCTGCGAGACATATCGTGAGCCGCCCTTGTCCGGCGGGGGGACGGCGGCGGTCACCACCGCTCCCGAGTCGTTCGTCGTCATGCTCGTACCGGCATTCGTGTCGTCTCGACGTCGCTCGGGCGCCGAGGGCTGTGGATACGGAGCGGCCGGATGCCTGTCGGATCCATGGAGGACCTCACACCGTCTTGGTTCGGGGGTCGAGGACGTGGTAGAGGGCGTCGACGGCCGCGTTCACGAGGACGATCACCGTGGTGATCACGATGATGCAGCCCTGCACGGTCGCGTAGTCACGTGCCTGCATGGCGTTGACCATCAGGCTGCCCAGCCCCGGGCGGGCGAACACCGTCTCGATGAGCACCGCGTCCCCCACCAGGGTGATGAACGAGATACCGGCGATCGGGACGAGGGGAAGCGAGCCGGGCTGGAGCACGTGGCGCACCAGGACGCGGCCCTCCCGCACCCCTTTCGCCCGCGCCGTACGGACGTGGTTCTCCCCGATGACCTCGACCATGAGCGAGCGGGTGATTCGGGAGGTGTAGGCGGTGCTCACGATCCCCATGGCCAGGGCGGGCAGCAGGATCCGTTGCAGGTTCGCGCCGAGATCCGCGAAGGAGGCGACCCCGTTGGTCGGCAGACCGAGTGGCAGCGCGATGAACAGGATCAGCAGCACGGCGACGAAGAAGCTCGGGAAGGACAGCCCGATCAGCGACAGGATCCGCCCGATGACGTCGGGCGACCTGTCCTTCCACACCGCTTCCACGATGCCGAGGGTGATGCCGCCGAGCTTGCCGATGAGGAGTCCCGCCACCGCGAGTTCGAGCGTGTGCGGGAGCACACTCAGGATCGTCTCGCTCACCGGCAGGCCGTTGGTGAGCGAGTTGCCGAGGTCGCCCTGGGCGAGCTGCGTCAGGAACTTCCAGTACTGCAGGAACACCGGGTCGGTGAGCCCGAGCTTCTCGTTGAGCCGCGCCACCGCGTCCGGGGACGCGTCCTGGCCCAGGATGGCCACGGCGGGACCGCCGGGGGTGAGCCGGATCAGGAAGAAGACCGCGGTGGAGACCACCGCCAGGGTCAGCAGCAGCCGCCCGAACAGCTTCAGGAAGTAACGCGCCATCAGCCGTTCTCCGCTCGTGAGGTCACGGGTGCGCCGCAGGCGGCTCGCGATGCCGCGAACACGTGGGCGAGCATGGGCAGGTTCTGTACGGAGGTCCGCGCGATGATCGTCGTGGCGACGCAGTTGTGCCACCGCGTCTCAAGGTCCCGCTGGACCTTCTCGGGCGGGCCGACCAGCGCGATCGCCTCGACCATCTCCGTGGGTACGGCGGCCGCCATGCCCTCGCGGTCACGGGCCTTGAACCGCTCGGTGATCTCCCGGCACGGTTCCTCGAAACCGAGCCGGGCGATGGAGTTGTAGTGGAAGTTCATGCCTTCGGCGCCGTTGGCCGCGACCTGGAAGGCGATGCCCGGCCTGAGCTCGTCGGCGGCCGTCTCGACGTCCGGCCCGAACGCGACGGCCACGCCGGGGGCCACCTCGAAGTTCTCGGGGCGTCCCCCGGGCCGGCGGCGGAACCCGGCCTCAAGCCGTTCCCGGTACCAGTGGTCGAACTCCGGGGAGAAGTTCGTCGGCAGCCAGCCGTCGGCGATCTCGGCGGCCAGCGAGATGTTCTTCGGCCCCTCCGCGCCCAGGTAGATGGGGATGTCGGTACGGGCGTCCCGGATGCCCGGACGGATCGAGCGCCCCAGCCCGGTTCCGCCGGTCGCCGGGAGCCTGTAGATCTCGCCGTTGTGGGAGACCCGCTCCCGCGCGAACGTGTCGCGCATGATCGCGACGTACTCGCGGGTCCACCGCAGCGGCCGTTCGAAGGGCATCCCGTACCACCCCTCGACCACCTGCGGGCCGGACAGTCCCAGGCCGACGACCACGCGCCCGCCGGAGAGCCGGTCCAGCGTCATGGCGGCCATCGCGGTCGCGGTCGGGGCGCGGGCCGCCATCTGCGCGACGCCCGTGCCGAGGCGCATCGTCCTGGTCTTGGCGCCCCACCAGGCCAGGGGGGTGAAGGAGTCGGTGCCGTACGACTCCGACGTCCACCCCGACTCGTAACCGGCGGCCTCGGCGACCTCGGCGGCTTCGGCACCCAGCGTGTAGATCGAGCAGGCGAGCTTATCGATCACTTGGGGCTCCTTCCGGCTCGGTCGCCGCCCGTGGTGTGGTCACCACTGGAAGTTCGCCCCGTTCTCCCGCCTGGCCAGCTGCGCGGTGCGCATGACCCGGTAGCCCGCCTGTACGGCGGCGCCGTAGGGGATGTCGGCGGACTCGTAGAAGAACCTCTTCGCCATGTGCACCGCGTAGGCCGGGTTCGCCGCGATCTGCCGCGCCACCTCCATGGCTCTCTCCTCAAGCCGTTCCGCGGGCACGACCTCGTTCACGATGCCGATCCGCAGGGCCTCCTCCGCGGGTACGCGCCTGCCGGTGACGAGCATCGACATCGCCGCCCGCGTGCCGACGATCTCGCGCAGCCGCGGGATGCCGTTGCCCTGGACCAGGCCGTGCGTGACCTCCGGGTGCCCGAACACGGCGTCCTCGCTCGCGATCACGAGGTCGGTGAGGTTCACGACCAGCGTCCCGAGACCCAGCGCGTAGCCCTGCACCGCCGCGATGATCACGGGCCGTGCGTACCGGAAGTTGTGCGACATCTCGGTTCCGGTGGACACCTCGAACGAGGGCGTCCTGCTCTGCCCTAAATGGTCGCCCAGCTCGCTGAGGTCGGTGCCGCCGCAGAACGCCCTGCCCTCGGCCCGCAGCACGACCGCGCGGCAGTCCTGCAGCTCGTCACCGGTGAGCACCGCCGCCAGCTGCCGGTGCATCTCGAAGTTGAACGCGTTGAGCTTCTCCGGCCGATTCAGTGTGATGACGCCGACGCCATCGGTCACGACCTGGAACTCGACCTCGGCCACTACAGCACCTCTCTTCCGCACAGCTTCTCCGCACCGCGTGGGATCAGCAGTCCTTCGCTTGGGCATCGACGGTGGACTTGTAACTCGGCTGCCAGTTGCCGGGAATCGTGGTCGGCGGCTCGACGCCGCCCATGGTGAACCCGCAGACCGCGCCGTAGGCCTGGTAGGCCACGAAGAGCGGCTTCGCCGCGGCGTCCGAGAGGATCTTGTCGTTGATCTCCTGCCACAGCCGCGCCTGCTCCGCGGAGTCGGACGTCTTGGCCGCCTTCTCGATCAGGGCGTCGGCGCCGTCGTACCCGCCGAAGTTCTGCGCCGGGTGCTTGCCGCCCCGTACGGCCGAGGGGCCGTAGAAGAAGTCCGTGTACGGGATCTGCGGCGTGGGCCGGTAGGAGATGAGGGTGAGCATGAGCGGCTCCTGGCCGGTCATGATCGCCGTCTGCCAGGTCGGCACGTCCACCGTCTTGATCTTGACGTTGACGCCGATCGCCTTCATCTGGGCCTGGAGGACCTGGAAGGTGGTCGCGTTGCTGGGCGCGGTGACGGTGACGTCGAAGCCGTTGGGGTATCCCGCCGCCGCGAGCATCTGGCGGGCCTTGGCCACGTCGAACTCGTACGCCAGGCCTGCCTGCTCCACGTGGGCGTCGGGGACGCCGCCCGGCAGCTGGGCCCCCCACACGCTGAGCGTCGGCTTCGCGGTCCGCTTCCCGGTCAGGGTCACGTAGTCTTCGCGGTTCACCGCGTAGGCCAGCGCCTTGCGCACCTCAGGGTTGGCGGTCGGGCCGACCTTCGTGTTAAACAACAGGTACCAGGTGCCGAAGAGCGGAGTCTCGACGACCTTGAACCCCTTCCTGGAGTCGATGACCTCAAGGCCCTTGTCGCCGGTCGCGGTGGGCGACGCGACGTCGAGGTCACCGCCGAACAGGGCGGCCTGCCTGGCCGTGTCGTCCGCCATGAACCGGATGTCCCACCCGGCGGACAGCGGCTTGCCCAGGTAGTAGTCGTCGTTGGCCAGCAACGTGATGCGCTGGCCCGGGGTCCAGCTCTCGAACTTGAACGGCCCCGGCCCCACGGGGCGCTTGCCGAAGTCCTCGCCCTCGGCCTCGACCGCCTTCTTGCACACCACGAGCCCGCCCTGCCAGTTCGAGATCGTGGGCAGGAACGCGGCGGGCGAGACCGGCTGCTTCATCGTCACCTTCACGGTGCCTGCGTCCACCGCCTCGACCGTGTCGTAGGCGGCGAACACCGAGGCGAACGTCGACTTCTCGGGGTCGGCCGCCCGCTTCAGCGAGAACACCACGTCGTCGGACGTCAGGTCGTACGCCGGGGTCTTCTGGCCCGCGGGACACTTCACGCCTGTGCGGAGCGCGATCGTCCAGACCTGCTTGCCGTCCTGCGTCGCGGGCTGCGGGATCTCCTTCGCGATCCCCGGCTCGAACGGCGCCGTCGCGTTACCCGGCTGATAACGGACGAGGCCGTCGAACAACATCATCGACAGGCTGCGGTCGACCGGCTGTACGGCACGGACCGGGTCCATCGACGTGATGCCCTCGGTGGCCACGCCCCATCGGATGGTCGGCCGCTCGTTCGTCGCCGGACCTTCACCACCGCCACAACCGGCGGCCGCCAGTATCGTGACCAGCGCGGCAGGGGCAACAACCCTGCGTACCTTCATTGTTCGCTCCCATGTCCCGGGCACTGACCCGATTCCGAAAGTCCAAGGAATGATTGATAGGGGTCGTGCCGAGACGGCGGCGATCCCGTCCCCGAGTGATGGAAATCCGCGCTTGGCTGATTTCTCTTGCGGTATAGCCTTGAATGTTACACCTGAAATATCACATGTACAATGGCTATTCCGCGGCTCGGTTCTCCGTACCGGCCGACGATCTCGTCACCCCGAGACCGCCGGTCATCGCCTCACGGGTCATCAGACTGACGTCGCGGGCGTACTCGAAGGCGTGGTCGTAGTCGAGCTCCTGGACGGCCCGGAAGACCCGCTTGGTGAGGCGGATCGCGGTCGGCGACTTCTCCGCCAGGGCCTGCGCGTAGCCGACGGCCTCGGTCATCAGGTCGTCGGCGGGGACGATCCTGGTGACCATGCCCATCGCGTGGGCCTCGGCCGCGTCAAAGAACCGGCCCGACAACAGCAGGTCGAGGGCCTGCAGGCGCCCGACCACCCGGCTCAGGCCGACCGCCACCGTGACCGGGGCGATCCCGTGGTTGGTCTCGGGATAGCCGAACCGCGCCGTGTCGGCCGCGATGACGACGTCGCACGACACCGCGAGCGCGCAACCGCCGCCCACGGCGAACCCGTTGACCGCGGCGATCACCGGCAACGGCACCCGCGACAACCGCTCGTAGATCCGGTCGTTGTCGACCGCGTGCGCGTACCGGTCCCACAGGTCGTCAGGCCGGGGACCCGTCCCGGCCTCCTTGAGGTCGGCGCCCGCCGAGAACGCGGGGCCGTTGCCGGTGACGACGATCGCGCCGACATCCGGATCGGCGACGGCGTCGTCCACCGCCTGGTGGAAGCGCCGCATCATCTCGCCGTTCAGCGCGTTGCGGACCCGGGGACGGTTGAGGGTGATGACGCGCACCCGCCCTTCGGTCCGGCACAGCACCACCTCTGGGTTGTCAGTCACTCGTTCTCTCCTGACGTCGATGGAACATGGCTGGGATGGGAGGGATCAGGAGCCGACGAGAAGGCGCACGGGGTTGTCCACCATGATGGACTCGACGACCTCCCCGGGGACCCCGGCCTCCAGCAGGTCGGGCACGACCTGCTTCAGCGCGTACGCGTACCCGGGTCCTCCCGCGCCGGCGCGATCCCCCGGGATGCACACGTCGTGGGAGATCAGCAGGTGCGACGCCCAGCCCCGGCGGATGAACTCCACCATGTTGCGGATGCGCCGTTCCTGCTGGTGGGGGTTGCGGGGGCCGTTGCGGTCGTAGCTCACCAGCGCGCCGCGCTTCGCGAGCAGCTCGTGGTAGTCGAGGTAGGGGTACATGTCGCAGTGGGCCACGGCGACCCGCCGCAGGTCGCAGCCCTCCTCCTCAAGCACGTCGAGCTGCCATCTCCCGACGTCGCTCTTCACCGCGTGCAGGACGAGCCCGAGATCGGTCTCCTTCTGGACCCTCGCCGCGGCGCGCAGCACCCGCTCCTCGACCGCGGACAGGTAGCCGTGGTCGGCCCCGATCTCGCCGATCACGCCCGGCCGGATGCCGTGCACCCCGGTCCTGACGTCCTCAAGGAGGATCTCGGTCAGCTCCGCGACGCTGACCTTGTTCATGTCCTCCTCGTAGAAGGACTCGCGGTACCAGCCGCAGCCCATCACGATGTGCACGCCGGTCTGCTCGGAGACCGAACGCAGCAGACCGGGGTTCCTTCCCAGGCCGTTGTTCGTGCAGTCGATGATCGTGCTGCCGCCCGCCGCCTTGAACTCCTTGAGGTCGGCCACGGCGTCCTCGGACTCGTCCAGGGTGGGGTCGGGCCGCGGCCGGTCCTTGATGAGGTCGCAGACCACGTGCTCGTGCGGCAGGATCCGGCCCAGTTCCGACGCCGCGACCGGGCCGCGTACGGTCTCGACGGTCCGGCCGTCCGCTACGCCGCGTGCCACAGGTCGTCCCTGTCGCTCTTGAGCGTCACCTCGGCGATGCCCTCCGGTGCGGCCACGAGCTCCACCTCGGTGAGCCGCTGGGCGTCCTCAAGGCTCCAGCCGGGCACGAGCTCGCGGACGATCGCCCTGCCGTCCTCCAGATCGATCACGCCGATGTCGGTGACCAGCCGGTCGACGCACCGCGGCGCGGTCATCTCCAGGTCGAGCCGGTTGACGAACCGCCGCGGGCGCGGCAGCAGCTGCATGGCGACGATCACCCGCCGGGCGCAGAACGCGAGGTCCTGGGCGCCGCCGATCGCGCCCGCGATCGCCCCGGGCAGCCAGAAGTTGGCGAGGTCACCCTGCACGCTCACCTGGAACGCTCCCAGGATCGTCGCGTCGAGGTGACCGCCCCGGATCAGGGCGAAGGACTCGGCGTGGTCCATGACGACCATCCCGGGACGGGGGATGATCGGCTGCCTGCCTGCCGTGGCCAGCGACGGATCGACCTCGTCCTGGGTACGGGCCTGCCTGCCGTGCCCGAGGACGCCGTGCTCGCTGTGCAGGAAGATGTCCTCGTCGTCCTCGATGAAGAGGCTGCACAGCATGGGCACTCCGACGCCCAGGTTGATGACGTCTCCCTCACGGAAGTCCTGTGAGATGCGTCGCGCGATTCCAACCCTGGTCAGGGATGGCGCGGAGGGGTGTTGAGCTGGCGTCATAGCCTGGCCGGGGGTTCGGGCCCAGTGTCCCCCGAACTCCTTTCCCGAGGATGGATTCACCCGAGGCCGCCCGACCGCCTCGGTCCTGGAACTCGCTGGACCGCTGGTCACCTCACCATGAGGCGCCTGTCACTCAGGACGATCCGGTCCACGTACGGACTGGGGGTGACGATGTGCTGCGGGTCCAGGTAGTCGACGACCTCCTCGACCTCCACGATCGTCACGTTGCCGCTGCCGGCCACGACGGGGTTCGTCGTCCTGGCGCCGTGCCGGTAGACGAGGTTGCCGAACCGGTCGGCCTGGTAGGCGGAGATGATGGCGAAATCGGGGCGCAGCGCCGTCTCAAGGACGTGCGGCACGCCGTCGAAGTGACGGATGTCCTTGCCCGCGCCGATCTTCGTGCCCGCGCCGACCGGGGTGTAGACGCCGCCGAGACCCGCGCGCCCGCAGCGCAGCCGTTCGCACAGGCTGCCCTGCCCGATCAGCTCGATCTCCACCTCGCCCCGGCGGACACCCGCCTCCAACGGCCCGTCGAAGTTCGGGTTGTTGAGCGAGGAGAAGGTGGTGATCGCCTTGCGCACCTGGCCGAGCTCGGCGAGGTACCCGACGGGGTAGACGCCGTCCTCAGGCTCCGGGATGTACGGCTGGCCGCCGCCGGGGACCCCGTACGACTGCGCGCCGGCGCGACCGCGGCCTGACTCACACGCGATGATCGTCAGGTCGCGCAGGCCGCGCTCGGCGATCGCCTTGATCAGGGTGCTCGGGACACCGGGCACTCCGACGAAACCGCCGAAAGCGATCATCGAACCGCTTTCGATGTCGGCGACGGCCTCGGCCGCCGACTCCACGACCTTGTTGATCATCTGGCACCTTCCGTGCGTTTCGACAACTTTGAGTAGGCGGTGGGCGCCGGGTCGCCGTTCGGCTGCTCCGACACCACGAGAAGGCGCACCCGTGCGGTGGCGTCCAGCATGTGGTCCCGCATGGCGACGTAGGCGGCGTCGGGATCACCGGCCTCGATCGCCTCCGCGATGGAACGGTGCTGAGCCGCGGACTCGGTGAGCCTGCCCGGCTGGCTGAGGTTGCGGAACCGCAGCAGGCGCACCCGCCCGTCGAGCACCGCGAACGAGTCTCGCAACCCGTCACTCCTGGCCATCGTGAGCAGTGCCTCACGGCGTTCCTCCAGCGCCCGCACGTATTCCTGGACGTCGTTGGAGTGAGCCAGCCGTTCGAGCTCGTCGAAGGTCCCGCGGAACGCGGCACGTTGTTCCCGGGTGCCGCGTACGGCGGCCCACGCGGCCATCATGGGTTCCAGCGCGGTCTTGATCTGGTAGACGTCGGTGATCTCCTGCGGGCTGATCTCCCGGACGAAGACGCCGACGCGCGGGGTGATGGTGACCAGACCCTCCACGCTCAACTGCTGCAGAGCGTCACGCACCGGCGTCCGGGACACACCGAACCGCTCAGCGAGTTCGTCGGTCGAGATCCGGTCGCCGGAGGTCATCGTGCCGTTGTGGATCAGCGCGCGGATCTCTTCGATGACGACGTCCTTCGCCGAAAGAACACGGAGTCTCAGGGAAGTGCGCACAAGCTCAAGTGTGAGCGCTGATGTACTACATGTCAAGGATCAGCATCTCAGATGCGCCCGACGACACCGCCCGATCGCCACTGGCCGCCCCTTCCGGGCGGCTACGATTACCTCAGGGGGTTCGCACATCAGCGCTAATGGAGTAGGTGAAATCGTTGGATTCACAGGTCCGGATTCTCTCGGCCAAGGACGTGGTCGCCGAGGAGATCCGCGCGCTGATCTACAACGGCACGATTGCCTCCGGTGAGCGGATCTCGACCGACGATCTCGCCGAGCGGTTCGGTGTGTCCCGGACGCCGGTGCGTGACGCTCTGCAGCAGTTGAGCGTGGAGGGTCTGGTCACCATCACCCCGCGCGTCGGCGTCTTCGTCCGGGAGATCAGCCCGCAGGAGATCACCGACGTCTACCAGATCAAGACCGCGCTGGAACCCATGATGGCCGCGTGGGCCGCCGTACGCGGCACCGTGGAACAGCGCAACGCCCTGCTGCTCTCGGTCGCCGATCTGGAACGGGCCGCCGAGGCCGAGGACGTCCCCGCGTACGTCCGCATGATCGAGGAGCGGCACGAGAAGATGCTGGCGATGGCCGGCAGCGGCGGGTTACGCGACGCCCTGGGCGTTCTCGACGGGCGCGTGCGCCTGCTGCGGTTCCGCAACCTCAGCCAGCCCGGCAGCCTCGCCGAGTCCGTCGCGGGACACCGCGCGGTCGCCGAGGCGATCGCCGCCGGCGACCCGCAGGCCGCGTACAACGCGATGCAGGCCCACAAGACACGTTCCACCGAGAAGGTCGAGGCGCTGATGCCGGCGACCGACAGCGACACACCGTCGATCACCCAGCTGGCGGCGGGCAGGCGCGGGACGTCCCGGTCCACGCGCGGGCCCAGGAAGCGCCCGTCCGCGACCTCGATATAGGCCGTGTAGGCCGTGTAGGCCAACGTCAGGCCGGGTGGGGCCCCCGATGTCCCTCGCTCACCAGGGGACGCCCACCCGAGATCACCGGCCCCGCCCGCCGTACGCGTCACGAGCGGTGGCCGTGCCTACCCACCGCTCGCGCTCCTGCCGATCCTGACCGAGACGAACTTCGACTGGGTGTAGTGCCGCAGTGCCTCCACACCCTTCTCCCGGCCGTGGCCGCTGTTCTTGTGGCCGCCGAACGGGCCCTCGATCAGCCCGGCCGTCCACTCGTTGACGTAGACCTGTCCCACCTGCAGGGCGGCCGCGACGCGGTGGGCCCGGCCGAGGTCCGCCGTCCAGAGGCCCGCCGCGAGACCGTAGTCGGAGTCGTTGGCCTTAGCGACGGCGTCGGCCTCGTCGTCGAACGGGATGACCACCAGGACCGGGCCGAAGATCTCCTCGCGGGCGATCCGCATCTCGTTCGTCACCCCGGTGTAGATCGTCGGTTCGATCAGCCACCCGTCGCCGGTGGCCCGCCCGCCGGTGACCAGCGTGGCGCCCTCCTCGCGCGCGACGTCGAAATAGGACAGCACCTTCTCGAACTGGTCCTTCGTCGTCTGCGAGCCGTAGTCCTCGCCCGGTTTCACCGCCCGCACCCGTTCGGCCAGCCGCGCCACGAACTCGTCGTGGATCTCGCGGGCCAGCAGCAGACGGGTGCCGTTCGAGCAGACCTGCCCGGCGTTCCCGACGAACGCCCTCGACGCGCCGGCGACGGCGGCGTCGAGGTCGGCGTCGGCGAACACGATGTTCGGCGACTTCCCGCCCAGTTCGAGCGTGACAGGGATGATCTTCTCGGCGGCGGTCCGGCCGACGATGCGACCGGCGCGCACCGAACCCGTGAACGCGACCTTCCGGACATGCGGATGCTCGACGATCGCGCTGCCCACGACGTCGCCCATGCCGGTCACCACGTTGAGCACCCCCGGCGGCAGCCCGGCCTCGGCGGCGATCCTCCCGAGCTCCAGCGTGGTCGACGACGTGAACTCCGACGGCTTGCAGACCACGGCGTTGCCGACCGCCAGCGCGGGCGCCACCGCCCTGGCCGCCTGGTTGAGCGGGACGTTCCACGGGGTGATGACCCCGACCACGCCGAACGGCTCGTGCCGCGTGTATCCGTGGTAGCCGTCGCCGAGATCGATGATCTCCCCCGTCGGCACGTTGACCAGGCCCGCGTAGAACTCGAAGAACGCCGCCGCGCCCCTGATCTCGACGTCCGCCTGCCGCAGCGGCTTGCCGGTCTCGGCGGCCTCCAGCTCGGCGAGCCGCTGCCGCTCACGCCGCAGCCCCGCCGCGATGGCCATCAGGACCCGGCCGCGGCGGATCGGCTTCTCCGCCGCCCACTTGGCGAAGGCGGCGTTCGCGGCGGCCACCGCCCGGTCGGCGTCCTCCCGGACACCCAACGGGATCTCGCACACGACCTCGTCCGTGCCGGGCCTGGTCGACGTGAGCCGCTCCCCGCCCGCCGACGGCGTCGGTTCGCCGTTGATCCAGTGCTCGTACCTCATCACCATTTGCGAATTCCTCACCGACCGAACGGTCATACGAATCAGGCGGGCTGCCCCTGCGCGGCGCCCGTGGTTGTACGGAACACCTCGGCCAGCTTGAGCAGGTCGTCGACGCGCGCCCTGGCGATCAGGCTCGTCGCGACGCATCTGTTCCACTTCGTCTCCAGGTCGGCCCGGATCTTCTCCGGCGTCCCGACCAGCGCGACCGCCTCGACCATCTCGGTCGGCACCGCGGCCACCATGCCCTCACGGTCCCGTTCGACGAACTTGGCCCGGATCTCCCGGCAGGGCTCCTCGAACCCGAGCCGCGCGATGGCGTTGAGGTGGAAGTTCATGTTCTCCGCCCCGTTCGCCCCGACCTGGTAGGCGATGAACGGGCGGATCCGGTCGGCGGCCGACTCCAGGTCCGGGCCGAACGCCACCGAGACCGCGGGTGCGATCTCGAAGTTCTCCGGCCGGCCACCGGGCCTGCGGGCGAAGCCCAGCTCCAGCCGCTCCCGGTACCACTCGTCCGCGATGGGCGAGAAGTTCGTCGGCAGCCAGCCGTCGGCGATCTCGGCCGCCAGCGAGATGTTCATCGGCCCCTCGGCGCCCAGGCAGATCGGGATGTCCGTACGGCCGCCGCGCAGCGTGGACCGGATCGGGCGGCCGAGTCCCGATCCTCCCTCAGCGGGAAGCCGGTACGTCTTGCCCTCGTACGCGACGCGCTCCCCGGCGATGGTCGCGCGCATGATCGCGACGTACTCCCGGGTCCAGCCCAGCGGGCGTTCGAAGGGCATGCCGTACCACCCCTCGACGACCTGCGGCCCGGAGAGCCCGAGCCCGATCACGGCCCGCCCTTCGGACAGCTGGTCGAGGCTCATCGCGGCCATCGCCATCCCCGTCGGGGGGCGCGCCGCCATCTGGGCGATGTCGGTGCCGAGCCGCATCGTGCGCGTGTGCGAGCCCCACCAGGCCAGCGGCGTGAAACAGTCGGCGCCGAACGCCTCATAGGACCACGCCGACTCGTAGCCCGCGTCCTCGATCATCCGCACCGTCGCGGCGACGTCCCCCGGGTGCTCCGGGTCGGCCAGCCCGCCGATGGCGCATCCCAACCTTTCGATCATCGTGCATTCCTTTCGTCACCGGCCTCGTCACCGGCCCTGTCATCGGCTTCGTGATTGGCCCTGTCATCGGCCCCGGAAGTTCGCCCGCCGGCCCTCCCGCGCCGCGGCCAGCCCTTCGAGCCGGTCCGCGCTCGTGAGGAGCCGCTCGTACAGCTCGGCCTCCAGCGCGACCCCGCTGTCGATCTCCAACTGGGTGGACAGGTCGATGGCGCGCTTGGCCTGCGCGACCGCCAGCGGTGCCGCCGCGCTGATCTCGGCGGCGAGCGCGCCGACCGTGGTCTCAAGGTCGGCGGCGGGCACCGCGTGGTTCACCAGCCCCCACTGCCTGGCCTCGGCGCCGGTGAACCGGCGGCCGGTGAAGATCAGCTCCTTCGCCCTGGGGATGCCCACGAGCCGCGGGAGCAACTGCGTGCCGCCGCCCGCGGGCATGCTGCCGAGGGTCGTCTCGACGAGCCCCATGACGGCGTCCTCGGCGGCGACCACGAGGTCACAGCTGAGCGCCAGCTCAAGGCCACCGCCCAGCGCGTAGCCGTGCACCTGCGCGATCACAGGTCGCGAGCAGTGGTACATCGCCGAGAACACCCGGGGGACGAGCCTGCGCCTGCGCCGCAGGTCGTCGTCCGTCATCTTGGCGCGTTCCGTCCGGTCCGCGCCGACGCTGAAGGCCCTGCCCCGCCCTCGCACCACGACGCACCGGATGTCCGCCCCATCCTCGATCTTCGCGAAGACCGCGAGCAGGCACCGGTACGTCGGCGTGTCGACCGCGTTGAGCACGTCGGGCCGGTCCAGCGTCACGGTCGCGACGTGACCCTCGATTCTCAGGTCCACGGGCTCCTCGGCCCCGATGCCTGCCGCTTCCATGGTCTACCGCCGGTGCTTACCGATGAACGACAGCACCGTCTTGTTGAACTCGCGGTAGGACTCCCAGTGCGGGGCGTGCCCCGCCTCACTGAAGATCGCCACCTCGGCGTTCCTGACGTGGCCCGCCATCTCGCGCAGACGCGCCGGCGGGAGGTACAGGTCGCAGTCGCCGGTGAGCAGGAGCGTCGGCGTCCTGATCGACTCGATCGCCGGCCACGTCAGCGTGTTCTGCGGGGGCTGCTGCACGGTCGTGACCGGCAGCTTCGTGTGCTCGATCCACGTCGTCATCGCCTGCGGCCGCGCGGCCCGGTAGGACGGGCCGAGCTCGCGGAACGTCTCGGGCAGTCCGAACCAGCCCTCCGGCAGGATCGCCGTGGTGACCTCGTTCCACGACGGCTCCTGGATCCCTCCCAGCGTCGCGCCCACCGTGCAGCTCAGCAGCCGGTCCGGGACCGACAGGCCGGCGTCGAACGCCACGAACGCGCCCGCGGCCAGGCCGACCAGGTGGAACCTTCCGACGCCGAGCGCGTCCATCAGGGCCGTCAGGTCCCCGACCATCGTGCCGGGCCGCTCCGCGGGGCCGGCCTCAGAGCCGTGGTATCCCCGCCGCGAGTAGCTGATCACCCGGTAGCCCGCGGCGGCGAACGCGGCCTGCTGGTAGCCCCACGAGCCGCCGTTGCCGGTGTGCGGGTGCATGAGCACCACGGTCTGGCCCCTGCCCGGACCCCTGCCTCCGGCGCCGGTGTCCCAGACCGCCAGCCGCACGTCGGGGATCTGTACCTGCTTCATGCCGGTCATCGCGGGCACCGGGTCCCACGACGTCTGCGCGGGCAGCACCTTCTCTCGCCCGCCCGGCTTCGAGCCGCGGGCCCTCTCCTCCGCCGCGAAGGCGGCCGACGGGGCGAGCGCGACGACGCCCGCCCCCGCCACCCCGGCGAGCAGGAGGCGTCGATCGATCGTCCGACCGGTCCTGTCGTTCATGGCATCCTCACACTTTCTCGGAACGTGACAGAACAGGCGCCAATGCATCCGGCAGGGTCGTCCCCGAACGTTCGAGCCGGGAGAAAAGGCGTTCCTCAGTTGCCGTCGGGACGGTGCCCGGCGAGCAGTTGCAGCGGGTTCTCACTGAAGATCGTCTCCACGACGTCCTCGGGAACCCCGGCCGCGATCAGGTCGGGGCCGACCTGCCGCAGCACGTACGAATAACCCGGCCCACCACGGCGTTCGCGCATGCCCAGTACGCAGACGTCGTGGGAGAGCAGCAGGCTCTTTGCCCATCCGCGGCGGATCAGCTCCACCGCGTTCGCGATCCGCTGCTCCTGGAGCAGCGCGTCACCCGGGCCGTTGCCGTCGTACATCACCATCGCGCCGCGCTCGGCCAGCCGCTCGTGGTAGTCGACGTCCGGATATGTGTCACAGTGGCCGACCGCGACCCGGCTCAGGTCGCAGCCCTCGTCCTCAAGCACGTCGAGCTGCCAGGCGCCGACCTCGCTCTTGACCGCGTGCAGGATCAGCCCGAGCCCGGTCTCCTGCTGGGCTCGGGCGGCCGCGCGCAGCACCCGCTCCTCGACCCCGGAAACCCACTCACGGTCGGCGCCGATCTCGCCGATCACGCCCGGCCGTACGCCGCCCTCGCCCTCGAAGATGTCGATCAGCAGGCGGTCGGTCAGCTCGGCCGTGCTCAGCTTGTTCATGTCCTCTTCGTAGTAGGGCTCCCGGTACCACCCGCAGCCCATGACGATGTGCACGTCGGCACGTTCGGACACCGACCGGAGCACGGCGGGCTTACGGCCGAGCCCGCCGCTGGTGGCCTCGACGACGGATCCGCCGCCGAGTTCCTTGAAGACCTTCAGGTCCCGGACCGCCTCGTCCGGGTCGTTCAACGCGGCGAGACCCATCTGCCGTGTCACGCGGAACAGGTCGCACGCCACGTGCTCGTGCGGCAGGACGCGCCCGAGCTCGGACACCGGGACCGGTCCGCGTACCGTCTGCACCGTCAGTCGCTCAGCCACTGCCCATCCTCTCCTTCGTTTCTCTCGATCACCGCGCGGCCGACGGTGCTGACCCCGCCGTCAGCGGAGACGCCGTACAGCGTGAGGTGACGCGAGGGCCCGTCCCCGTCGCCGTCGTCCGCCCTGGCGAGCACGCGAAACGGCGCGCCGACCCGGTCCATCCCTCGGTAGGAGGCGCTCAGCTCCCGCACGAACGTCCCGTGTCCGCCCCACTGCACGGCGGCACGCGCCAGGTAGGCGAGCTTGAGCAGGCCATGGGTGATCGTCCCCGGCAGACCCCTCGCCCGCGCGAACGCGTGGTCGTAGTGCACCTCGTAGAAGTCGTCGGTGGCCGCGGCGTACCGCACGACCTCGCGGCTGCTCGGGGTGACCTCGATGACCGGTACGGCGTCGGCGGGCGGCTCCGTGCGGTGCCCGGAACCGCCGCGACCCTGCCGGGCGCCCGTGCGGATCGTCGTCGTGGACGTGCGCGCGACCACGTCGTGCGTCATGCGGCGCCGGTACGTCGTCGCGAGCTGGTAGAACGTCAGGTCGCTGTCGCGGCCCGGCTTCGTGGTGACCGACTCGATCACCGTGCGCCGCTCCAGGATCTCCCCCGGCGTCACGGGCGCCTCCCACCGGCACCAGTTGCCGGCGTTGAGCCTGACCGGCGCGTCCGGGACGCCCATGGCGTCCGGGTCGGTCCGATGGGCCACCAGGAACGTCGGGGGCAGCAACGCCAGGCAGGGCACGTTTCCGTCCGCGTACGGCGGGCCGTACAGGCCTGTGATCTCCTGGAGCACCCGCGCCCGCCACTCGTCGCAGACGAAGATCTCCCACCCCGGTTCCGGCTGTGGCTCCACGGCCTCCGACACCGCTCACACCTCCGGTTCGATGCGGCTCGCGGTCCGCAGCGCGGCGCGCACCGCGGGGGCGAGGGGCGATTCGAGCTCCTCGCCGATGTGCGCGACCAGGCCCGCCGTACGGCTCATCAGGGCGAAACCGCGGTGCAGTCGCCAGGGCACACCCACTTCAAGCAGCAGCGCGGCGGCGGCGCCCGTCGCGTTGAGCGGCAGTGCCTTGCCGGTGAGCGCGGCGGCCCGCTCGACGACGAGCTCAAGGTGCTCGACGTGCCGCGCCGCGACCTTCTGGTCCCGCGCGACGTCGAGCAGCTTCCCGGCGCGCGGGTCGCCGTCGCGGTGCAGGCTGTGCCCGAGGCCGGGAATCCGCCCACCCGCGTCCACGATGGCGCGCAGCCGCGTCTCCACCGCGTCACGGGCCGCGGCGCCGCCGGCGACGTCGTCGGCGATGTCCGTGAGCAGGCGCCCGCAGCCCTCCATCGAACCGAGCAGCACGCTTCCCGCGCCGAGCAGACCGGCCGCGACGGCACCCTGGATCGCCTCGGGAGCCGACCAGAACGTCAGCCGGGCGGCGAGCGCGCTGGGCGTCAGGCCGTGGTCGAGCAGGCTCACCAGCACCGCGTCGACCACCTTGGTCTCGGCGGGGGTCGGCCTGCGGCCGGTCACCGCGAGCAGCGCGACCTCGGTGTAGGTCAGCTCGCCGATCAGGTCGTCGACGAGATCCAGCCCGCGCACCCGCACGTGGTGCTCGTCCGCCGCTCCCACGGCGGTGCCGATCTCCAGCCGCACACTGCGCCCGCTCACCGCGACGTCTCCTCGGCGCGCGTGGCGGCTGGATCGTGCGGGGAGCTCACTGTCGGCCGAGCGTTCATGTTCCGTCTCCCACTTCGAGGATGTCCGTGGTCTGGGGGTCGGACGCGGCCGGCGTCGGCAGCCCGAGCGCCGCGAACCGGCGCAGCGGCGTGACTCCGAGCCGCTGCCGGACCGCGCCGGTCACGTCGGAGTAGGTGAACTCGTCGGCCAGGCGCACGCTCTCCTGCTCCTGGGGAGGCTCCCACCGGGCGAGTTTGCGACCGGCCGCGGTGAAGGTCTGCCCGGTGATGTGGCGGTTGGCCGGGTCGAGCAGCGCGCGTACGAGCTCGGCGACCAGCTCGGGGCCCTGCCGCTCGGCGCCGGGCCTGCTGGCCTGCATCCGGTCGGTCAGTCGTGAGGTCATGCGCGTCGCCGCGGAGGGGACGACGCAGTTGACGTTGACGCCGTAGCGTCCCATCGCCAGCGCCGTGCTCTGGGCGAGGCCCACGATGCCCGCCTTGGCCGCCGCGTAGTTGGCCTGCGCCGGGCTGCCCTCCAGCCCCGCCGCCGAACTCAGCAGCGCGATGCTTCCGCCGCGCTGGCGGCGCATCTGCTCCGTGGCGAAGCGCACGCAGTTGAACGTGCCCTTGAGGTGGACGGAGACGACCGAGTCCCACTCGTCCTCCGTCATGTTGAAGATCATGCGTTCGCGCAGGATGCCGTGGCAGGTGACAAGGCCGTCGAGCGAGCCGAACTCCTCGACCGCGCGCCTGACCAGGTCTGCCGCCGCGTCGAAGGAGACGACGTCGTGCTGGTGGGCCAGGGCGCGACCGCCCCGGGCCCGGATCACCTCGGCCACGGACTCCGCCACCTGCCCGTCCGGGTCGTGGCCGTCGACGGACACCCCCAGGTCGCTGACGACGACGCCGTAGCCCGCGGCGGCGAGGCACTTGGCCACCTCGGCTCCGATGCCCCCGCCCGCACCGGTGACGATCACTCCGCCCGGTACGGCCACCTCACACGCTCGCTGAGGACGTGGCGGAGCGGTCGAGCGCGCCCGAGGCCGCCGATCCTGCGATCCGCCCGAACACCGAGCCCGCCGTGAGCCCGCTGCCCCCCGGGTAGTTGAAGTAGAAGATCCCGCCGACGATCTCCCCGCAGGCGTACAGCCCGGGAATGGGCTCGCCGGTGACGTCGATCACGCGCGCCGACGTGTCGATCCTCAGGCCGCCGAAGGTGAACGTGATTCCGCACGTCACCGCGTAGGCCTCGTACGGCGGCGAATCGAGGGTGTTGGCCCAGTTCGACTTCGGCACCGCCAGCCCGGAGGTGCCCCGCCCGTCCTTGACGTTGGGGTTGAAGGGGACCGACTGGTCGACCGCCGCGTTGTACTCGCCGACCGTCCGCAGGAACCGCTCCTCGTCGATGCCGTCCATCCGCCGGACGAGCTCCTCCAGGGTCGGCGCCACGATCTTCGTGACCTGCCGGATCCGGTACTCGTCACGCAGCAGGTGGTTCACCTTGCTGTCGAAGACCTGCCAGGCGATCTGCCCCGGCTGCCGCAGGACCTCCTGGCCGTACTTCGCGTAGGTGTAGTTCCGGAAGTCCGCGCCCTCGTCGACGAACCGCTCGCCGCGGCTGTTGACGATGATCCCGAAGGGGTAGCTGTGCTTCTGGAACCCGTCGCCGACCACGCGGTCGCCGAACGCGGGCGCGTTGCTGTCCCAGCCGACCGCGTGGCAGCCCGACCAGTTGCCCCACGACATGGCGCCGATGTCCATCGCCATGCGGTGTCCGTCGCCCACGTCGAACTGGGTGCCGCGGACCTTGGCGAACTCCCACCCCGGCCCCAGGTAGCGGGTGCGCCACTCCGCGTTGGCCTGGAATCCGCCGCAGGCCAGCACGACGGCGTCGGCGGAGATCGTCCGGATCTCCCCGCCCGCCCGGACCACGACGCCGGTCACCTTGCCGCCGTCCTCGGTGAGGCCGATGGCGCGGTGGCCGTAGAACACCTTGCCGCCCGCCGACTCGAACGCGTCGAACAGCGAGTCGACGAGCCCGGGACCGCCTCCGTTGGCCTCCAGCGTCAGGCCGCCCCAGAAGGTGAACTTCCCGTCCACCTGGAACGCCTGCCTGCCGTAGATCGGCAGGAACCGCACTCCCTTGTCGCGCATCCACTTCAACGTGTCGAAGCTGCGTGTCACGAGCAGTTCGACCAGGTCGGGGTCGCAGCGGTACTGCGTGACCCGGGCCATGTCGTCGAAGAACTGCTCCTTCGAGTAGCTGCCGAAGTCGGTCTTCGCGAGCTGCTCCTCCGACAGGTCGGGGACGAGCTGGACGATCTCCTCCCTGCCGTCGTAGGCGAAGCGCATGGCCCCCGCGGTGAATCCGGAGTTCCCACCACGCTCGGACTCCGGGGCGGCTTCGAGCAGTGTCACCTCGGCCCCACCCTCAAGGGCGGCCAACGCGCTACACAAGCCGGCGTTACCGCCGCCGATGACAACAACTCGACTCTGACCCATGCCTACCCCTCTCCTTGCATGTGCAACGTAAACTCTAATATATCAGATGTCAACGCTCCAGCAAGGAGGCCAGGGTGGGTCCCAGGACGCCGCCCACCCGGCGGCGGGCGGGACCCCCTACCCGCCCAGATCGCAAAAGGCCCAGGTCATCGACCTGGGCCTTGCTTGTTTCCCGCTCCGCACGCTCGGACTCGACCGGTTCCCCGCCGACGTCACCCGCGTCCGTTCACCGGCGGAACGGTCAACGGGTGGCGGCATCCGCCTGCGGTGCGGGCTCGGGTGCGACAACGGCGCGGGCGCGGCCGGCGAAGAGGCTGCGGGCCAGCGCGAGTACGGCGAGCACGGCCACCAGCAGGCAGACGCCGCCCCAGCCGAGGGCGGAGTAGGCGCGGATCCCGAGCCAGGAGCCGATGCTGCCGCCGAGAAAGGCGCAGGTCATGTAAGCGGTGTTGAGGCGGCTGCGGACCTCGGGGCGCAGGGCGAAGATGCGCGCCTGGTTGGCGACCTGGCCGGACTGCATGGCCACGTCGAGCAGCAGCATGCCGACCGTGACGCCGACCAGCCCGGCGGGACCGCCAAGACCGCCCAGGGTCAGCAAGGCGGCGGCCGCGATGACGCCCACCATGCAGACCAGATTGACCGGGTTGGGCCCGTGACGGTCGACCAGCCGCCCGGCGATCGGGGTTGAGAACATGCTGGCGGCCCCGACCAGGGCGATCAGCCCGACCGCGGAGGCGCCGAGGTGGTAGGGCCCGGTGATCAGCAGGGCCAGGCTGGTCCAGGCCGCGGTGAAGCCCGCGAAGATCAGCGCCTGGTAGAGACACGAGCGGCGCAGGTCCGGCTCGGTGCGCATCAGACGCAGCGCGGTGCCGATCAGGGCGGGGTAGCGCTCGCGTGACGACGGGGTCGTGGTGGGTACGGCGAACGCCAGGATCACCGCGAGCAGGATGACGACCGCGGCGGCGACCAGGTAGGGGGCGCGCCAGCCGAGCCACTGGCCGAGGCCGCCGCCGAAGGTCCGGGCCAGCAGGATGCCGCCGATGAGCCCGCTCAGCAGCGTGCCGGTCACCGCGCCACGTCGTTGCTCGGGGACCAGCCCGGCCGTCATCGGGATGATGATCTGCGGGACGACCGTCGCGGCACCGATCAGGACGCTCGCGGCCACCAGGACCGGCAGCGTGGTGGCGAGACCGGCGACCAGTGAACCGAGCCCGGCGATGGACAGCAGCGTGACGATCAGTTTCCGGTGCATCAGCCGGTCGCCCAGGGGGACCAGCAGGAAGATGCCGGCCGCGTAGCCGAACTGCGCGGCGGTCACGACCGTGGCGGCCGTGTCGGGAGACACGTTCAGGTCGGCGGCGACGAGGGGGCTGATGGCCTGTGGAAAGTAGATGTTCGCGACGCCGACACCGCAGGACAGGGCGAGCAGGAGGATCATCCTGCGCCCCGGCGCGGCGGCCCCTGACCGGGGCATGTCGATGGGCATGAAGGTCCTCTCTGACCTAGAACCAGTTTGACCGGTTCCAAAAACGGTACCAGTTAAACCGGTTCGCAAGTAGGGTTGATTCATGACGCCAGCGCCGAGCTTCCGATCCGGATCAGGCCGGTTGTGCCTGGACTTCATCCGTACGCTGCGGCATCGCGGTACGGCCCGGCCCGAGGAGGAACTGCCGGACTCGGCGGCGCTGGCTGCGTGGGTGGGCCGGTTCGGCCCCTGGGAGTCGGTGCCCGAGGCCGCGGCGGTGGGTCACGACGCCCAGGCGAGACAGCTGCGGGAGGCGATCCACACGCTGGTCGCGGCGGCGCGTGAACCGGTGGAGGGCGGTACGGCCCGCGCCGCGGCCCTCACCGCGGCCCTCTCCACGGCCGGGGACACCGTGAACCGGATCGCCGCGCTCCCGGTCCCGGCGCCCCAGCTCGACGGCTCGGGCCGGTTGCGATGGCTGGCCGCCGCCCCGGTCCCCGCGGTCCTCGCGCTCATCGCCAGGGACGCCGTGGACCTGGTCACCGGCCCCTCCATCGACCGTGTCCACGAGTGCGCCGACCCCGACTGCCACGCCCTGTTCCTCGACTCCTCACGGCCCGGCACCCGCCGCTGGTGCTCGATGAACACGTGCGGCAACAAGGCCAAGAAGCAGACGCTGCGGGGCCGGAGCGTCAGCCGTCCTGAAGGATGAGCTCACTCGCGCGTTCGGCCAGCATGGTGACCGGGGCGTGGGTGTGCGCCCGTACGATGCCGGGCATCGCCGAGGCGTCCACCACACGCAGGCCGGAGGCGCCTCGCACGCGGAAGCCCGGGTCCACGACCGACAGCGGATCGGCCCCCATCCGGCAGGTGCTCACCAGGTGGTGGATGCTCAGCCCGGTCCGCCGGATGTACGCGGCGATGTCCGCGTCGTCGGTGGCCAGCGCGCCCGGGGTCAGCGGCTCTCCGCGCCAGCGCGCGTAGTCCGGCCTGTCGAGGATCCGGTGGGCCTGGCGCACGCCCGCGATGGCCGTCCGCAGGTCCGTGTCGCCCGGGTCGGACAGGTAGCGGGGGTCGACGACCGGCGCGTCGTGCGGGTCGGCCGAGCGCAGCTCGACGCTTCCCCGGCTGGCGGGACGCAGCACGATGACACCCAGCGCCAGGCCGTCCCCGGCGGCCGACTCGTGCTCGCCGAAGGGGGTCGTCAGGTGGACGATCTCGACGTCCGGGGCCGTCAGCTCGGGGCGGGTGCGCAGGAAGAGCAGTGCCTCGGAGATGATCGAGTTCAGGGATCCGGTCCGCTCCTTGAGGTAGAGCCGCATGTCCTCCAGGTCCGCGGCGGCGCCGGGAGACTCGAACCCGCGAGCGGCGAAGGCGAGGGGAACCACCAGGTGGTCGGTCAGGTCGCGGCCGACTCCGGGGGCGTCCACCCGTACCGGGATGCCGTGCGCGGCCAGCTGCCCGGCCGGGCCGATCCCCGACAGCATGAGCAGGTGCGGGCTCCCCACCGCTCCGGCGGCGAGGATCACCTCGCGGCCGGCGCCGATCTGGAGAATCCCGTTCTCCGTCTCCACCTCGACGCCGGTCGCCCGGGTCCCGTCCATGAGCACCCTGCGCACCAGGCCGCCGGTGACCAGGGTGAGGTTCGGACGCTCGCCCGGCTCGCGGAGATAGCCGTCCGCCGAGCTCCAGCGGAGGCCGTCCCGGTGGGTGGCGCGGGCGAGGATGTACCCGTCCTGCCTCTCGGCGGCCGGCTGGTACCCGAGCTGGGCGCAGGCGCTGAGGAAGTCGGCGGTCGGGGGGACGGGATGACGCATCCCCGCCAGCCGAATCCTCTCCTCGGCCCGATCGAAGTACGGCAGCAGGTCCGTGTGCGCCCATCCGTCGAGCCCGGCCGCCGCCCAGCCGTCGTAGTCCGCCGGGTGGCCACGGGTCCACAGTTGCGCGTTGATCACGGAGGAACCGCCAAGGGCCTTACCACGGGGAATGGGAATGGTACGACCGTCCAGCCCGGTCTGCGGCACCGTGGTGAAACCCCAGTCGAGCGCGCTGCCGAACATTCTGGGGAACAGCACGGGGACCTGGATCTCGGGGTGCTCTTCGGGCCTGGGGCCTCCGGCCTCCACGAGCACCACGCTGATGCGCGGGTCGGCACTCAGCCGGTGCGCGAGGACACACCCCGCGGAACCGGCTCCGACGATCACGTAGTCGGCGGTTTGCACGATGTCGTTCTCCACTTCTCTAAGGGCGTCAGGAAAGGGCGGCTGTGGCTTTGAGACGGGTGAAGGTGCGGTCGCAGTACAGCAACGGCATCCGGTGCGGGTCCGTGTGGAGCTCCTCGACCCGGCCGACGAGAATGCTGTGGTCACCGCCGTCGAGGACGGCGTGCATGGAACATGCCAGACGCACCAGCGCGCCGGGCAGCCCCGGCAGGTTCATCTCGTACGGCCGCATGTCACCGGCCGCGAACCGGTCGATCCCGGAGGTGGCGAAACGCTGCGCGACCTCGACGTGCTCGGTCGCCAGGATGTTCACCATGAAGCGGTCGGCGGAGGTGAAGGCGTCGTGCGTGCTGGCGAAGCGGTCCAGGCACAGCAGGACGAGGGGTGGGTCGAGGGATAGGGAGCTGAAGGAGCTACCGGTGAAGCCCCATCGGCGGCCTGCCGCATCGACGGTCGTGGCCACGGTCACCGGGCCGGGGACCCGGGCCATGGCTTGTCGGAACGAAACGGCGTCAACGGACATCGGTGATCTCTTTCTCTGCTGAAAGAAACGGTGCGGGAGGCTCGGCGGACCTGACCCGCCCGGCCGTACCGGTTGACCGGTACGGCCGGAGGTCATCGGCTCAGCGGGTGACGCCGTACCCGGACGCCCGGCGGCGCGGTTCGCTCACGCGCCGCCGGACGCCGGTCACCGTGTGGATCGCCGGCGCGGGCACAGACGTCATCGCCTCCGGCGCGCGGGTGGATCAGGCGGGCCGCGACATCTCGGCGGCCGTGCCGGAGAACTCGCCGGACTCGGCCCGGATCACCAGGCGTCCCCCCGGAAGTCGACCACCGTCTTCAGCCCGGTGGTCGTACGGTAGTTCTCAAGGATCTTGACGAGACCGTCGTAGTCGTCGAACGGGTGGACGGTGGACAGCAGGCGCTTACCGTCGACGATCCCCGAGACCAGCATCTGCATGGCGGCGGTGATGACGTTGGCCGTGTGGTGCATGGGGAAACTGCTGACGTCGAAGGGCGAGGCGCTGATGTTGATGCCCTTGGCCAGCATCAGCCACGTGTCGAAGCTCTGCATCTCCTGGGACGCGCCGTACAGCACGTACCTGCCGCGCGGTTTGAGCTTGCGCATCGCGACCCGCCTCGGGTCCTTCGCCGGATCCGCCACATTGACGGTGGGCAGGCAGTCGAAGACGTAGTCGAAGGTGCTCTCCTGCACTTCCTCGATCAGTTCGTCCGGGAAGTAGGCGCGCTCGGAGAAATGCGCCTCCGCATGGGTGTTGCGGTGCGGATTGGCGTCCACGGAGACCACCGAGTGCGGCGCCAGCAGTTTCTTGATGATGCTTCCTGCGATGATCCCGATGGGCCCGGTACCGAGAATGAGCACCCGGTCGCCGATCCTGGGCGCGTTGGCCAGCACCGAACGCAGAACTCCCGTCGTCGGCTCGATGAAGGAGGCCTGCAGGTCGTCGAGCTCTCCGGGCACTTTGACGGCGGCCGCCCGCCGGTCGTCATAGAAATTACGATCGGCCTCGAAGACATCCGTTTTGATCTCTCCGGAGAATATAGGACGCAGTGTCCGATATTCGGCGAAGCCGTCGTAGTCGGTCTGTCCCCAGTAGACGATGCGGTCGCCGACCTCGATACCCGGGCCGGTGAACTCCGAACCGATCTCCACGACCTCGCCGAGATACTCGTGGCCCAGGACCACCGGATATTCGGAGGGGAACAGGTGGCCTTCGAAGAAGGAGACGTCGGTTGAACAGATCGATACGCATCGCGTCTTCATCAGCAGCCCGTCGGCCGGAACCGTGGGCTTGGGAAGTTCGGCCAGAATCGTCTTACGCGGGGCGAGAAGCTGTACGGCCTTCATGGTCTGCATGACTCTCTCCTCTGTACGTGACCGGCGTTAACGTCGCATCATCAGGGGGCCGCCCAGCAGGTACTGGCCGACCGTCTCGAAATGGGTGTGCGACAGGGTGATGTGTTTGACGGCCGTGTGGACGTCGCGGAAGTAACGCTCCAGCGGGCTTGAGGTGTAGATCGCCGTGGTCCCGGCGAGGCGGAAGGCGGTGTCCACGACGCTCGTGGCGTTCTCCGCGACGGTCGCGGCGGTGAGCCGGATCAGCGCGCTGAGCGCGTCGCCGCCGTCCTCTCCGCAGTTTTCCGCGTGCCACGCGGCGTCGACGAGCGCCAGGCGGGCGGCACGCAGCTGCGCCTCGGCCCGCCCCAGCTTCTCCTGCACGGTGTGACTGCCCGCCAGGGGGTTCGTCGCCGCCGCCGGTGTCTTCCTCGTGGCCAGTGACTTGAACGCCTCAAGGGCGCCCTGCGCGGTTCCCACGGCGGTCGACGCCGAGGTGAACGGCCCGAAGTCGTAGTAGCCGATGGCGTACGCCCGGGACGGCCGGGCGGCCGGCGGCCGGAGCATGTCGGCGACGGCGACGGTGAAGTCCTCCGTGACGAAGGTCTCCTCGATCTCGAAGTGCTCGCTGCCGGTGCCCCGCAGGCCGATGGTGTGCCAGGTGTCGAGCATCCGGCACTCGGATTTGGGGACGAAGAGCATGCGCGTCTCCGGCCCGGTGTCCGTCATGTGGGGGGTACCGTCCTCGCCGGTGACGACCGCCGCGCAGATCAGCCAGTCGGCGTGCGCGGAGCCGCTGGCGAACGCCCAGGTGCCGCTCAGCCGGAACCCGCCGTCGACCGGGACCGCCCGTCCCGACGGGTTGACGCCGCCGACCACAAGCGTGTCGTTCTCCGCGAAGAGCTTGCGGGCGGTCTGCTCGGGCAGGTAGTCCGACAGCCGTCCGATCGCCCCCTGCACGCCCATCTGCCAGGCGACCGACGGGTTGGCGGCCGCCAGACGCTGGATGACGGCCGATCCGGTTCTCAGGCTCACCTGGCCGCCGCCGAAGTCCTTGGACACCCACATGCGGTGGACGCCCGCGGCCCGGAGCGCGTCGATGACGGGCGCGGGAGTCACCCGTTCGTACTCGGCCTGTTCCCGGTGCTCGTCGATCACCGACGCCAGCGCGTCGGCTTTGGCGAGCCAGTGATCGGTCTCCGCGGTGGCCGGTGTTTTGTTCAACAGTCGTTTTGGCTGCTCGTTCACGTATCCCCCGGTCGTGGAAATCAACGCATTCATTTCCTCTTCTTTTCTCTGCCGCCGCCCCGCAGTCGGGGCTTCGCGAGGATCCGGCTCTCGCCGTCCGTCTGCGAACCATTCCTAGCCATAGTTCGTTGTCCGGTATCGAAGGCTGCACACCAGACAACAAGCACCGGACAATGGCTCGGTGACCTGATGGGCGGGGGTGGAGATGCCGCGAGCCGAGCGTCCCTTGGACGACAACGACAGTGCGTTAACGCGTTTCGCTGCTGACCTGCGGCTGTTACGCGCGAAATCGGGGGGACCTCCTTATCGAGAATTGGCGAGCCGGGCTCACTATTCAGCGGCGACGCTGGCCGACGCGGCGGCGGGCCGGAAACTACCGAGCCTCGCCGTGACGATCGCCTATGTACAGGCATGCGGAGGTGACGTGCATGAATGGGAGGACCGATGGAAGACGGTCGCCGCAGAATCGGCCGAAGGGAACACCAAGGCCGAAAGCGATAAGAAGCGGAATCCCTACTTCGGCCTGACTGCTTTTCAAACGGAAGACGCCGATTGGTTCTTCGGCAGGGAGCGGCTCACCGAGGAGCTGATGACCTGCGTGCGCGAACACCGTTTTCTCATGGTGCTCGGCGCATCAGGGGCGGGAAAGTCGTCGTTGTTGCGGGCCGGGTTACTGTCCGCGTTCGGAAAGGAACAGAAAACGGCTTCCTGGCCGACGTTGCTGTTCACGCCCGGACCGCATCCCCTGGACGAATGTGCCGCGCGCCTGGCCACCTTGGGTCATGAATCGGCCGCCACCCTGCGCAAGGAACTGGACGAAACCCCGCGTGCCCTGCATCTGGCCGTGTTGCAGGCGCTGACCGACCGGCCCGCGGACAGCGAACTGCTGGTGGTCGTGGACCAGTTCGAAGAGGTCTTCGCCCTGTGCCGAGACGCCGACGAGCGTGCCCGGTTCATCGAGGCGCTGGTCACCGCCGCCCGGGCGGCCAACAGCCGCGTCCGTGTCGTCCTCGGGGTACGCGCCGACTTCTACGCCCGCTGCGCCGAACACACCGATCTCCTTGCGGCGCTGCGGGAGTCCCACCTGCTGGTCGGGGCGATGAACGTCGAGGAGCTGCGCCGAGCCATCAGCCGGCCCGCGGTGCAGGCGGGCTGTGTGGTCGAAAGCGCGCTGCTGGCCCGCCTCATCGCCGACGCCGCGGGGCAGGCGAACGTCCTGCCGCTGGTTTCGCACGCCCTGCGGGAGACCTGGCGACGCCGTCGCGGCAACGCCCTGACCCTGTCCGGTTACGAGCGGGCCGGCGGCATACATGGGGCGATCACGGCCACCGCCGAACAGCTGTACGCGAACTTGTCGGACGCCCAGGCCCACCAGGCACAGCGGATCCTGCTGCGGCTGATCAACCCGGGTGAGCAGGCGGCAGACACCCGCCGCCCCGCCTCCTACGCCGAGCTGCTTCCCGACACGAGCCCCGACGCCGCCGAGGTGCTGGAACAGCTGGCCGCCACCAGGCTGGTGACCCTGCACGAGGACACCGCCGAACTCGCTCACGAGGCCCTCATCTCCTCCTGGCCGCGCCTGGGCGAATGGATCGATCAGGAACGCGAGCTGTTACGCGTGCAACGGCACCTGACCGAGGCCGCCACCGGCTGGCAGGAACTCGGTGGTGACCCCGGTGCCCTGTACCGGGGAACCCGCCTGAGCGCCGCCCGGCCCCTGCTGGCCCACCCGCAGGACCTCACCTCGCTGGAGAGCGCCTTCCTGCGGGCCTCCGTCGAGGCGGCGGACCAGGCCGAACGCGCCACCGTCCGGCGCAGGAAGCTGGCACGTCTGGCGGTGGCCGCGCTGACCGTCCTGAGCGTCCTGGCCTCGGCCGCCGCCGGGGTGGCCATCACCGCGGCCCGCCAGGCCGACGCCCGCGGCCGGGAGGTCCTGGCCCGGCTCGTCGCCAAGAGCAGCGACGAACTGGCCGCCACCGACCCGGCCCTGGCCGGACTGCTGGCCGCGGCGTCCTGGCACTTCACCCCCACCGCCGAGGCCCGCTACACCATGCTCACCACACTGACCGGCGCCCTGGACGGCGTCCTGAACAACCCGGCCGGGGGCGTCACCACCGTGGCCTTCAGCCCGGACGGCGGCCTGCTGGCCGCCGCGGGCACCGATGGAAGTGTGCAACTGTGGCAGGTCGCCGCTCGTCACCTCGTCGCCACTCTGCCCGCCGGTCCCGCCCGCGACAGCGATGTCCGCACCATGGCCTTCAGCCCGGACGGCCGCCTGCTGGCCACCGCGGGCGCCGGCGAGGACGTACGGCTGTGGGACGTCGCAGGCCGCCGCCTGACCGCGACCCTGTCCACCGGTCACACCACCGCCGTCGCCCTCGTGGTGTTCAGCCCGGACGGCACCAGGCTGAACACCGTCGGCGACAGCGGGAACGTCCAGGTGTGGGATGTCGCCACCCGCCGCCCGGCCGTCACCCTGCCCGCCACTCCCGCCCACGGCGTGACCGGCGTGGCCTTCAGTCCCGACGGCGCCACTTTCGCCACCAGTTACGTCAACGAGACGCACGTGCAAAGCTGGGACCTGGCCACCCGTCGCATGAACGGTCCGTTGTTCGACGGTGACGTCGGCCCCTCCCCTCGGGTGAGGTTCAGCGCCGACGGCGCCACCGTCGCCACTTTCGGCGACAACGCGAACGTGCAGTTGTGGAACGTCGCCACTCACGGGCGGGTCGGCCATCCGCTGCCCACCGGCTACACCAGCGAACTGGCGTTCAGTCCGAACGGCGCCACGCTGGCCATCGTCGGCAAGGGCGAAAAACGCATCCAGTTGTGGGACGCCCACACCCAGAGCTCCATCGGCGTCCCGTTGAGCGGCCACACCGGCCCGATCACGGATATCGCGTTCAGCCCGGACGGCGGCATCCTGGCCAGTTCCAGCGACGACGGGACCATCCGGTTGTGGAACACCTCCGCGCGCCACGAGAACAGTGTCCTTCTGACCGGCCACACGCTCGATGTCACCACCGTGGCCTTCAGCCCGGACAGCCGCCTGCTGGCCAGCGGCGGGAACGACAAGACTTTCCGGCTCTGGGACGTCACGGCACGCCGCCCGATCGGCGTTCCCGTGACCGGCTCCGCCGGCGGCATCGCCACGCTGGCCTTCAGCCCGGACGGCCGCCTGCTGGCCGCCTCCGGCAGCGACACGAGCGTTCACCTCTGGAGCGCCGCCACCCGCCGCCCGATCGGTACCCTCACCCCCAAGGGGAGCCAGGGCGCGGTGAACACGCTGGCCTTCAGCCCGGACGGCACCAAGCTGGCCACCGGGAACTGGTACGGCGCCACCCAGCTGTGGGACGTGACCACCCACCAGCCGATCGGCGCCCCCCTCCTGAGCCACAGCGGCGCGGTGAACACGGTGGCCTTCAGCCCCGACGGCCGCCTGCTGGCCACCGGCAGCTGGTACGGCGTCGTCCAGTTGTGGAACGTGGCCACCCACCAGCCGATCGGTACCTCCCTGATGGGACACGGCAGTTCGGTGAACACGGTGGCCTTCAGTCCCGACGGCACCACCCTGGCCAGCGGTGGAACGGACAGGACCGTCCGCCTGTGGGACGTGGCCACCCGCCACCCGATCGGCGCCCCACTGATGGGACACAACGGCTCAGTGAACACCGTCGCCTTCAGCCCCGATGGCACCACCCTGGCCGGCGGCGGAGAGGACAGAACCATCCGGCTGTGGCAGGAGAGGATACCGGAGGACCCCTCCGCGGAGGTCTGCGCCGTCGTGGGCCGTTCCCTCACCCCGCAGGAATGGCGGCAGTACATCCCCGGACAGCCCTACCAGCAGGTCTGTCCTTAACGCGTTTCCGCACGTCATCGGCCTGAACGGTACGGCGGGGCAGGGATGGCGCCCCGCCGTGCCCGGCTCTCCGTCCCCCACCGCCTGGTGGCGCACGGGTTCGGCCTGGTCACGGCCCATCCGTTCCGAGGCGGGCGCCGATGGCCACGGTACCGGCATGACCAATTTTCTATTGACAATCCTACGATCGTATTCATTACGATAGTTACATGAAAGCAAGGAAGCGGGTCGGACCACTCTGGATCGCCCTCGCCTGCGTGCTCGTCCTGGTCGCCGGGGCCGGTGCGTGGATCGTCGTGCAGAACGATTTCGCCGTACGCGAGGTGCGGGTGACCATCCCCGGTCCGAAGCAGCCGCTGAAGGCGGTGCTCGCGCTGCCGACGGAGGGGAAGGGGCCGCGAGGGCTGGTTGTCCTCGCTCACGGGGACGGAGTGGCGGACGCCTCCAGGGACGGGTTCTACCGGCCGATCTGGGAGGCGTTCGCACGTGCCGGATACGCCTCGCTGTCCTGGAACAAGCCCGGCGTCGACGGCGCGCCGGGGAACTGGCTCCACCAGAGCATGAGCGATCGCAGCGCGGAGGTCGACGCCGCGCTGGACTGGGCGAAGCGGCGACCGGAGATCGACCCGAATCGGCTGGGAGTGTGGGGGATCAGCCAGGGCGGCTGGGTGCTGCCCAAGGTGGCGGGAGACCGTACCGACCTGCGCTTCATGATCCTGGTAGGGGCGGCGGTGAACTGGTTGCGGCAGGGCGAGTACAACCTGCGGACCGAACTCCAGGACCAGGGCGCGCCGGACGACAGGCTCGGCGCCGAACTCCGCCGACGTGCCGCCCAGATCCGCCTTCTTGAGGAAGGCGCCGGGTATGACGAGTACCTCGCCTCCAGGCTGGACGACCCGCCGATGAGCAAGGACCGGTGGCGGTTCGTTCTCCGGAACTTCCGCGCCGATGTCACGGACCAGCTTCCGAGGGTGCGCACCCCGACTCTTCTCGTGCTCGGGGACCACGACCGCAACGTCGACGTCAAGGAGACCGAGGCCGCCTATCGCGCGGGCGTCCCCCAGGGCCTGCTCACGGTCGAGACGCTCCGGGGCGGCTCCCACAGCGCGGCCAGGTACGAACTGGACACCCCCGGCAGCGTCCGGGGTCTGATCACGTACGTCGCCGCCCCCCGTTCGCTCTACGTACCCGGCTACCTCGACTCACTCACCGACTTCGTGAAGAAGCACGGGCGGTGACCATGGAGGAACCACGCCTCCGGAGCGGCCCCGTTCGGCAGGTGGGAGAGCAGACCAGGCGGTACCCGCGCGAGGGCGTCCTCCGGTTCCTGTCCGATCCCACCTACCTCGACCGGCATTCCACGCCCAGGTACCAGCGGCTGTGGCCGGCGTTCCTCAACGTCCGTAAGGGGATGGTCTTCGATGGGCGAGCGATACCGTGTGGTCGCGCTGGGCGGAGCCGGAGCGATGGGCGGACCCGTCGTCGAGGCGCTCGCCGGGCGCGCGGACATCGCGGAACTGGCGATCGCCGACCGTGACACCGCGGCCGCCGAACGCCTGGCCGCCCGCTTCCCGGGCGTCTCGGTCGCGCCGGTGGACGCCTCGGACCCGGTACGGCTCCGCGAGCTCTTCCACGATGCCGACCTGGTCCTCAACACCACCGGCCCCTTCTTCCGGCTCGGTGTGCCGATCCTGCGGGCGGCGATCGAGAGCCGTACCCATTACGCCGACATCTGCGACGACTGGGAACCGACGCTGGACATGCTCGCCATGGACGCCGAGGCGCGGGAGGCGGGCGTGATCGCCGTGGTCGGAGCCGGGGCCAGCCCGGGCACCGGCAACATGCTGGCCGCGCTGGCGAGCCGAGAACTGGACACCGTCGAAGACGTCTTCACCGCCTGGCCGGTGGACGTCCCGTTCGTCGGAGACGACCCCGCCGACGACGCGTCCGACGGAAACTCGGCCGCCCTCGTCCACTGGATGCACCAGCTGTCAGGAAAAATCATGACTTGGTCGGGCGGGGAACCCGCCGAGGGCCCGCCGCTCGAACCCGTCCGGCTCGACTACCCCGGGCTGGGCACCGGAACCGTCTACACCGTCGGCCATCCCGAACCGCTGACCCTCCCGGCGACCTGCTCGGTCACCCGCGACTCCGCCTGCGTCATGGTGGTCAGGCCGGAGACGGCCGCCTACCTGATGACCCTGCGCGATGAGGTCGACCGGGGAAGGCTCTCCCTGGAACAGGCCGCCGCCGCGATCGAGACCCCGACCGCCGCCCGCTTCGCCCGCTCGGCCATACGTCGGCTCTCTCTGCGCGGCCCCGGCTCACTTCCCCCCTTCTTCGCACTGGCCACCGGACTCCGGTACGGCCGGCCGTACCGGGTCGGCGCGAGGCTGATCGCCTCGCCGCGCGGGATGGCCAGGATGACCGGGATCCCTCTGTCGCTCGCGGCGGCGCAGATCCTCGACGGCACGGTGCGCACCCCCGGCGTCCACTCGCCGGACGCCGTACTCGACCCGGCAAGATACTTCGACGAGCTGGCCGCCCACTGCGACCCGCCCCGCACCGGCCGCGACGAGGTCGTCAGGGTGGACCACACCCCATGACCACGGAACATCGGCGCCCGACACAGAATCTTTCATGCATTCGACTATCGAGCCCAATACGATAGTTCTTTTGGAGGGCCGCAGCATGGACGTCCATGTCCCCACCCGGATGCTCGTCGAAGCGCTCGTCCGCACCGACCTCACGGTCGACGCCGGCGACCTCTACGCGACCGCGAACCTGCTGCGCATGAACGACCAGCAGGTTCGCCTGTGCATCAAACGCCTGGTCGCCGAGGGACGCTTCGTCCAGGAGGGACGAGGGCGCAAGGCGATCCTGCGCGCCACCGGCGGCACCGAACGCGCGATGGGCCTCGACGTCGAGTTCGTCACCCACGCCTTCCGCCAGGACGCCGGGCTCGCCCCCTGGGACGGCGCCTGGCACCTCGTCGGCTTCGCCGTACCGGAGAGCGCGCGGCCCGCCCGCGACGCGCTGCGCGCCTGCCTCACCTTCCTCGGCGGCGCCGCCATCCACGGGGGCCTCTACCTCAGCGCCAATCCTTGGGAGCCGTACGTCGAGGAGCACGCCCGCCGCCTGGACATCCTCAACCACGTCACCTTCCTGACCACCCGAGACCTCCGTCGCGGCGAGGAGACCGATCCCGTCGCGCTCACCCGCGCCATGTGGCCGCTGGACGAGATCGCCGAACGTTACGACCGGCTCGCCGCGGTGGCGGAGCCCCGGCTCGCGCTCATCGAGGATTCCGCCGATCTGTCCGGGGCGCAGCGGCTGACCGTCGCGGTGGAGCTGGCCGCGGAGTTCACCCGCGCGATGGAGGCGGACCCGCTCCTTCCTCCCGAGCTTCTCCCCCCGTCCTGGCCCGGCGCCCGAGCCCGCGCCCTGACCGCGCGCTGCTGGTCGCTGCTGGAGGAACAGAGCGACCAGGACGACAGCGGGATCCGCCTGTTCAGGCTCTACGGCGACACAGCCGTCACGACGCCCCGCGAGTTCGACCTCGACAACCGGCGCTCGGCCGGCCATGACCCGACGGTGCACGGTCCGGGCTGACCTGGCCTTCTCCCACGAGCCCGCATGAGGCGATTTCATGCGTTCTTTGCCCACTCCACCAGCTTTGGTGACGGATCCGGCGGCGGCTGCCAACCGGAGTACTCCGACGTCATGGTGCCCATCCCGCCGGGAGGCGTTCCGGGGTCGATCGATGTCGAACCGCCGTTCCCGCCCTTCCCGGCCTCCCGGTGGCGCCCGCACCCCCGAGGAGACAGGGAAATCCGCCGATCAGGTTTTCTTTCACGGCATCGCGGTACGCGGTAGAGAGTCGGACAAAAAGGGAGAAACCGGATGATTACCCAGAACCAGATCTCAGCGGTGATCGACCAGACCGTCTACGACAACCACGGGGACAAGATCGGCAAGGTCAAGCACGTCTACCTCGACGACAACACCGGTCGCCCCGAGTGGCTGTGCGTGCGGACCGGGCTGTTCGGCATCAACGAGACCTTCGTCCCCATCCAGGGCGCCGACGTGGTCGGCGACCACGTCGAGGTCGCCTACGACAAGGACCGCATCAAGGACGCTCCCAACATCGACGTCGAGTCCGGCGGCCACATGTCGCCACAGGAGGAGCGCGAGCTGTACAACTACTACGGCATCGACCTGGACGCCTCCTGGAGGGAGGCCAACCAGCCGGGTGAGACCGGCTGGGCGCACACCGGCGGCCAGCGGGAGCGCGAGCGCCTGGGCTCCGTCGGCCGGGAGCGGGAGGCCGGACGCGCGGACCTCACCGGCGACGACGCGATGACCCGCTCGGAGGAGCGGCTGACGACCCACACCGAGAGCCACGAGATCGGCCGGGCGCGGCTGCGGAAGTACGTGGTCACCGAGGAGCAGCAGGTCACCGTGCCGGTCACCCGAGAGGAGGTACGCATCGAGCGCGAGCCGATCACCGAGGAGAACCGGGACGCCGCGCTGCGGGGCCCGGACATCTCCGAGGCCGAGCACGAGGTGACCCTGCACGAGGAACGGGCGGTGGTGGAGAAGAACACCGTCCCGGTGGAACGGGTCCGGATGACCACCGAGAAGGTCACCGACGAGGAGACCATCACCGAACAGGTCCGCAAGGAACGCATCGAAGCCGAAGGAGACATCGGCGAGGACGGCCGCGCCTTCTGAGCGCGGGGGCGACCCGTCCGGAAGCGCCCTCACCGCTCCACGCCCGCCGTCATGACCGGCCGACCGCTCGTCTCGAACCGACGGCTGCGTCCAACAGGTGTCCAGCAGGTCCCGCACGGGGCGAGCACGGCCGGTCATTCCTCCCGCGCCTCTCGTCGGCTCCCGGAGATCGGGCCGCCTGCCTGTATTCGGGAGCGGCCCCCCTCACGCCGACCGCCCCGGCCCATGCCGTCCCTGGCCGGAGGTGAGGGCCGGAGAACCGGGCGACACAGCTGGAACTCCAGGACGGCCGGGAGCCGACCGTCACGACGAGGAGGTCCGTAGGGGTATTACGCCAGTCTGAAAATACCAAAAAACACCGTATTAAACCCCATGGGATTCACGAGACGGCACCCTCGGGAGCCTTCTGACCGGGGTTGTTCCGGCCCTGGGAGGCCTTGACGGACCGCCCCCCGACGCCCGTCCGCGACCGGCCAAAAATAGGCGAATTCCCAAATTCGGCGGAACTTTCGATAGACCGTTCGACACAGCTCCAGGTTGTCGGCCGCCTGTCCGTTTCTTCGGATCTCACCAGGCTGAGCTATGTCCGGATCCGGAACTTCGTTCACATAATGACAGATTTAATGATTTAGCTATACGATCGCCGTTCGTGGTTGGAGTTAATCCCCCAAGAACCCGATTGGCCGACGACCTGTTCTTTGTCATGCATGACAACTCGACCGGCCGGCCGCGGCTTCACGCCCGCCTGGCCGGTCTGGGGCTGGCCGCCGCCATCCTGGGAGAGCTGATGCTCGCCGGGCGGACAACCGTGGGATTGGCAGCGGGGCAGATACGGCTCGTCGTTCTTGACACGGCGCCGCCCGGAGACGCGGTCACCAGGACCGCCTTGGACCACATCATCGCCGAGCCCGCCCACCGCCTCCATACCTGGTTGCAGTTCTTCGCCCGTACGGCGCTCGCCGACGTGGCGGCCCGGATGACCGCCGACGGGCTGCTGCGCCCGCCCGGCAGACGCCCGTCGCGGAGGCAGGCACCGGTCGACGTGAACATCGCGGCGTGGCCCGGTGGACGCGTCAACCTGGCGATCCAACGCCGTGAACCGCTCAACGTCCAGGACAACGTCCTGCTGGGGCTGCTCGTCGTGACCGGCGGCAGCCGGCTCGTCCTGTGGGAACAGAACCCGGGATATCTCTCCGATTCGGTCGCCGCCCTCCCGGCGCCGCTCCAGGAACTGATCGCCCAGACCGAGGCTGCCGTGGGTGACTCCATCATCAGCCGCCGGTGAACCCACCCCCCTCACTCCAAGGATCCTCCCCATGTCCGTGACAGAACGAAGGGCCAGCGCCGTCTCCGCCGCACTGGCCCAGGACCGCCTCGGTGTGCCGTCGGTGGTGTTCTTCGTCATCTCGGCGGCGGCGCCGCTGACTGTCATCGGCGGTTCGGTGACCTCCGCCTACGCCGCGACCGGCGTGACCGGCGTACCGCTCGCCTTCATCCTGCTCGGAGCCATCCTGGGCCTGTTCGCCGTCGGCTACGTGACGATGGCCCGTTACGTCGTCAACGCCGGGGCGTTCTACGCCTACACCGCGAAAGGACTCGGCAGGCCGATCGGAGTGGCGACCGCGTGGGTCGCGTTGCTGGCCTACAACGCGCTCCAGGTGGGCCTCTACGGCATGATCGGCGCGGCGGCCCAGCAGCCGATCACTGACTGGTTCGGAAGCTCCCCTCCCTGGTGGGTCATCGGACTGGTCGCCTGGGTGCTGACCGGGGTGCTCGGCCTCATGCGGGTCGACGTGAACGGGAAGGTCCTGTCGGTCCTGCTGCTGACGGAGATAGCCGTCGTCATCGTGTTCGACGTCGCGGATCTGATCAACCCGTCGGCCTCGGGCTACAGCCTCGACGTCTTCTCCCCCGCAAGCCTCTTCGTCCCCGGGATCGGTGCGGTGGTCGCGATCTGCATCGCGTCCTTCGCGGGCTTCGAGTCGTCGGTGGTGTTCTCCGAGGAGACCAAGGACCCGAGGCGTACGGTGCCGATCGCGACCTACGTCGCGCTCGCCGTCATCTCGGGCCTCTACGCCGTCTCGTCCTGGGCGATGACCGTGCCGATCGGCTCGGGCAAGATCGTCGACGCCTCACGTGAGCAGAGCTCGGCCCTGCTGTTCAACCTGGCCGGGCGGCACCTGGGGGCGACCATCGCCACCATCGGCTCTCTCCTGTTCGTGACGAGCCTCTTCGCCGCGCTGATCGCCTTCCACAACACGATCTCCCGTTACATCTTCGCCCTCGGCAGGGAGAGGGTGCTTCCTGAGACCTTCGGTCGCACCTCCCCCGGGACCGGCGCCCCGATCAACGGCTCACTGGCGCAGAGCGTCATCGGGCTGATCACGATCGTCGTGTACGCGGCCTTCGGCCTGGACCCGGTCGTCCAGCTGTTCTTCACCGTCGGATCGTTCGGCGGCCTGGGGCTGCTCATGATGCTGGCGGCCACCTCGGTCTCCGTGCTGGTCTTCTTCTCCAAGAACCCCAACGAGGAGAACGCCTGGCGGACCAGGATCGCCCCGGGCATCTCCTCGGTCCTGCTGGTCGTGGTCATCGCGCTCGTCATGATCAACTTCGACACCGTGCTCGGCGTGGCCTCCGACTCCCCGCTGCGCTGGATCATGCCCGCCGTCTACTTCGTCGCCGTGGGGCTCGGCGTCGTGTGGGGACTCACCCTGCGGTCCAACCGGCCGAAGGTGTACGCGAACATCGGGCGGGGCGCCCAGGCCGCCGTGGGAGGGGCCGAATGACAGAGATCATCCGCATCCAGAACGTTCCCGGAGCGGCCGAGGCCGTCGGCGCGATCATCGCCACCTCCTTCCACGAGCAGGAGATCTCGGCCTGGATGATCCCGTCGGACGACGACCGCCGCCAGGTGATGCCCCCCTTCTTCTCCATGGCCACCGAGAGCGCCCTCGTCCACGGCGAGGTCCACGCGACGGCCGACATGACCGCCGTGGCCGTGTGGTTCCACAAGGGCGTCGAGCCGCTTCCCGAGATCCCCGGCCGGGACGCCCGGGTGGCGGAGCTGGCCGGTCCCCACGCGGAGCGCATCGGGCGGATGGGAGAGGAGATGGACAAGCGCCATCCTCACGAACCGCACCACTATCTGGCGTTCCTCGCCGTGCTCCCCGGGCACCAGCGGCAAAGGACGGGGACCCGGCTGCTCCAGGGGTACCACCGCGGGCTCGACGAGGCGGGCATACCCGCGTACCTGGAGGCCAGCAGTACCCACAGCCGCAGGCTCTACCTGCGCCACGGTTACCAGGACCTCGGCGACCCGATATTCATGCCCGGCGGCCCGCCGATGTTCCCGATGTGGCGCCCGCCGAACCCCTGACCCGCGTACGGCCCCGCCCCCGCCTGACAGGCGCCCGGCAGGCCTCGGGCGGTCTCGCCGACGCCCCTGTTGCCGGCGAGACCGCCCTCACGTCGTCGGTTCCCGAACCGGGAGCCCGACGATCATGGGCCGACCCGGCGGAGGGCCGGGACGGGCCTGGGAGGCGTTTCCCGAGCCCGCCGGCCCCCTGCGCCGGTGGTGATCCATGTGCTTGCCGTACGGGTGACCACAGGGAACGCGAACACCGAGCCGTACCAGGTGGTCCTGTCGTCGGCTTCGGAGTCGAAGCCGTATTCGCCCTTTTCCCGGTCACCGGCCTTCGTGTCGCCGATGCCGTAGGAGAGGCGGCGGTGCCGTTCCACGGTCTCCGAACCGGTCAGCCTGCTGATTCGGGCGGCTCACCGGGGACACCCGTTGGTGAGAGTGGTGCGGTCCTTGTCCGAAAGCCGATTTTCGGCACGCGCGAAAATGGTCCGGTCGATGCGGTCGTCGATGCCGACGACGGCCTACGAGGCCTCGCCCGCGTCGACGGTCACCGCGGGCCGCTCGGCCGCCGGATCGTCCGGCGCGGCCAAGGCGGAAAAGGCCGTACCGACGACCATGTCGGTCAGCGTGATCTCTGAGATCAGGAGCAGGCGGCTGACGAGCATTCCAGGTCATCTCCTTGGGGGTGGACATGGCTCCGTTCCGTTCCTGCGGTGGGATGCCCGTCGGCCGAACGGCCCACCGGTCTGGGATCGTCCCGTCTGCCCGGCCGGTTGAACCGCCACGGAAACGCCTTGGGAGAGGGCGTCTCCACGGTCTGCCCAAATCAAGCTGTTCCGGTCTTTCCAGGTTTCCGGTGAACCACCCGCCTCCGGCGGCCGGCGTGTTTCCCGTATCCGCTCTTCCGCTTTTTTGGTGGAACGAGAACCACTGTGCGCCATTGCCTGTGGACGAACCTTGGGCCAACCTTGAACCGGCTGGTCCGACCGGCCGTCCCGGGCCGGAATTCCCGCTGGAAAGGTGAACGGAATGGCCGTGGAGTTCGGCTTGTTCGGTGGCGTCGAGGCGCGAGCCGACGGTCGGCCGATCGAGCTGGGCCACGCCCGGCAGCGATCCGTGCTGGCGGCGCTGCTGATCGATGCGAACCGGGTGACATCGGTCGAGCAGCTGGTGGACCGGGTGTGGGGTGAGCGTTCTCCCCAACGGGCTGAGGGAACCCTGTACAGCTACGTGTCCCGCCTGCGTCAGGCACTGGCTCCGGTCGCCGGTGAGGCGCGTCTTTCGCGGGCCTCCGGCGGCTACGTCCTCGCGGTCGACGCCTCCACCGTGGACCTGCACCGTTTTCGCGACCTGACCGCCCGGGCCCGCACGGCCGATGACGACGGCACCGCCGCCTCCCTGCTGGAGCAGGCGCTCGGCCTGTGGCGGGGAGATCTCTTCGCCTCCCTGGACACCCCGTGGTTCAACTCCGTACGTGAGTCCCTGGGAAGGGAACGGTTCGCCGCCGAGCTGGATCTGGGCGATGTCCTGCTGCGGCTCGGACGGCACGCGGAAATGCCCTTCGAGCTGGCCGCCCGCACCAGGGAACATCCGTTGGACGAGCGCCTGGCCGGTCAGCTCATGCTGGCCCTGTACCGCTGCGGCCGTCCCGCCGACGCCCTGAACCACTACCGGGACCTCCGGAGCCGGTTGGCGGATGATCTCGGTATCGACCCGGGCCCGGAGCTGCGGCACCTCCATCAGCAGATCCTCACCGCTGATCCGGCCATCGCCGTACCGTCTCCCGCCGACTCCCCCACGACCGGCGCCCACCCCGCGCCCACTCCGGTGCCGCGGCAACTTCCGGCACCGCCGCCGATGTTCACCGGCCGGGACCTGGAGGTGAAGGTCCTCTGCGGAATGCTGGATCCCGGCGAGCCCCGGCACGCCCACGTGGTGGCCGTCGACGGAGTCGCCGGAGTCGGGAAGTCCGCGCTGGCGCTTCATGCGAGCCATCGGATGGCGCACGGGTTCCCCGACGGGCAGCTCTACGTCAACCTGCAGGGCGCGTCTGCCGCGGGAGCGCCGCTGACGCCGTACGACGTCCTCGTCCAGTGGCTCCCCCAGCTCGGTGTGGCGGGCACGGATGTGCCCGGCGAAACAGGGGCGGCGAGCGCGCTGTGGCGCTCGGTGCTGGCGGGGCGGCGCCTGCTGCTGGTGCTCGACGACGCCTTCTCCGCCGAGCAGGTCCGTCCGCTGCTGCCCGCGGAACGCGGATGTGTGACGGTCGTGACCAGCAGGAGCGTGCTGTCCACCCTGGACGGAGCCGAGTTCGTGCACCTGGAGCCGCTGGCCCAGGAGGAGGCGGTGACGTTGCTGGAGCGGCTGGCGGGTGCGGGCCGGGTGGTCGCGGACCCGACGGCCGCCGGCGACGTCGTCGGGTTCTGCGAACGCCTTCCGCTCCTGCTGCGCATCGTGGCCGCCAGGCTGGCGGCCCGTCCGAGCTGGTCGATCCGGGTGATCGCCGACCGGCTGGCCGAGGAGCACCGGCGCCTGAACGAACTGCAGGCCGGTGAGCTGAGCGCGCGGGCGAGCCTCGCGGTGAGTCTGCGGGAGACGAGTGAGGAGGGCGCGCGGGTCTTCGCGTCTCTCGCGATGGTCGGCGTGACCGAGCTCGACCTGCCGCTGGCGGCCTCGCTCGCCGGCCTGCCCTGGGCCGCCGCAGAAGCCGTCCTGGAACAGCTCGTCGACGCCCGCCTCATCGACTCGCCCGTTCCCGGCCGTTACCGGATGCACGACGTGGTCCGGCTCTACGCCCGCGAGCAGGCCCGCGTGCGGGCCGACACCGCCGGGTGGAGCGCCACCCGGCGCCGGGTGCTGGATCACTACCTGGCCCTCACCCAGCAGGCCGCCCTCCTGCTGGACCCGGAGGAGGCCTCCGCGCTCACGACCGGACCGCCGCCGGCCCATCCCTCCGGTTTCGCGTTCGACGACCGCTCGGAGGCGAGTGCCTGGATCGACTTCGTGGCCCCCCATCTGCCGATGATCATGGACGAACTGGCCGGTTCCGACGACCTGACCGCCGACATCGCCCTGCTCGCCCTGGAGGCCTATCCGGCGCTGGTGGTCCGCGACCGCTGGACGGAGCTGATCCGGCTGAGTTCCATCGCGGTCAGGACCGCCCGCGACGGCGACCGGCGGGTCCTTGAGGCACGGGCCCACAATCTGCTGGGCATGGCGTACGGCAACACCGGCCGGTTGGACGAGAGCCTCGCCGAGTTCGATCTCGCCCTCCGGCAGTGGGAGGAGATCGGTGACCGGCACCAGATGGCCCGCGCCCTGAACAACCTGGGCCTCGTCGCACGCCTGCGCGGCGACCTGCCGGAGGCGGTGCGCTGCCACGAACGCAGCATCCTGCTGTTCCAGGAGGTCGGGGACTCCAACGGACAGGCTCGGGCCCTGTCCAATCTGGGTCTCGTCCACCAGCGCATCGGTGACCACGATCAGGCGATCGTGGCGCACGAGGAGGCCGCCGGGATATTCCGGACCCTGGGCGACCGGTACCGTCTCGGCCTCATCCTGGGCAACCTCGCCCGGTCCGTACGGCTGGCCGGCCGGATCCGCGAGTCCCTCGACCGCTACCAGGACAGCCTGAGGGTCATCCGCGAGACCGGTAACCGTTCCGGTGAGGCCGAGCAACTGTGGGGACTGGCACAGGCCCTGCACGACCTCGGTGAGTCCGACCTCGCGCGTGCGCGGTGGCGCGCCGCCCTGGACATTCTCCGCGAGTGCGGTGACCTCACCGCCAAGGAGGTGGAGGCCATCCTCGCCCAGCCCGTTCCACAGGCGCCGGCGGCCATCAGCAGGGGGGTCTGAACGAGGATCGGCCGTCCGGCCCGGACCCGGGAGCGGTCAGAGTGCCGTGTGGTGGTCGTTCCTGGAGGAATGCATCGTGTCGATTTTGGCGTGCAGCCGGGCCAGGTCCTCGGCGATGGCTGCCAGCCGGTCCTCGGTCCGCTGTTCCTCCGTCGAGGTGTTCTGGTCGTCCATCGCGTTGACCACGACGGCGATCAACAGGTTCAGCACCACGAAGGTCGTCATGAGGATGTAGCCGACGAAGAACACCCACGCCCACGGTTCCCGCCCCATGACCCTCTCGGCGATGTCCGGCCACGCCTCACCGGTCATGACCTGGAACAGGGTGAACAGCGAGGTGGGCAGCTCGCCGAAGTACTCCGGGGCGATCCCTCCGAACAGCTGTGTCGCCAGGACCGCCGAGACGTACATGACCAGAACGAGCAGGCCGACGATCGACAGCATGCCGGGGATGGCGGACAGCAGGGCGTTGACGACGTTGCGCATGCTGGGCACGGCCGACACCAGGCGTAACGCGCGCAGGATCCGCAGGGTGCGCAGTATCGAGGTCGGGCCCGAGGCGGGAACCAGCGCGACGCCCACGATGATCGTGTCGAACCAGTTCCACGGGTCGCGGAAGAAGGCCCCACGGTAGGCGTACAGCCGGGCGGCCAGTTCGACGGCGAAGACCGCCAGGGCGATCCTGTCGACGACGTGGAGCAGTCCGCCGACGTGATCGACGAGGTAGGAGGACGTCTCACAGCCGATCGTGATCGCGTTGATCACGATGACCGCGACCACGGCCCGCTGCAGGAGGGAACTCTCAAGAAAACGGCGCGTCCGTTCCCGTACCGGCACCTGGTCGATTCCTGAAGGATGGGGGTTCACCCGACGATCATCGCAAACCGCCGTCCACGATTTTCGGACAGATCCCCCTATGCGGCTCATCACAGGAGAATTCGACCGATGATCGGCAGGCGCCGCGGCGTCTACGGGAGGTCGAAGGGGGCCGGGAAGTGGTCCTCCCAGATCCGGCGGGAGGCCTGCTCCGGGTAGGGCAGGGTCTCCGACGGGGCGTCCAGGACGCGGGTGAGCCGCCGGTCGGGCCGGTGGGCGGCCCACCCCGCGTCACCGGTGGTGACGAAGCGGATCCACGCCTCCTTCAGCTCGCGGGAGAGAGCGACGGCCTCGGGGGTGGGCTCGTCGCCGATGAGCTGTGTGCCGACGGGGCTGTCCAGGGTGCCGAACGCCAGGGGGACGTCGAGGCTGTGACAGGCGCCCAGGGCACCGCCGAGGGCCGGAGCGCTCCAGCGCAGCTCGAACAGGTACGAGGTGCCGCCCGCCGCGGCGTTCGCCTCGGCGAGCTTCTGCGACGGCATGCGGAAGAGCGCGTCGGAGTACACCGCCTCCACCAGTTCCTCAGGGCCGGCCTGCGCGAACGCGGCGCGGTACGCCTGCGCGCCGTGCGGCTGGGGGGCGAGCAGTTCCAGTGCCGTGCGGGCGTCCTGCTCGGTGAAGGTGCCCCGCCGTCCGCCCATGACGCTGAACAGCCGGAACTCGTCCCGGGTGTGACCGACGAGCAGTTCGGTCCCGCTCGCGCGCGCACCGGTCAGCGCGGGCCAGGGCGTCTCGGGAAGGACCTCACCGTCGACGACGGGGCACAGGGAGGTGCCGGTCCCCGTGATCCGCCCCCAGCTCTCCCGGTGCGCGTGGAGACCGGCGTTGAAGGAGGTGAGCTCCGCGGCCAGGTGCCAGGGGTCGACGTCGCGCAGGGCCGCGGCGGTGGGGGCCGCCGCCCCGAACCGGTCCGCGAGCGCGGCGGTGATCCGCCGTGCCAGCGCGGGGGTGCTGTGCAGTCCCGGCACCGAGTGGGCGACGGCCCGCCGGAACAGGCCGCGCGCCGGTTTCATCGTCAGGAGGGCGGCGACCGACCCCGCCCCGGCGGACTGTCCGGCCACGGTGACCTGGTCGGGGTCGCCTCCGAAGGCGGCGATGTTCCGCCGCACCCATTCCAGTGCCGCGATCTGGTCGAGGAATCCGCGGTTGGGCGGCGCGTCGTCGAGGAACGCGAACCCCTCCGCGCCCACGCGGCAGTTGACGGTCACCACGACGAGTCCCGCCTCGGCCAGCGCCGCCGGGTCGTACATCGGGTCGCTCGACATCGCCGTGACGTAGCCGCCCACGGGCAGCCACACCAGCACCGGCAGTCCCGCCGCGCCCGGGTCCGGAGTGCCGACGTTGAGCGTCAGCCAGTCCGTGCCCCGCTGCGGGCCCACGTCGACCGGCAGGGACAGCGGAACCACGGGGCCGAACTCCGTCGCCTGCCTCGTCCCCTCCCAGCGGTCCGGCGGGGCCGGCGCGGCGAAGCGGAGCTCCCCCACCGGAGGCCGGGCGTAGGGGATGCCGCGGAACACCGCGTGCCCCTGCCGCCAGAGCCCCCGCACCGGGCCCTCCGTGGTCCGCACCCTCGGCTGTCCAGACATGACGTCTCCTTCCCTGAGTGGGGCCAGGATTATAGGTCAGCTGTATTATGTCAACTGTATTGGAAAGACTCCGGGACACGAGGGAGGGACCGGCGATGCCGAAACAGGTGGATCACCGTGAACGCCGCGAGGCGATCGCCCGCGCGTTGTGGCGGGTCGTGGAGCAGCGCGGCGTCACACACCTGACGCTGCGCGTGGTGGCGCAGGAGGCGGGCATCTCCCTCGGGCAGCTGCAGCACTACTTCGCCTCCCGGACCGCCATGCTCTCCTTCGCCATGGACTTCGCGTCCGAGCGGACCTCGCTACGCGTCGCCCAGGGCCTCGAAAAGCTCGGCGACCACCCGCACCCCCGTGACGTGCTGCGACTGACGCTCATGGAGATGCTCCCCCTGCACGCCGACGCCCGCGCGACCAGCCGGATGAGCACCGCCTACGTCCTGGAGGCACTGCACGACGAGGCCGTCCACGAGCAGGCGCGTCACGGCCTCACCCGGGGACGGGCCCTTGTCGAACGGTTGGTCCGCCATGCGATCGCCGACGGGCACATCGCCCCCGGCCGCGACCCGGCGACCGAGACCAACCTGCTCCTCGCCCTCACCGGCCTCACCCCCCTGATCGAACTGAACGTGATCGAACCCCGGGACGCGCTCGCCGCGATCGACCTGCACCTGGACAGGTTGTTCGACGGGAACGACCGGAGGGCGTGACCCACACCCGAAGCGGATTCCGCGCCGGATCGGCGGACCGGTCGTCAACCCACGCCCGAGGAAGCGTTCCGCGTGACGGGAAAAGCCGTCAGAATCATTTCCACAGGACGGAACGCATCGGGAAATTTCGAATTCCAACCTCTTCGCAGAAACGCGCCGATCTCCATCGGCCCAATGGATTCCCTACGACGCGAAATCGGCGTTGTCAAGCCGGTGCACAGCCAATTTCCTGCGACAACGGCCAGCACAATGACGCTGCGCATCCACCCGGAAGCCAATCGTGCAAATCAAATTCACAGTTGATTTTCACACATGTGATCGGCCTATGCTGACCCGTCGGCTCCCTTGGTCCCACAACAAACCCATCGCGCGGGAAACGCGCCATTCGGCGTGCCCGCACGCCCAAAGTCACGAACGCCGGGCGGCACCCGCGCACCCCAGAGGACGACGAGAAGAGGAGAATTCGGTGCCAACTCACTCCGCCACCCGGGGTCACGGAGGACCACGGTCACGGTGGCTCACCGCGGCCCTGCTCTCCGTGGCCGTCGGCGCGCTGTCCGGCGTGGTCGCCGCGAATCCCGCCTCGGCCGAGCCCGCCCCGGCCTACGACCACAGCAAGGACAAGGGCACCGCCCCGGGCACCCACGCCCCCCTGCCCAAGGGCTTCTCCACGACCCAGCTCTCGGTGAAGTTCAAGCCCGGCCTCGCCGTACGGCTGCGCGGGCAGGGCCTGGTCGCCAGGGACTCCGGAGACACCGCGGACATCCAGAAGGTCCTGGCCAAGTACAAGGACGCCTCCATCAGGCCCCTGTCCTCGGCCTCCGAGACGAAGACCACCGAGCAGCGCCTCCAGCTGGAGAGGAAGACCGGCAGGCAACTGCCCGACCTCAACTCCTGGTTCGTCGTCACCGCCCCCAAGAGCGGCGTCGAGGGCCTGCTGAAGGACCTCAACGCCCTGCCCTCGGTGGAGATCGCCCAGGCCAAACCGAACGTCCGCTCCTTCTCGGAACCGCTGCGCCCCCATCAGAAGTACCTCAACTCGGCCACCTCGGTGTCGGGCGGCGGGGTGGACGCCGAGTACGCCCACACCCAGACGGGTGGCAAGGGCGACGGCATCACCGTCACCGACATCGAGGTCCAGTCCACGATCATCCCCGCCTACGGCGGGCAGACGATCTCCGCCGGAGACGACCACTCGCTGATGCTGGACTCCCTCGGCCATGTCTGGGCCTGGGGTGACAACAGCCAAGGACAGCTCGGCACCGGGGACACCGCGGCCAGGAAGATCCCGGTGCAGGTCCCCGGCCTGAACAACTTCATGTCCGTCGCCGCGGGCAACGACTTCTCCGTGGCGAGGAAGAGCGACGGCACCGTGTGGGCGTGGGGTGACAACAGCCAGGGACAGCTCGGTAACGGCACCCTGACCGACAGCTCCGTCCCGGTGCAGGTCGCCGGGATCTACAACGCCGCGAGCATCAGCGTCGGCCCCAACCACGCCCTGGCCGTCCTGACCGACGGCACCGTACGCGCCTGGGGCGACAACAGCCAGGGACAACTCGGCTACGCCGGCTCCGCCTCCCCCGTCGCCATCGCCGTCCCCGGCCTCACCGGCGTCATCACCTCGACCGGTGGAATCGCGGCGGGCTACGGCCACTCCGTGGCTCTCATCAACGACGGCACCGTCAAGGCCTGGGGCGGCAACGGCACCGGCCAGCTGGGCGACGGCACCACGACCAACCGCACCGCCCCGGCCGCCGTCACCGGCCTGACCGACGTCAGGCTGATCAGCAGCCGGGGCTACCACACCCTGGCCGTCCTCAACGACGGCACCGTCAAGGCCTGGGGTGACAACGACCAGGGACAGCTCGGCGACGGCACCACCGTGGACCGCAAGACCCCGGTCGCCGTCCCCGGCCTGACCAACGTCAGCGACGTCTCGGCCGGAGCCCTGCACAGCCTCGCCACCACCTCCTCGCTCACCTCGACCACCTACGCCTGGGGCGACAACGCCCAGGGACAGCTCGGCGACGGCACCACCGCCGACCGTCCCTCCCCCACCGCGATCTCCCCCTCCCTGGAATGGGTCGCGGCGGGCCGTACCCACAACATCGGCAAGGCCGGCTCGTCGTTCTTCACCTGGGGCGTCAACGGCACCGGCCAGCTGGGCGACGGCACCACCACCACCCACATCACCCCGACCCAGCTGAGCGGAGTGGCCAACCGCTGGAACCTCTGCCACGAGGACCTCGCGGGACGCGTCGCGGCGGGTCAGATCGTCCAGCTGCCGTCCGCGTTCGGTGACCCGTGCTCCACCGACGCCGGCACGATCTACCACGGCACCGCCGTCGCCGGGATCATCGGCGCCCAGGACGACAACGGCGTCGGCATGGCGGGCATCGCGCCGCACGCCACCCTGCACCTGACCGGCAACGCGATCCCCGACCCCGTCGCCTACACCACCGCCCACTCCCAGCCGGGCGACGTCATGCTCTTCGAGTTCGGGGCCGAACCCGAGGCGTACAAGCACTACCCCTGGGAGTACGACAGCAGCGTCTACGACCAGATCGTCCTGGCCGTCGCCGCCGGAGTGACCGTGGTCGAGGCGGGGGGCAACGCGAGCAGCAACCTCGACGATCCCCTGGACCCCTACTCCGCCGTCATCATGGGCCGCCCCGACTCGGGCGCCATCATCGTCGGCGCCGGAGCGCCCCCCAGCCCCGGCGGCACCAACTGCCTCGGCTCGGCCCCGCCCGCCGAGCGGACCGCGATGTCCTTCTCCACGTACGGCTCCCGCGTCGACCTCCAGGCCTACGGCGCCTGTGTCGCGACGCTGGGCGTCCCCTTGGCGAACGACCTGACTCCCTCGGAGACCAACCCCAACAAGATCTACTCCGGCAGGTTCAGCGGTACCTCAAGCGCCAGCGCCATCATCGCCGGAACCGTCGCCTCCCTGCAGGGCGTGGCCAAGGCCAACGGCGGCGTGCTCACCCCCGTCCAGGCCCGCGACACCCTCAAGCTCACCGGAACGGGACAGCCCGCGAGCGACCCCCGCCACATCGGCCCGCAGCCCAACCTGCACGCCGCCATCGACGACATCCTGACCCCCTGACCTGCTGACCTTTGGCCGGAACGACCTTCTGGCCGGAACCGAGGGCCGGTGAACGCGCGGGCCACGGGACGCCTCCCGTGGCCCGCGCCTCGTATCGTGGAGGCCTGTTCTACAACGGGAGACACCGGATGCGACTTGATCAAGCCCTTGTGGACGCGGCCGTCGCGCAGATGGAACGGCGCTGGCCCGCCGACGAACCGGGGGGCGCCGCGGCCGTCTACCTGGAGGACGGGCAGATCATCACCAGCGTCGGCCTGGACAACTTCAACGGCGGGGTTTCCCTGTGTCATGAGACCGGGGCCTTCTGCCAGGCCTACACGCTCAACAAGAGGATCACCGCCTCCGTGTGCGTCTTCCGGGAGTCCGCGCGGGACCGCGTCCTCTTTCTTCCTCCCTGTGGCGTCTGCCAGGAGCGCCTGGCCCTGTGGGGGCCCGACGTGCAGGTCGGTGTGCCCGACGACTCCAGCCCGGCGGGATGGGGCGTTCGCACCCTTCGCGAGGTGAACCCGTACTACTGGGCGCAGCAGTTCACCGAGGACGGCACCTGGCCCACCCTTGAGGCCCACTCCTCCTGAGCCGTCAGTGCGCTCCGGCGGCGCGGAGCAGGCCGGCCACCGCGGTCTGCCTCCTGGAGACCGCGTGGGCGAGTGGGGTGACGCCCTCGCGGTCACCGAGGTCGACGTCGGCGCCCGCCGCGATGAGCAGGCGGACGATCTCCTGGTAGGGCCGGCCGCCGTCGCCGAGGATGATCGCCTCAAGCAGGCCGGTCCAGCCGAGGTCGTTGACGTGATCGACCTTGATGCCGGTCTTCAGCACCTCCCGGACGTAGTCCACGTGCCCACGCTCACAGGCGGGGATCAGGGAGACGCCCCCGTAGCGGTTGCGTATGGTCAGGTCGGGCCTGCCGGGCAGAAGGGCCCTGAGCATCGCGACGCTTCCGGTCACGCCCGTGACCAGCCAGGGGGTGTCGTGCCTGGAGTCCAGCGCGTTCGGGTCCGCGCCGGCCGCGATCAGCAGTTCGGCGACCTCCACGTGGTCGCCCGCCACGGCGAGCAGCAGTGCCGTACGGCGGAGCCCGTCGCGGGCCCCGACGTCGGCCCCGGAGGTGAGCGCGTCCCGGACACCCGCGACGTCGCCTCGCGCGGCGCGCGTCAGCAGTTCCTCGTTGAGCACCTTCTCCCCTTTCACCGTGCGACTCACCGTACGGCCGCCGCAGGCAGCGGCCAGCAGGCCGAGTCCGGAGAGCAGGATCGCCCGGCGCCTCATCCACATCGTCCCTCTCCCCTGCTTCCGATACCCGGTCTCCCGACCTCCGGCCTCCCGGATCCCTGACCTCCTGGTCCCCTGCCTCGACTCCCGGCCACCGACGACGTCCGGCCCGGCGGGACGGGGCCCGGCGGGACGGGTCGGTCAGCGGAGCCGACCGGCGACGGCCTTGAGGCCCTCCTGGGCGATGGCCTCGTCGATGTCGCCGCTCGGCGCGCCGCCGACACCGACGCCCGCGACGGGCGCGCCGCCGGAGACCACGGGAACACCGCCGCCGAGGAAGAGAGTGCCCGGAATGTCGGCGATGTTCGGGCCGCCGCCGGTCACGCCCTTGCCAAGCTCACTTGTCGTCTTACCGAAGGAGACCGCGGTGAAGGCCTTGCGCCGCGCCGACTCCTCGGTCTGCGGGCCCGCGCCGTCGCCCTTCAGCACCAGACGGGTCACGCCGGACCGGTCGACGATCACCACCGTGACACGCTGCTTCCGCCTGGCGGCCTCCTTCATCGCGGCGTCGGCGATCGTCAGGGCGGCGTCGGCGGAGAGCACGTCGGTCTGCACGACGGCCTGCCCGTTCTTGGCGGGGGCGGCCTGCGCGGGGGAGGCGGCGGCGAAACCGAGGGTGCCCGCCATGATGGCGAGCCCCGCGAGGGAGCCGACGACCAGGCGGGGACGCGCGGAACGGACTGTCATTGGTTTCTCCAGGTGCGGGTCGGTGGAACCTTGCACACCCAAGGCTTCCGGAGACGGCGTTCCCGGCCATCGCAAGCATGGGCGGTTCCCGGACGCCGAAGGGTCGAGGGAGAAGTCAACCGATCGGTTGACGCGTGGCCGTACCGCTCGGGCCGATCCTCGCCAGGGGATAACGTCGAGAAAGACCAGACAAGGAGGGTGATGAGGGAACGTATCTGGCTCAACTGGGCCATGCACGCGGGGTTCTACCTGCTGCTCGCCGCCTCCGCCCTACGGCTGGTGTCCCGGCACGACATGGGGACGCGGACCGTCGCCTCGCTGGTCGTCGGCGGTCTCCTGGCCCTGACCTACACGGCGGGCGTCGTCCTCTGGAACCGCCTCGGACGCGGGCGCGTCGTCTGGCTGGCGGGAGTGGCGGCGGTCTGGCTCGTGCTCGTGGTGCTCGCGCCGTCGTTCAGCTGGTGCGCGGTCCCCCTGCTCTTCCTGTGCCTGCGGTCGCTGAACGCGCGTGGTTTCGCGGTGGCCGCGGCCGCCCTCACACTGGTCGTGATCGCGGCCCAGCTCAAGATCGCGCGGGAGTTCGATCTCAGCCTGATCCTCGCGCCGATCGGCATCGCCGCCATGACCGCGGTGATCTTCTGGGAGCTCCAGCGGGAGAGCGCCGCCCGGCAGCTCCTCATCGACGACCTGATCAGCACCCGGGGAACGCTGGCCGACTCCCGGCACCGTACCGGCGTCCTGGAGGAGCGCGAGCGGCTGGCCAGGGAGATCCACGACACCCTCGCCCAGGGGCTCACCAGCATGGGCATCCTTCTGCAGGCCGCCGACCGCATGTGGGCCTCCGACCCCGAACTGGCCCGCGCCCACGTACGGCGGGCGGCGGCAGCGGCCGCGGAGAACCTCGACGAGGCCCGGCGCTTCGTCCGCGACCTCCAGCCCCCGGGCCTGGTCGAGGCCTCGCTGCCCGAGGCCCTGGCCAGGCTCTGCGCGGACACCGGGAACGGCACCGGGCCTGACGTGCGTTTCCGTCAGGAGGGCGAGCAGCACCCGCTGGAGCCCGAGGTGCAGGCGGCGTTGCTGCGGGTGGCGCAGGGGGCGCTGGCCAACGTCCGCGACCACTCCCGCGCGGGCACTGCCATGGTGACCCTGTCCTACCTCGACGGTGAGGTCACGCTGGACGTCTTCGACGACGGCGCCGGGTTCGACGCCCCGGCCCCCGCGCCGGGCCGGGGATACGGCCTGCGGGCGATGCGCGACAGGATGGCGGAGGTGAACGGCGTCCTGGTCGTCGAGAGCGTCCCCGGCGAGGGAACGGGGATCGCGGCCACGGTCCCGACCGGCGCGCGGCACGAGACGGGGAGGAGGAGCGATGAGGCTGTTTCTGGTCGACGACCATCCGGTGGTCCGGGCGGGGCTGGTGGCGCTGCTCGGCGGTGAGCCCGACATGGAGGTCGTCGGCGAGGCCGCCGGTGGGGACGAGGCACTGCGGGGTGTCGCCTCAAGCTCCCCGGACGTCGTGCTCATGGACCTGCAGCTCGGCGACGGCGTCGACGGGGTCGAGGCCACCCGGCGGATCCGGGAGCTGCCCACTCCGCCGCAGGTCCTGGTGCTGACGACGTACGAGACCGACGCGGACATCATGCGGGCCGTCGACGCCGGGGCCACCGGTTACCTGCTCAAGGCGTGTCCGCCGGAGGAGCTGTTCCAGGGCATCAGGGCCGCGGCCAAGGGCGAGTCGGTGCTGTCCGCCAAGGTCGCGGCCCGGATGATGAGGCGGATGCGCGACCCCGGCCCGGCGCTGAGCGCCCGGGAGGTGGAGATCCTGGAGCTGCTGGCGAGCGGCGCGGGCAACCGGGAGATCGCCAGGCGGCTCTTCATCACCGAGGCGACGGTCAAGACCCACCTGGTGCACATCTACGGCAAGCTCGGCGTGGACACGCGTACGGCCGCGGTGACCGCCGCCGTCGAGCGGCGCCTGATCAGGCTCCCCTGAGGCGCTTCAGAGATCGTTCTCCTGCTCGTTGAGGATGGCGAGCGCGATCGTGACCGCGCCCGCCGCGTCGCCCGCCTCGATCGCCCGGTACAGGTCCCGGTGGGTGGAGTCGGCGTCGAGCACGGCGTGTTCCATGCACTGGTCGCGGCGGACCGTTTCGCGCACCGCCTCGCTCATGCCCCGGTACAGGTCCAGCAGCACGGGGTTGTGCGAGGCCGCGGCGACGGCCAGGTGGAAGTCAACGTCGGCGTCGGCGAACGCGTCGAGGTCGGCGGCCTCGTGGGCGGCGGTGCGCCGTTCCAGCGTCTCCCGCAGCGCGTCGAGGTCGGCCGGTTCGCGTCGTTCGGCGGCGAGCCTGGCCGCCACGAGGTCCAGGCCGCGCCGTACGTCGATGATGTCCATGGTGGCCGCGCGGTCCAGGCGGCGCCTGAGGGCGACCTCGTTCTCGTCGGTCGCGGTGACGTAGGTTCCGTCGCCCTGACGGGTGGCGAGCAGACCGGCGTGGACGAGGACGCGGACGGCCTCGCGCACCGAGAGCCTGCTCACGCCCAGGGTCTCGGCCAGCCGCCCCTCTGTGGGGATCTTGGTGCCGACCGGCCAGACGCCGTTCGCGATCTCCTGGCGGAGCTCGTGGATGGCGGAGTCGACGAGGGAGGTCCGGCCCACGTGGCGCATTCTTCCTCTGCTTCTCTAATCATCTGATGTCTGATAATTCTAGGACACTGTCGCCCTCAGGTTAAGGGGATCAGCCGGTATGGCTCAGATTCTGTTCACCCATGTCCGCCCCCACGACGTCCTGGTCGAGGACGGTCGCGTCGTCCCCCTCGAACGCAGAACCGAGGACTGCGAGGTGGTGGACTGCGGCGGGCTGCTCGCCCTGCCCGCCCCGGTCGACGCGCACATCCACCCCGACAAGACCACCTGGGGGCAGCCCTGGCTGAGCCGTACCCCGGCCGGGACGCTGCGTGACCTGATCGAGGGCGACGTCGCGGCACGGGCCGGGATGACCGCGCCGGTCGCCGAGCGGGCCGGGGCGCTCATGGACAGCGCGATCGCCCGTGGCACCCGGGCGTGGCGGGCGCACGTGGACGTCGCCCCGGTGTACGGGCTGAGCAACGTGCACGGCGTGCGGGAGGCCGCCCAGGCGCGCGGGGACCTGCTGGACGTGCAGATCGTCGCCTTCCCCCAGCTCGGCCTGCTCACGGCGCCGGGGACGGCGGAGCTGATGGAGCGGTCACTGCGGGAGGGCGCCGACATCGTCGGCGGGCTCGACCCCGTGGGCGTCGACGGCGACCTGCACGGCCACCTCGACCTGCTGTACGGCATGGCCGAGCGGCACGCCGTACCCGTCGACATCCACCTGCACGACCGCGGCGAGGAGGGTGTCGCGCAGGTGGTCGAGATCGCCCGCAGGGCGAGGTCCAGCGGGGTGCCGACCACAATCAGCCACGCCTTCTGCCTGGAGGGCCGCGAGGACCTCGCCGAGACGCTGTTCGAAGCAGGAGTCTCATTGACCACCTGCGCGCTCGGCGCGTCCCCGATCCCGCCCGTCGGGCCGCTGCGCGAGGCCGGGGTGCCGGTCGGCCTCGGATCCGACGGGGTGCGGGACCCGTGGACGCCGTTCGGCGACGGCGACATGATCAACCGTGCGCACCTGCTCGCCTACCGCACCGACGCCCGTACCGACGAGGAACTGGCCGCGTGCTACGAGGTCGCGGCGCACGGGGGCGCCGCCCTGCTCGGTCTCGAACCGGTCAGGTTCCAGCCCGGCGACCCCGCCACCTTCGTCCTGGTCCGCGCCGAGTCCATGGCCCAGGCCGTGGTGGACCGGCCGACTCCTCAGGTCGTCGTCCGTGACGGCCGGGTCATCCAGGCCGGATCGTGAACGGCCCCGACCTCACCACCGGCCTCGCCGCCGAGCTTTCCGCCGAGCTGGATGTCCGGCTGGCGGCGGCGGACGAACGGCTGCGCACGGCCTACCCCGGCGAGCCGACCGGCAGGCAGCCGGTGCACACCGTCTACGTCCCGGCCGACCGCTACACCCCGGACACCGTACGGACGTGGGGCGAGCAGGCCCGGACGGCGCTGGCCGCGCACGGCCGGACCGCCGAGGAGTTCGCCGACGCGCTCGGCCTGCCGCCGGGGACGGCGGCGGAGGTGTACGACCTGGTCCTGGCCAAGCTGGAGCGCGAACCGGTCGAGGACCTGAGGATCGACTTCGAGGACGGTTACGGCGACCGCCCGGACGCCGAGGAGGACGCGGCCGCCCGGACCGCCGCCAAGGCCCTCGCCTCCGGTGAAGGCACGCCCTTCTGCGGAATCCGGTTCAAGAGCTTCGAGGCGCCGACCCGGCGGCGCGGCCTGCGCACCCTGGCGATCTTCCTGGAGGCCCTCGGCCCGCCGCCCGGCGGCTTCGTCGTCACGCTCCCGAAGGTGACCTCCGTCGAACAGGTGGAGGCGATGACGCTGACCGCCGAACGGCTGGAGGCCGCCCACGGGCTGCCGCACGGGAGCCTGCGGTTCGAGATCCAGGTGGAGACACCACAGGCGATCATGGGCGTGGACGGCGTCTCGCCGCTGGCGCCGATGATCCACGCCTCGGCCGGGCGCTGCACGGGCCTGCACTACGGCACCTACGACTACTCGGCGGCACTCGGGGTCTCGGCCGCCCACCAGAGCGTGGAGCACCCGGTCGCCGACCACGCCAAGGCCGTCATGCGGGTCGCCGCCGCGGGCACCGGCGTACGCGTCTGCGACGGCTCGACCAACGTGCTCCCGGTCGGCGACGGCGACACGGTCCGCGCCGCCTGGAGGCTGCACGCGCGCCTGGTACGGCGTGCCCTTGAGGACGGCGTCCACCAGGGCTGGGACCTGCATCCGGCCCAGTTGCCCAGCCGGTACGCCGCCGTCTACGCCTTCTTCAGGGAGGGGCTGCCAGGCGCGGCGGCCCGGCTGCGCGGCTATCTCGAACGCCGGGAGTCCGGCTTCCTCGACGAGCCCGCGACCGCCAGGGCGATGGCCGGGTTCCTCGCCCGGGGCCTCGACTGCGGCGCCGTCGGCGAGGCCGAACTGCGCGACCTCACCGGCGTCACCCCCGCCGAACTGCGGGCCGTACGAGGTGGGCCGTCATGCGCATCCTGATCGTGAACGTGAACACCACCCGGTCGATGACCGAGACGATCCGTGCCCAGGCGGCGGCGTACGCGTCGCCGGGCGTCGAGATCGTCGGCCTCACCCCGTCGTTCGGGCCCGAGTCGGTCGAGGGGAACTTCGAGAGCTACCTGGCCGCGGTCGCGGTGATGGACCGGGTCGTCCGGTACGCCGAGCCGTACGACGCGGTGATCCAGGCCGGGTACGGCGAGCACGGCCGCGAGGGGCTCCAGGAACTGCTCGACGTCCCCGTGGTGGACATCACCGAGGCCGCCGCGCAGGTCGCGATGCTGATCGGGCGCACCTACTCGGTCGTCACCACCCTCGACCGCGCCGTGCCGCAGATCGAGGACAGGCTGCGGCTCGCCGGGCTGACCGGCCGGTGCGCGTCGGTCCGGGCCGGCGGGCTTTCGGTCCTCGAACTCGACGAGGACCCCGGCCGGGCCGTCGGCGCGATCGTCGCCCAGGCCCGCAGGGCCGTCGAGGACGACCGGGCCGAGGTCATCTGCCTCGGATGCGGGGGGATGGCCGGTCTCGACCGGGAGATCACCGCCGCCACCGGGGTGCCGGTCGTGGACGGCGTCGCCGCCGCGGTCACCCTCGCCGAAGGGCTCGTCCGGCTCGGCCTCACCACGAGCAAGGTGCGAACCTACGCGAAACCGCGCCCCAAGACCGTGACCGGATGGCCGGTCCACACCGGGGGTGCCTCCTGATGGCCGGGCTTGACCTGCTGTTCCGTGCCCGTCGCGTCGTCACCCCCGCCGGGGAGAGGGCGTGCGGCGTCGGCGTGCGGAACGGGACGATCGTCGCGGTCGAACCGCCGGACACGGATCTCGACGCCGCCGAGGTCGTCGAACTCGGCGACGACGAGGTGCTGCTGCCCGGCCTCGTGGACAGCCACGTGCACGTGAACGACCCCGGCCGGGCCGAGTGGGAGGGGTTCGCGACCGCCACCCGGGCCGCCGCGGCCGGTGGCGTCACGACGATCGTCGACATGCCGCTGAACAGCCTCCCGCCGACCGTCGACACGGCCGCGTTGCGGGTGAAGCGGGAGGCCGCCGAGGGGCGGGTGCTCGTCGACGTCGGCCTCTGGGGCGGTGCCGTACCGGGCAACCTGCGTGAGCTGCGCGGACTCCACGACGCCGGGGTGTTCGGGTTCAAGTGTTTCCTGCTGCACTCCGGTGTGGAGGAGTTCCCCCACCTTGAGCCGGACGAGCTGGCGGACGCGCTCCGGGAGATCCGGACGTTCGACGCGCTGATGATCGTGCACGCCGAGGACCCGCACGTGATCGATCACGCCCCGGCGGCGCACGGCGCGAGCTACCGGGACTTCCTGCGCTCCCGGCCCCGTGGCGCGGAGAACCTCGCGATCGCACGCGTCATCGAACTGGCCCGCACGACCGGCTGCCGGGTGCACATCCTGCACCTGTCCAGCTCGGACGCGCTGCCGATGATCCGCTCGGCCCGGGACGACGGCGTCCGGATCACCGTGGAGACCTGCCCGCACTATCTGACGTTCACCGCGGAGGAGATCGCCGAGGGGGCCACCCAGTTCAAGTGCTGCCCGCCGATCCGCGAGGAGCCCAACCGCGAGTCGCTCTGGCGGGGTCTCGCCGACGGCACCGTCGACTGCGTGGTCTCCGACCACTCGCCGTGCACACCGGAGCTCAAGCGGTTCGACACCGGGGACTTCGGCGCGGCCTGGGGCGGCATCGCGTCGCTGCAGCTCGGCCTGCCCGCCGTGTGGACCGAGGCCAGGCGTCGCGGCCACACCCTGACCGACGTGGCGCGCTGGATGGCCGAGGGCCCCGCGAGGGTGGCCGGTCTGTCCCGCAAGGGCCGGATCGCCCCGGGCCACCAGGCCGACTTCTGCGTGTTCGCCCCCGACCAGGTGTTCACGGTCGACAGGGACCGGCTGCACCACCGCAACCCCGTCACGCCCTACCACGGCCGCGAGCTCACCGGCGTGGTCCGCGGCACCTGGCTGCGCGGCGTACGGATCGACATCGACGGCCCGCCGCGGGGCCAGCTGCTCAACCGAGGAGAGGCATGACCTTCACCCACCTTCCCGACCTGGCCTCACGCGCGCTGGCCGGCAGCGTCGTGTACGCCAACGACGAGTTGTTCGCCGAACGCGAGAACCTGATCAAGCCCGGTCCCTCGGTGTTCTCGACGGAGGACTTCGGCCACAAGGGCAAGGTGTACGACGGCTGGGAGACCCGGCGCCGCCGCGAACCGGGGAACGACCACGCGATCATCCGGCTCGGCGTCCCCGGCGTGGTGCGCGGCGTGGTGATCGACACCGCCTGGTTCAGGGGCAACTACCCGCCCTACGCCTCGGTCGAGGCGACCAGCGTCGAGGGGGCGCCGTCACCGGCCGAGCTCGAACAGGCGACCTGGGAGACGATCGTCGGCAGGAGCGCGATCGAGGGCGACGCCGAGAACGCCTTCGAGGTGACAGACCCACGACGCTGGACCCACGTCCGGCTGAGCATCTACCCCGACGGCGGGGTGGCCCGGTTCCGGGTGTACGGCGAGCCCGTGCCGGACCCCCGTCTCCTGGACGGCACGATCGACCTGGCCGCGCTGGAGAACGGCGGATCGGTGATCGACTGCTCGAACACCTTCTACTCCTCGCCGGTGCAACTGCTGCTGCCCGGCAGGGCCGCGACCATGGGCGACGGCTGGGAAAACGCCCGCCGTCGCGACGGCGGCAACGACCACGTGTCGATCAGGCTCGCGGCCCGGGGGCGGGTCCGCCGGGTGGAGATCGACACGTCGTACTTCGTCGGCAACGCGGCGGGCTGGGCCACGCTGAGAGGGACCGACGCCGATCGTCCCGGCGAGGACACCGAGTGGTTCGACCTGATCCCCAGGACCAGGCTGCAGCCGGACACGCGCCACTTCTTCCGCCCGGTCTCCGCCGCCCCCGTGACGCACGTCCGTCTCGACGTCTTCCCCGACGGCGGCCTGGCCAGGCTCAGGGTGCACGGCGAACTGACCGCCGACGCCCACCGGGCCGCCGTCCTCGACTGGCTCGCCCTGCTCCCCGAGGAACACGCCGTCCAGGTCCTCGGCGAGGCCGGTGTGCCCCGTCAGCCCGGCGAACTGCCTCCGGCGGTGCTCGCCGCGCTCATGGGAGAGTCCCGGTAGGAGCGCGCCTTCTTCGCCCGGTGGCGGCCGAGGGAAGCTCGTCGCCACGGGCCGGTCGGTGGCCTGGGTCGGACCGGCCACCGAGGCGCCCTCCGGCACCACGGCACCGGTGACCGGCCGCGGCCACCGTGACCGGCCGCGGTCGCCGTGATCGCCGTGATCGCCGTGATCGCCTGAACCGTGGCCTCCGAAGACCGGCCTCGCCTGCCGGAGTGGGACGGCCCCGGCTCCCGGTGCTCTCCCGGCGTGTATCCGGATCTTCGCCCTCGTCGCCGTGACCCCAGACGGTATCTTCGCCAGCGTGCCCCTCGACGCGAAGAACGCCCGCCCGGCACACCGGTTCCGGCCATCCCCGTCGCGCCCGGCCGTACCCTCCACGCCCCGGACCACGTCTCGCCGTGACCGCCTGACAACCACCGAACTCCCAAGGAGCGATCCATGGCACAGAACGTGACGACCGTCGATCTCCAGGCGAAGGCGGAGGCGTTGGCGAAGGAGGGCGTCGTCGGCATCACCATCGCCTGGGCGGACAACAACGGCATCACCCGCTCCCGTACGGTCCCGGTCGACCAGCTGGCGTCCGTGGCGGAACGCGGGGTCGGCGTCACCACGCTGTTCGCGGTTTTCGACTCCCACGACGGCATCACCTTCGGCCACCCGGGGCTCGCCACGCCGTCCGGCGACATCCGGCTGATCCCCGTCTCCGACCGGATCGTCCAGCTGGCCGGACAGCCCTCGTTCGCGTGGGTCCCCGGCAGGCAGGTCGCCGCCGACGGCTCCGCCTGGCCGTACGACCAGCGGGACGCGCTGGAGCGTCAGGTCGCCCGGGCGGCCGAACTCGGCCTGGAGTTCCGCGCGGGCTACGAGATGGAGTTCCACCTCAGCCACACCGAGCCGGGCCCCGGCGGGGGCACCCAGCTCGCCCTCCCCGGCCCGGCCTACGGCCCCCGCGTCCTGCTCGACGTCGACGGCTTCGCCGCCCAGCTCCTGGGTGACCTGCGGGACAACGGCGTGCGGGTCAACCAGTTCCACGCCGAGTACGGCCCGGCCCAGTACGAGCTCAGCATCGCGGCGGCCGACCCCGTCACCGCCGCGGACCAGCAGTTGCTCGCCCGGCAGACCATCCACGCCGCCGCGAGGGCGCACGGGCTGCGGGCGGGCTTCGCCCCCCTGATCACCGGCGCCGGGGTCGGCAACGGCTGGCACCTGCACACTTCGCTGTCCCGCGACGGGGTCAACCTGCTCTCCGGGGGCGACGGCCCGTACGGCCTGACCGCCGAGGGAGCCGCCTACCTGGCCGGTCTCCTACGCGACCTGCCGGCCATCACCGCCGTCACGGCGCCCAGCGTCCCCTCCCTGCACCGGCTCAGGCCCGGCTACTTCTCCAGCGCCTACACCTTCTGGGGGGTGGAGAACCGGGAGGCCGCCCTGCGGTTCGTCCCCGCCACCGAATTGCTCGGCGCCTCCCACGCCAACGTCGAGCTCAAGCCCTCCGACGCCTCCGCCAACCCCCATCTCGCCCTCGCCGTCGTCATCGCCTCCAGCCTGGCCGGGATCGCCGACGGTCTCACCCCGCCGGAGCCCGTCCAGGAGAACCCGGACACGTGGTCAGCGGAGCGCCGCGAAGCGGCGAACATCCACCGTCTTCCCGCCACCCCCGACGAACAGCGCGCGGCCCTGCTCGGCAACGACCGCGTCCGCGACGCCCTAGGCGAGGAACTCCTGGGTGCCTTCGCCGCAGTCCGCGCGGCCGACCAGGCCTGGGCCGAGGGCAAACCCCTCGAAGAAGTCATCACCGCCCACCTGTGGCGCTACTGACGTCGTGATCCCCGGCGGCGGGGTTCGAGGCCGGGATTCTCGGTGAGGACGCCGCCGACGGGCCGGCGAGTGCGCTCGCCGGCCCGGTCAGGCTGCTCCCTACAAGGGGTCGCTACACGGCTGGAAAAAGGTCCGGTCTCCGAAATGGTCGGCCCAGCCTTCGCCGACGTACCGATCCCACTTGTCCTTGTCGAGAATGAACCCGCTGGGGGCCGCGCCGCCTCGGCACAGGTCACGCAACGGGTCGCCGCTGATTTCCGCAAGGTTCCACCAGATCCCGCTCCCCTGATTTACGCCGACGAAAGCGGTCATTCCGTTCCGGCTCAACGCGACCGACCTGGCGAAACTGTCGACCCCGCCCAGCTGCGCGACCTTGAAGGGGTGGGACGGGTCGGTTATCTCCCACAGCGCGACAGAATAGATTCCCTGGCGGATCAGAACGGTGTGACGGTCCGAGACCGCCGACATCATGTCAACGGGACCCGTGCCCTGGGAGAACGCTCCTCGTTGAACGGGATCACCTCCGCTCGGCAGGTCCCACACGACTGCTCCGTCGCCCGTCCCCACCACCATCACGTCCCCTTCGGGCCCCAGCGCGACGCTTCTCCATTCAGCGGTGCCCGGCCGCCGAATGCTCGCCGTCTCTTTCGGTTTGGATGGATCCGTGATGTCCCACACCACGGCCCCGTCCTTGCCGACGATCACCGCGACCTTGTCGGTCGCGTCGACCCCAAGCCTCCCGGAGCCGGTCTTCTTGGAAGACAACGAGGCCACCTTGACCGGATGCGACCTGTCCGTGATGTCCAGCACCAGAACATGACCCACATCGGTCTCGGAGTCGGTTCGGTTGACCAGGGCGGTTCTGCCGTCCGGTGTGATGGTCAGACTTTCCACATCCCCCTCCGGCTGACCTCCTTCGAAGGTCGCCGAATGACGGGGCTTCTTTGGCTTCGTCAGATCCCAGATCTCCACCGGCGGGTCCCACACGTTCGCCGTGTCTATGAGTGCGACCTTTCCGTCGAGCGACAACGCCACCTCACCCGCCGCGGCGTCCTTCAGAAGGAAGCTCGCAGGCATGTACACCTCGTCCCTGACGGAACGCCTGTCGGGCAGCGGCCGGACACGCACTCCCCTCCCGTTGTCGCTCGTGAAAGCGAGTCGACCGTCGGCGCTCAACGCCGCCGCCCAGATATCGGCGCTTCCGGCCAACTGCTGCTGCCGGGTCGCCATGATGCCGTCCATCAGTGCGGCCCTGACGAGTGGATCGGGGTCCAGCCGCATCGCCGTGGCGCCGAGGATCAGGGAGAGCTCCGGGTTGTTCTCCCGGAGACTCACCCCGGCCAGCGCCACCCTGGAAGCCGCCGCGGAACGCTGACGCGCTCCCGAGCCGGCCGTGGTCACGCAGACCGACCCCGCGACCACGACGGACAGAATCGCGAAGGCGGTCACAGCGACGGTACGGCGGCTGCGCCTCATCATTGACGATCCGATCTCACGGCCTTCTCCTGTTCATTTCTCACCGCAGCTCTGAGAAGCCCGATGCGACCATTCGTTCCGAACATCGACCGCCTTTCCTGGATTTCAGGTACCGGCCTTCTTCCAATGTCCGTCACGAGATTCAACACGCCTTCCTGGAACAGCTGTTCACTTCGCGGGACCGACGGCTCGAATGGTCACCTCCAACCTGCCGCACAGTGGCGCTCCGCCGTGGCGGCCTTTCTCCATGGCATTCGGAACACACCGCGGCTCGATCGCCGCCGTAGCGGCCACCGCGGCCGGACAGAGGGGGGCATGTGGGTCCGGCGGCATTCCGGTGTCGCGATCCTGTGGGTTGGCGGGTACGGGCCGATCGGCAGGGGCGACCGCCTTCCCTGAGACAGCCCTCCGGCGTCCCTGGCCCGGTGTGGTTCAGAGATCTTTCCGGTCTTTGGAAAGGTTGTCCAGCTTCGGGTCATAGGTGGTGGGGGGTCCGGCGTGTGCGTCGACAGGCTCGGCGAATGCCGCTCATGATCTGAAACGGGTCGGGCCACGGCGTTCCGTGGTGAATCGCCGGCTCTTCCGGGGTGGTGAGGGGCGATCATGGCCGAGCAGGGGCGCGTGCGCTGGAGGCGCTTCCTCCTGATCCTCCTTCCCGTCGCGGCGGTGACGTCGCTGCTGGTCGGCGCCGTCGCCCAGGGGGTCGTCGGCGCCACGTTCGTCGTCTCAGGGCAGGCGTTCAAGCTCTTCACCGACGAGTTGCGCGGGCAGGACTTCACGTTGTCCGCCGGTGTGGTGCGCGACCGGGAGGGCCAGGCCATCCCGGTCATCGTGACCGGCGTACGGCGGGCGTTCGCCAAGGGCCTGTGCCAGAGCGCGCTGGTGCGGACCCCCGTGGGCACGGTGACCATCAGGATCACCGGCGGCCAGGACGGCAACGAGGTGACGATCGAGGACATGGTGATCGACACCGCGGCGGCCCGTGGCGCGGCCACGCTGCGGGGCGTCGAGCTGGGCCGCGACGCCTCCACCCTGAACGGGGTGCCCGCCGCCCGAGGCCCGGCGGGCACCTTCGGCGGCCAGAGCCGGACCTTCACCCTGCACGACGTACGGCTGAGCGCGCGGGCCGTCTCCGCCGCGACGCTGAGCCTGCCCGACCTCGGGCTGAAGATCCTGCGCGGCGAGCACGAATGCTTCTGACCCGCGAACCGCTTCTGACCCGCGAACGGAGGACCATGAGATCGTGGCGGCGCTCACGACCCTTCTGGGGCGGCCTGTTCATCGTGACGGCGGGCCTGGAGCTGCTGTCCGTCTCCCTGACGATCGACGCCCTGCCGGTGGCCGTCATGTTCGGCGCGGTGGGAGCGGGCTACCTGGTCGCGCTGGTCATGGTGCTCGCGGGAGTGCTCATCTGGTTGCAGCCCGGCCAGCGGGTCTTCCTCGGCCTGGTGAGCGTGGTGCTGTCCCTGGCCTCCTTCGTCTACTCCAACCTGGGCGGTTTCCTGGCCGGTATGGTCCTGGGCCTGCTGGGCGGCATGCTGGCGGCGGCCTGGGCCCCCGTCAACCGGCCCGCCGCCCGGCCGGGCGGTCAGACCGTCAGCCAGTCCGCCGACCGGGCGAACGGCCGGACCGTCAGCCATGCCGCCGACCGCTCGGGCGGCCTCTCAGGGGGTGACGATGGCGAAGTCCGGCGTGGACTCCTCCAGTACGGCGCCCAGCCTCCGCAGGACGGTGGCGTCCCCGTCATGGTCGATGCCGTCAAGACCGCCGGAGCCGCCCCCGACGATCAGGTCGAGCAGCCGCTGCCTGGTCAGCCGTAGCGTCAGGTCGGCGCTCTCCCCCGGCGACGTCCGCCGGTGGGTCAGCGCGCCGTTCGACATCGTGGTGCGGTGGTGTTCGTCCAGGTCGGTGAGGTGCCAGTCGATGGTGAACCGCTCGTTCCACGCCTTCGGGCCGTTGACGCGGATGGCCAGGGAGCCGAAGATCTGCTCGGCGGACAGCGCGCTGAGCATGTCCGGTGAGGTGGTGTCGGCCGTACCCGCCGAGGGGCCGTCGGCCAGTTCGGCGGCACCGGCCAGATAGAAGTTGCGCCAGGTGGCGTTCTCGGCGCCGTGCCCGAGGCGGGTGTAGACCTCGGCCAGGAGTTCGCGGGCCTCGGTGTTGTCCTCGTCGGCGAAGACGGCGTGGTTGAGCAGGGTCGCGGCGAAACGCAGGTCCCCCTCGCGCACGTAGCGGCGGGCGTGTGCGACGACGGCCGCGGCGCCGCCCAGGCACTCGACGTAGCGTCTGGCCTGCGGAACGGGCGGATGCTCCCACAGGTGGGCCGGGTTGCCGTCGAACCAGCCCAGGTAGCGCTGGTAGATCGCCTTGACGTTGTGGCTGACGGATCCGTAGTAGCCGTGGGTGTGCCAGGCCTGCTCCAAGGCGGGCGGCATCCGCATGGTCTCGGCGATCTCGACGCCGGTCAGGCCGTGGTTCATCAGCCGTACGGTCTGGTCGTGCAGGTAGGCGTACAGGTCACGCTGCTGCGACAGGAAGGCGACGATGTCGTCCCTGCCCCAGGTGGGCCAGTGGTGGGAGGCGAAGGCGACGTCGGCCTTGTCGGTGAACAGCGTGATCGCCTCGTCCAGGTAGCGGGCCCAGACCCGCGCGTCACGGACCTCGGCGCCGCGCAGGGTGAGCAGGTTGTGCAGGTTGTGGGTGGCGTTCTCGGCCATGCACAGGGCCCGCCGGTCGGGGAAGAGGAAGTTCATCTCCGCCGGGGCCTCGGTGCCCGGGGTGAGCTGGAAGACGATCCGTATCCCGTCGATCGTCTCCTCCTGCCCGGTGTGGGTGACGTCGACGGTGGGCGGGATGAGGGTGACCGTACCCGCCGAGGTGCCCATCCCCAGTCCGCAGCCGAGCTGGCCCTCGGCGGTGCGCGGCAGGAGCTGGCCGTACATGTACAGGGCCCGGCGGTTCATCGCGGTGCCCGCGTAGACGTTCTCCGAGACGGCGTGCTCCATGAAGCCGGCCGGGGCCAGGATCGGGATTCCCTCGCCGTCGGTCACACCGCGGGCTCCGCCGAAGTGGTCGACGTGGGAGTGGGTGTAGATCAGGCCGGTGACCGGCCGGTCGCCCCGGTGGTCCCGGTAGAGCCGCAACGCCGCCGCCGCGCACTCGGTGGAGATCAGCGGATCGATGACGACGACGCCGGTTTCGCCCTCCACGATCGTCATGTTCGACAGGTCCAGCCCGCGTACCTGGTAGACGCCCTCGGTCACCTCGAACAGCCCCTGTTTGACGCACAGCTGCGCCTGCCGCCACAGGCTCGGATGCGCGTCCTGCGGGCAGTCGCCGTCCAGGAAGGCGTAGACGTCGTTGTCCCAGACGACCTTCCCGTCGGCCCCCTTCACCAGGGCGGGGCTGAGTTTCGCGACGAAGCCACGGTCGGCGTTGTCGAAGTCGGCACGGTCATGAAAGGGAAGGTCTGCCATGAAACCGTGCTGCCCCCACCCCCTCCAACCAAAGGCCAGGAAAAACCCAAAAATCCCCTTATACGGCTTCGACACCGTCGCGACGACGGCTCGCGTCCAAGGCCGACGCCGCCGTGTCGGCGGTGCGATTCCGATCATGAGCGACTTCTCTTCGTAGCTGCTTCCAAACAAACAGTGCCCATGGTTGGAGTTCCATGACCGACCCGCCGCCGGAGCGGCGTCGCGGGCGACCGGCCGGACCTGGCCCGTGGGGCGTACGGCCCGCAGGCCCCGCGCCACGCCCGTACCGCGCGAATGCCCGGTCCCGGAGCCGGTCGGTCGCACAGTGTGATGACGAACCGGTCGGCGTGGAGGTGTTCGATGAACGTTTCGGGGAGCCTGTCGAGGCGGAGGATGGTGGCCGTGCTGGGGGCGCTGGCCGTACCTCTCACCGGTCGTGGGGGTGACGCGTCGGCCCTCGCCGGTCGGGGGAACGACACGCCGGTCCCGGTCGCACCGGCCGGTGTCACGCCTGAACAGGTCGCCCGGGACGAGGGTTTCTGGCGGTCGGTGGCACGGCAGTACCGGGTGAGCGACGACTTCGTGAACCTGGAGAACGGCTACTACGGGATCATGCCCGAGCCGGTGCGCCTGGCCTACCACCGGGCGACGGACCGGCTCAACGAGTACAGCTCCCACCTGCTGCGCACCACCTACAAGGACGAGGCGGAGCAGGTCAGGCGGCGGGTGGCGGCCGTGGTGGGGGTGGAGCCCGGGGAGATCGCCCTGACCCGGGGCGGTACGGAGGCCCTGCAGTTGCTGATCGCCGGGTATCGGCGGCTGCGGCCGGGCGACGCGGTGATGTACGCCGACCTGGACTACCACAGTGGGCGGTACGCCATGAACTGGCTACGGCAGCGGCGGGGGGTCCAGGTCGAACGGCTGACCATCCCGGAGCCCGCGACCCGGCAGGCGGTGCTCGACGCCTACGCCACGGCGTTGAAGGAGCACCCGCGGGTCAGGTTGCTGCTGCTCAGCCACATGAACAACATCACCGGCCTGGTGACACCGGTCGAGCGGATCGTCGCGATGGCGCGCGAGCGCGGCGTGGACGTGATCGTGGACGCCGCCCACTCCTGGGGGCATCTGGACTTCACGATGGCCGACCTGGGGGCCGACTTCGGGGTGTTCTCCCTGCACAAGTGGGTTGGAGCGCCGCTGGGCACGGGCTTCATCCACATCCGCGCGAGCCGTCTGGCCGACGTCGAACCGGCCTTCTGCGACGAGTCCTATCCCGCCGACGACATCCGTTCCCGGGTGCACTGCGGCACCCAGGACGTCGCCCCCGTCCTGACGGTCGGCGCCGCCCTGGACTTCCACGACCGGCTGGGCGCCGCGGTCAAGCAGGCGCGGCTGCGGTTCCTGCGGGACCGCTGGGTGAGCCAGGTGCTGGAGGTGCCCAACGTGGAGGTCCTCACCCCCGAGGAGGACGGCATGTACGGTGCCATCACCGCCTTCCGGATCGCCGGCCGTACGTCCGAGGCGGACAACGCCGCGATCACCACCGAGTTGATGGACCGGTACCGGATCTTCACGGTTCGTCGTGGCGGGCTGGTCGGGGGCGCCTGTGTGCGGGTGACCCCGGCGCTGTTCACCTCGCGGGACGAGGTGGACCTGCTGGCCGGAGCGGTGCGTGACCTGGCGCGCCGGATGGGGAGCTGAGCGCGGGGCGCGGGAGGCGCCCCCCGCGCCCCGCACCCGGCGCGTTACGCCGTGACGGCCTGGGCGGGCTGGGGCAGGCCCGCCGTACGGTCGAGGGCGGCGACGGCCGTGGCGCAGGCGAGACCGATCACCGTCAGGGCCAGCCACGACAGGGCGGGCAGGCCGAGGCGCGCGCCGACGTCCAGGGTCCATCCGGTGAGCAGGTTGCCGGTGGCGATGCCGATTCCGGCCAGGGTGCTGTAGAGGCCGTAGAAGGTGCCCACGGCGTGGTCACCGCCGAAGACCGCGATGGTCGTCATCTCGAACGGATAGATGATCATGGTGGCCACGCTCAGCAGGGCCGCCGTCGTCAGGGCCGGTGCCAGGGTGAACGCCCAGGCCACGGAGTCCGGTGGGACCGGCCCCTGCAGCCACAGGGTGCTCACGGCGACGGGCACGAAGGACAGGCCCATCAGGGCGAGACCCCTGGCGATGGCCTGGGGTGGCCGCCAGCGCGCCTGCGCCCAGGCGGTCAGCCTGGCCTGCAGGACGACGGTCAGCACCGCCGAGACCACGAAGACGCCGGTGACGCCGAGTTCGCTCGAACTCACCCTGCGGATCTCCAGCGGCAGCCCCAGATAGACCTGGAAGCCCAGCACGTAGGAACCGGTCATGGCCAGGGAGAACAGCAGGAAGGACCGGTTCGTCAGCACGGCGCGCCAGTCCTGCAGCACACCGGGCCGCCGCCGTTCGTCGTCGGGGCGGGACGGTGCCCGTGCGGGCAGGGCCCGCACCTGGGCGACGGTCAGGACGGCGAACATCGCCGCCGAGGTCAGGCACACCACGCTGAAGGCCATCGCGTCCAGCACCAGGCCGATCAGCGGCCCGATCAGGATGCCCAGCTGGTAGAAGGCGTTGAAGGCGGCGAAGGCCTCGACCTTTCGGGGCCCGGCCTCGGCGGCGAGGTAGGTGCGCACCGCCGGGTTGAACAACGCGCCCGCCAGCCCGACCAACCCCGAGGCGACCAGCAGCACCGGCAGGGAGTCGGCGACCCCCAGCAGGGCGAAGGCCACGGTGCGCAGGGCGCAACCGGCGACGATCAGGGGTTTGCAGCCCAGCCGGTCGGCCAGCGTTCCGCCGAGGAGGAACAGGCCCTGCTGGCTGAGGTTGCGCACGCCCAGGATCAGACCGACCAGCGCGGTGGGCAGGGCCAGGGTGGTCGACAGGTGCCCGGCGAGGTACGGCATCAGCATGTAGAAGCCGATGTTGATGGTGAGCTGGTTGACCAGCAGCAGCCGTATGGGACGCTCGAAGGAGCGGGTCAGGGCCAGGGTGCTCTTCACCTGCGGCCTCCCGAAACGGAACCTCCCGGCGCGGGGTCCCCCAGCGTGGGACTTCCCGGCTCAGGACCTTCCGGTGTGGGGCTTCCCGGCGGAAGGCCGCCCGGCGCGGGACCTCCCGGGACGGGGGCTTCCTGCGTGACGCCTCCCCGCGCGGAGTTCCCCCGCGCGGCGTCTCCCTGTACGGCGGGCACGACGCTCCCCTGTACGGCGGGCAGGCCCACGGGGTCGAGCACGTTCGCGCACCGGGTCCAGCGCGTCACCTCCCGCTCGGTCGGATGGCCGATCCGGTCGGGGTCGGCCGCCGGGGTACCGCACAGGCCGTGGGCCGCGCAGTAGTCGTCGTTGAAGACGGTCTCGGCGTAGCGGTGGGGGCCGTCGGGGAAGACGGCCGCGATCCGGGTGTGGCCGGGTGAGGTACGCGCCAGCCAGGAGGCCACCAGGGCCACCGCGCCGACGCTCCAGCCTCCGGTCGCGTACCGCATCGCGGCCAGGCGACGGCAGGCCCACACCGCCTCGGCCGGGGCGACCCAGTGGACCTCGCTGAAGGCCGCGTAGTCGACGTTGCGTGGATGGATGCTGCTGCCCAGGCCGCGCATGAAGCGGTGGCGGGCGGGCTGGCCGAAGATGGTCGAGCCGACGGAGTCGACGCCGACCAGGCGCAGGTCAGGGTGGAAACGCCGCAGCGCGCGGAAGGTTCCCGCGCTGTGGCCGCCGGTGCCGACCGCGCAGACCAGGACGTCGATCCGGCCAAGCTGCCCGGCCAGTTCGGTGGCCAGCGAGGTGTAGGCGGCGACGTTGTCGGGGTTGGCGTACTGGTCGGGACAGTAGGCGCCGGGAGACTCGGCCAGCAGTTCCCCGACCCGCAGGCGGCGGGCCTGCTGCCAGCCGCCCGCCGGGTGGGGCTCGGTGACGGTGACCACGCGGGCGCCGTAGGCGGCCAGCAGGTGCCGCATCGGCGCCTCCAGGCCCGGGTCGCTGACCAGGGTGACCGGGTGGCCGTGGACGATGCCCGCCAGGGCGAGTCCCAGCCCGAAGGTTCCGCTGGTGGATTCGACGATGGGCGCGCCGGGAGCCAGGTGCCCGCGCTCGCGGGCGCGCTCGACGATGTACAGGGCGGAGCGGTCCTTGATGCCGCCGGGGTTGCCTCCCTCCAGCTTGGCCCAGAATCCGCGGTCGGTGCCCGCGGCGATGTCCGGGATCCACAGGGTCGGCGTGTTACCGACCACGTGTTCGAGGGTGTGGCAGGTGCCGCCGGTGACCAACCGGCTGAGGACGGGGGTGATGGTCCGCGCTTCGCTGAGTGTGTCTGTCATGATCCGTTTCCCGTGGACGTGAGATGGTCGGCTGGTTCTCGGGCACGCCGAAGCCACGGCTCGGACCGGAAGGTGAGTCGTCGAAGGGCGCGCCCGCACGGGACGGCCTATATGCGGAAGACGGATTTGGAGATCAGCACGGTGGTTCCGGGCAGGGCGTGGACCGGTCGTGCGCGCCGCGTCGTCGGCGCCGGTGCGGCCTGCGGCGACGCCATGACCGGCAGGCCGGTGAAGGGACCGGACGACAGCGGGCGCGCCTCGGTGGCGGGCGCCACCGTCGCCGCCCCGCACAGGCTGTGGTCGTGCTCCGGCGGATCGGGGGCGGGGCAGCGCTCCGGCACCCGTTCCCGCGGTGAACCGGCCACGGCGACGGAAATGCCCGACTGCCCCGGGCCGGGTCCGTGATGGTGGTGCGCCACCTGGGTGTGGGCGGCGGAGAGGATCAGATGCGCGAGCAGGGCCGCCGCGAGCGCGGCCAGGCACAGCACGAGGGAGAGGCCCGCGCGCTGTACGGCTCGTCGCATCGGTGCGATCACCCCACAACCGTACATCACCCTTCGTCATCGACTTATGACAGAGAGTAGCCAGTCGGGCCTGGGGTCAGCGTGGCGGTTGCCAATGCGACATCGGACGGCAAGATGGGACATGTGCCGCCCTTACCGATGACGTTGCGCCTGCTACGGGCGTTGGCGTTCACCACCGCCTGCCTGGCGGTCTCGGCGGGCGGGCACGCCTTCAGCGCGGGGGCCTCGCTTTCCGTCGCGGCCCTCGCGGCCGGCGCGGCGGGCCTCCTGGTCGTGGTGTTGCCGCTCGTCGGCCGTGAGCACCCACCGGCGGCGGTGGTCGGCACCACGATCGGCGCCCAGGTGCTGCTGCACGAGCTGTTCGCCCGCACCTCCGGCGGATTCGCCGCCCAGGACGGGCACGGGCACCAGGCGGTCGGCATGGCGCTGGTCCACCTCGCGGTCGGGGCGATGAGCGGCTGGTGGCTGCACCGGGGCGAGAGCGCCTTCTGGCTCATGCTGCGCCTGCTGCGGCCCTCGTGGCCCCTACTGCTCCGGCCGCCGTCCGCCGCCTCCGACGACCCGCCGACGCCTCGGCCCGTCGCCCCCGCGTCGTGGCCCTCCTCCGGCCTCGCCCGGCGGTGGCCCACCTCCACGATCCACCGCCGTGGACCTCCCGCGGACGACGCCGCCCCCTCCGGGGAGCGGCGCACCCGTGTCATCGACGCCCGCACGCTCGGGCGTCGCCTTCGCCCCGGCCATCGCCGGGCCGTCTTCGGGAGTCCCCACCTTGTCATTCCTGACCTCGGCGGCATCGCCGCGCCGAACCGTCGGCACCGTCCTGGCAGCCGCCGTCGGCTGCCTGCTGGTGCTGATCGGCACCGCCTCACCGGCGTTCGCCCATGACCGTCTCAAGAGCAGTTCACCGGCCGCCAACGCCAAGGTGACCAGCCCCGAGACCGTCACCCTGGAGTTCTCCTCCCGTATGCGCTTCGCCAAGGTCGTCCTGACCGGCCCCGGCGACGAGACGACCAAGCTCGACGCACCGGACGAGGGGAGCACGATCCGCGCCAAGGTGCCCGACCAGCTGGCCCCGGGTCGTTACCAGATCGCCTGGCACGTGGCCTCCTCCGACGGTCACCCCATCAGCGGTCAGATCCCCTTCACCGTGATCGCCGACCCCGACAGCCCCTCTCCCACCCCGGAGTCCCCGTCGCCGTCGGTCTCCACACCGGCGAGTACGGCGGAGGCCTCCGCCGACCCCTCCGAGGCCGTCCCTCCCCCGGCCGCCACCGAATCCTCCGCCGCCGAGCCCTCTCCGGCCGCCGCGTCCGAGCCGAGCGGCACCTCCGGCCTGCCCGGGTGGGTGTGGCCGGTCGGCGCGGTCGTCGTACTCGCCGGGGCGGGCGCGTGGCTGATCACGCGCCGCAAGGGGACCCAGGGGTAGGTCCCCCGCACTCTCGGACACCTTGGCGTCATCGTGGGCATGGCGGCGGGGGCCGGGTGATCCCGGATGAGAGAGCGGCGGTGGCGCACCATGGTGTGCGCCACCGTCCGCGGCGTGCGCCGTACCGACCGGGCGGACCAGCCGTACCGACCGGGCGGACCAGCCGTACCGACCAACAGGGACCAGCCGTACCGGCCAACGCGGGCCGGCCGGGCCGACCAGCACGGAGCCGACCCGGCCACCGCGGACCCGCCGTACCGGCCCGGCCGACGCGGACCGGTTGACAGCCCGGTGACCCCACTCGCTAATCTGCTCATATGAATACCTATTCAGATGTTCCATCGATTGACGGATGTGTCGTCAGGAAAGTCGATCCCGACCGGGTCGCCGACGTGCGGGAGCGCATGCCCGCCCCCCGTGATCTCTCCGACGTGGCCGACGTCTTCGGCCTGTTGTCGGACGCCAACCGGTTGAGACTGCTGGTCGCCCTGCTTGAGGGGGAGATGTGCGTGTGCGACCTGGCCGCGGTGACCGGGCAGAGCGAGTCGGCCGCCTCGCACGCGTTGCGGCTGCTGCGCGCCCACCGTGTCGTGACCAGCCGCCGCGCGGGCCGGATGGTCTACTACCGGCTGGCGGACCCGCACGTGCGGATGCTCCTCGACGTGGCGTTGGTCCACATCGAGCACACCGAGCTTCTGCACCCCGAGCGCGACGGAGAGGGCTGAGATGGGAACCGGACACGGCCACGGGCACGTCCAGGGACACGCGGGAGGCCGTCACCGCAGGCGGCTGGCCCTGTCCTTCGTGCTGATCGGCGCCTTCTTCGTCGTCGAACTCGGCTACGGACTGGTCTCCGGCTCGCTGGCGCTGCTCTCCGACGCCGGGCACATGGCCGCCGACGTGGTCACCCTCGGCGCGGCGCTGGTGGCCACGAAGATCGCCACCCGGCCCGACACCACCGGCAGGCGCAGCTACGGCTCCTACCGGGCCGAGGTGTTCGCCTCCCTGCTGGCCGTGGTGCTGATGCTGGGCGTCGCGGTGTACGTGGTGGTCGAGGCCGTCGGCCGTATCGGCCAGACCGCCGAGGTCTCCTCAGGCCCGATGCTCGTCGTCGGCGCCATCGGCCTGCTCGTCAACCTGGTCGCGCTGCTGCTGCTGCGTTCCGGCGCCGGTGAGAGCCTCAACGTCAGGGGCGCCTACCTGGAGGTCGTCGCGGACACCGCGGGATCGGTCGGCGTCATCATCGCCGGTTGGCTGGTCGCGGCCACCGGCCAGGTGCTGTGGGACACCGTCGTGGCGCTGGCCATCGGCGTCTTCGTCGCGGTACGTGCCCTGTCGCTGGGCCGCCAGGTCTTCGCCGTCCTGGGCCAGCACGTGCCCGAGGGCATGGACGCCGCCGCGGTGGCCGCGGACCTGGCCGCCATCGACGGGGTACGCGACGTGCACGACCTGCACCTGTGGACGCTGACCTCCGGCATGAACGTGGCCACCGCCCACCTGGTCGCCACCGACTTCGCCGACGGCCACGCCGTACTGGACCGCGCGCGTCACCTGCTGCGCACCCGCCACGGCGTCGAGCACGCCACCCTGCAGATCGAGCCGGCCGACCACCGGGGCTGCGACGAACTCGGCTGGTAGCCGCGCCGGGACCATCGGCGCCGGTCGCGGGACCAATGGCCCTCTTTCGCACGGACTCGGCGGAGGAAGGCTGAAGGTACCTCTCGGGAAGGGGACCGACGATGATGTGGGGTTACGGAATCGGCTCCTGGCTGGTCATGGGCATAACGACGATCCTGCTGTGGGTGTTGATCATCGCCGGGATCGTCGCGCTGCTCCACTACGTCAGCGGCGGGCGGCGGACAGGCTGGCTCGCGGCGGGCGGGCGGGTCCCTCCGGAGGAGGTGCTGGCCGAACGGCTGGCCCGGGGAGAGGTCGACGCCGAGGAGTACCGGCAACGCCTTGAGGTGCTGCGAAACCGGCGGTGACCGCCCGCTAAATCCCGTTGCGGGGCTTACACACGGCTCACCATGCTCGGGGACATGACCATCCCCTATCGCCAGATCCGCGCGGCCTTCACCGAGGAGGCCATCACCGTCTACCAGGCCTACGACCCCGCCATCGCGGACCCGGCCGTCGCCGCCCAGCGGTTCGTGCCGCCCTTCAAACGCGAACGGATGACCTGGATCAAACCCTCCTTTCTCTGGATGATGTACCGCTGCGGCTATGCCACCAAGCCCGGTCAGACCAGGGTCCTGGCCGTCGACATCAGCCGGGAGGGCTTCGAGTGGGCACTCCGGCACTCCTGCCTCAGCCACCCCGGCGACGGCGTCGATCCCGAGGTCTGGCGTCGGCGCCTGCGGGAGAGCCCGGTGCGCGTCCAGTGGGACCCCGAACGCGGCCCGCGCCACAATCCCCTGTCATACCGGTCGATCCAGATCGGCCTCTCCGGCGACGCCGTGACCCGCTATCTCGACCGGTGGACACTGCGGATCACCGACCTGACCGGCCGGGTCCACGACATCCGTCAGGCACTGCGCGACGGCCAGGACATCACGGACATGCTTCCCGTGGAACGCCCCTATCCCCTGCCGGACGAACTCGCCCGGATCACGGGGGCCTCCGAGCGTGCCGTCCCGGCAGGCCGGTGACGCCGACCGTGCCGCCTACGGGCGGCCCTCGCCGTACTCGGGGACCGGCACCCGCGTCTTCCTGTGCGCCCGGTTCCGCACCTGCTGCGGGAGCCGTATCCGGGGGGAGCGCGGTGCGCCGTCGCCGCCGGGGTGCGCCGGAAGGCGGATGGTGAACGTGGCACCGGCGCCCGGCCGTCCGTCCACGCCGACCGTGCCGCCGTGGGCGTCCACCACCTCGCTCACGAGGGCGAGACCGATGCCCAGGCCTCCCTGGTGGGGCTTGCCGACGTGTCTGGCGAACAGGTGCTCACCGTCACGCGGGTCCAGTCCGACGCCGTCGTCCCGCACGCTGAGCTGGACCCACTCGGGACCCGAGCGGAGGGTCATCCAGATGTCGCCGCCCTCGCGGGCGTGCCGCAGCGCGTTGTCGAGCAGCGCGGAGATCACCCGGCGCAGCGCGGACCGCGCTCCGCGCACGACGTGCTCACCGGGGCCCTTCCTCACCTCGATCGTCACCCCGCGCTGCTCGGCGCGGGCCGCCTCCGCCGTGGCGAGTTCCTCGGTCAGCGCGGCCAGGTCAACCGGGCCGAACGGCTGGAGCCGCCGTCTGAGCTGGGTGGACAGCAGCAGGTCCTCGATCACCTCGCCGAGTTGCCCGATGCCCGCGGCCAGCTGGTCGACGTCGCCGACGGCCAGGAGCGGTTCCGACCCCCGGCGCAGGTGCCGGGCGGTGAGCTGGGCGCGGACGTGCAGCCGGGTCAGCGGGGTGCGCAGTTCGTGGCTGACGTCGGCGGTGAAGCGCCGCTGCCGGTCGAGGGCCTCGCCCAGCGGCGCGATCGCCCGGCCCGCGAGGACCTGGCCGATCAGCAGCGCCGCCAGCAGCCCGGCGAGTTCGGCGGCGCCGAGGGTGCTCAGCAGCCGTTCCCGGTCGGCTATCCGGAAGCGCAGGTCCATCACCGCCTGCACCACGACGTCGTCACGTCGCTGGGTCCTGATCAGGTAGGTCAGCCCGCCGACCTCGGCGACCTCGACCCGGGGCCGCCCGTCCGCGGCGACCAGGTCCATGAACGCGCGCACCGGCAGCCGGTCCGGGGACCCGGGAGACCTCCGTACGGTGCCTCCGCCCAGCTCGAACAGCCACATGCAGGGCGGGGGCTGGGTGATCGAGGCCGACCGCGCCGCCACGAACAGGTCACGCCGCGCGGCGACGTCCTGGCCGTTGACCGTGACGTAGTAGACCATCGCGCCCATGAGCGCGAGCACGAGGGTGAATCCGCCCGCGATCTGCACGGTGATCCGGCGGCGGGCCCGGATCAGCAGCCGCCGTTCCGGGTCGAAGCGCCGCCGCCCGTTCACAGCTCACCCAGGCGGTACCCCACGCCCCGTACGGTGCGTACGACGCCGTGCCCCAGTTTGTTGCGCAGGTAGTAGACGTAGGTGTCCACGATCGACTCGGTCTGGGCGCCGTCGAAGACCCGCTGCCGCAACGAGTCGCGGGTGTGCACCTGCCTCGGGCGGACCGCCAGCGCGTGGAGCAGGCGGCACTCCTGACCGGACAGGGTCACCTGCTCGCCGGAGGGCAACCGTACGAGGTGGGAGTCGGAGTCGAGCCAGGCCGCGCCGAGCGGCAGCAGTCTGGCCTGGTCCAGGTTCCTGCGCCGCAGGGCACGCACCCTGGCCAGCAGTTCGTCGATCTCGAAGGGTTTGACCAGGTAGTCCTCGGCGCCCGCGTCGAGTCCGCTGACGCGGTCGGCGGTCGTGCCGAAGGCCGTGAGCACCAGCACCGGCACGGTGACGGCCTGCCTGCGCAGCCGTCGCAGCAGGTCGAGCCCGTCGATCGCGGGCAGTCCCCGATCGATGATCATGATGTCGTAACCGCGGCTCAACCCCAGGTGCAGGCCACGTTGCCCCTCCGGTGCCAGGTCTACGGTGTATCCCTGGTCGGCGAACACTTCGGCCAGCATGTCCGCCAGATCACGGTCGTCTTCGACGAGCAGCAGCCGGGAAGAGCGCGGTTCGGATGTCGCCGGTATCCGTGCCACTGGTCAACAATTGCACTGATATTGGTAAATTTCTAGTCAACTCTGGCGCAAAGGCAGGCGTGGCGCAGGCGTGGCGCGTGCGTCGCGCCCGCACCACAGCCCGTCACGGTCCCGGTGACCAGGCATGATCATCCGCTCACCGGCGCCGCCTCCCGTCCGTGCTCCGTCTCACCGATCCCGGCGGGCTCTTGGATGCTCGCCCGCTCGTGGCGCTCGGGCATGGCCAGTTTGTACAGCGGCAGCGCCCCCGCCGTGGTGAGCACCGCCACCAGGACGAGCATCGCGAAGACCTCCTGGGTGATCAGGCCCTGGGCCAGGCCGATGTTGATGAAGATGAGGATCATCAGCCCCCGGGCGTTCATGATGGCGCCGACCGCCCACGACTCACGCCAGCCGAACCCCAGCGCCCTCGTGGACAGCGCGCAGCCGAAGTACTTCCCGCAGAAACCCGTGAGCAGGATCGCGACGAGCACCAGCAGCATCGAACCACCGGTGATGCCGCCGAGGTGGGTGTTCAGCCCGGAGAAGGCGAAGAAGACCGGCAGCAGCAGCGTCGAGACGACGTCCATCATGCGGCTGTGCAACGCCTGGCGGAACGCCGGTTCGCGGGGCATGGCCAGCCCGGCGACGAAGCCGCCGAACACCGAGTAGACGCCGATCCAGTCGGTGATCCAGCCCGCCGTGAGCGGCACCAGGACGATCACGTAGACGACGTTCGCGCCGAGACGGCCGGTGCGCTCGACCTGGCGGCCCAGGGGGCGCAGCAGCGGGGCGACCGCCCCGAGCATCACCGCCGTGAACACCACCGCCAGGCCTATGGTGCGCAGCGCGTCACCGCCGCCCGTGCCCAGGTGGACCGCCGAGAGCACGGCGAGCAGGCACCACGCCACGGCGTCGTCGATGGAGGCCGCGACCAGGGTGATCCTGCCGACGCGGGTGTTCTCAAGACCGCGTTCGTACAGGATCCTGGCGAGCATGGGGAAGGCGGTCAGCGACAGCGCGCCGCCGAGGAACAGGGCGAACTCCACACGGCCGACGTCGGGCCGGGAGAGACGATCCCACAGCAGGAACCCGAGGGCGCTGCCGAGAACCAGGGACGGAAGAATCCCCGAGGCGGCCAGCGCCATGGCCCTGCGCGTCTCCCCCGGCGTCCGGACGCTGTGGTCCATCCCCGCCCCGACCAGGAACATGTACAGCGTCAGCCCGATGGTGCTGAGCACGTACAGGATCGGCCGGACGTCGGCGGGGAAGAGGGCCTCCTGCGCGCCGGGGAACACGGCGCCCAGCAGCGTCGGCCCGAGCAGGACCCCGGCGACCATCTCACCGACGACCCGTGGCTGCATCACCATGGTCGCCAGCCGGCCGCACACCGCCGCCGCCAGCAGGATCACGACCAGGGCGGGCAGCACCCTGAGGACCAGCCCCAGGTTGGGATCGACCGGAGAGGCCTGGGTGAAGGCCAGGAAACCGCTCATGACTCGTGCCTCCGTACGCCGACCGGATGGGGTTCCTGCGCGAAGTGGCGCTCGCACAGCCGCAGCCTGCGCGCGTCCCACACCATGTACGTGCCGAGGACGAGCTGCACGAGGCTGCGCCACACGTCCTCCCAGCGGTCCCTGAACCGCATGAACAGCAACTTCACCCGGACCTCCGGGCCGCTCCCGGCTCCCAGCGGGGTCAGCAGGCACGGCCCCCTGTTGGGCAGGGACCGGGTGTGGGAGGCGGTCGAGCCGAGTTCGCAGGCGTGCAGGGTCTCCCGTACGGCCACCCGCAGGGCGATCGGCGCCAGCCGCCACGCGGGGCAGGGCCGGTTCGCGGCCATGCCGAAGGGGATGTGGTTGATCTCCCTGGCCGGACGCGCCGCGAAACGGGCCGGGTCGAAGTGGTCCGGGTCGGGCAGGCCCGCGCGGTGGAACTCGGGGTAGTTGAAGCACAGCACGGAACCGGCCGGGATCGCGGCGCCCTCGCCGAGGGGGATCTCCCCGGTGGTGACGCGGTGGGCGATGCCGAACAGCGGGTAGAGCCGCAGCGTCTCCGAGATCACCTGGTCCAGATACCGGTCGTCGCCGCCCCGCGCCGCCTTCTGCACCCCGGGGTGCTGGGCCAGGACCATCAGCACGTGGGCCGTCGCCTCCGACATCTGGACGACCGCCGTGTTGAAGAAGGCCCCCTGCAGGTACAGCGCCTGTTCCCTGGCCGACAGGTCCTGGGGAAGCTCGTGCCGCACCTCGGGCAGCCGTTCGACGAGGTATCCGGTCAGCCGGTCACGCCGGTCCATGTGCCGCAGGCCGCAGCACTTGAGTGAGGTGACGACGTCGTCCGCGTTGCCGACGATCAGGTCGCGGGCCTTCGGCGGACACGGTTCGCCGAAGACGAGTTCGTAGGAGAACTCCGCCCAGACCGGCATCATCAGGTCGCGCAGCCGTACCATCCCCCGCCTGTCCCGCAGCGCCCGGTTGACGCAGCGGCGGGTGAGCTCCTCGACCCTCGTCCGGGGCACGGCCAGGATCCGCCGGGTGGCCAGGGCGACGGCGTCGTAGCGCTCCCCCGCCTCCAGGTGTTCCTGGTGCATCTCGGGTCCCGGTGCCAGCCAGTACCAGAACAGGTCGGACAGGACGGCTCCCCTGCTGCGGCCCGAGGCGGCCGGGTGGGAGTAGACCTCCCTGAACCGGTCGACGCCGACCAGGTCACCGGGGACCGGGATGCTCTCCTCGCCGTTGATCCTGGTGAGGACGCGCACCCGCAGCGCGACGATCCGGGCGGGAAGCCACCAGGGCAGGCTGATCAGGACGGCTGCGAACGACACGGTCAGCGCGGTCAGCATGGCCGTACCAGCTCTGGGTCGAGGTCGTGCGCCGACGCGGCGCCGCACAGGACGAGGGCCCGCTCGACCTCCTCGCGCAGCAGCCCGAGCACCCGGGCCACGCCGCGCTCGCCCTCGGCCGCGAGACCCCAGAGCACCGGGCGGCCGACCGCGACCGCCGAGGCTCCGAGCGCCATCGCCTTGACCACGTCCACCCCGCGCCGGACCCCGCCGTCGAGCAGCACCGGTACGGCCCCGCCGACGGCGGCCACGATCCCCGGCAGCAGGTCGGCGGTCGCCGGGAGGGTGTCGAGCTGCCTGCCTCCGTGGTTGGAGACGAACAGCGCGGAGACGCCGTGGTCGAGCGCGCGGCAGGCGTCGGCGGGACGCACGACGCCCTTGAGCGCGACGGGCAGCTCCGTCATCCGCCTGAGCAGGTCGATGTGCCGCCAGGAGATGTCCGGCGACATGACGATCGGCCGCACCCGGTCGCCGTCGCGCAGGTTCTCGCAGCACATGCCCTCCGGCAGGTCGTCGAAGCCGTTGCGCAGGTCCCGCTCCCGCCGTCCCCTGCCGGGAGAGTCGACCGTGACGACCAGCGCCGTGCATCCGGCCGCCTCGGCGCGCCGGACGATCCTCTCGGTGAAGGCCATGTCCGGCTGGACGTAGAGCTGGAACCACAGGGTGGCCTCCGGAGCCGCCGTCGCGACGTCCTCGACGGCGACGGTCGAGGCCATGCTCACGATCATGATCGTCCCGGCGGCGGCCGCCGCGCGGGCCGTGGCCTTCTCACCCTCGGGGTCGGCGAGCCGGTGGAACGCGGTCGGCGCGACCAGCACCGGCATGGCGGCCCGGTCGCCCAGCAGGGTGACCCCGGTCCTCGGCTCGCCCGCGCCGCGCAGCACACGTGGCAGCAGGGCGAGCCGCGCGAACGCCGCCTCGTTGGCCCGGACGGTCGTCTCGTCACCGGCTCCACCGGCGAAGTAGTCGTAGTGCGCGGGATGCAGGCGGTCGCGGGCGACCTCCTCGAACTCCCTGACGTTCAGTGGGGGGCGCATGGCCGTCACGCCGGGACCGGAAGGCTCTGGCGCTGGAAGAACTCCCGCAGCGGCCGCAGGTGGACCTCCTCGGAGGTCCAGTCGTTCTCCAGGTTCTCGGTGACGTGGTGTACGGCCACGACCGCTCCTCCCCGGTAGTGGCGCACCACCGGGTGCAGGTAGTGGCCCTCGTGGGCCCGGGAGGCGTCGCCCTGCCTGATCCGCGACACGGAGATGTCGAACGGGTCGACCTTGTCGTGGTCGGGGCCGTACTCCAGGGTGATCGCGAAGTGGCCGCCGTCGCCGATCGGCGGGCCCTGAAAGTCGACCGGCAGTTCCTCCAGGTAACGCGCACCGCCGTCGCCGTCCGGGACGATGACGTCGGCCAGCACGCCGAACTGCTGGAACAGCCCGGAGCTGCGGTTGACCCGTTCGAGTACGGCGTCCGCGAACGCGCCGGGGTCGGCGGGCAGGTCCCGGCCGGGCCAGGGGGCGTCGTGGTGCCTGGTCTCCAGGATGCGGTGCAGGGCGCGGGCGCCGTAACGGAAACCGTGGATGAAGGCGTTGGTGCCGCGCTTGAAGTCGCGGGACTGCGTGATGGTCCCGGCGAAGTACAGGCCGGGCACGTTGACCGACTCGTAGGCGGGGGTCAGCGCGGGGAAGCGGTTCCTGATCGTCAGCTCGGGACGGCACTCGGGGGAGAAGATCGAGGCGTCGAACCGGAACCCGGTGGAGACGATCACCCGGTCGTACGGGATGTCCTTGGTGACCTCGTCGGCCCTGGCGAAGCTCACGGTCACCAGGTACGTGCCGTCCGCGCGGCGCTCGATGCGCCTGACGTCGCCGTCCAGCACCGCGTTTCCCAGTTTGAGCTGGTAGGTGTCGAGGAAGTTGCTGTTGACCGCGCGCAGGTGCCCGACGAAGTGGGTCCGCCAGGCCAGCCGTACCGAGTGGGGGCCCGCGACGTGGATCACCGCGGCGGTCTCGATGAGGTTGTCGGCCGTCTCGAAGGCCGAGTTGCCCTTGCCGATGACGAGCACCCGCTTGGCCGTGTAGTCCGCCGGGTCGACGGAGGCGGTGTCGTAGCCCTCGGCCGTCTCGATGCCGGGGATCTCCGGGACGTTGGCCTTGGAGACCCCGGTGGCGACGACCACGTGCTCGGCCTGGTGGGTCCGGCCCTGCCCGTCGATCACCCGGAACGGCCCCTTCGCGTCCGGGCGGGAGACGTCGACGACCCGGGCGCCGTAGGTGATCCGCAGGTCGAGGGCGGCGGCGAAGTCACCGAGGTAACGCACGAGGTCGTCGGCGCCGGGGAAGAAACGGTCGCTGTAGCGGGTGAACACCAGATCAGGGTCGTCCGAGAGCAGCGAGTTCCAGTCCACCCGGAAGTTGAGCTCCGGGTCGTGGTGTCCGGTGTGCTTCTTGTTGATGGAGATGAGCATCCGGTGGCGGGGGAAGGTCCGGAAGAACTGGCCGGGCTCGGGGCCCGCCTCCAGGATCCGGTACCTCCGCCCCGCCCGGTGCAGGAAGTGGCCCAGTTGCAGGCCCGCAGGCCCGGCGCCGATCACCAGATAGTCAAGGGTGTTGTCAGACACTGATGCCTCCGTCACTGCGTACGGTCGAACGGGACGACATCAGTGTTGGCGCGTGATTCTCAGAGATTGATCAGAGTCGTCCGGGACGGCGCCGTCGGGGGCCGTGTTCCTGGAGATCAGGTCAGTGCGCCACCGGGCCGTACCGTTCGATCAGGGCGCGCTTGTCCGGTTTCCCGCTGGCCGCGACCAGCGGGGCGGGGATCGACATGATCGTCCGGGGGACGCTGTCGGCGCCGAGTTCGGTGCCGACCAGCGCGGTCAGCTCGCCGAGGTCCGGGACACGGCCGGGGGCGGGCACGACGAAGGCGTGTACGGCCTCCCCGGTCCGCTCGTCCATGGCGCCGGTCACGTACGCCTCGGCCACGTCGGGGTGGCCGGCCAGCACACGCTCGATCGGCCCGGCGTAGACCACCATCGCGTTGACCATGATGACGTCCCTGGTCCTGCCGACCAGGTAGAGCATGCCGTCCTCGTCGAGGTAACCGAGGTCGCGGGTGCGCAGCCAGCCGTTCCGCAGCACCGCGCGGGTCTCCTCCGGCTGCCCCCAGTAGCCCGCGATGAGGTAGTCGTTGCGGACGTGGATCTCCCCGGTCCGTCCCGTGGCGACCGGACGGCCCTCCTCGTCGAGCACCCTGATCTCGACCCTGGGCTGCGGGCGGCCGACCGAGGCGAGGGCTCGGTCGGGGAACCTCGCGAAGTCCCCGGGGGTGAGCATGGAGATCATCCCGGCCTCACTCGACCCGTACGCCTGGTAGACGACGGGCCCGAGCCGCTCGACCGCCTCCGCCAGCCGGTGCGGGCTGATCGGCGACCCGGCGACCATCAGCGCCCGCAGGCTGCTGACGTCGACCTGTTCCGTGCGGAGCAGGTCGAGCATGCGGCACAGCCTGGGCACCGGGAGGATGGCCCCGGTGATGCGGTGGCGCTCGATCGCGTACGGGAACGGCGGCCGTCCGTCGTCCTCGGGGATGACCGCGACACCGCCTCCGAGCAGGCACAACGCCAGGAACTCCTGGACCACCAGGCTGGACAGGGTGCCGAGCAGCAGATAGCGCCGGAACGCCCCGGCCAGCTCGGTCGCCAGCGGCGACCAGAGCCTGGGCTGCCACGACCAGCTCTCCCCCAGCGCGCGGTAGGTGAGCGCGCACCCCTTGGGCTGCCCGGTGCTGCCGCTGGTGAAGGCCATCAGGGCCACGTCGTCGGGGTGCCCCAGGAGGGCGGGCAGCCGCACACCGCCCTGGTGGGCCAGCAGGTCGACCGCGCCGGGAACGTCCCCGGGGAGGGGGCCGAGGGTCAGTATCGTGGCCGCCCCCGCGGCGGCGAACACCTCGGGATCCGCCGTCGAGGCGTCCACGACCACGGCGTCCACCCCCGTGTCGAGCATGTGGGCGAGCTGGCCCGGCGTCTGTCCCGGGCGTACGAACACGACACGACAGCCCAGCACGTGCGCGGCCGTCTGCGCGGCGAACGCCTCCGGCGAGACGCCCGTGTGGACGGCGACGCCCCGGACGGGGTCGAGTCCGGCGTCGAGCATCGCACCGGCCATGCGCCCGACGAGGTCCAGCAGCTCACCCCGTGAGACGACTCGCGTCCCCTGCTCGAAGATCGGACTGTCGGGCGAGCTCCGCAGCGCGTCGAGGAGCGCGTAGGGGAACGGCGGTTCGGGGGACCCGGCGGGCCGGACGGACTCGGTGAACGACGGGAACTCGTGCATGACTGGCTCCTCTTGTCTTCTGCCTTCTGCCTTCGTGGACCTGTCCGGTCACCGGGCCGTCGGTGCGGAACCGGTGCGTTGTCCGCGACAGTAGGCAGCGCAGATCAGAGCCAGATCAGAACGGCCGGTCGCCGGAGGGGACCTCGCCCAGGTCCAGCACCCCGACCGTCTCGCCCCCGGACGTCTCGCCCGTCAGCTCGAACCCGAGCCTCCGGTAGAAGCCCTCGGGGCCGTCCTCCCCCGGCTCCCAGGTGACGTATATCCGCCTCTCGCCCCGGCGCCGCACCTCGGCGGCCACCACCTCGACGGCGAAACGGCCGACCCCACGTCCCTGCGCCTCGGGAACCACGTTGAGCCGCCACAGCCCGGAACGGAAGTCGACCCCCTTTCCGTCCCAGTCGATGTTCAGGAACGCCATGAGGAAACCCACCGGACGATCACCGTCGAGGATGAGACGCGGCCAGGCCGCCTCCCCGTACGCGTAGGCCTCGGCCAGCGAGGTCGCCACCGGCGAGACGAACCGCTCCTGCTCAGGACGGACGTTCACCTTCATGGCCGCCTCGACGTTGGCGGGCGTGATGAGCTCAACCCGAAAAGTCACAGAACGACCATAACGGCCGTCACGCAAGCACCTCCGGCAATAATCTGAACGCCGACGCATGTCGAGGGCGAATCAGACTGAAGTCCCTCCGGTCGATCATCGCGACCTGGGTGATGCCCAGACGTTCCGCGATGGCGACCACGGACACGTCGGCCGGGTCAAGTCGGGCGCTCCTGTGAAGCCGGACCAGTTCAGCCATGCGTCGTACATCTGCGGGAGCAGGTCGACCAGCTCGAATTCTTCGACAACGAGATCGAGGAACTGCGCATGCACGGCAGGACCCATATGCCGGTTGATCGTCCATCCGGCCTCGATCAGGATCGTTGACGGCAGAAGTAGTGGCCCCTCCAACTCCTCAAGGAGTCGTACGCACGAAGCATGGTGTTTGTCGTCTCGATCGACAACAGCGATCAAAGGGCCGGTATCCAGGAGTGTGGCGCTCACACTGAGCGATTGAACCGCTCCACCAGCAGGTCTTCGACCCGTTCCGACAGATCGCCCTCACCGGACGCACCGATTCCGGCAATCGACAGCCGACGACGCCGAACCGGGCCGGACCGCTCCTCTTCTGTCGCTTCAGCCAGCTCCGGATCTGTCTTCACCAAGCGCAGGAGCCGACGCGCCTGGTCCGGCGACAGCCGATCCACCAGGTGGTGAAGCTCCTCATACGCATGCCCGGCGCTCATGACCACAAGCCTACGCTTACGGATCCAGCAGGCGGATGCTCAGCTCAAGTCGTGCCCGAACAGCGCGATCGGTGAGTTTTCAGTCGGCTCCTGTCACTTGCCCCACTGCTTCGTCTTCGGCTCGGTCTTACACGCGCCTCCCGGTCAGCGGCTGCGCGACGACCTGCATCGCTCCCGCGGTTCCGAATTCTCCGTCACCTCCCGAGAGCGGGGGCCGGGTAGGCGGGGCGGCGGTCGATGCGCAGGAGGACCTCCTGGGAGCCGAAGTGGCGGTCGATACGGCGGGTGGCCTCGGCCCAGTCGCCCATCGACCGGGCCGACGACAGGGCTTCGGCCACGAACGGGTCGCTCCAGCGTGCGACGGCGCGCCGCCACAGTACGGCGGGCTCCTCCGTCAGGAGGCTGCCCACGGTCCCCTCGTAGATGGGCATCGCGCGCACCTCCCCGTCGGGCTCGACCTGCATCAGGGGAATCACGAAACCCTGCTCGACGAAGGCCGGACGCATCTGGAGGATGACGTTGTCCGAGGCCGACACCCGCACCGACGGCGGCGCCGCCGACACCAGGCGCTCGAGGTGCTCGGCGCCGGTCAGCGCGCGGATCTCGTCGTTCGTGAGCAGCTCGTGCTCGGCGAAATCGGCCCGGCTGGCCAGACCGGACGGTACGGCGGCGCCGAAGTTCAGGAACCGGACGTGCGGGAAGCGAGGCAGGACGGCCGTGCAGAACTCCTCCGTCTGGTGGAGGTTGCTCCGCACGACCGCGCAGTCGATCCCGAACTCCACGGGGTCGGCGCCCTCCGCGACGCGCCTGCCGGAGACGTCGTCGAGGAGGGCCAGGGCGTTCATCGCCCGGTCGAAGGAGCCCACCCTCCCCCGGATCCGGTCGTGGACGGCGGCGTCGGCCCCGTCGACGCTCACGGTGATCCGGGAGAACACCCGGGTGGCCTGCTCGGCCATCCGTGCGGTGAGCGTCCACCCGCCGGTGTAGAGGTTCACCTGGACGCCTGCCCGCCTGATGTGTTCGGCGACGTCGAAGATCTCCCTGACCAGCAGCGGTTCGCCCCCGCCGAACTCCACCGCCTCCGGGCGCAGGGAGACGATCGCGTCGGCGACCCGGAGCATCTCACCGTGGCTCAGCTGCCGGGCCGGACGCCTGCCCGACTCCGAGTAGCAGTGCGCGCACCGCAGAGGGCAGGCGTAGGTGACGTCCCAGATGACGTCGGTGGGTCCGGAGAGGATGTCGTCCATGTCAGAGGTTCCTTTCGTCGTTGCGGGCACGGCTCCGCCCTGCCGCCGTCGGCGGCGGGCGGAGCGGAAGGTCAGCGGGAGCCCTCAGGCGGCCGGTGCCCCGACGGGTCACCGCCGTGCCAGTGGCCGACCAGGTCGGCGTAGAGGGGCGATCGGGCCGTCAGCTCCCGATGCGATCCGGTGAGCGCGGCGGTGCCGTCCATCAGCAGGACCCGCCCGGCCCGGCCCGCTGAGCTCATGCGGTGCGCGATCACGACGAGCGTGCCCCCGCGGGCGGCGAAGGCCGCCTCGGCGCGCTGTTCGGCGGCCGGGTCGAGATGGCAGGTGGCCTCGTCCAGGACGACGATCCTGGCCGGGGAGGCGTGGACGCGGGCCAGGGCGATGAGCTGCCGTTCTCCGGCGGAGAGCGCGGCGGGTTCCTCGATCGTGGCCCGGAGCCCGCCGAGCCGTTCGACGAGCGCTCCGGCTCCCACGGCCTCGGCCGCGGCCTCCAGCCTCTCGCCGGCGACCCTCGTGCCCTCGGGGCGGAGGTAGGCGAGGTTCTCCGCCACGGTGCCGGTGAAGACGTACGCCTCCTGCGGCACCAGCGCCATCAACGACCGCAGCCGGTGTTCGGGGACCGCCTCGATCGGCAGGCCGCCGAGCAGGATCCGGCCCTCGGTGGGGCGGCGAATCCCGGTCAGCAGCATGGACAGGGTGGATTTGCCGATGCCGCTGGGGCCGACGACGGCCAGGTGCTCGCCCTCGGCGATCGTGAGGTCCAGGTGACGCACCACAGGTGTGGCCTCGGGCGCGTAGGCGAAGCCCACGTTCTCCAGGCGCAGCCCGTGGCCGACCGGCTCCACGTCCGCGACGGCCGCCAGGGCGATGCCGTACGGAGAGGGCGGGACGGGCGCGGGGACGGACGGTCCCGGCTGCGGTGCGGTGCCGTACGGAGCAGGGGGAACAGGTGTGGAGGCGGACGGTTCCGGCGGCGGGGCGATGGTCTCGCCGAGTCTGCGCAGGGTGACGGCGAGGGTCACGCCCCAGCCGCCGACGACGCCGGTGAGGGCGCGCAGCGCCGGGTCGAGGCCGGTGGCCAGGTAGGTCACCGCTCCGACGACCTCTCCCGCGCTCAGGTGGCCGTCCCCGATCAGGGGCCGGGCGGCGATCAGCAGAGCGAACAGCGGCAGGTGTGCGCCGAGCGCGACGACCAGACGGCGGCTCAGGCCGGCCCAGGCCAGGGCGTGGGTGGCCGCCACCTGGGTGTCGACGGCCGCCCGTACGGTCGCGTAGGCCTGCCAGCGCGCTCCGCAGGCGGCGACGTCGCGCAGGCCCGCCAGGATCGGGGTGGCCTGGCCGGTGAGTTCCTCGTCGGCGAGGATGAGCGCGCGCTGGCGGGCCACGAGCACACGGAGCAGCCGAGCGAAGACGACCAGCGCCACGGTGACGGGCACGGCGACGACGGCGGCGAGCAGGGGCGACAGGAGCAGCAGGCCGCCCAGCGCGGCGACGAGCGAGACACCCAGCGCACGGGTGCTCCGCAGCAGCGCGGAGACCAGGTTGCGCACCGTCTCGACCTGCTCGGTGAGGCGGGTCACGGCGGCGGCGTCCGGTGGTCGCGCGCTCTTCGCGGCGCGGGTGACGGCGGCCGTGACGACGGCGGCGACCAGGTCGTCGCGGAGCGGTTCGACCACCGCCGCCAGGGCGGGGAACATCATCCGGACGGCCGCCGCCTGGACGAGCATCGTGAGCCCGAGAAGGCCGAGCCAGGCCAGACCGGTCCCCGGGCTCCCGGCCAGGAAGCCGCGGTCGACGGCGGTGGCGATGAGGAGGCCGGACAGCAGCGTCGGCAGCGCCTCGACGACGGACCAGAGCGCGGCCACCGCCAGGGGACGCGGGCGCGGACGCAGCAGCGACACCAGCAGCCGGAGCCCGCCGTCCCCTGTGAGACGACCGTCGTACGGCGGGGCCTGCGCGGGGGCGGCCCCGGACGGCGGGATGTCCCGCCCGGGCCGTGGGCGGGTCAGGGACGGACCGGGCACGGTTCCTCCTCGTGGAGCGGGTCGCCGCCGGTCGGCTCCCGACCGGCGCCGGACACCGGGACGCCGGACGCCGGAGCGGCGGACGCTGAGGCGCCGGACACCGGGACGCCGGACGCCGGAGCGGCGGACGCTGAGGCGCCGGGCACCGGGGCGGCGGCGGTGAACAGGGCGCGGTAGGCCGGGTCCCGCCACAGCTCCCGGTGGGGACCGCGGGCCCGCACCCGCCCGTCGTCCAGCCACACGACCAGGTCGGCGCGGGCGGCGGTCGTGGCGCGGTGGGCGACGACCAGCCGGGTACGCCCGCGCATCTCCTCCGTCAGGGTCCGGATCACCTGGGCCTCGGTCGCCGTGTCGAGGCTGGAGGTCGCGTCGTCGAGAACGGTCAGGCGGGCTCGTCTGACCAGCGCGCGGGCCAGCCCGAGCCGCTGGAGTTCACCGCCGGACAGCGGGGCCGTGTCGGCGGGCGTGCCGTACCCCTGGGGAAGGCGGCTGACGACGCCGTCGACGTGCGCCGCGCGCGCCGCCTCGCGGACGTCGGAAGCGTCGGCGGGCAGGCCGTAGGCGACGGCCGACAGGAGGTCGCCGCCCAGCAGCACGGGGCGTTCGAAGGCGTAGGCGACGGCGTTCCTGAGCGCGTCGGGGTCGGCCTCCGTGAGGGGCAGGCCGTCGAGCAGCACCTGGCCGTGGTCGGGGTCCATCAACCGTCCCGCCAGCAGGGCGAGGGTGCTCTTGCCCGCGCCGGAACGCCCGACGACGGCGGTCAGCGCCCCGGCGGGGATCTCCAGGTCGACGCCGTCCAGGAGCGGCGGGCCGTCGCCGGCCACCGTGACGGCGCGGAACGAGAGCGCTCCGGCGCCCTCGGGCAGCGGGCGGGAGCCGGGAACCTGGGCGGGCAGGGCGAGCACCTCCCCGACCCTCCGGGCCGCGGAACGGGCGTGGGCGAGATCCATCAGCGAGTCGATCCTCTCGACGACGGCCAGGGCCAGCGCGGTGTAACCGGCCGCGGCCAGCAACCGGCCCGGCTCAAGACGCCCGTCGGCGATGCCGAGACCGGTCACCGCGAGCACCAGCACCTCGACGAGCAGCAGGAACAGCGAGAGCTGCCACACACTGCGGGCCTGGGCGCGCCACAGGGCGTGCCCGCTGGCGGACAGCTCCGCCAGCGGGGCGAGCACCCGGGAGATCTCGCGGTCGGCGGTGCCCGAGGCCCGCACGGTACGGATGCCCGCCAGGGCGTCGGTGAGGCGCGCGGCCAGGCGGCCCTGCGCGTCCTGGTAGCGGTCGTACAACCCCGAGACCCGGGCGACGAACACGCGGATGACGACGATCGCGACGGGCACACCGGCCAGGAAGGTCAGACCGACCCGCCAGTCGATCAGGAACAGCCCGACGGCGCCGCCGATGGAGGTGAGAAGCCCGGTGACCGTGTACAGCAGTGTCAGCGGGACGTATCCGGAGATCGCGGTGTTGCTCACCAGGCGGTTGGCCAGTTCCCCGGTGGGGAACCGGCGCGCCTGGACGGTGTCGAGTCCCAGGACGTGGGCGGTGAGGCGGGAGCGCAGGGCCGACGTGGCGGACGCGGTGGCCGTCACCCCGGCCAGCGCGCCGGTGACCTCGGCGCCCGTGGCGACGGCGATGACGAGGGCGAGCCATGTCACGGCGTCCGCCGTTCCCCGTCCGGTCAGGACCGCGTCGACCGCGGCGGCGAGTGCGGCGGGCAGGGCCAGTGCGGCGGCGGAGGAGGTGAGGACGGACACCGTGGCCACCGCCAGCGGCGCCCACGCGCCACGCGTCAGCGACCAGAGGAGCCGGTCGCCGTGCTTGTGCGTCACTCGCTCTTCCGGCGCGTCCGACGCATGGTCTGACATCGTTGTCCTCTCTCGGTTCTCCGGCGGCGTCACGGCTGGGGAGCCATCCGGCCGGGAAGGGGCNNNCGTCATGGCCGTCCTCCCGGGGAGACGCCGGGCTCCGGCGCCTCCCACGAGGCGGACGTGCTCAGGTGGTGGTCATGCTGCAGGTGCGGCCCTTGCAGGTGATGCCGCAGGTGGGGCCGCTGCACTCCCGCAGCTGGGACTCCTCCGCGGCGGCGGGGAGCAGGTCCAGGGCGACGATGTCGAGTTCCATGACTTCTGCCTTTCTGTGATGGGAGTCGCCGCGGGCGTTGCCGCCTCGCGGGCGATGTTCAGGTGTGCCTCCTGCGGGGCGCGTATCGCCCCGCAGGAGGTCCGGGCCACCGTGGTCGTGACGGCCCCGAGCGGGGCCGTCGTCCCCCGGGACCCTCCCGACGCGGGAGACGTCAGACGGGGTTGGTCCAGTCGCAGGTGGGACCGGTGCAGGTGTGCTCGCAGGACTTGCCGTTACAGGTGACCTGGCACGGGTACAGGGGGCTCTCCTCCTGAGCGGGGAGCAGGTCCAGAGCGGTGATGTCGAGTTCCATGACTTCTTCCTTTCCGTGGTCGGAATCACCGCGGGCGTGGACACGCCCGCGGTGTCCTTCTGGGAGGTGCGGACTCCGGGGACGGTCCGTGACGTTCCTTCGCCTCGGAGATCCGCGATCTCCTCGCGTTCCTCCCGCTGGGGAGGAGGTGTCACCGGTTGGTGCCCTCGCAGCTGAGCTGGCAGTGGTAGGTGTACTCACAGGAGTGGTTGCACGGGTACAGCCGGGACTCCTCCCTCTCGGGGAGCATGTCCAGGGCCGCGACGTCGAGGTCCATCGCCTTCTCCTCCTTTCTCTCCGGTCGCCGTCAAGGTCCGCGGGTGTCCGCCTCTTTCCCGCTCTCTCGGAGCGAGGAGAGACGTCAGCTGCTGGTGACCCGGCAGGTGCCGCCGATGCTGCAGGTCCTGGCGCAGGTCACCGTGCACACGTAGAGGGGGGACTCCTCGGCGGGGAGCAGGTCCAGAGCGGTGATGTCGAGTTCCATGGCTTCTGCCTTTCTTGCTGTTCTCTGGGAGATGTCCGGCGCGAAGGCGCACCTTCTCCGGCGGTGTCGCGTGAACACCACCGCGCCGGAAGGGGCCGCGCCCGGGCCGACGCCCGGGCACGGCACCGTCAGGACTGTCCTCGGAACACACCGGACACCCGGCGGCCACACGAGGACGGACGGCCTCAGGCCGAGGTGATCATGCAGGTGCGGCCGTGACAGGTGATGCTGCAGGTGACCTGGCAGTCCTTCAGCTGGGACTCCTCGGCGGGGAGCAGGTCCAGAGCGGTGATGTCGAGTTCCATGGCGATGCCTCTCTGTTGGTTCGGTGTTTTCGGTACTGATCAGCGTGAAGAAGACGTCACGCGGAGGTGAGAAGAAAGCAGGTGCGGGCGCAGGTGCGCGGGCAGGTCTCCTTGCACGGGTAGAGCGGGGACTCCTCCTGAGCGGGGAGCATGTCCAGGGCCGTGATGTCGAGTTCCACGGTGGTGCCTTTCTGCTGATCCGCTGGTTCTGATACCGATCAGTGCGAGGGAGACGTCACCATTCGGTGATCTGGCAGGTACGGTGGGTGCCGCAGGTACGCGGGTAGCAGGTGACCTGGCACGGGTAGAGCGGGGACTCCTCCTCGGCGGGGAGCAGGTCCAGAGCGGTGATGTCGAGTTCCATCGTTTTCCCTTCTTTGTTGTTGGTCGTCAGGGCCGGCCGCCTTCGATGACGACGGCCCTCCGTACCGGCCGGTCCCGGGTTCCTCCACCGGGCGAGCCCGTGGGAGCCCCCGGGCCGGCCGGGGCTGTGGCCCCGTCCACGACGGTTAGGCGGACGGGGGCGTCCCGGTGCGCAGGAAGCCGACGAGGCCGTCGCGGACGACCTTCCCGTCGCTCTCGGAGAGCGGGTCGTGGCCCGCGCCGGGGATCTCCAGGTAGGCCGGGCCCACACCGTGGTGGCGGCTCCGGAGCAGCCGGTCGCGCAGGCGCCGGGAGTGGGAGACGGGGATGATCGGGTCCCGTTCGCCGTGGACGATGAGCAGGGGCGTTCGCAGGCGGTCGGCCAGCATCAGCAGGTCGCGGGGCCCGAGGTCGTCGTGGATCTCCTCGCGGCCGCCGAGCCGGTCGAGCATCGTACGCACCGTGGGGGGCCCGTCCTCGTACAGTTCCCGCCCGGACAGGAACGGGGCGACGACCGCGGCACGGGCCCACAGCTCCGGCCGCGCGGCGGCGGCCAGCAGCGCCAGGTAGGCCCCGTAGCTGGCGCCGTACAGCGCCGGTCGCTCCAGGAGCGGCCCTCGGGCGGCGCCCAGGGCGCGTCCCAGGTGGAGGACGTCGTCCAGGTCGGGGCCGCCCCACACGCCCTGGATCGCGTCGCGGTGGGCGGCGCCGTATCCGGTGCTGCCGCGCTGGTTGGGGGCGACCACCGCGATCCCCTCGGCGGCCAGGCTCTGGAACAACGGGTCGAAGCCGAGCTGCCAGGCCGCCTCGGGGCCTCCGTGCAGGGCGATCACGACCTGCGCGGCGGTGGCCGGCTCGCCGTACACGACGGCCTCGATGGCTCCGGCGGGGCCGTCATAGGTGTGAACGCGGGCACCGGCCCAGCGGGGCCGGGACGGTTCGGGGACGGACGGGATCCGGTGTGTCCGCCGGGACACGGTGATCGGGCCGGGAGGCCGGTCGGGCGTGGTGTGGATCAGGTGCAGGTGGGTGTCGCCCCAGTGCGCCAGGGGGAACAGCGTCCCGCCCGGCAGGCCGCTCTCCTCCGTGACGTCCCCGACCAGGTCGTGCAGCAGGAGGTGGGAACGGGCGCGGCGGGTGACCGCCAGGGCCAGCCGTCGCCCGTCGGGGGACAGGGCGAGCGGTGTCACGCTTCCCTCGATCGCGTTCAGCCGGTCGGGGAAGACGGTGGGCCTGTCGTCGTGCAGGAGTCGCACGCCGAGCCGGTACGCGCCGTCGCGCCGGGCGGCGGTGAGCAGCGCACCCGTACGGGGCGCGGCCAGCAGCAGGTGCTCGTCACCGGACAGCCCGGTCAGGGGTTCGAGGGCGCCGCGCGCCAGGTCCAGGACCGCCGTGCCCGTTCCCGCCATGGAGCGGACGGCCAGACGTGTGCCGTTCTCGTCGAGCCAGATCCCTCCGCCGACCAGGTCCGGCAGTACGGTGACCAGCTCGGGCGGTTCGGGCCTGCCGGACAGGCGCAGCACCCTGCTCTGCTCGACGCCGGTCGCGAAGGCCACGGCAGCCGTTCCCCCGCCTCGTCCCGCGACGACCCCGAGGCCGTTGCCGAGGACGGTGCCCAGTTCGTGCTCCTCGGGCCGCCCGCCGCCCCGGGAGGGGACGGCGAGCAGGACGCGGTGCACGCCCTCGGTGCCGATGTGGCAGAGCAGGAGGTTCCCGTCGTCGGTGGCCATCGGCACCGTCATCGGCGTCTGCTCGTCGCGGACGCGCAGTTCCCGGGATTCCCGCCCGGTGTCGGTCAGGTCCCACATCTCGGGGGCGAGGCGGCCGTGACCGTGGTCGGCCAGGCAGGCGAGGTACCGGCCGCGCCCGGAGAAGCGGAAGTTGATCCGGCGGACGTCGGGAAGGCGGTCAGCTCCGGTCGCGAGGCCTGCCGCCGTACGGCCGGCGTCCGCCGTGCCGAGTTTCATCGCGCCCGGCCCGTGGCCGCCACGGGCACCGGAACGCCCTTCGGCTCGTCCGCCATCCAGGGGCGTGGCCCGCCGTGGCGCAGTCTCAGCAGGAAGTCCAGCACACCCGCCATGCCGGTGTTCCAGCCGAGGCTCACCTCGTGCCCGCTCTCGTCGGCCACGACCAGCAGCCCGTCGTGGAGCATGGCGCGTGCCCACAGGCACGCGGCCAGTTCCTCGGCCCGCTCGCGGTAGGCGGGCTCGTCGAGCAGGTCGGCCATGTCCAGGAGGAACTGCCCGTCACCGGCCAGCCCGTGGCAGGCGGCCGTACCCATGTGCAGGCGGCCGGAGTGCACGGCCACCGCGGCGGCCTCGGCCGCGTCACGGAAGCGCGGTTCGCCGGTGGCCGCGTACAACCGGACCAGGAACGTTCCCACCCCGGAGGAGCCGCTACACCAGTGGGTTTTGCGGGCCACGCCACCGGGGCTCTCGGCCCACCAGGCGGCGTCGTCCTGGCGGATGGCCGCGGCCAGCAGGGTCTCCCCCGCCGCCACGGCGGTCTCCAGGCAGTCGTCCCGGCCGAGCGCGGTTCCCGCCGCCAGCAGGTAGGCCCCGATCCCGGCCACGCCGTGGCCGAAGCCGTAGTGCAGCACTCCCGCCAGTGCGGAGTCGAAGTCCGGGGGAATGCGCCACAGCACGGCCTCCGGGGTGCGCTGGGCCACCTTCAGCAGGGCGTCGGCGCATCTGTCCGCCTTGTCGCGGAACTCGGTGTCGCCGGTGGCGTGCCAGAAGTGCAGCAGGGCCAGTCCCGTTCCGGCGAGGCCGTGACAGATGTCCGGGTTCGGCCAGTCGTCCGGCAGGCCCCGGGCCATGTCGAGCCCCTGGGACCGCAGGGAGGCGTCGTCGAGCGCGCGGCCCGCCTCGTACAGGCTCCACGCGATGCCCGCCCGGCCGAAGTACAGCCCCGGCGAGGGCCGCGGCTCACCGGCCAGGCGGCGTACGGTCCAGTCCGCCGCCTGCCGCAGCCCCGCCGTCAGGTCCTCGCGCGAGCCCGCCAGGAGGTCACCGCCCGTACCCGGTTCGGAGGACGACGGAAGCTCGGGATCCACCACGGCGGCGAGCAGGGTGAGCACCCCGGCCGAGCCGTACTGCAGGGCGCACGGGTCGGCGGTCGTGCCGAACCCGGTGACGGGCCACAGGGAACCGCGCCGCGTCACACCGCCTCCGGGTCCGGACGGCGATATCGTCCGCAGGACGTGGGCGAGCCCGTCCCCGAGCAGACGATCCTGGTCGGCCACGCTCAGGCGGTAGGCGCCCCCCGCGGAGGGAGCCGGCCCGGCCCCGTCGGCCATCTCGTCCAGGAACGCCCGCACCCGGATCAGGTCCCAGCGCAGGGAGGGCTCCTCCCTCATCAGTCCCAGGATCATCGGCGCCAGCGCGGTCGCCGTCGCGTCGTCGGCGGTCACCACGCTCAGCAGCGTGCGCAGCCGGGACTCCCACGGCCTGACCTCGGGGGACAGGTCCTCGGGAACCGACGGCTGGCAGCCGGTGGCCAGGAAGAACAGGGTCGTTCCCAGCGCGAACAGGTCGACCGTGGCATCGGGCGCGGGGCCGTAGTGGGCGGCCCGCACCTGCTCGGGCGGGGCGTAACCGGGTGTGTAGGCCCGGCCGACCGGCGTGCCGGGCACGGCGGCCATCTCCAGGTCGATCAGCAGGCACTCGTCGTCGGGGAGGACCATGACGTTGTTCGGCGTCAGGTCGCGCAGCACGTATCCCTGTTCGTGGACCGTCGAGACCAGCGCCGTCATCCTCCGCGCCAGGCCGACCACCGTCTTGCGCCACTCCGCGCCGGGCAGGGAAGGGCGCCGCTCGTTGACCCAGGCGCTGAGCGGGGTCCCGGTGAGGTGCTCCTGCGCGAGGAACAGGTTGCCGCCGGTCTCGAACAACGCCACCTCGCGTGCGGTGACCCCCAGCGGCCCGAACAGTTCCAGCATGCGGGCCTCGTGACGCAGCAGATCGCGTTCGTCGCGTCCGTCGATCGAGGCGCCGAGGTACGGGCGGGCCTGCTTGATCACGACCATGCCGCCGTCGGTGCGGTCCTCCGCCAGGAACACCCCGCCCTTGGCGCTGTGCCGGAGGGCCTGGCGCACCACGAACCGGTCCGCCAGCAGGACCGCCTCGGGCGCGGTGGTCCTGACCGTCGCCTGTCCCGACTCGAAGGGGCAGGGCGCCCACGCGGGCGGGGAGTACCAGGCGTTGCGTTCGTCGGTCACCAGGGTGCCGTCGGGGGCGGTCAGCCGGGAGGCGTAGGTGCCGTCGTTGTCGAGCTCGCTGAGGGCGGAGAACACCCCGAAGCGGTAGTGCACCAGGCTGCCGGGCCGGTAGGCGCGGTCGGACAGGATCGGCGGGCCCGGCAGCCCGTACGTGGCGGTGTGCAGTTCCTCGGCGATCGCCACGGCGGCCTCGTCGTCGGGCGGGTAGACCGTGACGAACTTGCCCATCGACCCGCGGTTCTGGTCACGGGAGACGAGTCCGCTCAGTTCCGTGAGCGTGGCGGCGAACTTGAACGAGCAGCGGTGACGGGCCAGCACCTCCACCACCCGCGCCAGCACCAGCGGCGCCGACAGCGGCGTCGCCGAGACGTGGAGTTTCCAGCCCTGCGGGCGGGTCGCCGCGCTCTGCGGTGTCACGTAGGTCCAGGGCTCGCCCTGCTGGATCTCCCAGCCCGGGACGACCCCTCCCTCCGCCCGTGGTTCCGCCTCGCCCGGTCCGCTCACGGCCCTCGCCAGCGTCGCCGTGGCGACGTCCCGCAGGACGTGACGATCCTCATCGAACCGGTTTCCCCCGTTGACAGCCTGCATGTCCACGTTTCCCCATCGTCTTCACTCGATCTCGATCCGCGTCGTCCACGACGGACGCGAACGGCTCACCGTCCGGGTTCGGCTCCGGGTGAGCGGCGTCGGCACCGGTCCGCTCACCGGTCTGTCGAGACCACCGTTTGAGCAGGCCGGCCCCCGGCCGAGGCCGTCGTGGGATCCGCCGGCACCACCCCTGCCGGCCGGCCCCCCGATGCCGAACTTGACATCGACAAGATACGACGCGGATTCAATCTTGGCAACGGCAAGATTGAGGTGGGTCATTCCGGGGCCGATGTCCGCCCGGCCCCGAGCCCGTACGGCGAGCCGTCCGGCACGGCGGGCCACGCGGCCCTCGTCCCGGTTCTTCTCCTGCCGCCGAAGGGAGCCGAACGGGACCGGCGAAGCCGTGATCCCGGAGGCGGCCCGCGTCGTGGGGTTCCCGCGAGAACCGGGGCCCGGGGCGGCCGCCCGGCCGATGATTGAGCAGGTCCGCAGCCCTGAGGGGGCATTACGGCGTTCAGGCGGCCCCGGTAGGCTGATCGCCGTGAGTAAGCAGTCCTATCATCACGGGGACCTGCGGCGGGCCCTGCTGGACGCCGCGCTGGAGGCCGTCACGAAGGACGGGCCGGTCGCGCTGAGCCTTCGCGAGATCGCCCGCCGGGCGGACGTCTCCCACGCCGCTCCCACTCACCATTTCCGCAACAAGGCCGGCCTGCTCACCGCGATCGCAGTCGAGGGTTACCACCTGCTGGCCGACGAGCTGGAACGGGTCCGGGCCACCGGCGGACTCGTCGAGCAGGGCGTCGCCTACGTCCTCTTCGCTACCGCCCACCCCGCCCACTTCGCGGTCATGCGCGTCCCCGACCTGCTCAACAGCCGTGACCCCGACTTCGTGGCCGCCCGCGACCGGGCCTGGCACCAGTGGCTGAGCGGCACCACCATGCCGGACGGCTCGACCGACTGGACCGCCGCCGTCGCCACATGGGCGATGATGCACGGCCTGGCCAGCCTGCTCGTCGAGGGGAACGTGCAGCCCGAGCCCGACGGTGACGTCGAGACACTGGCCCGTGCCGTCGGCCGCCACCTCGCCCCTCTGAAACCGCGGGCACCACACCGCGACTGAGATCCGGCGCCCTGACCGGCGACTTCCTTGACGCCAGCGAATTCCAAGTGGCTCACAAGAATGTCCTCCAGCGAATTCCAAGTGGCTCGCAAGAATGTTCGGTGAACCTGGCGGCATCGGAACAACGCAGGTTTCCCCTCCGGACCGAGCCGCTCGAAGAAGAGCGCCGGCACGCTTCGTGTTTCGCCCGGCTCCTTCGACCCGGCGAACGCGTCCGGAGGCGGCCGACGAGAAGTCCGGACCGGCGGTGTCACCGATCGTCCTGAGCGACTCTCCGAGATGGATGACCGACTGCAGATGAGCGGCACACCCCTGCCCCCCTTCGAGGGCGTCCTCACCGCCGAGCACGAGACCCTCGTCGCCGACATCCGTGACCAGTGGATGCGCGACGGCCTGTCCACCCGCCCCGTCGACAGGGGCGAGGCGGAGCGGGCGGTGCGCGAGATGTACGCGCTGGTCGGCCTGGAGCCGCCCCTTCTCAAGGTGTGGGTGGACTCGCCACCCGGTTGTTTCCCGATGGTCTCCGCCCTTGGCGGCTCCATCGTCCGCTGTGGGCACTTCGAGAACCGGCTCAAGGAGTGCCTGGAGGGCCGGCTCAGGGACCGGCTCGGGCAGCGGCTCTTGGACCGGCTCCGATGTCAGCTCCGCGCCCGGCTCTGGGAGCCGCTGTGGGGGCAGCTCCGCGCCCAGTTACGGGGGCAGCTCCTGAGCCAGTTGGGTGACCGGGCCGGATCCGATCCGTCCAGGTACGTGTGGGGGGCCAAGGACATCTGGAGGGACGCCTACTGGATCGCGTTCTACACCTCCGCCCTGCGTGTGGCCGGGGCGGGATCCGACGAACGCCTGGACGCGCTGGCGGAGGTGACCCGCAGGCTCGGCTGGTGGATCCCCCTGGCCGGCGCGGTCGTCATGTCCGGACGTCCCGTCGCGATCCGGCGTGACGGCGACCTGCGGCTCCACTGCGAGAACGGGCCCGCGCTCTCCTGGCCCGACGGGCACACGCTCTACGCCTGGCACGGCACCCGCGTTCCGAAGTGGGTGATCGAGGCCCCGAACTGCGAGGCCATCGCGGCGGAGAAGGACGCCGAGGTCCGCAGGTGCGCCATCGAGTCCCTCGGCTGGGACCGCTACGTCGCCGAGACCGGACTGCCGCTGGTCGCCTCGGCGGAGGACCCCCGCGACCCGGCCCTGACCCTCGCCCTGTACGAGGTGCCCGAGGAGGTTCTGGGGGAGCCCGCCCGGGTCCTGCTGCGCGTCGGCGACCCCACAGGCCCCGGCGGGTCACGCGGGAGGGCCGGGCTGGTCGTCCCCGTGGAGACGGCCACCCCGCTGGAGGCCTCCGAGTGGGATCACCTCCGGCTCTCCTGACGGGACCACGACCTCGTCAGACGGGAGAGGCCGCCCTGCCGTACGCCCGCCCTCCTAGGACCTGTTTTGTGGATCTTCGCCGTGGCGAGGATCGTCCAGGTGGATGCCCCGCAAGGCGGAGGAGGAGCTCATAACGGAGTTATGGGCGACGACGACAACGCGGCGGGGGGCCGCCTGGACGACCGCAGTAGGCGTAAAGATCCACAAAACAGGTCCTAGACCACGGCGCACCCGTAGGCCGTGGTGAAAGGCGTGAGATCGGGAACGCCGAAGGTTTCACACATCGCCTTGAACGCGACGACCTTGTCCTCGCCGAAGCGCCGGACCCGGGTGGCGTAGGACGCGGCGGAGACGAATGTGGGCGGGGTGGACTTGCTGTGGAACTTGTCGGCGTACATCACCAGTCTCTCCTCACCCGACTCGGCGACATAGTCGGCGACGGGGATGGGAAGCCCCTGGTTCCGCACGTCGTCCCGGCTGATCCCCACTCCGGTGTGGCAGGAGCAGAAGCGGCAGATCTCCTCAGGGAATCCCTCCTCACGGAGGAGTTCGTGACCGAGCACGCCATGCCGTACGTAACGTGTGTGATCGAGTTCTCCGTCGGCGCCGTAAAGCCGGTAGACCCCGATGTCGTGAAGCAGGCTTCCCGCCCGCACAAGGTCCCTGTCGAGGTCGGATCCGGTACGCGCGAGAATCTGCTCGGCGATGCCGCACACGATTTCGCAGTGGGTGAAGACGAGCTCGAACGCCTCCCGCGTGGGCGCGTACTTCTCGTGGAGCGCGCGAATCTGTTCGTCTCCAGGAATCCGCATTCCGGGAGTCTAACAACGGGTGAGAACGGCGTTCGAGTGGCTCAGCCGAGGGTGCTCGCGTAGGCGAGCAGGCCGACGACCGCCGTGCCGAGCAGGGTGAGCAGGACGGAGCGGCGGCTCGGCCTCGGCCCCTCACGCACGAGCCTGAACCCCAGCGGCAGGAACGCCACGCACAACCCCAGGGTCCCGGCGATCGTGAACGCGTCCGTCCCCTTGAGCACGCCGAGCGGCACCGTCCCCATCGAGGCGAGCGCGATCGAGCCGGTCAGGCCGAGGACCCGGCTGCGGTAGGCGCCGAAGGCCAGGACGTACCAGCCGAACATGATCGTGAACGACAGGTAGCTGAACAGATGGGTGTCCTGGTAGGAGTCCTGGACGAAGGCCGTCGCGGAGTCCAGGCCGCGCCGCAGCACCAGCCGGAACGCGGTCTGGTTGATTCCGGCGTGGAAGGTGCGCTCGAACAGCCCGAAGATGACGAACGCCCCACCCCACGCGGCCCACATGGGATGGGTCCGCCCGATCCCGCGGGCCAGCGTGACGACGGCGGGCCACATCAGCACGTTGCCCGCCAGGAACGCGGTGTAGCCGCCGATCACCAGGCCGGGAGCCCGCTGTACGGCCGCCAGCTGCTCGGTGAAGGAGAAGGGGAACGGCACCCGCGTCAACGCCCCCGCCAGCAGGAGCAGGGGTCCGACGATCATGGAGACCGCGCTGATCCGGCGGCCGGGGAAGCTGTGGTCGGTTGGCATGGCCCGACGATCGCACCGCGTCCACCCGGGGCGGATCAGCCCTCCGTGGACACTTCCCGGTCAGCCCCAGGGCTGTCGTTCATCCCCAGGGATGATCCTCCCTGGGTGGATGTGTCCTGGTTCGGCGGCGCGTTACCGTACCGGTCATGCCCGCAGAGAAGCCCACCCGCCGTCAGGTCGCCGCCGATGTCATGACGGCCGTCGCGCTCCTGACCGTGGACATCGGTCTCGCGGGCAACCTGCTCATGGACCAGACCGGGTCCCCGTGGCGGCTCCCGGTCTCACTGGCCGTCGCCGCCGCGATCACCGTACCGCTCGCGCTCAGGCGGTACCGGCCGTTCGGGGCGTTCGTCGTAATCATGGCGCTTTCGGCCCCCGCCGCCGCGCTCGGCCTGCTGTGGGACCCGTTCGTCGCCACGGCCTGCGCTCTGTACACGCTGACACTCGGCGCCCGCAGGGAACTCGCGGCACGGGCCATGGCCTGCGCCGCCGCCGCGACGGTGGTCGCCGCCGCCGTCGGTGACCTGCCGCTCCCCGGCGGCGCGTGGTGGTACGTCCTGGCCCTGCCGCTGCTCGGGGGTGCCTGGCGGTGGGCGCTCAACGTGCGTGAACGCCGTGACCAGGAGGCACGCCTGGAACGGCAGCGTGAGCACCAGGTGCTGGTCGACGAGCGGCTGCGGATCGCCCGTGAGCTGCACGACGTGATGACCCACGGGATGGGGCTGATCGCGGTCAAGGCGAGCGTCGCCAACCACCTGGCGCGGAACCGGCCGGAGGAGGCCCTCGACGCGCTGCGGGTCATCGAGGCGACGAGCAGGCAGGCGCTCACCGAGACGCGCAGGCTGCTCGGGGTGCTCCGGGAGGACACCGGACCGGCCCCCGTGCCGACCCTCGGCGGCCTCACCGAACTCGCCGAGCGGGCCGCCATGGCCGGGGTGGACGTCGAACTGTCGGTCGAGGGCGGGGACGACCTCCCGGAACCCGTCGAGCTCGCCGCCTACCGGATCGTCCAGGAGGCCGTGACGAACGTCGTCAAGCACGCGGCCCCTGCCCGCTGCCGGGTGAACGTCCTGGCCGGGCAGGGGGTCGTGACGATCGAGGTGACCGACGACGGCCACGGCGCCCCGCCTCCCGCGACCTCCCCGGGACACGGCATCATCGGCATGCGGGAGCGGGTCACGATGTACGGCGGGCGGTTCGCCGCGGGGCCGCTGCCGGATGGGGGATTCCAGGTGAACGCGACCCTGCGCTACGAAGAGGCGCTGTGACCGAGCCGATCCGGGTGCTCGTCGCCGACGACCAGGCCCTGCTGCGGGGCAGTTTCCGGGCGCTGATCGAGAACGAGCCCGAGATGACCGTCGTCGCGGAGGCGGGCACCGGCGCGGAGGCCGTCGAACTCGCCCTCGCCCACCTGCCCGACATCGTGCTCATGGACGTGCGCATGCCGACGATGGACGGCATCGAGGCCACCAGGCGGATCTGCGGGACGCCGGAGACCCAGGGGGTGCGGGTCCTGATCCTGACCATGTTCGACCTGGACTCCCACGTGTACGCCGCGCTGCGCGCCGGGGCGGGCGGGTTCCTGCTCAAGGACACCCGGCCCGCGGAACTGTGCGACGCGATCCGCCTCGTCGCCCGGGGAGAGGGGCTCCTCGCCCCGACCGTCACCCGCCGGTTGATCGCCGAGTTCGCCCGCTCCCCCGAACGGCCCCCGGTGCTGACCCGCGAACTCCAGCTCCTGACCGAAAGGGAGCGGGAGGTCCTGACCCTGGTGGCGCGCGGCCTGTCCAACACCGAACTCGCCGAGCGGCTACAGCTGTCACCGGCCACGGTGAAGACCTACATCGGACGGCTGCTGGCGAAACTCCACGCCCGAGACAGAGCCCAACTCGTGATCATCGCCTACGAGTCGGGCCTGATCAGCCCGAACCGCTGACCCCCCTCCCCGAAAACGGCGTTCCGCGCCCTGACCCGACGCCGGTCAACGCCGCTCCTCGTCACCGGCCAGGAGATGGACGATGTCGAGGTCGCGGAGCCGGTCCGGATCGGTTTCGACGGCGATGCGGGTGATCTTCCCGTCGTGGACGGTGAACGTGATGACGGCCTTCGGCCGGCCCCGGTGTGACCAGACGGCCGCCGGGACGCCGTCGACCAGGGCGAGCCTGGCGGCCTGGGCCCGTCCGGCGAAGAACGCCGCCACCGCTTCGGCGCCGCGGATCTCTATGGCCACGGCCTCCGGATCGAGCAACTCGACCAGGGCGGTGAAGTCCCCTCCTCTGGCCGCGGCGAGGAACGCCTCGACGATCTCCCGCTTCGCCGATCGCGCGGCGTCGGAGGCGTCGGCCGTTCCCCGCACCTGGCGCCGGGCCCGGCTCGCGAGTTGCCGGGCCGCCGCCGGGGAGCGGTCGAGGATGGCGCCGATCTCGGTGAACGACACAGCGAAGACGTCGTGCAGGACGAACGCGAGCCGCTCGGCGGGAGTCAGCGTGTCCAGCACCACCATCAGCGCGACACCGACCGAATCGGCCAGAAGCGTCTCCTCCTCGGGGGTGGCCTGGCCGACCGGGTGGGTGCTCGGTCGCGGTTCGGCCGGTTCTGGCGGCAGCGCCCCGGCCGACTCCTCACGCCGGGCCCGGCGCGTCTCCAGCATGTTCAGGCAGACCCGGGCGACGACGGTGGTCAGCCAACCGGCCGGGTTCTCCACCTGGCCGGTTTCGGCGCGGCCGACCCGCAGCCAGGCCTCCTGCACCGCGTCCTCGGCCTCGGTCGAGGAGCCGAGCATCCGATAGGCCACCGCGTACAGGCGGTTCTGGTGCTCGGCGAACCGCTCGCTCAGCCAGTCCTGCTCAGCCATCTGTCACATTCCTCCGTCCGTGCCTGTCATACCAATTGACCGGCGAACGCACGCCGATGTGACATCCGGGCCCCGGCCCGGATGTCCGGCCCGCCGGCGCACACCACCCCACGCACAGGGAGCAAGGCATGAAAGCGCACGTCAGCTCGATCCTTCTCGGAGTCCGGGACATGGACCGGGCCAAGCGGTTCTACACGGAGGGACTCGGCTGGAAGATCAAGAACGACTACGGCATCTCGGTGTTCTTCGAGTCGGACGGCGCCTCGCCCGTCGGTTTCTACGGTCGTGAGGGCCTGGCCGACCAGGTGGGCACAAGCCCTGAGGGCAGCGGCTTCAGCGGACTGGTCCTGACCTACGTCGTCCGTGGTGAGGCGCGGGTCGACGAGATCATGGCGGAGGCCGAGAAGGCCGGCGCCACAGTCCTCAAGCCCGCCGGTGCCCTGCCGTGGGGCGGGTACGGCGGCACCTTCGCCGACCCGGACGGCTACGTCTGGAGTCTCGGCTACAGCCCCCGGGGAACGGACCAGCCCTACGCGGAGTGACCGCGACCTTCTGCGCCAAGCCCGGGACGGCGGACCACGCGCCGCCGTCCCGGACGGCTGCACCCCGGCGCGGGGCGTGTCGCGATCCCAGCGAAGAGAAACGACGCCTCCGGCAACGCGGAGGTCTGACCTGCCCCGAAAGGGGAGAGCACATGTCGAAACACCTGAAGACTGGCCTGTGCGGGTTCATAGCCCTTCAGTTCATGCTGGGCGCCGTGACCAAGTACTGGCCGGGAGACACGATGCACAACGCGTGATCATCGCCTACGAGCCAGGCCTGATCAGCCCGAACCGCTGAGAACACCCAGACCCCGAGGTCACTCGGCGGAGCGCCAGTCGCTGTAGGTGGTGGTGAAGTCGGCCCGGTAGATGCCGGCGCTTCCGGTGGGGAAGCTCCAGACGAGGTGGAACGCCTTCGGCCTGTCGTGCGTGTCAGTGGTCAGCAGGTAAGTGAGGTACGAACGAGAACCCTCCTTCATGACGTCCCCACCCATCCACGAGTCGAGAAGCTCCCGCAGGAGCCCGTTCGTCTTGTCGACGGCCAGGGTTCCCGAGTAGGTGTGTCCTTTGCGCTCCATCCGGGTGGAGTTGGCCACCACCTCACCGATGACGGACGGCCCGGCTGTTCCCGCGACCATGAGCACGGCCCACTCGGCGGTGCCCGCCTTCAGGCTCAACAGGTTCTTCTTACCGGGATAGAGGACACCGTCACGGACGACGACGTGACGATCATCGAACTCGTCGCCCCCGATCCTGATGTCGAAATCGTCACGGCCGGCGTGAGCGGTACGGTTCACCACCCTGCCGGTCACCGTCGCGACGGCGGAACTCTGGGTGAAACCGCCCTCGTAGGAGAAACTCGCCGAAGGGGTCATGGTCAGCGCCAGGTCGAGGGCGGCGGCAAGGTCGGCGGTCGTCTCCGGGGCTTCCGGCCGTATCTGAGTGGCCGGGGTCGTCGAAGGTGGCGGGGGCGTCGAGAGAGTCGTCGAGGCGGGCACGGTCGACGGGCTGGACGGTGGGGTGGACACCGGGGCGGACGGTGGGGTCGACCGTGGCGTGGACGAGGGCGCGGCGAACAGGCCGGCCCCGTCCGGCAGGGACCAGAGGACCGCCCCCACCACCCCCACGACGGCGACGGCCACGGTACCGGCCAGCACGCCCCGGCGACGGCCGCCCTTCCGCGTCTCCCGCCTGCCCTGCTCCCCCTGCTTGTCCGGGCTGTCCTGCTCTTCCTGCCCGGCTTGCTCCTCCTCTTCCTCCTTCCGCCAGGAGACATCCTCGACGGGAGGCTCCCAGGTGTGGTCGAGCCGTGTCGTCAGTTCGTCGGTCCCGTCGATCCGCCACGCCTGCGACGCCTCCGCCAGGATCTCCCGCGCGGAGGGCCGCGACGCCGGGTCCTTGGCCAGTGCTCTGCCGACCAGCTCGCGCAGGGGTTCGGGGACTTCGGAGGTGTCCACCGGGTCGTTGAGGACCCTGAGCGCGAGGACCTCGGGACGGGCCGTGCCGTAGGGCGGTCTGCCGGTCGCCGCGTACACGGCGAGCAGTCCCCAGCCGTAGACGTCGGCGGCCGGTCCTGCCGACGTGCTGCGGTACTCCTCCGGGCTCAACCAGCCGGGGGTGCCGACCAGAGCCCCGGTGCGGGTCACGGACGTCCCGTCGAGGGCCCGCGCGATCCCGAAGTCCACGAGCTTGGGGCCGTTCGGCGCGAGGATCACGTTGGAGGGCTTGATGTCACGGTGCACGACGTCCACGGCGTGGACCGCGACCAGCGCCTCGGCCAGCCCCACCACGAGGCCGAACCACTGATCCCCCGTCAGGGGGCCGTCGGCCCGGACGTGGTCGCCCAGCGTCCGCCCCGGCACGTACTCGGCGGCCAGCCAGGGGCGTGCCGCGTCCGCGTCGGATTCGAGGATCCGCGCGGTGCACAGGCCCCGTACCCGGGTGAGGACGGAGATCTCCCGCGCGAACCTCATCCGGAACTCCGGGTCTCCGGCGAGGGAGTCGTGGACGAGCTTGACCGCGACACGAGCACCGTCCGGGGCAAGACCGGCGTACACGACCCCCATGCCGCCCGCTCCCAATCTGCCCATGATGTGGTACGGACCGATTCGCCGAGGATCAGTGCCATCGATCGGGATCACTGAGAGTTTGTATCTCATTCCCGTCGTCGTGTGAACGAGCTGGCGGTCATCAGTGTGAAATCCGGCGCTTCCCTTGATAACGCCCCTGCCACAATGGTGGTGAATCGTGACCTTTGTACCGCCCCAAAGGCACACTAGGGTCAGGCGAAAACAGGCGCCGGAAAGCGGGAGTGGGATGGCGTGGGCAGCCAGGGCGGTCACCGTCGTCCTGGCCGTGGTGTCTCCGTTGCTCGTGACCGCGGCCATATGGATCTACGCGACCCTCCCCGAGGAGTGGAAGTCGCCCGAGACCGTCACGCCGCTGACGGCGGCGGGGGTGACCTTCCCCGCGGTCGGCGCGTTCCTCATCGCGCACCGGCCCAGGCTCAAGCTGGCGTGGCTGATGTGCCTGGGCGGGCTCGGCGGCGCCGTACACGACTTCTGCCAGGCGATGATGCTGCTGACCGCCTCGCACGGGAACCTCACGCTCGCGGGGTTCCTGAGGTTCGCGGTGTATCTGGGCTGGGGGGTCTCCGGGCTCGCGCTGGAGATGCTGCTGCCGCTGTACTCCCCGGACGGCAGGCTGCCCTCGCGGCGCTGGCGGGCGGTGGTGCTGCTCGGCGTGGTGTCCACCGTCGCCGAGACCACCCGCCAGTTCATCCGGCCCGACCCGCCGCTTGAGGGTTACCTGTTTCCTGCGGTCATCCACAACCCGCTGCAGATCCCCGAGCTGGCGCCGTACCACCAGACGATGCTGGTGGTGAACTGGACGGGGATCCTGGCGACGCTGCCGCTGGCGGCGCTGTCCATGCTGCTGCGTTTCCGCGGGGCGGACCCGGAGGTCAGGCGGCAGATCGGCTGGCCGCTGTTGGCGTTCGCCGGGTACATCGTGTTCATGTTCGTCGGCGTCGCCGCGCCGGAGCTGACCTGGCTGTCGATCCTGTGGGCGATGCTCATCCCGGTCGCGCTGCTGTTCTCGGTGATGCGCTACCGGCTGTACGGCATCGACACCATCGTCAGCCGGACCTTCGTCGCGGCGGGGCTGCTGGCCGTGGTCGGTGGGGTCTACTTCGGCGTGGCCGCGCTGTCGAGCCTGCTGGTCTCCGGCCTCGACCAGATCGCCGGGCTCGCCGCGGCCCTGTTCACCGGCGCGTTCTTCCAGCCGTTGCGCCGGACGCTGCAACGGTCCATCGACCGCCTGCTCTACGGTCCGGTCGGCGACCCGCGTGTGCTCGCGGAACGGCTGGTCCAGGAGGTACGCCGGGGGGATCCGGCGCAGGCGCTGGCGTCGGTGATCGGCGTGCTGCGTGAGGGCCTGGCCGTACAGGGGGTCACGGTCGAGGTGACCGGCGGCGAGCCGGGACAGCGGGTCGGCGTGGCGAGCGCGACCAGCGGGCAGATCGGCGACGCTCCCCGTGAGGTGCCGCTGGTCTGGCACGGCGAGCGGGTGGGGCGGCTGCTGGTCGGACCGCCGACCCCGCGCCGCTTCCCCGCCGCGCACGACGAGCGGGTGCTGGCCACGCTGGTCCCCTACGCGGCCGACGTGGCGCACGCGCTGCGGATGTCGGCCGACTTGCAACGTTCCCGGGAGCGCATCCTGAGCACCAGGGAGGAGGAACGGCGGCGGCTGCGCCGTGACCTGCACGACGGCCTCGGGCAGACGCTCAGCGGGCTGGCCATGACCATCAACATGGCCCGCCTCAGCCTGAAGACCTCCCCCGACGCCGCCGACGGGCTGCTGCGTGAGCTGCGCTCCGGCATGGACTCGGTCACCGGCGACATCAGGCAGCTCGTCTACGGCCTGCGCCCGCCCGCCCTCGACGACCTCGGGCTGGCCGCCGCCGTACGGGCGCTCGCCGAACCCGCCACCCCCGAGGGGCCCGTCACCGAGGTGAGCGTCGAGGGCGAGCTGGACGACCTGCCCGCCGCGGTCGAGGTGGCCGTCTACCGGATCGCGCAGGAGGCGCTGACCAACGTCCGGCGGCACGCGAACGCCACCCACGTCCGGGTCGAACTGCGCCGCGAACCCGAGGCGCTGCGCCTGCTGATCGTCGACGACGGCGCCGGGCTGGCGCCGGATCGCCGCGCGGGTGTCGGCCTGACCTCCATGCGCGAGCGCACCGCGGAGCTGGGCGGGCTCTGCCTCGTCAGCGGCGGCCCCGGGGAGGGCACCACGGTCGAGGTGACGCTCCCCCTTCCCGCGGTCCCCTTCGCCGACACGCGGCCGGTGCCCCAGCACGGGTAACCGGTCCCGCGGCCCGGGGTCCGGGCGTGGCGCCGGCCGAGGGCCTCACAGGGAGGGCACGTGGCCCTGGTCGTTCGTGGAGCGCTCCCGGGCCTCGTCGAGCGCCTGGGCGAGGCTGTCGCGGATCATCAGGATCCGCGACAGGCCGGTCAGGTCAAGGACGTGGCGCATGAAGGGCTGCGGGGCGACCAGCAGCAGCGTCACCCCCCGCTGCTGGGAACCGGTGAAGGCGGCGATGAGGCGGCTCAGGCCGACCGAGTCGCAGAAGGTGGTTCGTTCCAGGTTCAGCAGCAGGTGGTCGCCGTCCAGCTCCTCCCACAGCCTGTCGATCACGGCGCCCAGCACGGGAGAGGTGTCGTAGTCCAGCGCACCGGACACGTGCACGATCGTCGGATAGCCGTCTGTACCGGCCTCCACGATGAAGGCCTGCTGCGCCTGCCCCGTCTGGTCGTTCTGGTCGGCGTGGTGCGACATGGCTTCCCTTCCACTGACAGGCGCCCCCTGCCGGTACACGGCTCTGGGACCACGGTAAGGCACATCCGGGCGTCCTGTGCGCCGCGCCGGCCCCGGGTGCCCACCGGGCTCAGACATGCGGACGGAGCGGGACGCGTACGGCGAGCATGGCGACGTCGTCGTCGGCCTTCGGCCCGGCCATCTCGTCGGCCAGTGTCTCCAGCAGCTCGGGCAGCGGCCGCTCCCCGTGGGCGGCCAGCAACGCGCGGGTGGTGCCGATGGCCTGCTCGACGTCCCGGCCGGGCCGGTCGACGAGGCCGTCGGTGTACAGCAGCAGCGTCGAGCCGGGCACCAGGTCCATGCGGTGGTCGGTACGCGGTGGATGGCCGAGACCCGGATAGAACAGCACGTCGTGCTGGTCGAGCCGCCGGGTGCTCCGGTCGGGCAGGAGCAGCAGTGGAGGCGGGTGACCGGCGTTCGACCAGGTCAACGCCCATCCGGCGGCGCCGTGCTCCAGACGGGCGTGCAGGATGCTGCCGGTCGCGGGCAGCCGCAGGCTCAGGCAGGCGTGTTCGAGAGCGGTCAGCGCGGCCGCGGGCCCGAGCGCGGGATGATCGAGTACGGCCTGGCGAAGCATGCTGCGCACCTGTCCCATCAGGGCGGCGGCCCGTATGTCGTGGCCGGTGATGTCGCCCACGGTGATCGCCAGGGAGGACGTCACCGGCCCGCCGGGGACGCCGGGCAGCGGGAAGCTGTCGTACCAGTCGCCCCCGACCATGTCGTCGGTGGCGGCGGGCCGGTACAGGGCGGCGCTGTCCAGTCCGGGCGTGGCGGGCAGGTCGGTCAGCATGGCGCTCTGCAGCTGACGGGCGACGGTGATGCGTTCGCCGAGGAACAGCGCGCGTGCCACGGTGTGCGCGGTGTAGCTGGCCAGCGCGTTCAGTGTCGCCTGTTCCACCAGGTCCGGCTGGTGGTGCCGATTCCAGCCGACCATGAGCACGCCGACCGGGCCGCGGCTGGCGATCAGCGGCAGGCACACCGCCGAGGTCAGGCCCAGGGAGTCGAACGCGGCCACCGCCTCGGGGCTGTACCGGGCCGCCAGGTCCTCCCGGCTGGGGATGGCGATCATCCGGCGATCGCGCAGCGCCCGTGCCGAGGGGAAGGGCGCCTCGGTGTCGTACTGGCCGAGGACCTCCTCGACCTCGTGCGGGCCGTCCGTGTCGGGCACCCGCGTCAGCCTGCCGTCCCGCAGCAGGCTCAGTCCGATGTAGTGCGGCGCCAGGGCGCCGATCACCAGGTGGCGCAGTCGCTGCCGCACGTCCTGGACGCTGGTGGCCTCGGCCATCTCCTGGGAGGCGCGCAGCAGCATCGCGGCGTTGGCCTGGGCGGTCGCGCGCGCCTCCTCCGCGGCCGCGCGGGCGTCCTCCGCGGCGCGGGAGGCCAGGCGCAGCCGCAACTCACTCGAACACGCCGCGGCCAGGTCGGCCAGGTCGGTCAGTTCCGCGTCGGTCCACCGGCGGGCGGTGGTGTCGACCGCGCACAGCGACCCCAGCACCCGCCCGTCCTCGTCGGTCAGCGGCATCCCCGCGTAGGCGACCATCCCCAGCTCGGCGACGGCCGGGACGGCGCGCACCCGCTCGTCGAGGCGGGCGTCGGTCAGGACCAGCGGTTCGCCGTCCGTCACGACGTACCGGCACAGCGAGTGCGACAGCGGACTCTGCCGGCTCTCGGCCCATGGTCCTGTCAGGCCTGCCAGGCCGGGGAAGACCTGACGGTCTCCCTCGACCAGGGACACCAGCGCCACCGGTGCCCGCAACGTCCGGGCCACCAGAGCGGCGAAGCGCTCCATGTTCGTGTCCGCCCTGGCCGACAGGCCGGTCCGTCCTCGCTCTTCGCACCGCCTGTCCTCGGCGCCCTTGGTCGACATCGGTGTTCACCTGTCTTGTGTGATGCTTACTGGTCGTGGCGACGAGCGCCGAACCGGTTACTGCCCATGGACGGCCGATATGTGCCTGCGCTCCGGGGTGGATTCTCCTGCCCCGGGCCCTCAGGCCCTGGCCACCGTACTCCCGAGGGGTGCTTTTCGTACCTCGTCGGCCCGGCCACACGCACCGAAAAAAGACCGAATTGTCCTACAATGGGCGAAAAAATAATACAGCGGCCAAGGTAGCGGGGCGATGCCGGTGTTTTCTTCCCCACATCGGCAAGAGAACGGGACGTGCATCATGGGCCGTGGACGCGACCGGGACGAGTGGCGGCTTCGGGATCCGGTCAGGTGGGTGAAAGGGCGTTCGGTGACGCGTTCTGAAGACGCTGGGCGTGAACCGTCGGTGACGGCGGGTGCCGACGTGTTCGCCGTCGACGGCGAGATCGGCGGTGATCTCGCCCTGGTTGACTGGGAGGCGACCCCCCTCGGGTCACCGGCTCGCTGGCCGCAGAGCCTGCGGACGGCGGTGAGCATCCTGCTGTCGTCCCGGTTCCCGATGTGGATGGCCTGGGGGCCGGACCTGACGTTCTTCTGCAACGCCGCCTACCGGCGCGACACGCTGGGCCGCAAGTACCCGTGGGCGCTCGGCCGCCCGGCGAGCGAGGTCTGGGCGGAGGTCTGGGACGACGCCGGTTCCCGGATCGACACCGTGCTGTCCACCGGCAGGGCGACCTGGGACGAGGCCCTGCTGCTGTTCCTTGAGCGTTCGGGGTATCCGGAGGAGACCTACCACACCTTCTCCTACAGCCCCCTGCGTGACGACGACGGCCAGGTGGTCGGCATGTTGTGCGTGGTCAGCGAGGACACCGAGCGGGTCGTCGGCGGACGGCGGATGGCGACGCTGCGAGACCTGGGCTCCGACCTCAGCGTGGTGCGCACCGAGCAGGAGATGCTCGCCTTCACCGGCAGGCAACTCGGCCGCAACCTGCGGGACCTTCCCTTCACGCTGACCTACCTGTTCCAGGACGACGGCTCCGCCCGGCTGGCGAACGCGACCGGCGTCGCCCCCGGGCACCCCGCCGCCCCGGCGGCCCTGCCCGCCGGGGACGCGGACGGAGTGTGGCCCGCCGCGACACTCGCCCAGGGAGAACCGGCGCTCGTGGACCTCGGGAGGGCTCCGTTCACCGCCCTGCCCACCGGGGACTGGCCACAGCCGCCCACGCAGGCACTGGTCCTGCCGCTGCTGCGACAGGGCGGCGGGCCGTACGGGTTCCTGGTGACCGCGCTGAACCGGTACCGGCCGCTGGACGACGGTTACCGCGGATTCGCCGAGCTGGTCGCCGGGCACATCGCGGCGGGGGTCGCCGGCGCCCGCAACTACCAGGCCCAGCAGCGGCGGGCCGAGGAACTGGCCGAGCTCGACCGGGCCAAGACCACGTTCTTCTCCAACATCAGTCACGAGTTCCGCACCCCGCTCACATTGATCATGGGGCCGCTGGAGGAGCTGCGCGGGCAGCTCGCCGAGGCGGACCCCCGGATACGCGAGGAGCTGGAGACCGTCCACCGCAACGGGCTGCGGCTGGGCAAGCTCGTCAACACCCTGCTGGACTTCTCCCGCATCGAGGCCGGCCGTATGCGGGCCCGCTACCGGCCGGTCGACCTGGCCGCCGTCACCTCCGACCTGGCCAGCGTGTTCCGCTCGGCCGTCGAGAAGGCCGGTCTGTCCTTCGACGTCGACTGTCCCCCGCTGGACGATCCGGTCCACATCGACTACGGCCTGTGGGAGAAGGTGATCCTCAACCTGCTCAGCAACGCGCTGAAGTTCACCTTCGACGGCTCCATCCGGGTCCGCGTGCGCGCCTGCGACGGCCACGCCGTGGTCACCGTCGAGGACACCGGCATCGGCGTGCCCGCCGGGGAACTGCCCAGGCTGTTCGAGCGCTTCCACCGCATCGAGAACACCCGGTCCCGCTCCAACGAGGGAAGCGGAATCGGGCTGGCCCTGGTGTGGGAGCTCGTCGGTCTGCACGGCGGCACCATCACCGCCGACAGCGTCGAAGGAGAGGGCACCACCTTCACCATCCGTCTGCCCTTCGGGCACGCCCACCTGCCCCCCGAGGCGTTGACCCCGGCCACCGGTACGGCCCCGCCCCTCGCCGGGCCCCTCTCCGTGACCTCCGCCGCGGCCGACCCCTACCTGCAGGAGGCGCTGCGCTGGCTGCCCGACGATCCGGCCGCCGGGACGACGGAGGCGGCGGGGACGGCTCCGGCCTCCGACCCCCCGGCACGGGTGCTGATCGCCGACGACAACGCCGACATGCGCGAGTACCTCGCCCGCATCCTGCGGGGAGCCGGTTACCTGGTCGACGCGGTCGGCGACGGACGGCAGGCCCTGCGGGCCGTCCGCACGACCACTCCCGACCTGGTGGTCAGCGACGTGATGATGCCCCACCTGGACGGCCTGGGGCTGGTCGCGGCGCTCCGGGCCGACTCACGCACCGCCTCTGTTCCCATCCTGCTGTTGTCCGCCAGGGCCGGACAGGAGGCCTCCATCGAGGGCCTGCGGGCCGGTGCCGACGACTACCTCGTCAAGCCGTTCACCGCGGCCGAACTGCTGGCACGTGTACGGGCGAGCGTGGAACTGGCCCGGTTGCGCGGCCACCACGCCCGCTGGCGCACCGCGCTGATCGACTCCCTTCGGGAGGCGTTCTTCGTCTGCGACGAGAACGGCGCGGTCATCGAGATCAACGCCTCCTTCGCCGACATCCTCGGCTACGGGGCCGACGGCCTGCCGTACGCGCCCGCCCATCCCTGGTGGCCCGACGCCGAGACCGATCCCGAGGCGCACCGGCAGGTCGCCGAGTCCTTCGCGGACCTGCTCGGCCGGGGCCGGGGCAGCCACACCCTGCCCGTCACCCACCGCGACGGGCACCGGCTGTGGATCAGCGCCACCTTCAACCAGGCCCAGGACCCGGAAACCGGCCGCAGGGTGACCGTCGGCACCTTCCGCGACGTCACCGCGGAGCACTACGCCGTCCAGCGGGAGATCGCCCTGGCGTCGCTGAGCACGTGCCTGTCCCGGGCCACCAGCCTGGACGACGCGCTGCGCGGCGCGCTGACCGAACTGAAGAACCTCTGGCGCGCCCGGTCGGTGCTGGCCGCCGTCTTCGACGGCGACGACGAGCCGGCCCTGACCGCAACCGACGGCTCACCCGTCTGGCGGCTGCTGCCCGAGCGGCGCCGTGACGCCCTCACCGAACTGCGCGGACGGCCTCCGCTCTCCTCGGTGACCGACCGCACCGGGGCCGGCGTCCTCCTGGAGCACCCCGAGGGCCCGCTGGCCCTGTGGATCGACCTGGGTGACCACCGGCCCTTCACCGGTGAGGACCAGCTGCTGCTGTCGTTGCTGGCCGGGCATCTCGCCCAGGGCCTGGTCCGCGCCCACCAGATCGACCAGCAGCGCGAGACCGCCCTCGCCCTGCAGCGCGCCATCCTCGGCCCCTCCAGCCTTCCCGACGGTTTCGCCGTCCGCTACGAACCGGCCACCCCTCCCCTGGAGGTCGGCGGCGACTGGTACGACACGGTCGCCCTGCCAGACGGCCGCATCGGCATCGTGGTCGGCGACTGTGTCGGCCGCGGGCTGGAGGCGGCGGCCGTCATGGGGCAGCTGCGCAGCGCCTGCCGCGCCCTGCTGCTGCAGGACGCCCGGCCGGGCCGGACCCTCATGGCCCTGGACCACTTCGCCGCCGGTCTCCCCGGCGCGAGGTGCACCACTGTCTTCTGCAGCGTCCTGGATCCGCACACCGGGCACCTGACCTACTCCAGCGCCGGGCATCCACCGGCCATCCTCGCCCACCCCGACGGCACCGTCCGCCTCCTGTCCGAGGGCCGCTCCGCCCCGCTGGCCGTCCTCCCCGGCAGGGCGCGTCCCGAAGGCGAGTGCGACATCCCCGCGCGCGCCACCCTGCTGCTGTACACCGACGGCCTCGTCGAGCGCCGTCGCCGCCCCCTGACCGCGGGCATCGACCAGGCGGGCGCGGCGGTCCAGGCGGGCCGGAACATCGCCGTCGACGATCTCGCCACCCAGGTCATGACCCGCCTGGCCCCGGAGGGGGGTTACGACGACGACGTCGCCCTGCTGCTGTACCGGCACCCCGCTCCCCTGGACGTGGTCTTCCCCGCTGAGTCGTCCCAGCTCGCACCCATCCGTACGGCCCTGCGTGGCTGGCTCACCCAGTGCAGGCTCTCCCCACCGGTCCTGCAGGGCATCCTGCTCGCCGCCGGTGAGGCGTGCGCCAACGCCATCGAGCACGGGCACCGCGACGCCCCCGGCGGCACGATCCGCCTGCGTGCCGAGGCCTCCGTCGACGATCTGCGGCTCACCGTGACCGACAGCGGCCACTGGAAGCCTCCCCGTCCCGAGATCAACGCCCATCGCGGCCGTGGCATGGCCCTGATGCGCGCCATGATGCAGCACGTCACCGTCACCCCGGGTTCCACCGGAACCACCGTCGACATGCACACGAGGATCACCTGATGGCCACACCGCTCACCCTGGTCCCCGATCTCCGCCCGGACGGCGTCGTCCTGCTGACGGCCGTCGGTGAGATCGACATGAGCAACACCGACGTCCTCGCCGCCGCCCTCGAACGCACGACGGGCGCGGTCGTCCTCGACCTGACCTCCGTCGGTTACCTCGACAGCGCCGGCCTGTCGGTCCTGTTCGCCCATGTCGACCGGATCGAACTGATCGCCCCTCCTCTCCTGCTCCCCGTCCTGAACATCTCCGGGTTCACCGACCTGGCCCCCGTCCACGCCTCGCCGGGCGTCTGACCCCCGCCCTCGGGGGGCGGGGTGCTCCGGCGGCGTGGCGCCCAGGGCCCTCTCAGGGCTTGAGGACGACCTTCTCGCAGTCCTCCCGCTTGTTCTTGAAGATGTCGAAGCCGTACGGCGCCTGTTCGAGCGGCAGGGTGTGGGTGATGATCCGGGTCGGGTCGAGCTCGCCCCGTTCGACCAGCCTCAGCAGCGGCTCCATGTACCGCTGCACATGGCACTGCCCGGTGCGCAGGGTGAGCGACCGGTTCATCCACGCCCCCGCGGGGAACTTGTCGACCAGCCCGCCGTACACGCCGATGACCGAGACCACTCCGCCGCTGCGGCACGACAGGATGGCCTGCCGCAGGGCGTGCGGACGGTCGGTCTCGGAGCGGACGGCCTGCTTGACGCGGTCGTAGGCGCCGATGTGGGCGCTGCCGTGCGTGGCCTCAAGGCCGACGGCGTCCACGCACTTGTCCGGGCCGCGTCCGCCGGTCAGCTCCAGCAGCCGGGAGCGGACATCGGTCTCCTCGAAGTCGACGGTGGTGTGGCCCGCCTCCTCGGCCATGCGCAGCCGGTACGGTTCCCTGTCGATCGCGATGACCTCGGCCGCGCCGAGCAGTCTCGCGCTGTCCATGGCGAGCTGCCCGACCGGGCCCGCGCCCCACACGGCGACGACGTCGCCGGGCTGGATGTCGCACATCTCGGCGCCCATGTAACCGGTGGGCAGGATGTCGGACAGGAACAGCACCTGCTCGTCGCTCAGCTCCGACTCGATCCGCAGCGGCCCGACGTCGGCGAACGGCACGCGTGCGTACTCCGCCTGCCCTCCGGCGAACCCCCCGGTCAGGTGCGAGTATCCGAAGATCCCGGCGACCGGGTGGCCGAACATCTTCTCCGCGATCCCGGCGTTGGGGTTGCTGTTCTCACAGCACGAGTACAGCCGCGCCGCGCACGCCGCGCAGGCGCCGCAGGCGATCGGGAACGGCACCACGACGCGGTCGCCGACACGCAGCCGCGACGGGTCGACGCCGTTCCCGACCTCGACCACCTCGCCCATGAACTCGTGGCCCATGACGTCGCCGTCCTGCATCGTCGGCACGTACCCGTCGAGGAGGTGCAGGTCGGAACCGCAGATCGCGGTCGAGGTGATCCGGACGATCGCGTCACGGCCGTTGAGGATCGTCGGGTCCGGCACGTCGCGGACCTCGACCTTGTTGCGTCCGGCCCAGGTGTTGGCCCTCATGCCCCCGCCCCCTTCGCGAGTTCCTCCGCCGACAGGGGCCGCGCCGGACGCTGCGGGAACTCCCGGCGGGCGCGTTTGCCCCAGGGCGCCCCGTCGGATCGCATCACCTCACCGGTCTCCAGAACCTGCTTCAGCCTGCGCAGGTCGTCGTCGAGCTGCTGGTGCGGCTCCTCGCCGAAGTATCTGGCGACCGCCTTGCCGAGCGGGCCGCCCGGGATGTCGTAGACGAGCAGTACGTACACCTCCGTGCTCACGCCGTCCGGGGCCGGCGCGAACCGGACCCTTCCCGCGTTCGGCACGTCGGCGTCGCCGGTCGAGCGCCAGCCGATCAGCTCTCCCGGCACCTCGTCGGTGATCTCGGCGTCCCATCCGACCGTCCGGTCGAACGGGGCGCTCGCCGTCCAGTGACTCGTCCGTTCGCCCGTGACACGTACCTCGTCAAGGTGGCACATGAACGTCGGGAGGTTCTCCAGGTGACGCCAGAACGCGTAAACGTCCCGCGCCGGTTTGCGGATTGTCGTCGTGGCCGTCAATTCCATGGCTCCTCCTCTCCTGACTTCAGGTGCTACCGACCTCAGGGAGAGTTACACCTGTTGAGTGAGGAATAGTCGGATATATCCATATATTTCCGGTGCAGGCGAGCCACGAGGGCGCCACGCGGGGCGAGGGCGGCGGAAGTCCCTGATCGGCGGCCCACCCGGCGAGAGCGGGCGACGACAGGGGCCGTCCCCGGCGAACGGCCATGCCCCGCCCGCCGAGAGAGCGCGCAGAAACCATCAACAACCACTACAGAAACCGTCAATGACATTCCCGTCATAAAACGACAAACTGGCCTCGCACCTCCCCAGAACCTCGTGCTTTCCCGAGAGGCGCATCTGGAGAACAGGCGTATCGGACCCGTCGAGCTCAGCGCGTCGACGCCTCCCGGTTCGTGACCCCGGCCAGGTCGCCGCCAAGCGGCTGTGGGCTCTCTCCCGCCCACGCTCCGCCGGGCGGCGCCCCACCGATCCCGACGCACTCATCCCCGTACTGGAGGGCGTATGTACCGTGATCGACTGACACGCCGGGCGTTCGTGAACCTGGTCGGACGCGCCGGTGGCGTGGGAGCCGCGTACGGGACGCTGACGGCGATGGGCCTGCTGGCCGTACCCGAGGCCTACGCCGGACGGCCGGACCTGGCACGACACGGCGGCGGGCGGGGCGTCAAGGTCGCGGTGATCGGCGCCGGCGTCTCCGGCATGGTCGCCGCGCTCGAACTGTCGGCCGCGCAGTACGACGTGCGGGTCTTCGAGGCGCAGGAGCGGGTCGGCGGCCGGATCAGGACCTACCGCGGCGGGGACACCGTCGTCGAGAACGGCTCGGTCCAGCGCGTCGACTGGGACCGCGACCCGGGCCTCTACTTCAACGCGGGGCCCGCCAGGTTCCCCCACCACCACGAGGCGCTCCTCGGGTACTGCCGCGACTTCGACGTCCCCCTGCAGGTGTTCGTCAACGACAACCGCGCCGCCTACCTGCACGACGCCGCCGCGTTCGGCGGACGGCCGCAGCGCGCCCGCCGGGTGATCACCGACACGCGGGGAGCCGTCGCGGAGCTGGCGGCGCGCGCGCTCAAGCAGGACCTGGACCGTCCCATGTCGGAGGAGGACCTCGCCCGGGTGCGTGACTTCATCCAGGGGTTCGGCGGGCTCGACGGGAACTACCGCTACACCGGGTCGCCTGACGCCGGATACTCCGAGCCGCCGGGGGGACCGGAACCGGGCCAGGTCCTCGAACCCCTCGACCTCGTCGAGATCTCCAAGGGCTCGTCGCTGCGCTGGCGCGCGCTGTTCAGCGAGCAGTATCCGCAGCAGTCGACCGTCGTGGAGCCGACCGGCGGCATGGACGCCGTCGCGCGGGCCTTCTACCAGCGGACCCGGCGGTTCATCACGCTCAACGCGCAGGTGACGAAGCTCAGGCGCGCCGGGTCCGGCGCCCAGGTCACCTGGCGTGACCGCGTCACCGGGCGCGTGCAGGTCTGGGACGCCGACCACGTGATCGTGACGGTCCCCCTCACGGTCGTCAACGCCATCGACAGCGACTTCTCGCCGCCCGTGAAACGGGCCGTCGAGGCGGCGGTCCCCTACTACATCCCGGCCGTCAAGATCGCGTTCCAGGCGGACCGGTGGTGGGAGAAGGACCACCAGATCTACGGCGGCATCTCGTGGAGCAGCCGGGACATCACCCAGATGTGGTACCCCAGCTCGAACCTCCACGCCCGCGAGGGCATCCTCGTCGGCGCCTACATCTGGACACACGACATCGGGAACTCCTTCTCGGCGATGACGCCCGCGCAACGCGCCGCCGCGGCCGTCGCCGACGGCGAACACCTCCACCCCGGTTACCGGAACCTGGTCCGGCGTCCCGTCTCCGTCGCGTGGCCGAATGTGCCCTTCCAGGGAGGTGCCTGGATCGACTGGGGGGACGACCTGGCCACCCGCCGCGACATCTACTCCGTACTGCTGCCGCCGGACGGGCCGTACTGGTTCGCGGGCGAACGCATGAGCCACATCAACGGCTGGCAGGAGGGCTCCATCCGCGCGGCCCACAACGTGCTCCACGGCATCCAGGCCCGCGTCACGCACGGGTAGCGCAGGCTGTACCCCGTCCCGGCAGCGGGCGGGATCGATCACGGCGTACCCCCGCCGCCATGCTTGCCCCATGACGACCGGCCCACGAGGGCCGCGGCCAGGGACCGCCTGACAGGCGTGTCCTCCCCCACCAGTGCTCCGCGGCCGAGGAAGGTCCCTCCTCGGCCGCGGGAGAGTCATGTGGACCTCCCTGAGGAGGTCCGGTGTCCCGAACTCCGGCGGACGCTAGGAGAACACATGTCCCATGCCCTACGACGTACTTCCTTATCCCGGGCACTCGTCGGCGTGCTCGCCCTGCTGTGCCTGCTCCTCCCCCAGAACGTGGCGAACGCCAAGCCGTACGAGCCCGGCAAGATCACGGCGAAGGCCCGCGCGAGCCTGAAGGACGGCAAGGCCGCCCTCTGGGTCCGGCTGAAGGGTGAGGCCGACCTCAGCCCCGCGTCCAGAGCCACGACGAAGGCCGCGAAGGGCAAGGCGGTCTACGACGCCAAGACCGCCTACGCCGACCGGTCCCAGGCCGGGCTCCGCGCGCTGCTGACCAGACGGAACGCCGAGTTCACGCCGTTCTGGATCGTCAACGCGGTGAAGGTGACCGCCGACGAGAAGCTGGCCGAGGAGATCGCCGCCCTGCCCGAGGTGACCGCCGTCGAGCCGGTGGCCAAGATCGAGATGCCGAAGAAGCCCAAGCCGAAGCCGGACAAGGCTCGTTCGAAGGCGGCGGCCGGGGTCGAGTGGAACATCGACATGGTGAAGGCCCCGCAGGTGTGGAACGACCTGCACAACCGGGGCGAGGGCATCGTCATCGGTGTCATCGACAGCGGGATGGACTTCACGCACCCGGCGCTGATCGGGTCCTACCGCGGCACACGGGCCGACGGGTCCGTTGACCACAACTACAACTGGTTCGACGCCTACGGGGCGTGCCCCTCCGCCGCTCCGTGTGACAAGGACGGGCACGGCACACACGTGACCGGCATCGCGGCCGGTGCCGAAGGGATCGGAGTCGCGCCGGGCGCCAGGTGGATCGGCTCCAACGCCTGCGACCACGGCTGCACGACCGCGGGGTTGGCGGCGGCCGGTCAGTGGATGATCAAGCCCACCGACCTGAACGGTCAGAACCCTCGTGAAGATCTCGCCCCCGACGTCGTCAACAGCTCATGGGGCTGGCTTGAGGGGGGAGCCGACTTCAGATCCGTCGTCACCTCCTGGATCGCCGCCGGAATCTTTCCGATCTTCGCCAACGGCAACGAGGGGACGATGCGGCCGTGCGACACGAGTCGCAGGCCCGGTAAGTATGTCGAGAGCTACAGCGTGGGCAATCTCAACTCCGCCGGAGACGTCACCAGCACCTCCAGCCGAGGGCCGGGCGAGAACGGGGACATGAAGCCTGACATCTCCGCCCCCGGACAACAGGTACGCTCTTCGATGCCCGGGGGAGGTTACGCCCTCATGGACGGAACCTCTCAGGCGGCCCCGCATGTGGCCGGAGCGGTGGCGCTCGTCCTGTCCGCCGCGCCCTCCCTGCGGGGAAACGTCAGCGCCATCCGTGCGCTGCTCGACGACACCGCCGTCGACATCCCCGACACGAGCTGCGGCGGGACAGCCGACGACAACAACGTCGCCGGTGAGGGCGCCATGGACGCCCACGCCGCCGTGCTGGCCGCGCCGGACGACCCGCTCGGCGACCTGCACGGCACCGTCACGGCGAACGGTCAGCCCGTGCCCCACGCCGACGTGAGGGTCACCGGCCCACTCGGCCGTACGGCGGCCGGCGGCCAGGACGGCGTCTACTCCCTGCCGCGTCTGTCTCCCGGTTCCTACCAGGTCACCGTCTCCAAGTTCGGCTACCAGGACTTCACCGGGACGGCGACCGTCACGGACGGCCAGACGACGACCTTCGACGCCACGCTGACCATGAAGCCGAAGGGCGTCGTCTCGGGGACGGTCACCGTGGCGGGCTCCCCGCTGAAGGACGCCACGGTCGCCGTACCCGGCACGACGGTCACGGCGGTTACCGGCGCCACGGGTCACTACCAGATGGAATTGCCGTACGGTTCCCACCTGCTGCGGATCAGCGCCTCGCTCTGCGAGACACCCACTGACGAGCAGATCACCGTGGCCGGGACCCTGACCAAGAACATCGGCCTGCAACCGCGCGGTGACACCTTCGGCTACACCTGCAAGGTCGGCACCGAGCCGTACGTGGCGGGCACCCAGGCTCTCGCGCTGGCCGACTTCACACCCAAGCGGGTGGCCCTGCCGTTCCCCGTGCCCTTCTACGGCACGTCGCGAAGCGAGGCGTGGGTCACCTCCGACGGCTTCGCGAGCTTCATCGAGACCCTGTCCACCGGCGACGCACACACGACGCTGCCGGACAGTTTCACACCCAATCTGGGGGTTTATCCGTTCTGGAGTGAGGACCTGAGAATCGAGAACGGCTCCGACGTCTACACCGCCACGGTCGGCACCGCCCCTCACCGATCCTTCGTGATCGAATGGCGGGACGTCTCCGTCGTGACGCTGGGTCCAAGGATCTCCTTCTCCGCCCTCCTCGGTGAGGACGGCACGATCAGCTACCGCTACAAGGACCTGGACGGCTTGGTCGAGCGGGGCCTGAGAGCCACGGTCGGCATCGAGAACGCCGACGGCACCGACGCGCTGCTCTACTCCTACAACACGGCCTCCCTCACCGACGGGCAGAGCCTGACGTTCGTCGCCGCCGACCACGGCGTGGTGCGCGGTACGGTCACCGACGCCAACGACGGCCGGCCGGTGGCCGGGGCGACGGTGACCTTCCCCTACGTCGCCACGTTCACCACCGGCCAGGACGGCGCCTTCTCCGGTCAGATCCGGGCCGGGAACCACACCGCGCAGGTCTCCGGGGAGAACTACGGCACGACCACCCGGCAGGTGACCGTCGTCGCGGGCGACAGCACCACCATGGACACCGAGCTGATCACCGGAAAGGTCGTCGCCGCCCCCACCCAGGTGAGCCTGACCGCCCCGCCCGGCACCACCAGGACCGCGACGGTCACCCTCACCAACCAGGGCTGGCCGACCCCCTACGACGTCACCGCCGAATCCGCCCAGTCCGGCTGGCTGAGCGTCTCGCCCCTGACGGGCGGACTCCTCAAGAACCAGTCGGCGACCCTGACCGTCACCGTCTCGACCGCCGGTCTCGCCCCCGGCGACACGCGGGAGGGGGAACTCGTCATCCACTCGACCAGCGCGCGCCAGCCGGTCATCAAGGTCCCGGTGACCCTGACGGTGCCCGAGTAACCGGGTCGTCCGGGATTCCCGGTCGTGCGAAGCTCGTCTCCCCACTCATCCAGATAACCGGGAACCAGGGCTTCCTCCCGAAACAGCCGTCATGAAGATGACGGTGAACACCGCGGGCCTTGAGTTGTCCCGATCGATCGCCAGGTGGCTCCTCTCCATGATGAGGAGCCACCTGAATCCTGTTCCGCATGGATACGGTCGCCGGCAGCCCTAGGGTGCGATCTCATGAGACGAAGCACGTGGACCATGTGGACGAGGTCGGCGCTCGTGCTGGTGCCGGCCGTCCTTGGGGCCGCCTTGGTCATCGCTCCCATCTGGCGGGACACGGTTCGTCTCGAAGCCTTCCGCGAACGCGTTCTCGACCTTCCTCTCCCGCCACGGACGCGGAGCGTCTATTCGACGGACCGTGACGTGGTCTTCGGACCGAACCTGGTCGGCGGTAGCGGGTCCTCCTGCGACTACCGCGTCAGGCTCACGCTCCGGACGGCGCTGACGCCGCAGGAGATCCAACGCTTCTACAGAAACGTGTCGGTCGCGGGAGCCGAGACGAGGGCGGAGATCTCCCTCTTCTTCGAAGACGAGGAAGTCGCCGGTGGCCACCGGTTCGTCCTTGAGGCGTACGACTCCCACGACTGGGACGGAGACTGGCGCTGCGCCTGACCGCCCCTCGCGTACGGCCCCGGCGAACGTACAGGAGTCCATCCAAGGCATTACGGAAATTTCCTGAAATACGCAGACGATCCCCCCGGGGCCGCACCCGGAGGGGATCGTTCGGCGTTCAGAGGGTGCAGTTCTTCTGGGTGTCGGTGCGGACGCTTCTGCCGGTGAACTCCTCCAGGATCGCGATGTTCGCCGGGGAGTAGTTGGTCGCGGTGATCCGGTCGGCGTCGGCGCTGCCCAGCTTGCCGGTGTACGGCGCCGACTTCTCCAGCCAGTAGGCCGTGCGCAGGAACTGGGTCAGGACCAGCTCACGCAGCTTCGGCTCGTTCTTGATCCTCGTCCAGTAGTCGGGGTGCCTGCTCTTGGCCACCCGGAGGTAGAGCAGCAGGTAGCGCAGGTTGGTCGCGGCGATGTCGCGGGCGTTGCTGGCGCCGATGCCCCTGATGTACTCCTGGAGGACCGTCACCGCGGGCAGGCCCGTCAGTCCGGCGTTCAGCTCGGCCAGCACACCCTGGAGGTGATACTCCCCCTGGGTCCGGTCACGCAGGTAGATGCCGTCCATGGAGTCGCTGAGCCGGTCCTGGATCAGCGGCAGGATCTCCTTGCGGGGGAACCCGTCGTACAGCGGCACGACCGTGTCCTGCCGGGAGGCGTTGATCCAGGCCGCGGTGTGCACGTTCCACCTGGTCCGCGCCGGGTCGAGGTCCCACATGTGGGTCTCCTCGTGGATCGCCACCATCATCGACTCGGCGAAGGCCTCGAAGCTGCTCGTCTGGACGAACTGGGTCCAGTACTTGTCCCTGGCCTGGGCGACGGCCAGCGCTTGGCCGCTCGGCCACCGCCTGCCGTACACCGCCTGGAGCGTCTGCATCCAGTTGGACGAGGTGAACCTCGCCCTGAGGTCGCTCACGTCCGCGGTCGGCTGTGAGGGTTCCTCGTAACAGTAGGGGGCGGCAGTGACGGTGGCGGAGGCGGTGGTGGTCACCGCCAGCGGGGGAAGCGCGAGAAGCGCGGTCACGAGAGACAGAATGCGTTTTCGACTCACCGGGCCCTCATTCCTGAGTGGACGCGCCGCCGGGCAGGCAGGGCACGGACGGCCGCCGCTCTTTCGTCGTCACGGTGGATCGTATGAACCCGGTTTTCCTAGGGAAAATCCCATTTCGGGATAACATCATCGAGTGCCCACCCGGCCCTGACCGCCGTCCGCGCAGGTCAGAACCGGTGTTCAGGGCAGGTCGGTGAAGCGCTCGATCTGCTTGGTCTTGCCGGAGACGATGAT
>NZ_JBHSBC010000002.1:244571-265234 GCF_042650425.1 Streptosporangium jomthongense | reverse complement strand
CCGCCCCCGACGGACTCGACGCCACAGCCGCCATCCCCGGCCTCGACGGGCCGCGTGGCCTGCCCATGGTCACCGAGGCGCTCCTGCGGCGCGGGCTGCCCGAGGAGGACGTCCTCAAGATCCTGGGCGGCAACGTGCGGCGTCTGTTCCAGCGGGAACTGCGATGAGCGGGGTCGGGCTCGACGCGACCGCGACCGGGGTCAGTCTCCGTGAGCTCCACCGCCTTGAGGAGCTGGAGGAGGTGTACCGGCTGCTCGTTGAGATCTGGCAGTCGGAGCCGGGCAACGCGCCGATCAGCGTCGAACTGATGCGGGCGCTGTCGCACGCGGGCAACTACATCACCGGGGCCTACCTGGACGGGCGCATGGTCGGGGCCTCGGTCGGCTTCCTCGCCGCCCCCGCCGGACGGGCGCTGCACTCCCACATCACCGGGACCACCCTGGGCAACGGCGTCGGCTTCGCCCTCAAACAGCACCAGCGTCTGTGGGCCCTCGACCGCGGCCTGGACACCATCACCTGGACCTACGATCCGCTCGTGCGCCGCAACGCCCACTTCAACCTGGCCAAGCTCGGCGCCTTCCCCACCGAGTACCTGCCGTCCTTCTACGGCGTCATGGGCGACGCGATCAACGCCGGTGACGAGTCCGACCGTGTCCTGGCGACCTGGCCGCTGACCGTCCCGCACGTCGTCGCCGCGGCGGCGGGCACGCCGTACGCGGTGGACGTCCCGGTGAACGCCGTCGTCGGGCTGCGCGACAGGGACGGCCGCCCCGCGCCCGGCCGTACCGACGCGGAGATCGTGCTGATCGACCTGCCCGCCGACATCGAGACGCTGCGCCACACCGACCCGTCCACGGCCCGCGCCTGGCGCCAGGCCCTGCGCGAGGTCCTCGGCGGCCTGATGGCGCGGGGCGCCCAGGTCGTCGGCTTCCACCGCAAGAGCAGCTACGTCGTCCGGCTCCCCGCCTGACCCCTCAGGACGCTCCGAAGACCGCAGGCACACCACAGCAGGCACATCGCAAAGGAGACGCGGCACCGGCCGCACACATCATGAAGATCACCGGAATCGAACTCCGTCGCATCACGATGCCCCTCATCGCCCCCTTCCGTACCTCCTTCGGCACCGAGCACCACCGCGACACCCTCCTCGTGCGCGCGGTGACCCCGGACACCGAGGGGTGGGGCGAGTGCTCCGCGATGACCGCCCCGCTCTACTCCCCCGAGTACACCGAGACGGCCATCGACGTCCTGCGCCGCTACCTCGTCCCCGCGCTGGTCCCCCACCTGGCCCAGCCCGGCCCCTTCGACATCAACGCCGTCCACCGGGCCCTGCGCCGCTACCGGGGCCACCAGATGGCCAAGTCCGCCCTGGAGACCGCGGTTCTCGACGCCGGGCTGCGCACCGCGGGCCAGTCCCTCGGCTCCTATCTCGGCGCCGCCGTCCCGTCCGTCCCCTGCGGCGTCTCGGTCGGCATCATGAACTCCGTCGAGGCCCTGCTCGACGCCGTCGACGACTACGTCGGCCAGGGTTACCGGCGCATCAAGCTCAAGATCGAGCCGGGCTGGGACCTGGCCCCGGTCCGCGCCGTCCGGGAGCGCTTCGGCCCCGACCTGCTCCTGCAGGCCGACGCCAACGCCGCCTACACCCTCGCCGACGCCCCCCACCTGGCCAAGCTCGACGCCTTCGACCTGCTGCTGATCGAACAGCCCCTGGCCGACGACGACCTCGTCCAGCACGCCCAGCTCGCCAAGCGGATGAGCACCCCCGTCTGCCTCGACGAGTCCATCCACTCCGCCGAGCACGCCGCCGCCGCCATCACCCTGGGCTCCTGCTCGATCATCAACATCAAGCCCGGCCGGGTCGGCGGTTACCTCGAAGCCCGCCGCATCCACGATCTCGCCAGTGCCCACGGCGTGGCCGTCTGGTGTGGCGGCATGCTCGAAACCGGCATCGGCCGCGCCGCCAACGTCGCCCTGGCGGCCCTGCCCGGCTTCACCCTGCCCGGTGACACCTCGGCCTCAAGCCGTTACTACACCACCGACATCACCGCCCCGTTCGTCCTCCAGGACGGTCACCTGCCGGTTCCCACCGGCCCGGGCATCGGCGTCGAGCCCATCCCCGAGCTGCTCGACGAGGTCACGGTCTCCACCGAGTGGATCCCCTTCTGAGCACGCCGTACGGCCCGCGCGCGACCTCCGCGCGGGCCGTCTCCGTACGTCACGGCCGGGCCCGGCTCAGGTGAGCAGGGTCCTGCCCCAGTAGTCTCCGGCGTCGCGGACCCCGCCCGGGCAGGCGAACAGGCCGCTCGACACGTGCTTGATGTACTCGTTGAGCGCGTCGTGCCTGGCCAGGGAGAGCTGGATCGGGACGAACTGGCGGTGCGGGTCGCGCTGGTAGGCCATGAAGAACAGGCCCGCGTCCAGGCGGCCGAGCCCGTCCGAGCCGTCCACGTAGTTGTAGCCCCTGCGCAGCAGGTGGGCGTTGCCGTTGCTGCTGGGGTGGGCCAGCCGTACGTGGGCGTCGGCCTTGATGAACGGCTGTCCCGCCGCGTCCCTGGCGTTGAAGTCGACCGGGTCGAACTCGGCCTTCCTCCCCAGCGGGGCGCCCTCGCCCTTGTCACGGCCGAAGATCTGCTGCTGTTCGTCCAGCGGGGCCCGGTCCCAGGTCTCGACCATCATCCGGATCTTCCTGGTGACCAGGTAGCTGCCGCCCGTCATCCAGTCCTGGCCGTCGCCGGGGGCGACCCACAGCTGCTCGGCGAGCAGCGCCTCGTCCTCCAGCTTGAGGTTGTTGGTGCCGTCCTTGAACCCCATCAGGTTGCGGGGCGTCGCCTGGGCCCGTGAGGTCGAGGAGGTACGGCCGAAGCCGAGCTGCGACCAGCGCACCGAGACCCGCCCGAAGCCGATGCGGGCCAGGTTGCGCACGGCGTGCACGGCGACCTGGGGGTCGTGCGCGCACGCCTGGACGCAGATGTCGCCGCCGGAGATCTCCGGCAGCAGGGCGTCGCCGGGGAACTTCGGCAGCGGGGCCATGGCGGCCGGTCTGCGGGCCGCCAGGCCGAACCTGTCGTCGAACAGCGAGGCGCCGAAGCCGACCGTCAGGGTGAGCCCGGAGGCCGGCAGCCCGAGCGCCTCCCCCGTGTCGTCGGGAGGCGCCTCGGGCAGGCCGCCGACGGCGCCGAAGGTGCCCGCCTCCCTGCCCTGGGTCATCCGTGCCGCGGCGGCCGTCCACTCCTGCATCAGCTCGTCGAGCTCGGCCTTCTTGTCGGTGATGACGTCGAAGGCGACGAAGTGCAGCCGGTCCTGGGCCGGGGTGACGATGCCCGCCTGGTGCTCGCCGTAGAAGGGCACCGCGTCGGTGGCGGAGGCGACACGGGCCGCGGTCGGGCCCTGCCCGCCCTCGCCCGCCCGCAGCGCGACCACACCCGCCCCGGCCGCCGCGACCCCCGCCGCGCCCAGGCCGAACAGCTTCCTGCGGCTGATCCGCTCACTCATGCCTTCTCCTCAGTCCGGCCCGCGCCGCAGGCGACGGTCCCGGTTACTTCGCGACGATCGCGGCGATCTTGCTGATCGGTTCGGCCAGCGCGTTGATCGAGTCTGACAGCTTCTTCAGTTCGTCCTTGGACAGCTCGGTGTGGAGCTTCCATCCGTCGCCCGCGCGGTGCGTGCCGAGCTCCGCCTCGGTCGCGGCGAACCTCTCGTCAAGTGTCTTGACCAGGTCGGGAGCCCGCTCCTCAAGCACCGGCCTGAGCGCCTGCACGGCGGCCTTCGAACCCTGCAGGTTGGCGTCGAAGTCCCACAGGTCGGTGTGCGAGTAACGGTCCTCCTCACCGGTGATCTTGCCGGAGGCCACCTCGTCCAGCAAGCCCTTGGCGCCGTTGCCCAGCAGAACCGGGGAGATCTCGGCGCCGTTGGCCTTGTCCACGATGGTCTTGATGTCGGCCATCAGCTTGTCGGCGACCGGGCCGTCCTTGCTGACGTCCTTGGTGACCCAGAGGTCCTTCTCGATCTTGTGGAAGCCGGTCCACTTCTCGCCCTCGGCCAGATCGTTCTCCCTGGCGTCGATGGCCGGGTCGAGGTCGCCGAAGATCTCCGCGACCGGCTCGATCCGCTCCCAGTAGGTCCGCGCGACCGGGAAGAGCGCCTTGGCCTTGTCGATGTCACCGGCCTTGACCGCGTCGACGAACTCCTGGGTCTTGGTCAGCAGGGTGTCGCTCTGGGTCTTGATGTAGCGCTTGTAGCCCGCCGTCGCCTCGGCCAGCTTGGCGTCGTCGCTGAGCGGCTTGTGCTCGCCGGTCACCTTCAGCGGGCCCCTGATGCCCTTGCCGGTCATGCCCGGCTTGCAGGCGGTCTCGTAGGCGCCCGCGGGCAGCTCGACGATCACCTCACGGGTCAGGCCGGGCACGATGTTCTCCACCTCGCCCATCACCCGGTCACCGGGGGCGTAGACGTAGAACTCGGTCACCTTGCTGCCGGCGTTGGTGATCGTGAAGGTCGAGGTGCCCGCGGTGACCTCGGTGACCGCGACCTTGCACTCGGTGTCGTTCGCGGCGACGGCGATGGGGCCGCCCGCCGAGCTGCTCGCCGCCTGCGGGCTCGCGGCGGGGGTGCCGCCGCCTGAGCAGGCGGTCAGGCCCGCCATGGCGAGGAATCCGATGGCGACGACGATGGGAGTACGCATGTTGAACCCTGGTTTCATGCCGCGGGACGCGGGTCGGAGACGGAGAGGGGCGGGGAGGCGGGCCGCTTGCGCTGGGGCCGCAGGAAGAGGAAGAGGGTGGGCACGACGTAGAGGAGCCAGGCGGCGGTCTCCAGCACGCTCGGCTGCGGGGTGATGTTGAACATCCCGGACACCAGCGCGCCGTACCAGGAGTCGGCGGGCATGACGGAGCTGATGTCGAAGGCGTAGGTGGACAGGCCGGGCAGGATGTTGGCCTCCTGCAGGTCGTGCACGCCGTACTTGAAGATGCCCCCGGCGACCAGGATCAGCAGCAGGCCCGTCCAGGTGAAGAAGACGGTCAGGTTGATCCGCAGTGCGCTGCGGTACAGGCCCCAGCCGAGGGCGACGGCGGTGAGGATGCCCAGGGTGATGCCGATCAGCGGGCTCGCCGACGTCGTCGCGCCCTGCACGGAGGCGAAGAACAGCAGGGCGGTCTCCAGCCCCTCGCGGGCCACGGCCAGGAAGGACATGACCACGACGGCGCCGGTGCCCACCTGGATGGCCTCGTCCAGCCTGGCCCGCAGCTCACCGGAGAGGGAGCGGGCGGCCCGGCGCATCCAGAAGATCATCCAGGTGACGAAGACCGTCGCCAGCAGTGAGGTGACGGCGTCGAACATCTCCTGCTGGCCGTGGCTGAGGTGCGCCGCGGTGAAGGTCAGCAGGGCGCCGAACCCGATGGAGAGGGCGACGGCCACGCCGACGCCCGCCCAGACCTGGGGAAGCCGGTTCTTCCTGTCGCTCTTGACGAGGAAGGCGACGAGGACGGAGACGACGAGGGTCGCTTCGAGGCCCTCTCGCAGTCCGATGAGGTAGCTGGCGAACACCTGGACTCCCGGGAAAACTACGAAGGCTTACCTAATTTAGGGCAGGGCAACCTTACTCTCCACACGAGGATGCTCCTTTTCCGGTCCCCGGTCGAGTTTCCCTTCCGGATGGTTTCGGTTCACCACGACGTCGCCGGAGAGGCCGGGGCGCCGGATTCCGGTCCGCTTTCCGAAAACGGCGCTGTTCTCCGTCCGGACCGGCCAGCACACTGGGGCCGAGAGGATCCGAGAGGAGGACGCCCGTGGACCCCACATCGGCCAGACGTCTCTGGCGGTCCGTCGAGCCGTTGCACGCCGCGGTGTACTTCACGCCCGAGCCCGCCGAGGCGGCCAGGGCGCTGGGGCTGCCGGGGTGGTGGGCGGGTTACCTCACCGGGCGGGTCGCGCCGCTCGGCCCGCTCGACGCCCCCGCCGCCACGGCCGTGCTGTACGGCTTCGCCCCCGGCAGGGTCGCCAGGGCGCTTCCCGGCGCCTGGGCCCACGCCTCTCCGGGGGACGTGCTCGCCGCCCGGATCGACGCCGTACGCGCCGTGCTGGAACGGGCGCTGCCACCCGGCCGGGACGGTCTGGAACGGCTGGCGTCGCTGCTGGAGACGGCGGCCGGGGCGTGCCGTTTCGACGGCAGGCCGCTGGCGGCCGGGTGGTCCGGCGTCCCGGCTCCCCCTGACCCCGTGGAGCGCCTGTGGCTGGCGGCGACGGTGCTCCGTGAGCACCGGGGGGACGGGCACGTCATCGCGTCGGTGCACGCCGGGCTGCGGGGGCTGGACGCCATCCTCACCCACGTGGCCACCGGGGCGATCACCAGGGAGTCCATCCAGATCAACCGGGGCTGGAGCGACGAGGAGTGGCGGGAGAGCCACGACGGGCTCACCGCCAGGGGGCTGCTCGACCGCGCCGGGCGGCTGACCGGGTCCGGTGAGCGGCTACGGCGCGAGATCGAGGACGCCACCGACCGGCTGGCCGCCGACCCGGTCACCGCCCTCGGGGAGTCCGGCCTCAAGGAGGTCGTCGCGCTGGCCGCCCCGCTCGGCAGGCACCTCGTCGACACCGGTGTCGTCCCGGTGCCCAACCCGATCGGCGCCCCCAGGCCGTGACGTCTCAGGAGGTACGGCCCAGGCGGGGGACGGCTTCGAGCAGGGAGCGGGTGTAGTCGTGCCGCGGGGCGCCGACGACCTCCTCGGTCGGCCCCGTCTCCACCAGCCTGCCCTGATGCATCACCGCGACGACGTCGGAGACGTAGCGGACCACGGCGAGGTTGTGCGAGATGAACAGCATCGACAGGCCGAGTTCCTCGCGCAGCGAGCGGACGAGGTTGAGCACCGCGCCCTGCACGGAGACGTCCAGGGCGGAGGTGATCTCGTCGGCGACCAGCAGCTCGGGCCTGGCGCCCAGCGCCCTGGCGACGGCCACCCGCTGCCGCATGCCGCCCGACAGCTCGCGCGGGTAGCGACCGGCCAGGGCCGCGGGCAGCGAGACCAGCGAGAGCAGCCGCTCGACCTCGGCCCGGCGTTCCGCGCGGGGCAGGCGGAGCCCCTCGCCGACCGAGGCGCCGACGGTCATCCTGGGGTCGAGGGAGGCGTAGGGGTTCTGGAAGACCATCTGGATGCGCCGCGGATCGGCCCCGGTGATCTCCCCCCGGTACGGCACCAGCCCGGTCACCGCCTTGGCCAGGGTCGACTTGCCCGAGCCGGACTCCCCGACCAGCCCGACGATCGCCCCCGGCGGGATCTCCAGCGTGACGTCGTCGACGGCGGTGAAGGCACCGAACCGCACCGTCAGGTTCTTGATGATCATGAGGCCTCCCAGCAGGCGACGCGGTGCGCCTTGCCGTACGGGACGAGGGGCGGCAGTTCGGCGCAGCGGTCGCCGGCCAGCTCGCAGCGGTCGGCGAAGGCGCAGCCGGAACCGACCTCGGCCGGGGCGGGCTGACGGCCGGGGATGCTGGCCAGCGGCAAGGACCTGTCGGTGTCCATGTCGGGCAGCGAGGCGACCAGGGCGCGGGTGTAGGGGTGCGCGGCGCCCGTGGCGAGCTGCTCGACGGGCAGTTCCTCGACCACCCTGCCCGCGTACATGACGACGACCCGGTGGCACAGCTCCCCGACCACGGCGATGTCGTGGGAGATGAACAGGGTGGCGGCGCCGGTCTCCGCGGTCACCTGGCGCAGCAGGCGCAGAATCTGCCGCTGCACCGTCACGTCGAGCGCGGTGGTCGGCTCGTCGGCGATGATGAGCCGTGGCGTGCCCATCAGGCCCATCGCGATCACCACGCGCTGGCGCATGCCGCCGGACAGTTCGTGGGGGTGCTGGCGGGCCCGCCTGGCGGGTTCGGGGATGCGCACGTGGTCGAGGCGGTCGACCGCCCGTTCCCAGGCCTGGGCGCGCCCCGCCCCCTGGTGCACGGTGGACACCTCGGCGAGCTGGCCGCCGATCCGCAGCGCGGGGTTGAGGGAGGCCATCGGGTCCTGGAAGACCATGGCGAGCGAGGTGCCGAGCAGCTTGCGGCGCTGCTGCTCGGTCAGGTCGTCGAGGTCGGAGCCGCACAGCCGCAGCCTGCTCGCCGTCACCTCGCCCGGGTAGGGCACCAGGCCGCCGACGGCCGAGGCGGTCAGGCTCTTGCCGCTGCCCGACTCGCCGACCAGGCCGACGATCTCACCGGGCGCGATGGTCAGCGACAGGCCGCGGACCGGGGTCACGCCGCCGGGGAAGGTGACGGTGAGGTCGCGCACCTCCAGGACGGCCTCGGGGTCGGGCTCGGTCTCCTGCCGGGGTACGGCCGCGCCCGCGGGGGCGGCCTTGACCGCCGCGCCGCCGCGTGCCGCGGCCCTGGCCAGGGCGTCTCCGAGCAGGTTGAACCCGATGCCCGCGAGCGCGACCGCCACGGCGGGGCCGAGGGCGACGGCCGGGGTGTCGTAGATGCGGCCGAACCCGTCGAACAGCAGACGGCCCCAGTCGAACGACGGAGGCTGCACGCCGAGCCCGAGGAAGGACATCCCGGCCAGCGCGAGCAGGGCGTTGCCCAGCGCCTGGGTGAGGTTGAGGATCAGCGGTTCGGCGATGTTGGGCAGGACGTGGCGGGTCATGACCCGCATCCGGGGCACGCCGAGCATCCTGGAGGCCGCCACGTAGTCGGCGCTCGCGACGGAGGCGGCGAGCGTCTGGGTGAGCCGCGCGAAGCCGGGCGCGAGGGCCACGCCGATGCCGAGCACGGCGCCCTTGGCGCCCAGCCCGGAGATCACCGCGGTGAACATGGCCAGCAGCAGGCTGGGGAAGGCGACCAGGGCGTTGACCGTGCCGGTGACCAGGCGGGCGCCCCTGCGGGGCAGCACCGAGGGCAGCGCGCCGAGCACGACGCCCGCGGCCGCGCCGATGAGCGTGGTCAGCAGGGCCAGGACGAGGGAGAGCCGTCCGGCGACGAGCACCCTGGCCAGGATGTCCCGGCCCAGGTTGTCGGTGCCGAGAAGGTGTTCGCCCGAGACCCCCTGGAGGATGGCCGCCGGGTTGATGCGCTCGGCCTCCGCCCCCCAGATCGGCGGCCCGATGACGGCGAGGACCACCATGAGCGTGACCAGTATGGTCCCGGCGAGCCCGGCCGGGGTCCGCAGCAGGTGCCGCATCAGGTCTCCTTCAGGGCGGAGGTCGGGTCGAGCAGGCCGAGCAGCACGTCGACGAGCAGGTTCACCACGAGCACGATCGCGCCGTAGACGAGGATCACGCCCTGGGCGACGGGATAGTCCTTCTGGGTGATCGACTCCACGATCCGCAGGCCGAGACCGGGCCAGGCGAAGACGTACTCGACCAGCACACTCCCGGCGATCAGGCCGGTGAGCAGCAGGCCGCCGATGGTGAGGGTCGCGGTGAGCGTGTTGGGCAGGACGTGCCGCAGGTGGATCCGGGCGGAGGGCAGCCGTTTGGCACGTGCCAGCCGTACGTAGTCGCTGCCGAGTTCGCGCAGCGTCTCCACCCGGGAGATGCGGGCGATCATCGCGGCGGGGGCGATGGCCAGGGCCAGGACGGGCAGCACGTAGGACTCGGGGCCGCCCTTGCCCGCGGGCGGGAACCAGCCGAGCCCGATGGCGAACAGTGCCACCGCGGCGATGGCGTAGAGGAACTCCGGTATCGCGACGGCCGTTCCGGTGGCCGAGGTGAAGGCCGCCTCGGTGCCCCGGTTGCGGCCGTTCTCCGTACGGACCCCCGCCCACATGCCGAGCGGGACCGCCACCAGCAGGGCGACGACGGTCGCGAGCAGGGCCAGCGCCAGGGTGTTCGGCAGCCGGGAGGCGATGACCTCGCCGACCGGCTCCCCGCTGAGGAAGGAGGTGCCGAAGTCGCCGGAGGCCACGTGGCCGACGTAGGAGGCGAGCTGGGTGAGGATCGGCTGGTCGAGACCGAGGGCCGCGCGCCTGGCCTCCACCAGTTCGACCGGGGCCGCCGGGCCGAGCGAGGCGCGCACCGGGTCGCCCGGGATGAGGTGGATCATCGCGAACGACGCGACGAGCAGCACGGCCAGCGAGATCACGAAACGGACGAGGTGCCGCAGCACGAACGCCCCTCGCGCACGGCCCCGGGAGCCGCCGTCCGTGGACGGGCGGCGGCCCCGCAGACGAGGGATGACGGCCACTCAGCCCGCCTCGGTCATCCGGATGGAGGTCGGCACGAACGTGCCCGCCACCATGTCGAATGTGGCGTTCCGCTTGGCGATGAGCATGGTGGTGTCCACGGCGGGCACCAGGTCGGAGGCCTCGAACAGGGCCGACTCGGCCTGGGACCAGAGCTTGCAGCCCTCCTCGCCGGGCTTGGTCACGGCCTCGGCGACGAGTTCGCTGTAGCGCTGGTTGCTCAGGTGGGCGAAGTTGGCGCCCTTGGGGGCCGCGGGGCCGGACAGGAACCCGACGAGCTGGGTGGGAAGCGTGACCCCGATGGGCAGCCAGACCACGTCCCAGTCCTGGGCGGCGTTGAGCGACTCCGACAGCTTGGTGTCGATGACGCCGTTCAGCGTGACCTCGACGCCCGCCTTCTTCCAGGACTGGGCGAGGTACTCGTTGGCGGCCTGGGTCGCCGCGCCCTTGGTGGTGATGTACAGCAGGCGCAGGCTGAGCCGCTTGCCGTCCTTGACACGGACGCCGTCGGCTCCGGCCTTCCAACCGGCGGCGTCCAGCGCCGCGGCGGAGGCCGCCGGGTCGAACGCCGGGACGTGACCGGTGACGCTGTCGCCCTGGCAGGGCTTGGGGTCGCCGACCAGCCCGGTCGCCGGCCGCCCCGTGCCGCTTGAGGCGATCCCGGCCAGTTCGGGGAGGTTGATCGCCTGGGTGAGCGCCTTGCGCACCGCCGGGTCCTTGGCGGGCCGGTCGTCGCCCTGGTGGTAGAAGAACTGCCCGTTGCCCGCCGACGCGATCGTCTTGCCCATGCCCGGGGTGGCCTCAAGACGCTTGCGGTCGGCGCCGTAGACGATCGCCCCGTTGAGGTCGCCGGAGATCAGCATGTTGGCGGCGGTCTGCTCGTTCGGCACGACCTTCAGCACGACCTTCTCCGGCATGCCGGACCCCTTCGTCGCCGCGCCACCCGGCCCCCAGACGTAGTCCTCACGCAGCTTGAAGGTGTAGTGGTCGCTGGGCACCGCCTCGGTCAGCGTGTACGGCCCCGAGCCCGAGGAGGCGTGCGCGATCGAGGAACGGTCCTTGAGTCCCTTGCCGCAGACCACGAACATCAGCGTGGTGCTCTCCAGGATGAAGCTGAACGGCTGGGGCGTGGAGAGCGTCACGGTGCCCGCCGCGTCGTCCGCCTCGGCCTTCATCCCGGCGGGGACGAGCACGCCGTACACGGGGGACTGCGTCGCGGGGTCGGCGATGTGCCTGACGTTCTCGGCCACGTCGGACGGGGTGAGCTTGGAGCCGTCGGAGCAGGTGACGTCCTTGCGCAGGGTGAAGGTCACCGAGTCCGGCTTGACGTCCCACTTCTCGGCGAGCCTGGGCAGGAGCTTCCCGTCCGGGGCGTAGGCGACCAGGGTGTCATAGGCCAGCGACAGCGTGGTGTTGGTGACCCCGAGGATGCCCATGGCCGGGTCGAGCGCTCCGGGATCGGCGCTGAGCGCGAAGGAGAAGGTGCCTCCCGCCGCGGCCTTGCCCGAGGGGCCGTCGGAGGTGCCGCCACAGGCGGTCGCGAGCAGGCTCAGGGTGGCGAGAGCGGCCACCGCTCCTGTCTTTTTCATCGAAGCTCCTTGAGCGTGGATACCCCGTCCTTCAGGGCAGGGAGGAAAAGTGGCACGGCGCCGCTGTATCGAACGCACGGACGAGCCTTAGCTGATCGTTGTTAGAATGTGAGGCATGGCGCAGATCGTGAAGCGGGCCTACAAGTACCGCTTCCACCCGACCCCCGAGCAGGCCGAAGATCTCGCCCGGACGTTCGGCTGCGTCCGCCTCGTCTACAACAAAGCGCTTGAGGAGCGGACCCGCGCCTACACCTTGGAAGGGCGCCGCGTCTCCTACGTGGAGTCGTCCGCGCGCCTGACCGAGTGGAAGCGCGACGGCGACCACGACTTCCTGTCCGAGGTGTCGTCCGTCCCGCTTCAGCAGGCACTCCGCCACCTTCAGGCGGGGTTCGCGAACTTCTTCGCCAAGCGCGCGAAGTACCCGACGTTCAAGAGCAAGAAGAAGTCGCGGCCGTCGGCGGAGTACACCCGCTCGGCGTTCCGCTGGAGGGACGGCCGGTTGACGCTGGCGAAGATGGACGCGCCGCTGAACATCGTGTGGTCGCGCCCGCTCCCGCAGGGCGCGGAGCCGTCCACGGTGACCGTGTCGAAAGACGCCGCGGGCCGCTGGTTCGTGTCCCTGCTGGTCGAGGAAAAGATCGCTCCGCTTCCGTCCGTCGAAGCGAACGTGGGAATCGACGCGGGCCTGAACCACCTGCTCGTCCTCTCGACCGGAGAGAAGATCGCCAACCCGCGTCACGAGCGGGTCGACCGGCGCAAACTGGCCAAGGCTCAGCGGGCGCTCGCCCGCAAGGAGAAGGGCAGTGCGAACCGGGCCAAAGCCAAGCTGAAGGTGGCCAAGGTGTACGCCCGGATCGCCGACCGCAGGAGGGATCACCTGCACAAGGTCACCACACGGCTTGTTCGCGAGAACCAAGTGATCGCCGTGGAGGACCTGACCGTCCGCAACATGATGAGGAACCGCTCGCTGGCCCGCGCCATCTCGGATGCCTCCTGGCGGGAACTGCGCTTGATGCTGGAGTACAAAGCCCGGTGGTACGGGCGGGAACTGGTGGCGGTGGACCGCTGGTTCCCGAGTTCGAAGCTGTGCTCGGCGTGCGGGACCCTGCAAGGCAGGATGCCGCTGAACGTCCGGGAGTGGGCCTGCCCATGCGGCGCGGTCCACGACCGGGACGTCAACGCCGCGAAGAACATCCTCGCCGCCGGGCTGGCGGAGAGGTAAAACGCCTGCTGAGCTGGTGTAAGACCTCAACGAGAGTCCTCTCGGGCGGGCAACTGGCCGTGAAGCAGGAACCCCCACGGGCGACCGCGGGAATCCCCTCCCTTCAGGGAGAGGAGGATGTCAACGGAACTCCAGGAAGGTGGAGGGCGATGCCCCACAATCGCTCTTTCGCGCGGCTCGTTCTTCGTGCTCAATCACAAAAAGCGGGTCGCCCGTCGTGTTATCTGCCGAAGATCCGCATCTGGAGCATCACGGTCAGCCTGGCCTCGGAGTCGCCCAGGTCCAGGCCGCCGATCTCGGTGAGCCGCTTCAGCCGGTAACGGAAGGTGTTGGCGTGCACGTGGACCCTGGCCGCGGCGGCGTTGACGTCGCCGAAGGCGTCGAGGTAGGCCCGCAGGGTGGGGACGAGCTCGCTGCCGTGTTCGGCGTCGTAGGCCAGCAGCCGTTCGTAGGGGCCGGTCGGCGCCTGCTCCTCCGCCTCGGCCAGGTCGGCCAGCTGCAGCAGCAGCGCCTCGAAGTGCACGCCGGTGTAGCCGGCGACGGCGCCGGAGGCCTCCCTGGCGCGCAGCACGCGCAGCGCCCTGTCGGCGTCGGCCCTGGACCTGGCCACCTCGGAGAGGTTTCCCGCCAGGCGCCCGACCCCGATGTTAGCGGGGTGTCTGGGGCCGACGCGGGCCAGGAAGCTCTCGGCGACCCGTACGGCCCGCGACTCCTCCTCGCCGCCGCTGCCCGCGTGCAGCGGCAGGACGGCGTAGGCGACCGAGCCGACCAGCGCGGCCGCCGCCTTGGGGTGGATGGCCCCGACGTGCAGGGCGAGCGCGTCGCAGAAGCGCTGCCTGTCGCTCTCCCTGCGCGCGGCGTCGCCGTCGGACCTGCCGCTGAGCTGGGCGGCGAGCACGCACAGCCGTTCGCTGGCGACGCCGAGCCGTCCCGCGGCCTCCGCGGCGTCCTTGCCCCCGGCCAGCACGGTCGACAGCAGGTCGGCGCGGAGCCTGCGGCGGGTGTCGGCCCCGGCCCGCTGCCGCAGCAGCTGCAGGGCGACGATCTTGGCGGCGTCGGCGAGGGCGCGCTGCCGCTGGTCGCTCAGCGGTTCGCGCACCGCGGCCCAGATGGAGCCGAGGATCTCGTCGCCCGACCGTACGGCGACCGCGGCCCGGTGGATGCTGTCACCGTCCAGTTCCAGGTAGATCGGCTCGTGGCTCTGGTAGAGCTTCCTGAAGAAGCCGCGTTCCTCCAGCATCCGCCGGTAGCGCATGGGCACCTGGCGGCCGAGCACCGTCTCGACACGGCCCGGGTCGGCCTCGTCCTGCCGTCCCGAGTAGGCCAACACCCTGGAGGAGCGGTCCTCGATGGTCACCGGGGCGTCCAGCAGCGCGCACACGGCGTTGGCCAGCGAGAACAGGTCGTCGGCAGGGGCCTCCCCCGGCTCGGCCAGGTCGCCCTCGGCCAGCAGGGAGCGCAGCAGGGCCGCCACCTGCGCCCAGGAGGCGGCCCTGGTCAGCCCGAGGACGGCGACCCCGGTCTCCAGCACCTTGGCGCGGACGAGTTCGTCGACGTCGACGGGCTGCTTGACGACGACGCCCGCCGCCGGGCCCGCCGCGTCGAGCAGGGCGCAGATCTGCTCGGCGCGGTCGACCCCGACGGCCAGCAGGATGTTCCCCTCGGCGAGCAACAGCTCGTCGAGGGGGTCGTAGATGTGCACGCCGGTGACCTCGGCGTCGAGCTCGCCGGGCGAGGCGGCCACGTCCAGCACCGTGCTTCCCAGGTCTTCCAGGATGCGCCGGAGGCTGGAACGTGGCCGATTGCTCATCCGCTCACGATAATGGACATAAAGTGACATTAGGTGCGCAGATGGTCTATCGCCACACGAACCGCACGGCCGATGGCCGCGTCCGCCTTGGGCAACCTGAGCCCGAACGAGCGGGTCCGCAGGAAGACCGCCGCCGCGTACCGCCGCCCGTCCGGATACTCCAGCACGCCCGCCTCGTTGCGGATGCCCCAGAGCGTTCCGGTCTTCCCGGAGATCTTCACCTCGTCGCCGAACGCGGAGGACAGGCGGTGCGGCCAGATCTGGTTGCCCAGGATCCTGCGCGCCTCGGCGCACGCCTCGGCCGGACCGGCCTCGTCCCGCCAGATCAGGCCCAGCAGGGTGGTGATCTCCCGGGGCGTACCGGAGGTCGTCCGCTCGGGGTCGCGCACGGCGAGCGACCTGATCCGCTCCTCGGTGACCGCGGCGAGCCCCTCCTCGTCGTCCAGGCCGGACAGGCCGAGTTCGGTGACCACGCTGCCCAGCAGTTCGGCGCAGCCGCCGATCAGCCGGGTCCGCTCCAGGCCCAGCTCGCGCAGCGTGGCGTGCACGTTGCCGAGCCCGACCCGGCGCAGCAGCACGTCGGTCGCCGCGTTGTCACTCATGGTCATCATGAAGTGGGCCAGGTCGCGCAGGGTGAGCGAGACGTCGTCCACGCACCCGGAGGTGCCGATGCCGCCGTCCTTGTCGGCCGCGGTCACCGTCAGCCGCTCGGTGCGCTCCAGCCTCCCGTCCGCCGCCTGCCTGGCGTACTCCAGCAGGATCGGAAGCTTGAACACCGAGGCGAGCACCACCGGGTCGTCGGCGCCGAGGCAGACCTCGGCGTCGCCGTCGATCTCCCGGACGTGGACGAAGCCCTCGGTCTCCGCCTCCTCGAACACCGCGCGCAGCGCGCCGGAGATCTCAGACACGACGCAGCGTCCTGGCGCCCGAGTGCAGGTGGGTGATCCGCCCGTCCTCGCCGACCACGAAGGTGACCGTCTCGTGCATGCCGCCCCTGGGCTCGGCCGCGATGAAGGAGTGGCCCTCGTGGTGCACGAACCGGGTGGTGGTCCGCGTCTGGCCGGTCTGCCGCATGAACTCGCCGGGGACCAGGGTGACGTCCAGGCCGCCGGGAGCCCCGGCCACCTCCCAGCTGTACATCGGCCCGGAGTACTCACCGAGGTAGGGCGACGGATCGACCTCCCCCGGCGCGGGAGCCGGGACGGGCAGGTCGGGCACGGGCAGGCCGGTGACCTCGCGGATCAGCGGCAGCGCCAGGTCGGAGATCATCCCGGCGACGGAGCCGCCGTTGACGCTCATCGCGATCACGAAGTCCGACCCGGGCACGACCCGCCAGAACGTGCTCTGCCCGATCGTGCCGCCGTCGTGCCCGTAGACCTCGCCGCCCCAGTCGAACAGCTCGAACCCCAGGCCCCAGCGGTCGGCGAGCAGCCCGGGAACGCCGGGCACGTCGATCTGCCCGGTCCGCATGGCGGCGACGGCCTCCTCCGACAGCAGCCGGGTGCCGTCCTGCGCCACGCCGCCCGCGACGAACATGCGGCCGAAGCGGACCAGCTCGCGCAGGGCCAGGCACATGGTCGAGCCCGCGGGGGCGTTGGAGCGCGGCATCGCCCACGACCGGTGGACGGCGCCGTCGGGGCCGAGGTGCCCGGCCGCCGCCCGGAACAGGATGGCCTCCTCGGGCAGCAGCGCCCAGTGCGTCGCGCCGAGCGGCCCGAGCAGGTGCTCGCGCATGGCCTGCTCCCAGGTGGTGCCGCGCAGCCTGGCGACCAGGGCGCCGAGCACGCAGTAGCCGGAGTTGCAGTAGGAGAACAGGGCTCCGGGCTCGTGGACGTGCCCCGCGTCGTGCAGGAAGCCGATGTACTTGTCCAGGCAGTCGTCGCCGCGCCCGGTGTCCTCGAACAGGTCACCGTCGAAGCCGCCGCTGTGGGTGAGCAGGTGCCTGACGGTGATGACCTTCTCCGAGCCGTCGGCGACGGCGAACTCCGGCAGATAGTCCCGAACCGGACGGTCCAGGTCGACCAGGCCCTCGTCCACGAGCTGCATGACCAGCGTGGCGGTCCAGACCTTGGTGGTCGAGCCGACCTGGAAGACGCTGTCCGGCGTGGTCTCCACGCCGGTGTCCCGGTTGACCACGCCGGTGGCGACCTGGATCAGCTCACCGCCTGCCCAGAGCGCGAGCGAGGCGCCGGGCACGTCGTGCTCACGGGCGATCCCGTCGAGACGTTCCTGAAGGTTCTCCAGCATTCTCACTCCTCAGGCGATCTTCGGGGTGGCGCGGACGCCGAGGTGGACGTACGGCGAGCCGTCGGGGAGCTCGTAGAAGACGGCCGAGAGCCACTGGGGGTCCCCCTCGGGGCGGCCGACGAAGGTGGTCTCGTTCACGGCGACGAGCTCGATCTCCACGGGCGGCTGCAGCGCGGCGAGGGCCCCGGTGGGCTCGACGAGCAGGAACATCCTGTCCTCGCGCAGGCTCACCGTCATCCGGCTGCCCGCCCGCTGGTACACGCCGGTGTAACGCTCCCGGTCGGCCTGGAACGGCTCGGCGGGCGGGCCCAGCACGGGCGGGACCGTGATCCCGGCCAGCTCGGCGAACAGCTCGGTGGCCACCGCCTGGTGGAAGGCCGCGGTGTGGCCGCCGTTGGCCAGCGAGCACACGACCGTCTCGGTGTCGGGCAGCACCCAGAACATGGCGGCCTGGCCGATGGTGTTGCCGCCGTGGGAGATCACCCGGTGGCCCTGCCACTCGTCCAGGATCCAGCCGATGCCCCACTGCCTGCCGAGGGTGTACGGGTTGGGGATGTCGACCTGCGGCTCCCACATCGCCTTCGGGTCGGCCAGCAGCCCGGTGCCCAGGTGGGCGCGGCCGAAGGCGACGACGTCGGCGGGGCGGGCGGAGATCAGCCCGGCGGGGCCAGCCGAACGCATGAGGCTGGAGACGGGGGCGGGCTTGCCGTCGAGGTGTCCCATGGCGGCGCGGAAGCGCAGCACGTCCTCGGGCAGCGTCCAGGTGTGGGTCAGCCCGAGCGGCTCGATGATCTGCTCGCGCAGCGCGGCGTCCCAGGTCTTGCCGGTGAGCCGCTCGATGACACGCCCGGCGACGACGAAGCCCGAGTTGCAGTAGGACTGGGTCACGCCGAGGGGGTGGTTCTGCGCGAGGTCGGCGCAGGCCGCGACGTACTTCTCCACGCAGTCGTCGCCACGGCCGGTGTCAAGGAAGAGGTCGCCGTCGATGCCCGAGGTGTGGGAGAGCAGGTGCCTGACCGTGACGGTCTTGGTCACCTCGGGGTCGGCGACCCGGAACTCGGGCAGGACCTCGCAGACCGGCGTGTCCAGCGTCAGCGCGCCCTGCTCGACCAGGACCATGATCTGGGTCGCGGTCCACACCTTGGTGACCGACCCGATCTGGAAGAGCGAGTCCGTGGTCGCCTCGACCCCGGTGTCCACGTTGAGCAGCCCCGCGGCGAACTCGTGGACCTCCCCCTCGTGCAGGAAGGCCAGGTTCGCGCCGGGAACCTCGTACTCGGCGATCAGCTCGGCGAGACGGCCGTGCCAGCGCTGGGGATCCACTGTTCCAGCCATGCGACGATCCTTTCGTTGTAGTCCGTTCGGTGGGAGGGCCTGCCGTTGAGGATGAACAGGTGGGAGCCGCCGGGGTAGCGGACGAGCCTGACCGGGACGCCCCGCTCGCGCAGCGCGGCGAACCACTGCTCGGCCTGGCCGACGGGGCAGCGGTCGTCGTCCTCCCCGTGCAGGAGGAGGGTCGGCGTGGTGACCTTCCCGACGTTCTCCATGGGCGACTGGCCCGTGACGTCCCCGCCGCACTCGTGGACCTTCAGGAGGTACCCGAGGTCGGAGGTCCCGGCCATGCTGTTCAGGTCGCTGACGCAGCCGCCGGGGATGGCCGCCCGGAAACGGTCCGTCCTGGTCGGCAGCCAGCAGGAGACGTAGCCGCCGTAGCTGTAGCCGGTCAGCCCGAGCCGGTCCGGGTCGGCCACCCCCTCGGCGACCAGGTCGTCGATCGGGCTGAGGAAGTCGTCGGTGTCGGCGATCCCCCACGCGCCCACGGCCGCGGTGTAGAACGCCTCGCCGTACCCGTCGCTGCCCCTGGGGTTGAGGGTGAGCACGGTCCACCCCTTGGCCGCGAGCATCTGGTGGTAGAGGTGCACCCCGTCGAAGATCGGGGCCCACGTGTTGTGCGGGCCGCCGTGCACGTCCAGCAGCAGCGGGCCGGGCCCGGTGAGCGTCTCGTCGCGCAGCACGAATCCCTCGACCGGTGTGCCGTCCGGCGCGGTGAAGGTACGGCTGCGCGGCGTGAACAGCTCGACGTCCTCCAGCGCGTACGAGGTCAGCCGCATCGCCGCGGGCTGTCCCGCCTCCCTGTCGCCCGGCAGGTCCAGGAGGTAGACCTCCCCCGCGCTGTGCGGCGTGGCCGCGACGTAGGCGATCCTGCCCGCGGCGGCGCTGACGCCGGAGACCACCTGGTCCCCGCCGACGAGCTTGTCCCCGCCGGCGCGGTAGAGGTGCGTGCAGCCGCCGTCGCGGGCGCAGAAGATCAGTTCGTCCCCGGCCTGCTGGGGAAGCGCCCCGGGGTAGCCGGGGGCGCCGACCATGAGGTTGCGGTCCAGGCCCTCGGTCACCTCGGTGAGGTCGCCGTCGTCCAGGTGGAACAGGCGGGTGTGGCCGACGGGCCCGCCGGTCATCCCGGCGACCAGCAGCCGTCCGCCGGTCCACCACGCCCCGGCGCAGATCAGCTCCTCGCCGGTGAGCCGCTCCGGCACGCCCTCGGGATCTCCTCCTGATTCGTCCTCGGGGCCGGGATCGGGCACGTCGATCGAGTAGGCGGCCCCACCGATGACCAGGTCGCGGTCCTGTCCCGTGTCGGTGACGAAGGTCAGGCGCAGGCCGTCCGGCGTCCAGGACGGCTCACCGGCGAAGGCGTCTCCCGAGGTGACCCGGACGGTCCGTCCCGTCTCGACGTCCACGACGAACAGCTGCGTCGTCAGGCCGCGCAGCAGGCCGGCGCCGTCGGCCTTGTAGCCGAGCAGGTCGGTCACCACCGGCGCCACCGGGTCGACCTCCCCGTACGGCGCCGCGTAGGCGATCCTGGTCCCGTCGGGCGACCAGACCGCCGCGCCCGCTCCCAGCGGGGCGTCCGTCAGGACGCGCGGCTCGCCGCCGTCCATCGGCAGCAGGTGGATCTGCGCCCTGCCTTCGACGGGGCGCAGGAAGGCGAGCGTACGGCCCGCCGGAGACCAGCGGGGGGAGGAGTCGTGCGGCCCGCCCGTCAGGCGGCGCGGCTCGGCGCCGGGGGCGGCGAGCCAGATCTCGGAGTGGTTGGCGTCGGTTTCCCGGTCGGCCGTCGTCACCGTGTAGGCGACGGCGCCTCCGTCGGGGCGGAGCCGGGGGTCTCCCGGAACCGCTATGCGGTAGAGGTCGCTGAGGGAGAGGCGGGGCATGTCCGAACGCTAGGCGCCCGTCCGCCCCGCTTCTTCGGCCGCCACGACGAACCGGGCCGGTCCCGTTGTGCCGTCCTCCAACCGGTGCCCGGCGCCCTCAGCCCTTCAGCGCGGCGGGAAGTCGTTCGAGCAGTCCCCTGAGGTCGTCGGCGTGGTCCTCCTCCTGGGCGAGGATGTGCTCGAAGACCCTGCGGGTGGTGACGTCGTGGTCGCCGAGCCACTGAATGATCTCGGTGTAGGAGACGATGACGATCCGCTCCGCGATCAGGTCTTCCTTGATCATCTCCACCAGGTCGAGGCTGGCGTCGTACTCGGTGTGGGACCGGGTCGCCAGCGCCTCGGGGCTGAGATCGGGATCGCCGCCGAGCTGCACGATGCGCCGGGCGAGCATGTCGGCGTGCTCCTGCTCCTCACCGGCGTGTT
>NZ_JBHSBC010000002.1:196410-244537 GCF_042650425.1 Streptosporangium jomthongense | reverse complement strand
CGGCGTAGATGCCGGTCGCGGTGTAGTAGTGCCGCTTGTAGCGCAGCACGCAGACCAGCTCGGTGGCCAGCGCCTCGTTGCACACCTGGATCACGCGCTCCAGGTCGGCGCCGTACGCGGGGGTGATCGGCCCCTTGTCGATCTCCTGCCGGGCCCTGTCCCGGATCTCCGTGATGTCGGTCAGAAACTCTGCCATGTCCCTCCCCCTACCCTGCTTGTCTCACACGGCAAGCCCTCCGCTCCCCCAAGGGGAGACCTTCGAACGTGCCGGGTGAGAAAAGTCAGCCCCCGGTGTCCGCGGGCAGCGTGGGTTCGAGGTAGTGGGCGTGGATGACCGACTCGATCCGCTCCGGGTCGCCGGAGGCCAGGCCGCTGATGACGAGACGGTGGCGGCCCGCCGCCTCGGCCATCTCCAGCTGCTGGCGGTCGAGCGAGGAACGCATGAGGGCGTACATGTGGCCGTTCATGGTCTCCCACAGCTCGGCCAGGCGGCGGCGCCCGGAGGCCAGGACGATCTCACGGTGGAAGCGGGTGTCGATGTCCACCAGCTCCTGCATGTCACCTGCCCTGGCCGCGCCGTCCATCTCCTGGACGAGCTGTTCGAGACGTTCGAAGAAGCCGGAGGGCAGGTTGGTCACGGCGTCTCGGGCGGCGGCGGACTCAAGGACACAACGGGCGTAGCAGATGTCCTGGATGTCCTCGGTGGACATGCGGGTGACCATGCTGTACCTGCGCGGGTTGATGTCGACCAGTCCCTCGTTGGACAGGTCGCGCAGCGCCTGACGCACGGTCGCCCGGCTCACGCCGTACTCCTCGGCGATGCCCGCCTCGACGAGCCTGGTCCCGGCGGGCAGCTCGTCGTTGAGGATCTTGCGTCGCAGCGCCAGCCGTACCGTCTCGGGTAGGGATAGGTGTTCGAGCACTTCCCCTGGTGTCCTCTCTCGCGTCGCTCGCGTTGACGCCTGTCTGGTTCAGTATGGAGCGCCGCTCAGCACGGTCTCCGACAGCGCGGGTTCCCCGCCGGGGTCGACCGTGACGGGCAGCAGGTCCGCCGGGCCCGTCAGGACGGGGGTGACGCCGGGACCGTGGCCCGGCAGCGGGCTGTCGCCGTGCGCGACGACGCCGACGGTGCGCCAGCCGCGCCGGTAACCCATGTTGTGCCGCACGTCGACGTCGTCGAGCGCGACCAGGTCGCCCAGGCGCAGCCCGGCCAGGCCCGGGGTGGAGGGCGTGACCTGCACGTCCAGGTCCCACATCTGCGCGGGACGGCCCAGGCCGTTGCCCACCAGGCGGCTGGGGACCGTCCCGCGCACGGTCACCGTGACCTTCCCGTCCTCCACGCGCAGCGGCAGCAGGCCGAGCAGGCGCGGGTCGAGGTTGAGCACCTCGACGCCGGGCACGCCGAGGGAGGCGCCCTGGCCGTGCCCGCGCACGGAGATCCCGTCCCCCGGGCGCAGCGCCGCCAGATGCTCCTGCGCCATGCTGACGATCACCCGGCCCGCCTCGCCGCGTTTGCCGACCACCCAGCCCCGCGCGCCCCGCGCCGCCCCGGTACGGACCACGACCTCGTTGCCCACGCAGGCGTAGGCGGTCAGCGCGTGCCGGGCCGCCGGGTCGGGGTGGACCAGGCAGGCCCCCGGTGCCACGTGGTCGGCGTCGAAGCCGAACGCCGAGTCGCCGAGCCGTACGCCGAGCACGACACCGCCGTCACCGGCCGGGACGTACGGCCTGCCGTCGGCGTCGATCCGGTAGGGCGTCATGCCGTCGATCTCCGGGTGTTCGACGATCCCGAGCAGGTTCACGGCCAGCGTGCTCATCGGATCACCTCCAGGTTGGCGTCGGGACTGCGGACGATGTGGAAGGCCTCGGCGGGGCCGGTGATCAGGGACGACGGCCCCGGTCCGTGACCGTGCAGCATGCAGTGCCCGGTGGAGATCACGCCGATAGTGACATATCCGGACCGGTAGCCGCGACCGAAGCGGTGGTCGGCGTCCTCGATCGCCACGAAGTCACCGATCCGCAGCCCCTCAAGGCCCAGCGACAGGTCGGGGGACAGGCCCGCGTAGGCGCCCATGAGGTCGGTGTTGGCGAACTCGGAGGCCATGCCCGCGCCCGCCCCGACGGCCTCGGCCGGCACCGTCGCCGCCACGTGCACCTCAAGCCTTCCGTCTGCGCGGGTGCCGCCCGGCATCCGTTCGACCAGCTCGGGAGAGCAGTTCTTCACGGTGAGGGCGGGGTGGTCGGTGAGCCGCAGCCCCTGCCCCCTGGCCACGACCGTGACGGGGTCGCCGACGGTGACCTCGGCGAGCGCCTCCTCCGGCAGGTCGGCGAGCACGTAGGCGTGCTGGCCGATCACGAACCCCTCCGCCCCCGAGGCGGTGCGCACCGTGTTGCCGACGCAGGTGAGGAACTGCAGCGCCATGTTGGCCCCGGGGTCGCGGTGCCGGATGGACAGGCCGGGTTCCAGGTGGTCGGCGGCGTAGCCGGTGGCCGGGTCGCCACAGTGCACGCCGAGCGTGACGCCGCCCATGCCGGGCAGCAGGAAGGCGCGGCCGTCGGCGTCGGGCCTGGGGCCGTTCCTGTCGGCCAGCGGCGGCCAGACCTCGCCGGTCAGGATCTGGGTGACCAGGCGGGCGGCGTTGGTCTCCGCCCTCATGGCCTGGGTCCGAACCTGAAGCCGCGCACCCGCAGGGCGGGGGCGGTCGCGGCGCCGTTCCACACGTTCATCAGAGGCTGGGTGGCGAGTGTGTCGCCGACCGCGTCCACCCGGGACAGCAGCCCGAAGACGCTCTCGGTGAACCGCTTGCCCGCCACGGGGCGGGTGATCCTGCCGTTCTCGATCAGGAAGCAGCCGTCCCTGCTCACCCCCGTGATGGTGGTCCGCCCGGGGTCGACGACGCGGGTGTACCAGAAGCGCTGCACGTAGACGCCGCGTTCGACCCCGGCGACGAGCTCCTCGTACGGCGTCGCGCCGGGGGCCATGACCAGGTTGGCCGGGATCGCCAGGGGCGACTCCTCGCGGGCGATGTGGGCGTGCCCGGTCGAGGGGACGCCGAGTTCCGCGGCCGTGGCCAGATCGGTCACCGCCTCCCCGACCCGCCCCGCGGTGAGGAACCCGACCCGTCGTTTCGGTGTTCCCTCGATGTCGAACGGGAACGGCAGCCCGACCCCGGCGAGCGCGTCGTCGGCGACCGTGACGCACGGCGCGGCGACCGGCTCGCCCGGGGTGCGGGCGACGGCGCCGACCCCGGCGGCGAGCGCCTGCCCGGTGAACCCGAAGGCGCCGAAGAAGTGCAGCAGCTCACCGGCGGCGATCGGGCCGAGGACGACGTCGTGCACGCCGTCGGGCAGCTCGACCGGCCGCCTGGCCCGCGCCGCCTCGGCCACGGTACGGCTCGCCGCCTCCCGCAGGCCCAGCGCCCGCGCCGACCTGCCCAGGTCACACCAGTAGGAGGAGCCCTCGCCCGCCTTGACGGTGAGGGCGCCCGAGGCCTCGGTCGCGGCGGCGTAGGCCCGCACGCCGCCGGTCCCGGCGACCGCGAGCTCGGTGACGGCGCGGCCGAACATGCCGTAGGCCCCGGCGCCCGCGGCCCTGGCCTCACCGATGACATGGGCGGCCTCCGCCGAGCGGGCGGCGGCGTCCCACTCCTCGACGTCGGCGTGCCACAGGTCCGGTTCCGGGTACGGCCGCGCCCGGGCGACGCCGCAGGCCCCTCGGGCGCCGCCGCGCGCCAGTTCGAGCGCGGCCCGCGCGGCCGTCTCCGGCTCCTCGATCCTGGAGGTCGCGGCCCGCGCGGTACGGCCGTCCACGACGACCCGCACCATGAGCTGCCGTTCCACGATGTCCTGCGCCTGGTGAATGCGCTCCCCGGCGAAGCGGGTGTACTCCCCCGAGCGCACGGCGAGGAAGGCCTCCGCCTCGTCGGCCCCCGCGGCGCCCGCGAGCGCCCGTTCGACCGCCTCAAGCGCGCGGTCCCCGCCGGTGTAGGGCCTCATCCCGTCTCCCCCGTCCAGGTTTCCGTCCCGGCCTCTGTCCGGGATTCCGTTCGGGCCCGTCATCACGCGACCCCGATCCGCACGCCGCGTACGAGCGCCGGGGAGGCGCCGTGCCCGAGGAAGCCCCACTGTTTCGGCTCGCCCTTGCCGCAGGGCATGCCGAACGCCCTGAACTCCTCCGGGCCCGCGACGGCCTCGACCGAGCCCCAGAAGCGCGGCGTCACACCGCCGTAGGAGAGGTTCTTGAGCAGCCGCCCGCGCCTGCCACGCCGTACCTCGTAGGCGACCTCGGTGCCGAACTGGAAGTTCCAGCGGCGCTCGTCGATGGACCAGCTGCGGTTGTCGTCGACGTAGTAGCCGTCGCCGAGGCGGTCGAGCAGTTCGTCGAGGCTTCCCGAGCCGGGTTCGAGGAAGACGTTGGTGGCGAAGCAGACCGGCGGGTAGGCCCAGCCGTCGGCCCTCGCGGCGCCGATCGGGGTAAGGCCGAGCCTGGCGGCGCTGTCCCTGCTGGACAGGAAGTCGACCACGACGCCCTCGCGGATCAGCTCCCGGCGCGCGGCCGGGGTGCCCTCGTCGTCCCAGCCGAAGGAGCCCCGGGTGCCGGGCACGGACGGGTCGGCGGTGACGTTGACCGCGGGTGAGCCGTAGCGCAGCGCGCCGAGCGCGTCCGGGGTGATGAAGGACGTCCCGGCGAAGTTGGACTCGTCGCCGAGGATGCGGTCCAGTTCGAGGGCGTGGCCGCATGACTCGTGGATCTGCAGCGCCATCTGGGCGGGGCCGATCACCAGGTCCGCGGTGCCCGAGGGGGCGACCGGCGCGGTGAGCAGGGCGACGGCCTCCTCACCGACCCGCGCGGCCTGTTCGGCCAGCCGCAGCGACTCCACGTACTCCCATCCGGCCGCGGCGGTGTTGCCGTGGAAGGAGTTGGGATAGGAGCGGCGCTGCACGTCGTGCTTGTCGGCGGCGAAGACCAGCACCATGGCGCCCGACTCGACCAGGTGCTGGTGCTGGCGGGAGCCCTCGCTGTCGGCGAAGTGCCGGTGCTGCCGTTTGGCGTTCAGCCCGACCTCGGCGGAGACGACCTTCTCCGGTGCCCCGGCGGCGGCGAGGGCCTGGTCGAGCAGGCCGTACCTGCCGGGGAAGGAGAAGGGGTCGGTCGTGACCTCGGTGGTGTGGCGCCCGCTTGAGGGCGGGCGCGGCGGGAGGGCGACACGTTCGGCGCCCGCGAAGGCGGCGGCGCGTGCGGCGGCGACGGCCCGTCCCGCGACGGCGCGGACGTCGGCCTCGTCACCGAGCGGCGCCGCGGCGAACCCCCAGACCCCCTCGCGCAGGACCCGCACCCCGACACCCATGTTCAGCTCGGAGCGCTCGTCGCGCGCCCCGCCGTGCCTGCCGTACAGGCGGGTCTCCTCGCACTCGACGAGCCGGACGTCGGCGTACTCGACGCCGGGACCCGAGGCCGCGCCGAGCGCCGTCTCACACAGGGCCCGTGCCGCCGCGTCGTCGTGGGCGTTCCCCCAGGTGTGCGCCTCCTGGCCCGTCACCTGGCCTCCTCAAGCGATTCGAGCGGGCCCTCAAGAGGGCTCTCCAGGGGGCCCTCAAGGGGAAAGGTGACCCAGCTGCGCTCGCGGAAGGACCGTTCGAAGGTGTTGATCGTCTCCTGGACCAGCGCGCCCTGCCCGAAGTCGCCCTGGTTGAGCGGGCCGCCGGAGAGGATCTCGTCGGCGAAGTCCCGGCACAGGTTGGAGTAGAACAACAGCGGCCAGGGCTCGGTCGAGCGGCCGCCCTCGGGGAAGAAACGCTGCGGGATCTCCCGTTCGACGAACTCGACGGAGCCCTTGCTGGCCGTCCTGATCGTCTGGCAGACGCCCGCCTCCTCGACCAGCCTGACGACGATCGCGCCCTCGGAGCCGTAGACGCGGGCCTCGATGCCGGGGAAGTTGCCGACCGTGACGAACGACGACTGGATGGAGGCCAGCGCGCCGCTCTCGAACTCGGCGATCCACATGTCGCCGTCGTCGATGTTCATCCTGGTCATCAGGCCGGTGTCGCGTACGACGCGTTCGGGGACGAAGTTCCGCATCGTGCCGACCGCCGAGGTCATCGGGGAGTCGACCCACCAGTGCATGATGTCGATGATCGGCGCGCCGTACCCCTCGATGGACGACACCTGGATGACGTCCGGGTCGGCGTCGGCGTCCACCTGGCGCAGCGGGGTCGAGGGGTCGAGCCACTGGCTGTTCTGCTCGTAGCCGTTGAAGATGTACGGCTCGCCGACGAAGCCCGCGTCGATGAGCTCCTTGGCGTACAGCACGGCGGGGGCGTATCTGAAGGTGAAGCCCAGCTTGGTCTTCAGCCCCTTCGACCTGGCCAGTTCCGCGGCCCTGCGCGTCTGCCGGTAGTCGTGGTGCACCGGCTTCTCGCACAGGACGTGCTTGCCCGCCTCAAGGGCGGCCCAGGAGATCTCGAAGTGCGCCCGGTTCCCGGTGGCCACGTCGACGACGTCGATGCCGGGGTCGTCGAGCAGCTCGCGGTAGTCGGTGACGACGCGCCCGACGCCGAAGCGCCTGCCGGCCTCCCCGGCCACGTCCGCGTCGGAGTCGGCGAGGGCGACCACCTCGACGCGGGGGTCACGCTGCCAGCCGGGGATGTGGGCGACCTGTGCCCACCGGCCCGCGCCGACGACGGCGACCCGCACCTTGTCCTGTCCCATTGTGAGAGATCCCTTCGGGGGTTGTGCCGACCCGGTCAGCGGCGGTTGCGCACGCGAGGGTCGACGACCGCGTACGTGAGGTCCACGAGGAAGTTCATGACGACGACGAAGAAGGCGGCCAGCAGCACCGCGCCCGTGACGATCGGGACGTCGAGCTGGTCGATGGCGTCGTAGGTCAGCTTGCCGACGCCCGGCAGCCCGAAGACCGACTCGATGATCAGGACTCCGCCGAGGAAGTAGCCGAAGTCCATCCCGATCATGGTGATCAGCGGGGTGAGCGCGTTGCGCAGCGCGTGCCTGGTCAGGACGGTCCGCTCACGCAGCCCCTTCGACCGCGCCATCTGGATGTACGGCGAGCGCAGCACCTCCAGCATCTGGGCGCGGGTCATCCTGGCGTACCACGCCGCGCCCGCCAGGCCGAGGGTGAAGGTCGGCAGCGCCAGGTACCACCAGAGCGGGTCGCCGAGCCCGTTGAGCGGGAAGATCGAGAACCGGTAGGCCAGGTAGTACAGCAGCAGCAGCCCGACCCAGAACGGCGGGGCGGACAGGCCGATGAGCGCGCCGAGCGTGGCGAGCCTGTCGGCGGCGCTCTTGGGCCGGTAGGCGGCCACGATCCCGGCGGGGACGCCCAGGAGGAGCTGCCAGACGATCCCGCCGACCGCGATGAGCGCCGAGGTCGGCAGGGCCTGGGCGAGCTGTCCGGCGACCGGCGCGCCGTGCAGCGCGTAGGAGGTGCCGAGGTCGCCGTGCAGGAGCCTGCCGAGGAAGGCGGTGTACTGCGACCACAGGGGGGCGTCGAGCCCGAGCTGGTGCCGGATCGAGGCCACGGTCGCCGCGTCGGCGTTGGGGCCCGCGATCAGCCTGGCCGGGTCGCCGGGTACGGCGTAGGCCATGAGGAAGGCGAGTGTGACCACGCCGAGCAGGACCAGGACCATCTGCCCGATCCGGCGCAGAACCCATCCCGTCACGCCGTCACCTCCGTTCCGGTGCGGTCGGGTCGAGCAGGTCGCGCAGCCAGTCGCCCGCCAGGTTGAAGGCCAGGACGGTGGCGATCAGGCAGAGACCGGGGGCGAACAGCAGCCACGGCGCGACCTCGTAGTATCTGCGGCCGTCGTCGACCATCTGGCCCCAGGAGGCCTCGGGCACCGGCACGCCGACTCCGATGAACGACAGCGAGCTCTCGATGAGGATCGAACTGGCCACGCCCAGCGTCGCGTAGACGATGATCGCCGGGACGAGGTGCGGGAGGATGTGCCTGACCATGATCCGCGTGTCGCTCACGCCGAGCGTGCGGGTCGCGGTGACGAACTCCCGCTCGCGCAGCGAGAGCACCATCCCCCGGATGACACGGGCCAGGTAGGTCCAGTAGACCAGCGCGATGACCAGCACCACGTTGCGCTGGCTGGGCCCGGTGACGGAGATCAGCGCGACGCAGAAGAGCAGGATCGGGAACGACATGACCATGTCGGTGATCCGGCTGATCACGGTGTCCACCAGGCCGCCGAAGTAACCGGCGGTCACCCCTGCCACGACCCCGACGACGGTGGCCAGGCCGTTGGCGACGACGCCGATGGTCAGCGAGACGCGGGCGCCGTACAGGAGCCTGGACAGCACGTCGCGGCCGTTGGGGTCGGTGCCGAGCGGGAACTCCCCGCCGGGCGGCACGGGCGCGCCCCTGGCGGTCAGCCCCTCGGCGTAGGTGCGCATCGGGTCGTGCGGGGCCAGCAGCGGCGCCAGGATCGCGGCGAGCACCAGCAGCACGAGCACGGCGACCGAGACGAGGGCGGGGATGTCCCGCAGGAGGCTGCGTCCCGCCCTGCGCAGGCCGTCGCGCACGCGGGGCTCGATGGGCTCGGTGGGCTCGATGGGCTGTGCGGCGGTCACGGTGTCACCTCGGAATCGCGCTCCGGTTCGGGCGCGAGGTGGCAGGCGGTGAGCTGGCCGCCCCGTTTGACCGCGAGTTCGGGCCTGACGGTGCGGCAGATCTCCTCGGCGAGCGGGCAGCGCGGATGGAAGGCGCAGCCCGCGGGCGGGTCGGCGGGGCTCGGCGGCTCCCCGGCGAGCCTGACCCTCGGCCCGGTACGGCGCGCGCCGGGCACCGGGACCGCCGCGAGCAGCGCCTGGGTGTAGGGGTGCCGCGGGGCGCCGAAGACCTGGTCCCTGGTGCCGATCTCCACCAGCCTGCCGAGATACATGATCGCGATCCGGTCGGCGGCGAACCGCATCGTGGACAGGTCGTGGGAGATGAACAGGTAGGCCAGCCCGCTGTCCTCCTGCAGGTCCTTGAGCAGGTTGAGGATCTGGGCCCGTACCGAGACGTCGAGGGCGGAGACCGCCTCGTCGCAGGCGATCACGGCCGGGTCGACGCCGAGCGCGCGGGCGATGGAGACCCGCTGGCGCTGGCCGCCGGACAGCTCGTGCGGGTAGCGGGTGGCCAGGGCGGCCGGCAGCCCGACCCGCTCCAGCAGCTCCCGCACCCGCGCGGGCCGTTGCCCGGCGGGCAGGCCCCTGACGATCAGCGCCTCCTCGACGGTCGCGCCGATCCTCATGCGCGGGTCGAGGGAGTCGTAGGGATCCTGGTAGACCATCTGCATCTGGCGGCGGAAGGTCTTCAGGGCCGCGCCCCGCAGCCCCGCGATGTCGCGCCCGCCGATGCGGACGCGCCCACCGGCGGGGTCGGTGATGCGCAGCAGGGCGCGGGCGACCGTGCTCTTGCCCGAGCCCGACTCACCGGCCAGGCCGAGGGTCTCCCCCGGCGCGACCGTGAACGAGACGCCGTCGACGGCCCGCACGGTCACGCCGCGGCGGCGGGAGAAGTGCACGCGCAGGTCCTCGACCTCGACGACGTTCACCTCGCGTTCTCCTCTCTGGTGTGCGGTCCCGGTGCTCACGGGCGCTCCCCGGCCGCGGTGGCGACGTGGCAGGCGACGCCGTCCTTCATCAGCGGTTCGATCTCGTGGCAGACGTCCTCGGCGAGCGGGCAGCGTGAGGCGAACGAGCAGCCGGGCGGGCGGGCGCCCGCCTGGGGCGGGCTGCCCGGGATGGACGGCAGCCTGCGCGGCAGCGGCCCCGTCATGGCGGGGATCGAGCCGAGCAGGGCGCGGGTGTAGGGGTGGCGGGGGGCGCCGACGATCTCCTCGGTCGTGCCGCTCTCGACGACGCGCCCGCCGTACATGACCAGGACGCGGTCGCAGAACGTCGAGACGACGCCCAGGTCGTGGCTGATCAGGATGACGGCCGTGCCGAGTTCGGCGGTCATCCTGTCCATCAGGTCGAGCACCTGGGCCTGCACGGTGACGTCGAGCGCCGTGGTCGGCTCGTCGGCGATGAGCAGCCTGGGCGAGCAGGACACGGCGATGGCGACGGCGACCCGCTGCCGCATGCCGCCGGAGAACGTCATCGGGTAGTCGCGCAGCCGGGCCGCCGCGTCCGGGATGCCCACCTCGGCCAGCAGCTCCGCGGCCCGTACGGCGGCGGCCCCGCGGTCCATCCCCAGGTGCTCACGGAGCGTCTCGGTGACCTGACGTCCGATCCGCACCAGCGGGTTGAGGCTGGAGAGCGGGTCCTGGAACACCATGGCCGCCTGCGCGCCCCGCCAGCGGCGCAGTTCGTCCCTGGGGAAGGCGAGCACGTCGCGTCCCTCGAAGCGCACGGCGCCCGACTCGACGGTCGCGGCGGGCCCGAGCAGCCGCATCACGGCCTGGGCCGTGACGGACTTGCCCGAACCGGATTCGCCGACGATGCCGAGGCGTTCGCCCGCGGCGACGGAGAAGGAGACCCCGCGAACGGCCGTGTGGTCGCCGTTGGGCGTCGCGAAGCGGACGACGAGGTCGTCCACGTCGAGCAGCGCGTCCATGGTCAGCCTTTCACCGGGGGCAGCGGGAGCATCGGGGATCGTCACAGGGGGTCAGCCGAGCGGCTTGCCGTCGGTCTTCCAGTAGTTGGTCATGTCCCAGGCCCAGACGGGCTGCGGGAAGTAACCGCCCACGTTCTTGCCGAAGACCTCGGTCTTGGAGCCGTAGTAGAGGGGCACCAGCGAGTTGCCCGCCAGCAGCCTGGTGCTGGCCTGCGTGTAGAGCCGCTGGGCCTCCTGCTCCGAGTCGGTGGCCAGGGCCTTCGCGACCAGGTCGTCGGTCTCCTTGTCACAGGAGAAGGCGTAGTTCTGGCCGCCCTGGACGGCCGCGGCGCAGGCAGTGAGGGCCTGGAAGAAGTTGCTGCCCTCGGGGTAGTCGGCCACCCAGAAGCTGAGCGCCATCGGCGCCTTGCCCGGGGTGCCCGCCAGTTCGAAGAACGTGCTCTGCTGGAGCGGGCGGGGCTCGGCCTTCACGCCGATCTTGGCGAGGTCCTGCTGGAGCTGGGGCAGCAGGTTGGTCCACGGCGGGGTGTTCCAGGAGTAGAGCGTGGTGGAGAAGCCGTCGGGGTAGCCCGCCTCGGCGAGCAGCTGCTTGGCCTTGGCGATGTCCTGGTCGTGGACCAGCTTCTCGTCGGTGTGGCCGAGCACGCCGGGCGGCAGGAACTCGTTGGCCACCTGGCCCTGGCCGTTGACCAGCTTGAGCAGGAAGGCGCGGTCGACGGCGTAGGAGACGGCCTCACGGACCTTCGGGTCGTCGAACGGCTTCATCTTGACGTTCAGCGTCAGGAAGTAGGTGCTGGGCTTGGCGATGGTGACGGTGCGGTCCTTCAGCGCCGCGTTGGCCGTCACCGACAGGTACTGGGCGGGCGGGATCGGGTCGCCCATCAGGTCGATCTGGCCCTTCTCCAGCTGCAGCAGCGCCACGTCGGGGTTGACCCCGAGCAGCTCGACGACCTTGTCCACGTAGGGGCGGGGCTTGTCCCAGTACTTGGCGTTCTTCTCCAGCACGATCTGGCGGCCGGGGGAGAACTCCTTGAAGACGAACGGGCCGGAGCCGAGCGGTTTGGTGGCCGCCTCCGCGCCGGAGCCCTCGGGGATGACCGAGGCGTGCGGCATGGCCAGGATGTACTTGAAGGCGGAGTTCGGCTGGGTCAGCTCGATCCGCAGCTCGCTGTCGGAGACGGCCTGGATGCCCTTGGGGGTGCCCTCGGGCTTGTTTCCGTACTCCTCGGCGCCCGCGACGCCGGTCCAGAAGCCGCGCACCGGTGACTTGGTGGCGGGGTCGAGGATGCGGGCGAAGGAGTAGGCGAAGTCCTTGGCCGTGACGGGCGAGCCGTCGGAGAAGGTCATCCCCGGCCTGATCCTGATCGTGTAGGTCTTACCGTCGGGCGAGACCGCGGGCGGCGCCTCGGCGCCCTGCGGGACGAGTTCGCTGGTCGAGCCCTTGTAGTCGTAGAGGCGGTCGTACAGCATCCGCATGTTGTTCCAGCACGTCGCGTCGTAGCAGACGGCCGGGTCGAATGTCTTGGGGTCGGACTTGTAGGCGACGGTCATGGTCCCGCCGGCCCTGGGCGTGCCGTCGGCCGGGCCCGTGCCGGGGGTGTCCGCGTTTCGCTGGACCCCGCCGCAGGCCGCGGCGGCTCCGAGCGCGACCACGGTCGTCGCCGTGGCGAACATGATGCGGGAGCGGCGTGTTTTCGCCATCGGTTCCCTCCTCTGGAAGAGCAATGCGGAGTCCTCGATCCCCCGAGGACCTGGTGGAGGGACTGGCCCGCCGTCCTGCTCGCTGCCTCCGCTGTCGATCGTCGACAATCGACAATATGGAACGAGATTCGGGCTACCGTCAATAGCTGATTCAGCCCGTTATAAATCCGCGTTCAACATACCTTGCAGGGCTGTGAGCTGCCGAAACGCGGGCACGCCCGATCGCCCGCCCCACCGCGGCCCCCTTGGGGACACGCCGTACGGCGAGCCGCCCCACGGCGGCCCGCCGGAACTCCGGGACGGGCGTCAGGACATCCCTCGTGCGGTCAGTAACCCTTCTCCCGGTCGAAGACGTTGCGCAGCGGACGCCCGTCGAGCCAGCGCCTCAGGTTGTCGGTGAACAACTCGGTGATCGCCCGGTTCTCCGTGTCGACGGTCGAGGCGGAGTGCGGGGAGACGACGACGTTGTCCATGTCCCACAGCGGCGACCCGGGTGGCAGCGGCTCGGTCGAGAAGACGTCCAGGAAGGCGCCGCCGAGCCGGCGGGCGGCGAGCGCCTCCGTCAGCGCCCGCTCGTCGACCACCTGGCTGCGCGAGATGTTGACCAGCACGGCCCCCGGAGCCAGCGCGGCCAGTTGCCGTTCCCCGACGAGGCCCTCCGTCTCGTCGGTGAGCGGGCAGGCGAGCACCAGCGCCCCCGCCCCGGCGAGGGCGTCGTCGATCTCGGTGAACGGCCACAGCTCGGACAGCCCGGGGATGTCGTAGGTCCGCCCCGGTCTGCCGACGCCGACGACCTCGACCCCGAGGGCCGAGAACACCTTGACGACCTGGCGCCCGATGCCGCCGAGACCGACCACGGCCAGCCGCAGGCCCGTCAGCCCCCGGGTGGTGTAGCGCTCCCAGTTCCTCCGCGCCTGCCGTCGTGCCAGGTCGGGCACACCCTTGACGAAGTGCAGCACCCCGGTGAGCGCGAACTCCGCCAGGGGAACGGCGTGGACGCCCGCGGCGGTGGTGAGCACGAGGTCGCTGTCCGCCAGCCCGGTCCTGCGGGCGAACTGCCCGATGCCCGCGCTGGTGGCCTGCACCCAGCGCAGTTCGGGGCAGTTGACCGGCATGGCCGCCGGGTCGAGCCAGTCGAAGTCGAAGCTGACGTGCGCTCCGGCCCGCAGGTCCCGCCAGCGGCCGAGGTCGGCCTCAGACAGCTCGGGCCTGATCCCGGTGTGGTCGGCGGAATAACGCGGACGGGGCAGCAGATCCGGCTCGTAGAGGACCTCGACACGTGGATCGACGGCCCTGACGGCCTCCACATGCTCGGGTTCCAACGGTGACGCCACCAGCACGCGGAGCTTGTCTGCCACCACGCCTCCTCGATTGTCGATCGTCGACAATCGAGGCTAGGACGGCCTCTTTCCCTCCCGCAAGGCTCCGCGATCGTGAGTACCCCACAGTTCCCACACCTGCCGGTGAAGGAATCCTTAACGACGAGGCCCCTCGGCGGCCGGTTCGCGGTAAGGCCCTCCCTACCCCCGGCTCGGGTGCGCGCGGGCATGAACGGCCACGTCCTCGCGGTGGAGACTCTTCACGTATCGATCACCCCCGACTTCGAGGAGGCCTCATGTCCACCCAGCTCCTGGCCGGCTCTCCCTCCGTGCCCGCCTCCGTCAGGTCCGCCGCGTCGCTCTGGTTCATCGCCGTGGGCACGGGCGCGTTCGAGTCCGCCCTGGCCGTGGCCGATCTGCTCGCCAGGGGAACGGCCTCCGCGACCGGCTTGGCGGGCGGTCTCGGTCTCCGGCTCGCGGTCTTCGCCGGAGCGATCCTCCTGGCGGTGCGCCTGCGTCAGGGCCGGGGCTGGGCACGTGTCGCCCTGGCGCTGACCCTGGGGATCTTCGGCACGTTGTCGCTGGTCGTCGAGCCGGTCCGGTGGCTGATGACCGGGAACTCGATCCTCGGGTTCTTCGCCGACGCCGACCTCATGACCCTCGCCTTCGTCCTCAGCCGGGTGGTGCACCTGACGGCGGTGCTGGCCGCAATGGCCCTCATGTTCAGTCCCGCGGCCAACGTCTACTTCCGCGACGTCCGTTCCGGTCTCTCCCCGACCCCCGGCGAGATGGCCTGAGGCCTCGTCCGCGCTCTGATGTATCAACGTTTCACGTTGATATCCTTGGCCGGTGTCCGACATCCATGACGTGGTCGCCGGAACGCCGCACGTCCCCGCGCTGTTGCTGGTCGGCGGGGACGAGAGCGGCCTCGACCGCACGAGCCAGGCCTACCGGGCGATCAGGCGCCAGATCATCGACCTGACACTGCCGCCCGGCAGCGGCTTCACCGAGACGTCACTCGCCCAGCAGTGGGGCATCAGCAAGACGCCCGTGCGCGAGGCGCTCGCCCGGCTGAGGCGCGACGGGCTCGTGACCGCGCTTCCGCGCGCGGGCTACGTCGTCAGCCCGATCACGCTCCAGGACACCGACGATCTCTGCGCCCTGCGGTCACTGCTGTCCGGTGAGGCCGCGGGCGCCGCGGCGCGCCTGGGAGTCACGGCACCGGCACTCGAACGGCTCGAAGCGCTGTCCAGGGTGCCCTTCGCGCTCGCGGCGGGCGAGACGGGGCAGGAGGAGTCCCTCCGGGCCGGGATCGAGTTCGAGGGCGTCATCGCCAACTTCAGCGGGAACAGCCGTCTGGGCAAGGCGATCGTCGACGTGCTCGACGAGCTGGAGCGTGTCCTGCGGATGGCCGCGTTGATCGACCCCGGCATCGCGAGCCCGCCCGGAGAGCTTGGGACCGTCTTCGAACGGCTGCGCGAGCGGGACGCGGACGGTGCCCAGGACGCGATGCGCGCACGGTGCGAACGCGTGCGCCACGACGTGCTTCGGGTCCTCGCGAAGAGCGCCTCCGTGAGCAGGGCGCACATCGAGCTGCCCGCACCGTCGTCTCCCCGGCCCGGTGCCACGGCCGGGAAGCCTCCCGGCGCCTCCGGATGACGGATCGGCTTGTCCTGCTCGCTCCGGCCCGAAGGCCGGGGCCCCACGGACGGGCCCGGCCGTCTCCGATCCGGCCGAGCGCTCCCGGTTCCCGGTCCCGGCGCGGGACCCGCTCCGCCGGGACCACGAGGCCACGACGCGACCCGGCCGTCACACCCGCCCTTCGTGCCACCCGGCGCAGGACACGACCTCGAACCCCCGGCTGGGGAAGACGGCGTCCATGAAGAAGTCGTGCATCGCTTGGTCGCCGTCGGCGCAGCCGTCGCGCAGCACGGTCACCCGGTAACCGCGGTCCGCGGCGTCGTAGCACGTCGCGGCCACCATCGCGCTGGTCGCGACCCCGGCGACGGCGAGCGCGTCGACGCCGCGGGCGCGCAGCACGAGGTCGAGGTCCGTACCGGCGAACGCGCTGGCACGGCGCTTCAGCACGACGACGTCCTCGCCGGCGACCGGCAGATCGATCTCGGTCCCGGCCGAGCTCTCGTGGAAGGCGTCCCCGGCGTCGTAGAACGTCCGGTACAGCGCGTTGCCCGGCGGCAGGTCGGCCCCGTTGTCGCGGAAGGCGAAGTGCACGAACACGACGAGCGCACCGGCCGCGCGTGCGCGCGGGAGCAGCTCGGTGAGCGGCGGCAGAACCTGCCCGGCGAACGGATAACCGCCCGTGATGCCCCGTTGGACGTCGCCGATGATCAGTGCGGTGGTCATGAAAAGCTCCCGTCCGGCCGCTCCGTCCTGCGCCCCCGCCGGTCGAGGACCGCGACCGGGGCACCGGGGTCTCCTTCGCGTGACGCGCGGCTGAGATCACAGTAGGTGCGAGTTAAGATATCAGCAACCTTCCACAGCCGATCCGGCGAGCCTCACGACGGGGCGCCGCCGGGAACCGGGGCGGAGACCGCCTGGCCCGCGCGGCGCAAGCACCAGAGGCGACGGCCGAGCGCGACCGCCCCGAGCACGGAGCAGGTGAGGCAGAAGATCGCCAGCAGCGGCATCAGCCAGGCGGTGACGATCCAGTAATGGAAGCTGAACTCCCCCCAGATCGGTGTCGGCAGCACCACGCCCAGCACCGTCACCAGGGCAAGGGGAACGAGCCGCAGAACCAGCCTCGGCCGGCGCGCCGCACGACGCCGCGCGGCCCAGCGGCGCGCTCGGACGGCCACGGTGACCAGCAGCGCGGCCATCCCCGCCGTGAGCCCGAGCAGGATCGCGTTCACCATGGTGAGCGGGTTGCTCATCGGTGTTTCCGGGGACCCGATCCGTTCGGCGACGAGGTTGCCCGAGAGCAGGCTGGGATCTCCGCCGCCGTTGGTGAGGACGAGGGCGGCCACCCCTCTCCTGGGAGAGAAGACCATGTCCCCGGTCCACGTCGCCAGCGTCCCGCCGTGGCCGATCAACAACGGCGACGCGTCCGCCGTGACGGGGCGAACCTGCCAGCCGAGGGCGTAGCCACCGGCGTTCGGCTGGGCGGTGTGCAACTCGGCCAGGGAAGCGGCGCTCAGCAGGCCCGTACCGAGGGTGCCCTGGTTGAACCGCAGCCACCGCACCATGTCGTCCAGGGTCGAGATCACTCCGCCGTTGCCGACGCAGAACCCCGGCATCTCCGGTGCCGCGACCGCGACCCCGAGAACGACCTCGTACCCGGACGTCAGGCCCTCGGCCTGATCCGAACATCCCAGCGTCGAGCCGGTGTCGGTCATGCCCAGCGGTGTGAACAGCTCGGTGCGCAGGAAGGCGTCGAAGGGCTTCCCCGACACCACCTCGACGATCCGCGCCGCGATCGAGTAGTTGGTGTTGTGGTACTCCGCGTGGGTGCCCGGAGCGGTGGCCAGGGTCTTGTCGGCCAGCCCGGCCACGACTTCCCGTGCGCCGCGCGGGGGCGGGAACACGTACTCGTTGTTCGTGCTGATCGACAATCCCGAGGTGTGACTGAGGATCTGGCGCACGGTGATCCCGGTGAAGCGTGGATCGGCCATCTTGAAGTCGGGCAGGACCTTGACGACCGGGTCGTCCAGGGAGACGCGTCCACGGTCGGCCAGCAGCATGATCGCCGTGGCCGTCATCGACTTGCTCATCGACGCGACCCGGAACCGGGTTCGCGCCGTCACCGCGTTGCCGTCCCCGTCCCGGCCGCGAACGGTCGTCTCGACCGAGGACCCGTCGATCACGGCCGCCGCGACCCCCGGCGTGCCGAAGACGGAGCGATACTCGTCGACCAGTCGTCCGCCGGCGGCGGTGACGGTGACGGTGGCGGTGGCCGGTGCCGTCCAGCCGAGCAGTACGGCGACGAGCGCGAGGAGGGAAATCACACGTAGGAAACGCACGACGTCGAACCTAGGCCGGGCGCCACCGGCCGACATCACCCCGAGGGGTGAGAGGGCGCCGCCCGGCGGGGTGGAATCTCAGACAGGCAGATCGTTGCGGCCCACCAGCCCGTTCTCGTAGGCGTGGATCACCACGTGCACACGGTCGCGCAGGTTCAGTTTCTGCAGGACGGCCCGGACATGCGACTTCACCGTGTTCTCGCTCAGCACCAGTTCCGCGCGGATCTCGCTGTTGGACCTGCCACGGGCGAGCAGGTCGAAGATCTCGACCTCGCGTGGAGTGAGGCCGTTCAGGGCCGCCGTCCTGCGCACCGGCACCTGCCGTACGAAATCGAGGACCGTCGCCGCCACCCCGGGGGCCAGTGCCGACGTCCCGGAGGCGACGTCGCACACGGCCTGGGCCAGGGCGGCGGGCCGGACGTCCTTGGTCAGGTAACCGCTCGCGCCGGCCCGGATGGCGGCCACGACCAGTTCGTCGTCGTCGAACGTCGTCAGCATGAGCACCCGGGTCGCCGGGGAGATCCTGACGATCTCCGCCGTGGCGGCGACCCCGTCCACGCGCGGCATGCGGATGTCCATCAGCACCACGTCGAGCCGGTGCCGCCGGACGACCTCGATCGCGTCGCCGCCGTTCGCGACGTCGTGGGTGACCTCGATGCGTTCGTCGGCCGACAGCACCGTACGGAGCGAGGCCCGCAGCAGTTCCTGATCGTCGACGAGCATGACGTGGATCGCGGTCATGCCCCCTCCTTCGTGGGGAGCCGCGCCCGCAGCACCCATCCGTCGTCCCCGTCGTCGATCGACAGGGTGCCACCCGCGGTACTCACGCGTTCCCCGATCCCCATCAGGCCGGTCCCCTGGCCGCTGCCGCCGCGAGGCGCCCTGCCGCCGTCGTCGCGCACCTCGACCACCACCTCGGCCGGGGTCCAGCGCAGGTGAACGGTCACCTCGACCGGTGGTTCGAGGTGACGCAGCGCGTTGGTGACGCCCTCCTGCACGGTCCGGACCACCGCGACCTCCGCGCTCAGGCTCAACGGCCGTCGCTCCCCCACCTCGGCGAACGTCACCGTGTGGAGCGGGCTGGCCGCCGAGGCCACGAGGTCGGGGAGGACGTCGAGCGAGATCGGGACCTTTCCCGGCCGGGAGTCGGCGCGCGGTGCCACGGTGGCCAGCATCGCGCGCAGGCCCTGGTGGGCGTCCCGGCCGGTCTCGGCGATGTCACCGAGTTCGCGTCGGGTCGCCGGGTCCGCCGTCGTCACCGCCGCGGCCTCGATCCGCGCGACCATGACGGTGACCGTGTGGGCGATCACGTCATGCAGGTCGCGGCGGATACCGGCCCGTTCCTCCGCGACCGCCGCGGCCAGTCGTTCGCTCTCCGCCCTTCGGCGGGCCTCGTGCCTGCGGCGCACCAGCAGGGCCGCGAGCCACACGCCGCCGACCACGGACATCAGCAGCCCACCCTCGACCAGGTGGGTCCACGCGGAGACGCCGGAGGGCAGCCGGGCCCATGTCACCAGCTCGTTGAGGACGATCCCGAGCAGGGCGACGGCCAGCGCGGCCACCGAGGACCTGACCGGGACCAGGCCGGTCAGCCGCCACAACGCGAGGGGGAAGCACACAGCCGAGGGCAGCATGACCGGTGACCAGCCCAGCAGGGGCGTCAGCACCAGGACGAGCATCGCCAGCGCGCCGATCGCGTATCCCTCCCACGGCCGTCGGCGGGCCGTCACCGCTCCCACATGGAGCAGGACGGCGGCACCCGCCACGGCGAGGGTCTGCCACAGGCCCGCGCCGAGGTACCACAGGGCGCCCGCCAGGATGACCGTCGTCAGGAGGAACAGGACCACGTGCGCCACCACCGGCCATGCGCTCCGGCGCTGGGAGGCTGTCACGGTCGTCGCCTTCCGGTGGGCTCGTGGTGGGGAGCCGTGCCCGGCTCGACGTGCCACAGGATAGCCAGCGGCGGGCGGGCCCGATTCCGGTGCCCCGTCACGAACCCGTCGCCGAGGCCCGCCCATGAGCCCCTCGTCGGACGCCAGGTGGCGCTCATCCACGCCTGATCGGCTCCGCCCGCGCCCCGCGGCAAGGACCGCCTTACCCGATGTTACGGAAAGTATTCTTGTATTCACTTTCCGTGATGGCCATGGTGAGAGGGAACATCCGGGCGCGTCAAAGACCACGACGCGCCCGATCAGCCCCCTGGAGGAGTTCCCATGTCCCAGCCCCGTCGCGTCCGCGGCGCCGCCCTGCTGGCCGCCCTGGTCGCCGCCACCGGTCTCACCTCTCTCACCTCTCTCACCTCACCCGCCCACGCCGCCGGGAGCGTCACCTGCGACACCGCGGGCACGATGTACTTCAAGCCCGGGGTGCAGATCGTCCCCCTCAGGCAGGACATCGAGATCCGCGGAGCCAACGGCTCCTGCCGCGACTCCACCGGCCTCGGCATCGACGAGGCCAGGCTCACCGCGAACTTCAGCGGTGTCTGGCTCACCTGCGAACTCGGCGGCGGCGGCACCGGCCACGGCACCGGCACCCTGGACTGGATTCAGGACGACGGCACGCGGACCCGCAGCAATCTCGACCTGAACTTCGAAAGCAACATCGCCAGCGAGGTGACCCTGTCCGGCCAGGTCGTCGGCGGCCCCCTCGACGGGGAGAGGTTCTCCGCCCACCTCAGCGCCGACCTGCTCCGGGGCACCCTCAAGTGCACCGTCGGCGGCCCCTTCGGCGGCGCCAAGAGCGTCGGCTACCACGGCGAGTTCACCGTCGGCTGACCCCGTCCCACCTCTTGCGAGGTGATCCCCGAACCGCGAGGCGGTGCCGGGCCACCCGGCCCGGCACCACCTCGGCGTCTCACACGGCCCACCCGGCACCCAATGTGGCCCCGCCGTTCCCGCGGGGGCTCCCGCTCCGGGGGAACCGGCGGGGCGGCATGCTGGGGACATGAGTTATCGCGTGTGTCTGGTGTGCCTGGGAAACATCTGCCGCTCCCCCATGGCCGAGGTCGTCCTGAGGGACACCCTGGCCGACCACGGGCTCGGCGATCTGGTGACGGTCGACAGCGCGGGCACGGGAGGCTGGCACCAGGGCGACCCGATGGACCAGCGGGCCTCGGAGGTGCTGGCCGAGCACGGCTACGACGGTTCCGCGCACCGGGCGAGGCAGTTCCTGGCGGGCTGGTTCGGCGAGGTGGACCTGGTGCTGGCGATGGACCGGGACAACCTGCGGGTGCTGCGCCGCCTGGCCCCGGCGGGGGCCGACGTACGGCTGCTGCGTTCCTTCGATCCGGCGGCGCCGCGGGACGCCGAGGTGCCCGACCCCTACTACGGGGGCCGCACGGGCTTCACCGAGGTGCTGGAGATGGTACGGGCCGCCTCGGAGGGCCTGGCCAAGCACCTGGCGGCCACGCTGCGCTGACCCACGAACCTCCGCGCTTCTTCTCGATCCCCGCTGGCCGCTCCTGTAGCCCGGGTTCCGGAATCCGGGCCGTCCTCGTGGAATCGGCCCGACGGGATCAGTCCGTGAGCACGTCGCGGCGTCCTCCGCGCGGGCACGCCACTGTGCGCCGCGCACTGTCCGGGTGCTCCCTGGACGACACCCTGCGAAGACTTCGGATCCCGGATGTGCCCGCCGTTCCGTTGCCGTCCGTTCAGGCCTCGGCGGAGTTGGAGTCGGTGAGCCAGTCGACCGGCTCCGCGGGGAGAGAGATGTGCCGATAGTGCCGAGGTGGCGCACCGTAGGTAGCGCGGAAGGCCCGGCTGAAGTGGGCGGGATCGGTGAAGCCCCAGCGGCGGGCGATGGTGTGCACGGGATGCGTGCGGAACCGGGGGTCCGACAGATCACTGCGACAGCGTTCCAGGCGGAGCCTCCGGATCCAGGCCGCCGGCGCCATGCCCTCTGCGTCGAAGATGTCATACAGATAGCGCAGTGAGATCTGGTGCGCGACGGCGACGCCCATGGGACACAAATCCGGGTCACCGAGGTTCTGCCGGATGAATTCACGTATCCGCAGACCAAGTATCTTTTTGCGCGTCTCCGGCGTTTCGTCCACGAGGCTGTCCAGACGGGAGGACAGAACGGCGGCGAGCAGGTCAACGGTGACCGAGGCCAGGGGCGACGCGTCTGCCGCGCCGAACTGCTCGGCGCGCTGGTCCAGGCCGACAAGCCACTGGGCGAACAGCGCACCCATGCCCCGGCTCGCCGAGAAGGGTACCGCTATCAGACGTCCGGCCGCGTCCTGCGGCAGGGGCAGCAGCGTGCGCGGGATCTGCACCACCAGCGCGGACGTGGTCTCCGGTGTGCAGCTCCGCCACGCCGCGTACGGGTGGGAGGTGTCCACCAGAACGAACTGCCCCTGGCCGAGCCGCGCCCTCCGCCCCACGTGATCGACGACGGCCTCGCCGTTGAGGACGAGGTGGACCTGGTAGGGCTTCGGACCGCCCTGCCGTACCATCCTCTCCGACCTGCGTACCCACACGGACGGATGAGTGAGCGCGCATACTTGTATGCCCTCCAGTTCCAGGACGCGCGCCCGGCCGCGAAAACATTCTTCTTCGTCGCTGAACATCTGGGAGGGGCACAAGGTGGCCGCCATCTGTTCCGTCCACCAGGCGAATCTTTCCCCCGCAGGAAGACCGTCGGTACTGAATTCCGTCATCAACATCTATCACCGCAGATTCCAATTTCCAATGCCGGCGGTTCAGGCACATCCACCCCGTTCCCGTCCGCCCGCAATCGTTGAACACGGTGATGGTAACCGAGGAAACAGCAGAGAGAAAGACGCTCTGCACTGGATGTTCAATGCACGGACGACCGCCGGAACCGACCGGTGCAGGGAATGAACAACCGATCGGCAACCTGGTGTGGGCGGCAGGAGCCGCCGGTGCTCGTCTTCCTGCGCAAACCCAAAGCCAATCCCGTCACCATTGGTTCCACCATCCCCACACTGAGTGAGTGCCAGAATTGACAAGTCGGCCCGCACGCACAGTCAACGACACTCACGTTCGCATGTGATGTCATGTTTCGAAATCGAGTCAGAGACTGATTCGAAAACAGCAGAAAGAGGTGAGCGCATGAAGATCATCAACAAGTTCGGCGACGCGCTATTGGAGCGCCTTGCGCCGCGCACAGAAGCGGCCGCCGCGTGCATAACCTGCTCCCAGACCCAGAACCTGTACCGGCGGGCCTGGTACTACTGCACGGGCCCCGACACCAGTACATGCGGATACGTCCCGGCCCCCGGCAGTTCCTGCGGCGACTGCTGAGAGCGTAGTCAAGACGTCCTCACCCTGAGTGCCGGGAAGGCGGTTGCAGGCCGCAGAACAGGCCCGGTCACCGATCCGGACCTGCCGCCCGCCTTTCGCCCCGTGTGGGAGAAGGCGCCCGTCACGCGGGTTCTCCGATCGAAGGAGGGCTCCATGGTGAGAACACCCCCCTTGATCGCTGGGCACACACGCCCTGTGCGCGACGCGTGGTAAGCCGATGACGGCCGGCATTTCGAGAATCTCGTCATTCCTGACGGTCGTCATCGGCCACATCACCCGGTTCCGTCCAGGGCGGCAGGCTCGACGCTCCGCGCCGAGAGGGCTCGGTGATCGCCGGACCTGCTCACTCCAACCACTCTCGATCCTCCGGTGATCGATGGTGTACCGGCCCGTCCTCTCTGCGCGGAACCGGCCGGAGCGCGGGGTGGCTCGGCCATCGCGCTTCGACTGTCCGGCGCAGCGGTTACCGAAAGGCCCGTCCAATGCTCCTCGAAGTGAGTGTTGTCCTCATCGGAGGACTTTCCCTTCTTAATCTTCTTCTCACTCTCGCAGTCATCAGAAGAATCCGAAGGCCTTCCGCCTCCATGGGTTCGGAGATGTCGCCGATCTCATCTCTTGTCCTTGACAAGGGCATGTCGCCGGCACCGTTCAAGGCGACTCTGGAGAGTGGCAACGTATTCTCTTCCGACTCATGGGCGACATGGACCGTCGTGGCGTTCTTCTCTGACACCTGCTCTGCCTGCCGGGAAAAAATACCCTCCTTCACCGGCCAGGTGCAGGAGATAAGAGAACACGCCGCACGGAACGAGCGAGAGGCCCCGGCCGTCATCAACGTCGTGGTAGGCGATTATGCCTCCTGCGCGGACATGGTCGTGGCACTGGAGAAAACGGGAGAAGTGGTTGTCGAGCCGACGGACGGATCGCTCGTCAAGGCTTTTCAGGTCAAGGCTTTCCCGGTGATGTGCCTGCTCGACGAAGCCGGCTTCGTCACCGCCGTAGGAATGGACCTTGAATCCCTGTTGAGCCCGATTCAGGTATAGGGCACGTAGATGATCACTTTAGTGCTCGCGTTCACGAGCGTATGCGTCTTGGGGCTCTGCGTGGCCACATGGACGGTCCGGCGAAAACTGCGCGTTGTCACCGTCCGAGGTTGCAGCATGGAGCCAAGTCTGTTGAACGGTGAGAAGATTCTCGTCAAGCGTTGTACGGCCTCCGGTATACGGAGAGGCGATGTGGTCTTCCTGGAGATGGGTGAGCCACTGGGCTGGACCCCGGGCCGGCCGATACTGCCGTCGTCCGGATTCCGCTCGCACATCGTCAAACGGGTCGCCGCGTTGCCCGGCGAACGGGTCGGCGCCGACCTCGGCGTCACACGGTCCATTCCCCGGGACTCCGTCGTACCGGCCGGAAAGCTCGTGCTCCTCGGCGACAATCCGAACACAAGTGAGGACTCACGCAAATACGGCTACATCTCGGCCGCCTGGGTCACCGGAAAGATGATCAGAAAGCTGGGCTCGTGACGGCCGGCATGAGGTGGTCGTCCACGCGGCGCTCGCTGAGGACGCTGGGTCTGGCGATCGCCCTCGCCTGGCGCACGGCCGCCGGCCGGCTGACCGTGCTCGCGCTCGTCTCTCTTCTGTCCTCGATCGTCCCCGTCGCGACCGCGTGGCTCACCAAACTGGTGATCGATCAGATCGCGGCGGGAGAGTTCGACATCGTGTGGCTGACCACCGCCCTGGCCTCCCTGGGAATGGTCCCGATCGTCCTGCGAGGGTGGGGCAGATATCTCCAGAACGACCTGGACAGACAGACCAGACTTCTGGCCAAAGAACGCGTCTACGACGCGGTGAACCGGCTTCCGGGTATCTCCCGTTTCGAGGATCCCGTCTTTCTCGACAAACTCAGGATGGCCGGTCATTCAGGCGGAAGTGCTCCCGGACACATCGTACGGAGCGGTCTGGACATCTTCGGTGGCGCCCTTCTCGTCGGTGGATTCCTCGGGTCGCTGATCGCACTGAGCCCGGTCATGGCACTCGTGATAGCCCTGGGAGCCGTCACGACGCTGGCCGGCGAAATAGCGCTGTCGAGACGACGTGCGTCGACGACCCTGAAGATCAGCCCGATGCAGCGGCGTGAGCTGTTCTACAGCACCCTGCTCGCGGGTGTCGAGGCGGCGAAAGAGATCAGGCTGTTCGGCATCGGAGGTTTCCTAAAGGACAGAATGCTCGCGGAGGTGCGCCGGGCCGACGCCGAACAGCGCGCGACCGATCGGCGGGAGCTGTTCCTCCAGTCCAGCCTGGGCACGGTCTCGGCCGTTGCCGTGGGAGCCGGTTTGATCTGGTCGATCATCGGGGCCGGAAACGGCCATATGAGCGCCGGCGACATAGCGATGTTCATCGCCTCGGTCGCGGGTGTCCAGGGCTCCCTGGGGGGACTGACGACCCAGGTCGCCTTCATCCATCAGCAGACCCTGTACTTCCAGCAGCTCAGCGACATCGAGGAGAACGATCCCGACCTCCCGGTACCGGCCCGCACCGGGACGCTGGCCCCCCTCCGCCACGGCATAGTCTTCCACGACGTCTGGTTCCGTTACAGCCTTGACCATCCGTGGACCCTTCGTGGCGTCACCTTCGAGATCCCCGCAGGCAAGACCGTGGGGCTGGTCGGAAGGAACGGGTCAGGAAAGAGCACCTTGGTCAAACTCCTCTGCCGTTTCTACGAAGTAGAGCGTGGCGGTATTTACTGGGATGGGATCGATATCCGGGACATCGACCCGGTCCAGCTCCGGCAGCGTATGGGAGCGGTCTTCCAAGACTTCATGAGCTACGACCTCCCCGCGTTCGAAAACATCGGGATAGGGCATATGCCCTACATGGGCGATCGCCCCCGGCTTGAGGCGGCTGCTCAGCGGGCCAAGATCCACGAAGATCTACTGGCTCTCCCACGCGGTTATGAGACACCGCTCACGCGCCTTTTCATTGACGGGGAAAATCTTGAGAAGAACGGCGCCGACCAGGAGAGGGGTGTGTTTCTGTCGGGCGGGCAGTGGCAGCGCATCGCGCTTGCGCGAGGAGCGCTTCAGGTGGAGAAGGATCTCCTGATCCTTGACGAGCCGAGCTCCGGCCTGGACGCGCAGGCCGAATACGAGATCCACAAACAGCTCAGCGAATACCGTCGGGGACGTGCCGGCCTGCTTATCTCCCACCGGTTGAGCGCACTCCGCGATGCCGACTCCCTGGTCGTGCTTGAGGAGGGAAGAATAGTCGAAGAGGGGCCACATCCCGACCTGATGCTGGCAGGAGGGATCTATGCCGGGCTCTTCAGGACTCAGGCCGCCGGATATCTTGACGGTGGTGCGCGATGATGTACGTGTCGCTGACGTGTGCGGTGTCACTGGCCGCGGTGTTCGGTCACGCCGGGCTGGGAAAAGCCCGTGACCGGAAAGGTTTTGAGAAATCGATCAGAGACCTGGACTGGTTCCCGCCCGGAGTAGTGCCGACGGTGGCGCGGTCGGTGGCGGCCATGGAGTTGCTGGTGGTCCTTGCGTTCGCCGCCTCACCGGTGGCGGGGCCGAAGGCAGCCGTTGTCGGCTTTTCCGGCGCCCTGACCCTGCTGATCGGTTTCACCGGCGTCATCGTCCTGGCACTCAAACGCGGTGTGCGGGCGAGATGCAACTGCTTCGGAACAGCAGGGGCGGAGTATTCCTTACGTCATGTGGTCCGTAATTCACTTCTGGCCGGTATGGCCGTCACAGGAGTGTTAACGGTCGGTGCGGACCACCGGGCGCATATCAGCGGCATGACCCTCGCCATTCTCACAGGGTTGATCATCGCGGGACTGACCGTCGCGATGGACGACCTGCTGGGCCTGTTCCGTATGTAGATCACGCCCGGGCGGGAAACACCGATCTCTGATCTGTGAGGACACCTCGTTCCGCGGGCCGGATCACGCCTCAAACCACTGTCGAGACCTTTAGGGCACAGGCCGAATCTGCCAACCGGCGGGAAGGCCGAAGCGCTCGACGGCGTCGCGGAACCACGTACGGCGAGCTGTCCACTATCGGCCAGAAGGCCGATACGCACCCTATGGCTTGTTCTTAGCTGTTTGTTTTAACTTGAGGCGGAGCCTTTGGCGAGAGGAGACAGCGCACGTTCTCCACGAGGCGACGAGAGCACGCATCGTTCGATCGCGTCGGCACAGCGGTCGCCCCGGCGCCTCGCCGGTGAGACGGCATGTCGTCCCGTGTGACCAGGGTTCCAGGGCCGGCAGAGAGGTGATCGAGTGATCGCGCGCAGACGACTGAGGACGGCACTGCTGGTCACGGCTCTGGCCGTCGCGATCGGCGGCTCCGGCCCCCTGGCCACGGGAGTGGGGACGGCGGCGGCCTGGCCCCAGACCCCGAAGGTCGACCCTCTCCCGCTTCCCGTCGATCCGGGCACGCCCCAGGAGGCGCTGGACGCCCTGGGGATCAGCGGCTATCCGGACCGGCTGAGCGTCCAGCCGGGTGAGTCCGTGAAGTTCATGGTGAGCACGAAGAGCCCCACCTTCAGGGCGACGATGGTCCGGGTGGTGCACGGCGACGCGGACCCGCGCGGACCCGGCCTCAAGGAGCAGGTCATCGAGTCCGCCGTCAACAAGGAGTACCCCGGCCGTCACCAGACCCTCCCCGTCGGCTCGTACGTGAGCGTCCCGGACGCCCCCGCCCTGCGGCTCGGCGGAAGCTTCACCATCACGGCGTGGATCGCGCCGACCACCGTTCCCGGCTCCGAGCTCAACCCCGTCGCCTACCGGCGGACCCCCGTCGGCACCGGGGCCGCGCAGGGGATCGTGACCAAGTGGTCGGAGAGGGAACAGGCCGGATACGGCATGTTCGTGGACCGGGACGGCGGGCTCGGCCTGCGGCTGGCCGACCGGTCCGGGCAGGCCCACACGGTGAGCACCGGCGTGCGGCTCAAGCCGTGGGCCCCGGCGCTGCGCGGGGTCGAGCCCGGCGGCGCCGTACGGCCGCAGCACGTGAACTCCTCCGGCTGGTACTTCGCCGCGGTCTCCTACGACGCCGGGACCGGGAAGGTGAGGCTGTACCAGTACCCGCTGACCGGCCACCCCAACGACTCCCAGGCCGTCGTCACCCGCACGATCGAGGCCCGCGGGCTGAGAGACGCCACCGCCCCGCTGCTGGTGGCCGCCTACCAGGGAGCCCAGGACCGGCCCACCGGGTTCTACAACGGCAAGGTCGACGCCCCCCGGGTGTACGGCCGGGCGCTGGAGGAGCGGGAGGTCCAGGCCCTGCGCGACGGCGGCCCGGCCGGGCGGACGGCGCTCGCCCTCGACTTCTCCCAGCGGATGGACACCGACCAGGTCGTGGACGTCTCCCCCAACCGGCTGCGCGGCCGTACGGTCAACCTGCCGGTCCGCGCCGTCACCGGGCACAACTGGCAGGCCGACGAGCAGAACTTCAGGCGGGCGCCCGGGCAGTACGGGGCACTGTACTTCCACGACGACGACCTGGGTGACGCCGCCTGGGAGAGCGCCTTCACCTGGCGGGTACCCGCCGACGCCCGCAGCGGCGTGTACGCGGCCAAGCTGGAGGCCGACGGACGCGTCTACCACGCGACCTTCGTGGTGCGCCCCCAGCGGGGCAAGGCCACCTCCAAGGTCGCCCTGCTGGTGCCGACCTTCAGTTACCTGGCCTACGGGATGACGGGCGGCCTGACGAGCGGGATGAGCCAGTACTCCCGGCACAGCGACGGCAGCGGCGTGGTCTACTCCTCCGCGCTGCGGCCCATCACCAACCTGCGCCCGCTCTCCACCGGCCCGAAGGGTGAGGGCAGGCCGTGGCAGTTCGAGGCCGACACCCACATCATCGACTGGCTGGAGTCCACCGGCCGCACCGTGGACTACGTCACCGACCACGACCTGCACCGGGAGGGCAGGAAACTGCTGGACGACTACCAGGTCGTCGTCACCGGCAGCCACCCCGAGTACACCTCCGAACCCATGCTCGACGCCCTGGAGGGCTGGCTGAACGACGGCGGCAGGCTGATGTACCTGGGCGGCAACGGCTTCTACTGGGTCACCCCGCTCGACCGCACCGGCACCTACACCGAACTGCGCAGGCACGACGGCACCGAGGCCTGGCAGAGCGCCCCCGGCGAGTACTACCACAACACCACCGGCGAGTTCGGCGGCCTGTGGCGCTTCCGCGGCAGGCCCCCGCAGCAGCTGGTCGGCGTCGGCTTCACCGCCCAGGGCTTCGGCTCACGGCTGGGAACCGGCCTGTACAGCCGCCCCCTCGACCGCTCCCCCGAGAGTCACGACCCCAGGGCCGCCTGGGTCTTCGACGGCGTCAAGGCCACCGGCCCCATCGGCGACTTCGACTCCCTGCAGAGCAGGGGCGGCCCCATGGGCGAGGAGCTCGACCGCGCCGACTACGCCCTCGGCACCCCGGACAACACCGTCGTCCTGGGCTCGGGCACCGGCTTCGGCGACGAGTACATGTTCGTCAAGGAGGAGAACAACACGGCCAACCTCATGGAGGGCGGCACCGTCAACTGGCTGGTCCGCGGCGACGTGGCCCTCACCTTCTACCCCAAGGGGGGCGCGGTCTTCTCCGCCAGTTCGATCTCCTGGGCGGGCAGCCTGTTCTACGACCACTACGACAACGACATCTCCACCATCACCGGCAACGTCCTGAACGCCTTCTCCACCGACGGACCGCTCCCGGGCACCGGCTGAGGTGTACGTATCGGTACGCGACATCCCGCGCGGCACGGGGCCGAGAGCCCCCGTGCCCCGGGTCGTCGTGGTCCTCGGCCTGGTGAGCCTGATCACCGACGTCTCCTCCGAGATGGTGACGGCCGTCCTGCCGCTGTTCGCGACGCTCGCCCTGGGGCTCACCCCTCTGGCGTACGGCATGCTGGACGGTCTCTACCAGGGCGCGACCGTCCTGGTCCGGCTGCTCGGCGGCTTCTTCGCCGACCGGCTGCGCCGTCCCAAGCTCGTGGCGGGCGCGGGGTACGCCCTCGGGGCCGCCGCCAAGCTGATGCTGCTGCCCGTGGCCGGCGCGGGGGCGCTGTCGGCCGCGGTCGCGGTCGACCGCGCGGGCAAGGGGCTGCGGACCGCGCCGCGTGACCTGCTCATCGCCACCGCGGCTCCCCCCGGCCGGCTCGGCAGGTCCTTCGGCGTGCACCGGGCCCTTGACGCGACCGGCGCGCTGCTCGGCCCCGTCGCCGCCTTCGGGCTGCTCGCGCTCGCGCCGGGCGACTTCGACATGGTCTTCGTCGTCTCGTTCTGCGCCGCGGTCCTCGGCGTGCTGCTGTTCCTGCAGCGTGTACCGGAGCACACCCCGTCCCCGGCCGGGCCGCTCTCGCCCCGCGACGTCGCGGCGCTGCTGCGGATCGGCGGGTTCCTGCGGCTTCTCTGCGCCGCCGCCGTGCTGTCGGCGGCGACGATCGGCGACGGTTTCCTCTACCTCGTCCTGCTGCGCGGCGAGTCGGTCACGACCCGCTGGTTCCCGCTGCTGTTCGTCGGCACGAGCCTGGTCTACCTCGCCCTGGCCGTGCCGTTCGGCAGGCTCTCCGACCGCCACGGCAGGAACCGCGTCTTCGCCGCCGGGTACGGCCTGCTGCTGTGCGCCTACCTCGCCGCGATCCTGGCCGGAGGCGTCGCCGGAGCCGTGCTGTGCCTGGCGTTCCTCGGCGCCTACTACGCGGCGACCGACGGCGTGCTGCCCGCCGCGGCCGCCCCCATGCTGCCCGCCGGGCTGACGGCGACCGGGATCTCCGTCGTCCAGACGGCGGTCGCGGGCGGGCGGGCCCTGGGCGCGGTGGCCTTCGGCGCGATCTGGACGGTCGCCGAGGGCGAGACCGCCGTGTGGATCTTCGCCGCCGCCCTCACCGCCGCCCTGCTCACCGCCGTACCGATGATCACACGAGCCCGCGACCGCCGTACGGAGGCCCGATGACCCAGCCCAGCACGCGCGGGACCGGGAACGACAGGCTCATCAAGACGGCCGCGGTCCTCGTCGCCGCCGTTGCCGTGGGCTACGTCGTCCTTTCGGTGCTGCGCGCGGGGGCGACCGGCGCCGCGGGCGACGGCCGGGCCGAACTGCCCGAGGGCCGGCAGGTCGTGTTCCGGTCGTTGCGCCCGGGACCCGAGTTCGGCCACCTCGCCGTGCTCCCGGCCGCCGACGTGCGGCGCGAGCGCGTCGTCCTGCCGCCCCGCTGCGAGCGCACGGCCGCCTCCCCCGCGGGCGGCCTCTGCCTGCGCCAGACGCGCAACCCGATCCAGCCGTTCGCCGTCACCCTGCTGGACGAGCGGCTCCGACCCGAAGGGGAGGCCCCGGTCACCGGGATCCCGAGCCGCGCCCGGATCTCCGAGGACGGCCGCTACTACGCGACGACGACCTTCGTGACGGGGCACTCCTACCTCTCCGACGGTTTCTCGACCGAGACCCTCATCGGCCGGGTCGGCGGCGACCCGGTCGGCAACGTCGAACGGTTCACGTTCCTGCTGAACGGGCGGCCGAACGACAACGCCGACCGCAACGTGTGGGGTGTGACGTTCGTCCCCGGCGGGGAGCGCTTCTTCGCCACCGTGGCCACCCAGGACCGCAGGTACCTCGTCGAGGGCGACATCGGGCGGCGCACCCTGACCGCCCTGCGGGAGAACGCCGAGTGCCCGTCCCTGTCGCCGGACGGCGGGCGCCTGGTCTACAAGAAACGGACCGGGCTCAACACCGACGTCTGGCGCTTCCACTCCCTCGACCTCGCGACCGGCGCCGAGACCCCGCTCGCGGAGACCCGCAGCGTGGACGACCAGGCGGCGTGGCTCGACGACGACCATGTGATGTACGCGGTGCCGAAGGGGGGCGCGGGCGGCCGCGACGCCGACGTCTGGGTGGTGTCCCTGAGCGGCGGCGCGCCGCGCCTGTTCATCCCGGACGCCGACTCGCCGACCGCCCGCGCCCCCGCCTCCGAGATGCCGCTGCGCTGACCCCGGGCGGCGTCAGACGTCGGCGTCGATCAGATCGATCAGGTCGGCGACCGAGTCGGCCACCCGGGACGGGCGGAAGGGGTACCGCTCGATCTCGTCCTTGGACGTGACACCGCTGAGCACCAGGATCGTGTGCAGCCCGGCCTCCATGCCGGAGACGATGTCGGTGTCCATCCGGTCGCCGATCATGGCGGTGGTCTCGCTGTGCCCCTCGATGGCCCGCAGCGCGCTGCGCATCATCATCGGGTTCGGCTTGCCGACGAAGTACGGCTGCACGCCGGTCGCCTTGGTGATCATCGCCGCGACCGCGCCGCACGCGGGCAGCGACCCCTCACTCGACGGGCCGACCGGGTCGGGGTTGGTCGCGATGAAGCGGGCGCCGCCCTCGATGAGCCGGATGGCCCGGGTGATCTGGGTGAAGCTGTAGGTGCGGGTCTCGCCGAGCACCACGTAGTCGGGGTCGATGTCGGTCAGCACGTAACCGGCCTCGTGCAGGGCGGTCGTCAGCCCCGCCTCACCGATCACGTAGGCCGAGCCGCCGGGCCGCTGACCGTCCAGGAACCGCGCCGTGGCCAGCGCGGAGGTCCAGATCGACTCCGGCGGGATCTCCAGGCCGACGGCGCGCAGCCGTACGGACAGGTCCCGGGGGGTGTAGATGGAGTTGTTCGTGAGCACGAGGAAACGCCTGCCCGACTGGTGCAGGCGGCGGACGAACTCGTCCGCGCCGGGAACGGGGTGTCCTTCGTGGACGAGGACCCCGTCCATGTCCGACAGCCAGCACTCGATCGGCTTGCTTTCTTTCACCGTTCCCCCGCGTTACGGCCCGACAGATACGACATCACGCAACTAAGAATGACAGGTCCGGCATGCTTCACACGCCGCCGTCCCCCGTCACACGCCAGGCCTGTTCCTCGACCAGTTCCCCGCTGCGCCAGCCGTACGGCGTGCGGACCAGGCGGTGGTGGTGCCAGCCGCCGTGCCGGACGAGGCCGGCGTCCAGGACGCCTCCGGGAGGGACGAGCGTGCCGGTGTAGGGGACGGTCACCTCGGCCTCGTCCCCCTCGAACCTGACGACCGGCAGGCCGATCAGGTGGTGCCGCACCGGCCAGCGCGACAGCGTCTCGGCCAGCCACCGCCTGACCTCCTCGCGGGTGCCCCGGACGCCGCCCGCCGAGGTGTGGTCGAGCACCGCGCCCGCGGTGAACACGAGGTCGAGGCGTGCCCAGTCTCCGGCGTCCAGGACGTGGGCGTATCTGGCGAGCAGGTCGGCGATCTCCAGCCGGTCCGCGATCTCCCGTTCCCTCATGCCCCCATCCAACCCAACACCAGGTCAGGGTGCGAGGGCCTCCAGCGCGGCCTCCGCCCTGCGCATCGACTCACGGGGGTCGGCGTCGGGCGAACCGATCTCCGGATCGAAGTTGAGGTCGTGGAAGACCTCGGTGACGCCCTTGGCCTCAAGGGCGGCCACGTCCCGTCTGATCTCCTCGAACGATCCGGTCAGCGGGGCGCGCTCGGCCTCTCCCCCCGGCCTGACCCGGGTGACGCCCCGGGTGACGAAGCGCAGCGCCTCGGCGTCCCTGCCCGCCGCACGCGCCGCCTCCTTTACAATGTAGATTTTTTTGTCGACGCGGCCCAGGTCCTCACGGCTCGAACCGATCCAGCCGTCCGCGAGCCGGCCCGCCCGCCGCAGCGCGACCTCGGCGCTCCCGCCGAGCAGGATGGGCGGCGGCGTGGGCGGCTTGGGGTCCTGGTACGCGGGCGGCAACTCGTAGAACTCGCCCCGGTGTTCGACCGTCTCCTCCGACCACAGCCGCCGCAGCAGGCCGATGTACTCCTCGGCGCGCCGCCCCCGCCGTTCGAGGGGCACCCCGGAGGCGGCGAACTCCTCCGGCATCCAGCCGAGCCCGAGCCCGGCGTCAAGCCGCCCGCCGGAGACCGCCTGCAGGCTGGCCAGTTGCTTGGCCAGCAGCGGCGGCGAGGCGAAGGGCATGTTGAGCACCGCGACGCCGAGCCGTATCCGCTCGGTGACCCCCGCCAGGTAGGCCAGCGTCACCACCGGGTCGTGCACGCTGCGGTAGACCAGGTCCGTCCCGTGGCCCCGCGGGTACAGCAGCCGCTGGAAGGTCCACAGCTCGTGGTAGCCGAGCTCCTCGGCCCTGCGGGCGATCCGCACCATGTTGGCCGGTGAGGCCCAGGCCCCGGACAGCGGCGCCGCGAATCCGATCCTCATGCCAGCACCCTACGCGGGCCCGGATCGGTGGTTCACTTGCCGGGTGAGCGACAGTGAGGACTTTCACGACGGCCCCGACGACGATCTCATGGCCGGGCTCGGCCGTGTCGCCGCCCGGTACGGCACCGCCCCCGCCGAGGTGGTGCCGACCAGGCCGGACGTGGTCATCGTCCGGGCGGGCGGCGTCGTGGTGAAGGCGCACGCCCCCGGCGCCCCGCGCGAGCCGCTCGAACGGCGGATGCGGGCCGTGGCGCACCCGGCGCTGCGCGGGAGCATGCTCGGGCCCGTGACCGAGGAGGTGCTGTCGGTGGGCGGCAGGCTGGTCACCGTGTGGCCCGCGGGCACCCCGGTCGATCCCGCCGCCCCCGAGGCGGCCCCCTGGGAGGAGTCGGCGCGGCTGCTGGCCCGGCTGCACGCCGTACCGGCCGGGGCGCTGCCGCTGCTGCCCGCCGCGGGCGGACCGGGCAAGGTGGCCGCCTTGGCCGCCCGGCTGCGGGGCAACCCCTCGGCCGCGGCACGGGCCGCCCTGGTCGCGCTGGCCTGCCTTCCGGCCCTGGACGCCGCCCCCGCCCCCGAGGTGACGGGGCTCACCCACGGTGACTGGCACATGGGCCAGCTCGTCAGGATCGGGGAGGGGTGGATCCTCATCGACGTCGACGACCTGGGGGTCGGCGACCAGGCCTGGGACCTGGCCAGGCCCGCGGCGTGGTTCGCCGCCGGGCTGCTCGACCCGGCCGTCTGGCACCGTTTCCTGGCCGCCTACCGGGCGGCCGGCGGGCTCGCCGCGGGTGTGGACGGCGACCCGTGGGAACGGCTGAACCTCCCGGCTCAGGCGATGACCGTGCAGCTCACCGCGGCGGCCGTGATCGCGGCGGAGCGGGAGGGGCGGCCACTGGACGAGGTCGAACAGACACTCGTCGACACCTGTCAGAGGATTGTCCAGTTCCGAACCGCCTGCCATAGTGTGCCCACGCAGTAGGTTGTGGTTACGCCAAAAGCAACCCTAGGACAAGGAGATCGGCCAGATGCAGTGCCCGAAGTGTCGGGGCAACATGCGCACCTATGAGCGCAACGGTGTCCACATCGACCAGTGCGACAGTTGTCGCGGCATCTTCCTGGACTACGGCGAGCTGGAGACGCTGACCCGGATCGAGAGCCAGTACCACTCCGCTCCCCCGCCTCCCCCGCCGCCGCCCATGCAGCACGGGGCTCCGGGCTGGGGCGCGCCGCACCACGGTCACTACGGTCACCACCGCCGCAGTTGGGTGGGCATGCTGTTCTCCAGCTGACGCCCTACGGGCCACCGGAGAGGCCGGGACCGCGATCTCGCGACGGAGGTCGCGGTCTCGTCGTTCCCGGCCCCCAAAGAGTCAGCTGGGGAACTCGCTCGGTTTGATGTGCCTGGGCCGTACGGTGCCGCCGACGACGGCGTTGAGGGTCAGCGTCCAGTTGGTCCAGCGGATCTGCGACCAGGTGCGGGTGGTCCTGAACTTGACGGACTTGCCGAACTGCTCGAAGGTGCACGAGCGGCTGAAGGCGCGGGCCCTGGAGTCCCAGTCGACGCCGAGGGTGTAGTAGACCTTGTACGTGCCGTCCCGCACCCCCTTGATCTTGAACGACGACTTCTTGCGGACGTAGACCGAGATCACCTTCTTCTTGCCGCGTGTCAGCACGACGACCGCGTCCCTGTTGTTGCCGTTCTTCAGCTCCAGGTAGGCGCGTCCCGGGCGGCTCTCGGAGGAGATGTAGGAGCCGTTGCCCAAGCGGCGCGACCGCTCGCCGCTGACCTTCACGGAGACGACGTCGGCCGGATAGCCGGTCAGCGCGCGGCCGCTGTCGCGCACCGGCGAGAGGCGTCCGCTCTCGTCGGCCCCCGTCAGCACCGCGGGCCCGGTGCACACGTCCTGCGCCTCGACGTCCTCCTTGGCGTCGGACAGCGCGCTCGTGAGACTTCTGAGCGCGCCCACGTAGTTGCCGTGCTGGACCTTGACGTCGGACGGCGGGACGAGGGCCTCCAGGCCCGAGACGGCGCTCTCCATCGTGGAGACCGTCCGTTCGAGCCGTTCGCCGAGGCCCTTGCCTCCGGTGTCGTTCAGTTTCCTGATGGCGTCCCTGATGGGGCCGCGCGCCTTGTTCAGTTCGGCGCGGTAGGCGTCGGCCGTGAGCTCGACGACCGTCGGCGCGGTGGCCGGGTCCGATCCCACGACGGGTCCGGTTCCCTCTCCGACCACACCGCCGGCGGTCGGGCCGCCGACCACGGGATCGTTCGAGCTTACGGTGGTGCAGGCGCTCAGGGCCATCGTGGTGACCACGGCGCATGAGATCAGTCGGGGGGCAGTCACCTGCCCAACTATCGCCGGGCCTGTCACGACCCGTCAAACGTGAAAAACCCGATCAGTCATCCTCCGCCTCGTTTACGGCGTTTCCTGGGGCCATTCCCCTGATGCGCGCGGCCCTCAGCAGACGTACGGCCGGCCACAGCCGCCGGGTCAGCACCCCGGCCGCCACACCGACCCCGGCCCCCGCGAACACGTCGCCCGGGTAGTGCACGCCGGTGTAGACCCGCGAGAAGCAGACCGCCGCCGCGAGAAGCGTGACGGGGGCGGCGACGGGCAGCGGAGCCTCCATCGCCACGGCGGTGGCGAAGGCGGCGGCCGAGGCCGAGTGCCCGGACGGGAACGAGGTCGAGGCGGGCACCCTGATCAGCCGGGCCAGCGGGAAGCCCTCCAGGGAGGGCCTGGAGCGGCCGAAGAACCGCTTGCAGACCAGGTTCACCGTCGGGCTGGCCACCCCGATCGCGAGCAGCCCCCGGGTGGCCGCGCGGCGCAGCGGCGCACGGCCGCTGAGCGCGCATCCCCCGGCGACCCCCGCCCACAGCAGCGAGTGGTCGGCCGCCCGCGACAGGGCGGGCAGGAGGCGTTCGAGGCCGGGGAGCCTGGCGTCCGCGACCGCCGCGAACACCCGCCGGTCCAGTGCGCCCAGCCGGGATCTCAGTCGCATGACGGCCTTTCCAGATGACGAAAGAATGAACGGCCTCTTAATTCTCATGCATACCCCGGCATCCGGCGCGCGTTCGTTTCCCCTCCTCCGATAATTCCAACAAGAGATGCTATTTGTAGAAATGGGGTGGAATGAAACGGTCGATCGGTGTCGTCCTCGCGCTGCTGCTCGGCGCCGCGGTCGTCGTGGCCGTCGTCCTGGGCAACAGGAACGACGAAGGCCCAGGTGGCGGCCTGGTGACGGTGCGCGGGGTGATCGGCTCGGAGAAGAAGCCCTTCTTCGAGGATCCTCAGGTCCGTGCCGCGTTCGCCAAACACGGCCTGCGGGTCGAGGTGGACACCGCGGGCTCCCGGCAGATCGCCACCGAGGTCAAACTCGACGGCTACGCGTTCGCCTTTCCCTCAAGCCTTCCCGCCGCCGAGAAGATCAGAAAGGACCGCGGGGTCTCCGCCGTCTTCTCCCCCTTCTACTCCCCCATGGCCATCGCGACCTTCCAGCCGATCGCCGACCTGCTGACGAAGGCGGGCCTGGTGCGTGACTCGGGGCACGGCTACCCGGTGTTCGACGTCGCCAAGTATCTCGACCTGGCCGCCAAGGGCACCCGCTGGGACAAGCTGCCCGGCAACACCGCCTATCCGGCGCGCAAACGGGTGCTGCTGACCACGACCGACGTCAGGACCTCCAACTCGGCGGCCATGTACCTGGCCATCACCAGCTACGTCGCCAACGGCGAGGACGTGGTCAACAGCACCGCGCAGGTGACCGGGGTGGCGAGGACCGTGGCGCCGATCTTCCTCGACCAGGGTTACTCCCAGGCCTCCTCCGAGGCCCCCTTCGACGACTACCTGGTCATGGGGTCGGGCAAGACGCCGATGGTCATGATCTACGAAGCCCAGTACCTCTCCCACGTCTTCGCGGGGGACGGCTCGATCAAACCCGGGATGCGGCTGCTCTACCCGTCGCCGACCGTGCTGAGCAAGCACACGCTGGTGCCCCTCACCGCCGACGGCTCGCGGGTCGGCAAGCTGCTGACCGAGGACCCCGGGCTGCGGGGCCTGGCCGCCAGGTACGGCTTCCGCACCGCGGACCCCGCGGCCTTCACCGCTCTGGTCGCCAAGTCCGGCGCCCCGGCGGCGCGTGACCTGGTCGACGTGGTCGAACCCCCCACCTACGAGCACCTGGAGGGGCTCATCACGAACATCGACCGGCTGTACGCCAGCGGCGCCGTGCCCCAGCAGGGAAACCCGGGCAGCCCGGGACGTCAGGAAGCCCCGGAAAAAGCGCTGGAAAAAGCGCCGGAAGGAGTGCGCTGAAGGTGGCCGAGAACGAACTGGTGCTCACCCCCCCGGCCCCGGTCACGGCCGTCTCCCCGTCCGCGGCGGCGACCATGCTGCCGCTGGCCGAGGGCCGCGCGGACGAGCTCGCCGCCAAGGCGCGGCGGTTCGCCGACGAACTGGCCGCGCTCGACCACAGGGCCCCTGACTTCACCCGCAAGGTGAACGACATCTCCTCCATGGGGGACGGCGAGATCCGCTCCGCCTCCCAGACGGCCAACCGGATGCTCAAGCGCCCGGTGACCGCCCTGGCCTCGGCCAAGGGCGAGAGCGCGGACGCCCGGGGCCGGGTGGCCGACCGGCTGGTCGCGCTGCGCCGTACGGTGGTCGACCTCGACCCCAGGCAGGCGGCGAGCGGCCCGCGCAAGCTGCTCGGGCTCATCCCGTTCGGCGACCGGCTGCGCGACTACTTCGCCAGGTACCGCTCCGCGCAGCAGCACCTGGACGACATCATCAGGGCGTTGAAGTCCGGCCAGGACGAGCTGCTGAAGGACAACGCCGCCATCGAGGGCGAGAAGGCCAACCTGTGGGAGACGATGACCCGCCTGCAGGAGTACGCCGTGATGGCCGCCGAGCTCGACCGCGAGCTTGAGGGGCGCGTCCTCGTCCTGGAGGCCTCCGACCCGGAGAAGGCCACCGCGCTGCGCTCTGACGCCCTGTTCACCGTACGGCAGCGGCACCAGGACATCCTCACCCAGCTCGCGGTCTCCGTTCAGGGGTATCTGGCCCTCGACCTGATCCGCAAGAACAACCTCGAACTCAGCAAGGGCGTCGACCGCGCCACGACCACGACGGTCGCCGCGCTGCGCACCGCGGTCACCGTCGCCCAGGCGCTGACCAACCAGAAGCTGGTGCTCGACCAGATCACCGCGCTCAACGCGACGACCGGCGACCTGATCCTGGCCACCAGTGAGATGCTGCGCACCCAGGCGGGGGCGATCCAGAACCAGGCGGCCTCGACGGTCGTCGACATGGACGTGCTGCGCAGGGCCTTCGACAACGTCTACGCGACCATGGACATGATCGACGGCTTCAGGTCGCAGGCCGTGGAGAGCATGGCGACCACCGTGGAGAGCCTGAACACCGAGCTGGCGCACGCCAGGACCTACCTTGAGCGCGCCGAGGGGGCCCGATGAGGCGTCTCGCAGGCCGTCGTACGGCCCGGTTGACGGTGGCGCTCGCGCTGCTCTGCGTGACCGCGCTCGCGGCGTGCTCGAACGGAACGGGCGACGAGGTCGAGGACGGCCCCGACGTCCTCAGGGTGCTGGCGGGAAGTGAGGTCAAGGACCTCGAACCGATGCTGCGGAACTCGGGGGTGAAGGTGCGGATCTCCTACGCCGGCACCCTGGACGGCGCCGAGCAGGTGGCCAGGGGCGACGCGGACGGCTCCTACGACGCGATCTGGTTCTCCTCCAACCGCTACCTGTCGCTGATCGACGGCGCCAAGGGCCGCCTGTCCACCGAGACCAGGATCATGTCCTCCCCCGTGCTGCTCGGCCTCAGGACGGCCAAGGCACGCGAACTCGGCTGGGAGGGCAGACCGGTCAGCTGGCAGCAGATCGCGGACGCCGCCCAGCAGGGACGCTTCACCTTCGGCATGACCAACCCGGCCTCGTCCAACTCCGGATTCTCCGCGCTTGTCGGGGTGGCCGCGGCGCTGTCGGACGCCGGGGAGGCGCTGAGCCCGGAGCAGGTCACGGCGGTCACGCCCAAGCTGAAGCAGTTCTTCTCCGCCCAGCGGCTGACCTCGGGCTCCTCCGGCTGGCTGGCCGAGGCCTACGCCAGGGACGGCGGGGTCGACGGCCTGGTGAACTACGAGTCGGTGCTGCTGGGCGTCAAGGGGATGAGCCTGATCTACCCGAGCGACGGGGTGGTCACCGCGGACTACCCGCTGACCCTGCTGGCCTCGGCCACCCAGGAGAAGCGGGAGCTGTACGGCAGGCTGACCTCCTGGCTGCGCACCCCGGACACCCAGCGGCAGATCATGACCACCACCCACAGGCGGCCCGCCGTGCCACAGGTACGGCCCGGCCCCGAGTTCGGCACCGCGCCGCTGCTCGAACTGCCCTTCCCCAACCGCAGGAGCACCGCGGACGGGCTGATCACCGCCTACCTCGACGAGGCGCGGGTCCCCTCCCGGGCCCTGTTCGTGCTGGACGTCTCGGGGTCGATGGAGGGCGACAGGATCGAGAACCTGCGCCGGGCGCTGGTCACCCTCACCGGCGCCGACACCTCGGCCTCCGGCACGTTCTCCCGCTTCCGCGACCGGGAGAACGTGATCATGATCCCGTTCAGCGGCTCGGTCGGGCAGCCGAAGTCGTTCACCCTCCCGGAGGGGAATCCGCAGCCGGTCCTCAACGAGATCAAGTCCTACGCGCAGGGCCTGCGGATCGAGGGCGGGACGGCGATCTTCGACGGGCTGCGCACCGCGTACCAGCAGGCGGCGACGGCCGGTGACGGGCACTACACGTCGGTGGTGCTGATGACCGACGGCGAGAACACCGACGGCATCTCCTACGACGACTTCGCCGCCTTCTACCGGGCGCTGCCCGGCGAGCAGCGGCGGACCAGGACGTTCGTGGTGCTGTTCGGCGACAGCGACGTCGAGGAGATGAGGCAGATCGCCACGCTGACCGGCGGCGCCGTCTTCGACGCCCGCGACGGGTCACTGGCCGCGGCGTTCAAGGAGATCCGTGGCTACCAGTGAGCGGGTGCTGAGGTATCTCGGCTCGACCAGGAACATCACCGGATGCGTCCTGGCCCTGGCCGGTCTCGGCGCCCACCTGCTCGGCCTGGCGGGCGCGTTCTGGCCGCTGGTCGTCGCCGGTCTGTACGGCGTCGGCGCGCTGCTGGCCCCGCCGGAGCGGATCAGGCTGGCCGTCTCCAACGCCGAGGTCGAGGCGGGCCTGCTCAGGACCGACCTGGAGGCGCTGCGGCGGAAGGTGCGCGGCTCGGCGCGTTTTCCCGAGGACGTGCAGGCCAGGGTCGGCGCCCTGGCCGAGGTGCTCGACGGCGTCCTCGGCCGGGCGGAGGCGCTGACCACCTCCCCCGACCACCTGCACGTCGTCTCCCAGACGATCCGCGACTATCTGCCCTCCAGCCTGGAGGCCTACGCCAATCTGCCCCGCTCCTACGCGCTGAGCCGCCGCTCGGAACGCGAACGCAGCGCCCACGAGGAACTGCTCGCCCAGCTCGGCCTGCTGGAGACCAAACTGGGCGAGGTGGCCCAGGCCGTGCACAGGGGCGACGACCAGGCCCTGAGAGACCACGGCCGCTTCCTCCGCGACCGCTTCACCTCCTCAGAGCTGGATCTCTAGTCCTTCGACCAGGCGCTTCGGCTTGGGCGCGTCGGTGCCTGGACCGAGGAGCGAAGGAGCGAAGCGGATGAGCGACGAGGGAAAGCACCGGCCCGAAAGCGCCCAGGCCCGCGACGCCGCCAGGCGGGGCGGATGTCACAGCATCTTCTCCTCCATCGCGGCGCAGACCGTTTCCGCCACCACGACGCGGGCCAGTCGTTTGTCGTCGCCGGGGACGACGTGCCAGGGCGCGCGGGGCCGGTCGGTGCGGGCGAGCATCTCCTCGACGGCGGCCTCGTACTGCGGGCGCTTCTCGCGGTTGCGCCAGTCCTCGTCGGTCAGCTTCCAGACCCGCAGCGGGTCACCCGCCCGGTCCTCGAAGCGCCGTAGCTGTTCCTCCGGCGAGACGTGCATCCAGAACTTGACCATGATCATGCCCTCGGCGACGAGGGACCGCTCGAACTCCACGATCTCGTCGTAGGCCCGCGACCACTGTTCCTCGGTGGCGAACCCCTCGACCCGCTCGACCAGCACCCGCCCGTACCAGGAGCGGTCGAGCACGGTCATCCCGCCCCAGCCGGGCAGCACCGGCCAGAACCGCCACAGGAAGTGGTGCCGTTTCTCGTCGTAGGTCGGCGCGGCGAACTGGGCGACCCGTACGTGCCGGGGGTCGAGGGGACGCACGAGGCGTTTGATGGCCCCGCCCTTGCCTGAGGCGTCCCAGCCTTCGAACACCACGCACACCGGCGGGCCGATGCGGCGCTCGCCGATCTGCCCGCCCAGCATGAGTCTCAGCCGCAGCAGCCGTTCGAGGGCGGCGTCGAGCCGTTCCGTGGCCTCCTTCTTGGAGAGCTTCTGGGAGAGATCGACATCGGACAAACGGTGGTTCATGACCCCAAGCCTGACATCGAAGGCGGCGGGACCGCCACCGGCTCAGGTGACGGTGATCTTGAAGGTCGCCTGCTCCCGCCCGCCGTCCGCGCAGTCGGCGCAGGCGAGGAGGGTGATGGTGGCCGTGCCGCGATACTTGGCGTTGAACACGAAGTAGCGGGTCGCGCGCCCGTCCTCGGTCCGCCGCTCCTGACTGATGAAGGAGGCGACCCTGGCGTCCGGCAGGGCCGCGAGCCGCCAGCCCGCGGCGCCGTCGGTCACGGCGAGGGAGAAGCGCCTGCCGAGGGGGAGGCCGACCTCGACGGTCCTGCCCGCCTCCCCGCGCACGACGGTGCCGAAGTTGTAGACGGCGCCTCCGGCACCGCAGCCGGTGACCAGACCCGCCAGGCCGGTCAGCAGAACCGTCAGTACGGCCGCGACGGCCCGCGTTCGGTGAACCACGCAGGCCACACTAGCGACCGGGACCGCCGGTGCCGCACCTGGCCGTACGGCGCGCCCGGCGGGATCCCTCACTGGGAGACCGCGCCCCCGTGAAGGTCCCCTCCGACCGTCGCGCCGAGACGCGTCCGCATCGCGTGCTCGACCAGGGCGATCAGCACCTCCTTGCCCGACTCCCGCTGCCTGGCGTCGCACATCACGATCGGGATGTCCTCGTGGAGGGTGAGGCCGAGCCGTACCTCCTCCAGGTCGTAGCGGCGGGAGTCGTCGAAGCAGTTCACCGCGACGATGAAGGGCGTCTGGCGCCGCTCGAAGTAGTCGAGGGAGGGGAAGCAGTCGGCCAGCCTGCGGGTGTCGGCGATGACGACCGCGCCGAGCGCGCCGAGCGCCAGCTCGTCCCAGAGGAACCAGAACCGCTCCTGGCCGGGGGTGCCGAAGAGGTAGAGCCGGTAGGCGTCGCCGATGGTGATGCGGCCGAAGTCCATCGCGACCGTGGTCGTCCGCTTGCTCTCGACGCCGGACAGGTCGTCGATGCCGACGCCCCTGTTGGTCAGCGTCTCCTCGGTGCTCAGCGGCGCTATCTCGGAGACGGAGCCGACCAGGGTCGTCTTCCCCGCGCCGAAGCCTCCCGCGACCAGGATCTTGATCGCCCTGGGCAGCTTGATCCGGCCCGCGTCGCGGCTAGAGCGCACGGAGTCCATCGAGCACCGCCCTGTACAGCCTCTCGTCTTGCATGTCGGTCTCCGAATGCGGCTCTTGCAGGGCGATGTAGCCCTGGTCGAGCAGGTCGCCCAGCAGGACACGGACCGTGCCCGCCGGAAGGTTGATGTGCGCGGCGATCTCTGCGACCGACTGCGGCTGCAGGCAGAGCCGCACGATGGCCAGGCACTCAGGATCGAGCCCGGTGTCCCGCTGCGACAGGGCTCTGACGGCCACCGCCAGTGTGACGAGGTCGAATCTGCCGCTGGCCGGTTCCGTCCTGCCGCGGGTCAGGATGTACGGCCGGACGATCGCCCCGGCATCGTCACCCACCCACTGCGTGTCGGGCAGCTCCTCGAAGGGGTCGTTCATCGTGGTACGTCGTCCTTGACCGGCTCCGCCGTTCTGGCGGGCGAGATGAGGTACTGGCCGACCCGCGCGACGAGCATGGCCATCTCGTAGGCCACCAGGCCCACGTCGGCCTCGTTCGTGCAGAGCACCGCCAGGCAGGCGCCCTGGCCCGCCGCGGTCACGATCAGGTAGGCGGAACGCATCTCGATGATGGTCTGGCGTACCGCGCCGCCGTTGACCCGGTCGCTGACGCCCTTGCCAAGGCTCTGGATCGCCGATCCGACGGCTGCCAGGTGTTCGGCGTCCGACCGGTCGAACTCCGCCGAGGTCGCCAGCAACAGACCGTCGGTGGAGAAGACGATGCCGTGTTCGGCCTCTCCGACCCGCTCGATGAGATCGTCCAGCAACCAGGCCAGGTCGGTGGAAGATCCTGTTCCCTGCACCACTCGTAGTCCTCTTTCTGCCGGTGGGCGTTCGATCGTGTGTCTCTGGCGGCCCGTCTGCACCGGATCGGCGCGGCGGAGATCCGGGACGGTCCCGGTTCTCACCCGCGGGATCCGCCCCCGTCGGCGCGGTCATCCTCCTTGTCGAGCAGCTGTGCCGCGTCCGAACGCCCCCGGCGGGTGCCGTCCTGGAAGGACGCCATGGCCGTGCGGATCATCTCCGGGGAACGCTCGTCCGGATCTTCGGTGCCCGGCCCCCGCGGCGCGGGCTCGTCCTCCTGCAGCGGTGCGGCGAGGTGCGTCTGCGGCACGCGCCGCGGCAGGCCGCCGGGCGTGTGGCTGGTGTCGGGGGGAGGCAGGACGGGGGGCAGCGCCGTACCGGGACCGCCCTCGCCCACCTGGGGCTCCTGCACTCCTCCCGGAATCCTCCTGTGGGTGACCGGGCGCGTCTCGCGCCGCCCGGCGCCGCCCTGGCCGGTGCCCGTCAGCGGATCAGCGCCCCGGTTCCGTGGCCCCTGCGGCGGCTGAGGCGCTGCCTGGTGCCCTCCCTGGGGCCCGCCTTGGGTCGCCGCGCGGGGTCCGGCGTGCGGTGCCGGCTGGGCCAGCGGCCCTCCCAGGCCTCCCGGGCCTCCCACGCCGACCGTGCGGGGCTGCGGCACCGCGACGGCGGGTTCCGGCTCCCGCTCCGCCTGTTCCTTGATGAGCTCCTGGGGCAGCAGGACCACCACGGTCGTGCCGCCGTACGGCGAGGCCTTGAACGTCACCCGGATCTCGTGCCGTTCGGCCAGGCGGCTGACCACGTAGAGGCCCAGGCGGGCGTTGCCCGACAGCTTGAGCTCCGGCGGGTTCGCGATCCGCTCGTTGGCGGCGTCGATGTCCTCCTGGCTCATGCCCAGGCCCCGATCCTCGATCTCCAGGGCGTGCCCGTGGGCCACGGAGTATCCGCTGACCTGCACCGTCGTGTAGGGCGGGGAGAAGGCGGCGGCGTTCTCCACCAGCTCGGCGACCAGGTGGATGACGTCGCCGACGGCCCGCCCGTCCAGCGCGACCTCGCCGAGCGGCAGCACGTCGACCCGGGTGTAGTCCTCGATCTCGGCCAGCGCGCCGCGGACCACGTCGATCATCGGCACCGAGTCGCGCCAGGCGCGTCCGGGGGCGGCCCCGGACAGCACCAGGAGGTTCTCGGCGTATCTCCGCATGCGGGTCGCCAGGTGGTCGAGGCGGAACAGGTCACGCAGTTCCTGCGGGTCGTCCTCCCGCCGTTCCATGATGTCCAGGACACTCAGCTGCCGGTGGACCAGCGACTGGGTACGGCGGGCGAGGTTGCGCAGGATGTCCGCGATGTCACGCCGTAGCTGCGCCTGCTCGGCCGCGACCTTGACGGCGGTGCGCTGTACGGCGTTGAAGGCCTGGCCGACGTGGCCGATCTGGTCGTTGCCGAACTCCAGCGGCGGCGCCTCCGCCGCGATGTCGACGTCCTCGCCGTGGCCGATGCGCTCGACCACGGAGGGCAGCCGCTCGTTGGCCAGGTCCCAGGCGGCGACCCTGAGCTTGTCGAGCTGCTGGACCAGGGTTCGTGCGGTGGTGATGGACAGGACGATCGAGGCGATGACGGCCAGCAGGCCGAGTCCGCCCGCGAGCGAGAGCCGTACGATCACGCCGGTGGCGACGGGGGTGGCCCGCTGGACGACGCCGTCTCCCGCGCTCAGCACCACCTCCTGGAACTTGGCCAGCACGACCTGGGTCGAGGCGGCCCACTGCCGGGCGTCGACGGGCTCGGTGGGGGCGGGCGCGCCGCCCCGCATGAGCTGCTCCTCCATGACGCGCATGCGGGTGAAGGGCTCGCTGCCGATCAGGCTGTCGCAGATGGCCCGGTCCGCGGCGGGCAGCTCGGTGAGGGCGTCCTGGAAGAGGAAGCGCCGGGTGCCGACGGTCTGCGCGAACAGGGCGCGTTCGGCGTCGGTCAGGCGGCCCGCGGTCAGGCCGCCCGCCGCGACGGCGTCCTCCAGGGCCAGAAGGTCCCTTGCCCTGCTCAGCTCGATGACCGTCCGGGTGTCCTTGGCGATGGCGGCGTCGTCGAGCGTCGCCATGGAGTCGTAGATCCGGTAGAGGGAGTCGACGACGTCGGTGAAGACGTCGGCCGCCTTGAGCCGGTCGATGGTGCCCGCGTCGATGGCCTTGCGGCCCTGCCGCAGGCCGTCGAGTCTCTGGACGGTCTCCGTGATGCGCCGGTTGAGGGCGTCGCCGCCGAGCCACTGGACGTCGCCGCCCTGGGCGAGGGCCCTGAAGTTGGCCACCGCGTCCTCGGTGCGTCTGCGCTGGGCGCTGAGGGTCTCGCGCTGCTGGCGGGCCGAGCCCGAGGTGCCGAGGTAGATCAGGCTGAGTCTGCGCTCGTTCTGCAGCTCGACCAGCAGCTTCTCGCTCGGTTCCGCGACGCTCGCGTCGAGCCTGGCCACGCCCAGCATGTTGAAGCCCTCACGTACGGTGACCCATGCGGTGAAGGCCCACAGCGCGATAAGTGACACCAGCAGTGCCGTGACCTTGGTCCGCAAACGCGCATTGCGCAAGCGCATAGCACCCATCCCGGCAAAAGTGAGAGAAAGTCACATTATCGTTTCACGACGATAAATACGTGTGAAGGAATAGACGCCACATTGCGCCGGACGACGGCATCCGGCCATGGCACCCGGAGAACCTTAGCAATATAGCCAATTACACTCAAGGCAACATTGACCAGATGTGGGCTTCTGTCCTTTTCGCAGATCAATATTCTGCGTTGAATTCCGGTCACCGTCCGCTGTCAGGGACGCGCCGGCCGGGCCGCCCTGCCGTGACCGGTGTGCCACGGCAGGTCACGGACGGTGGCGACGCGCCAGGTGAAGGGCGCCCAGGACGGCCGCCCTGACGATCGCCGCCGGGTAGTAAAGGTCTTTGTCGTGCCAGAGAGCGGGTCTGTCCAGCGGTTCCCCGAACCCGGTCACCATGGTCAGCAGCCTGCGGTGCCCGCGCTCGACGGCCGCCGCGCGGCGCTCCTGCTCGACGGCCTCCTCCGCGGCCCCCTCTGTGGCCCCCGCTGTGGCCCCTGTTGCGGCCCCTGTCGTGGCTTCTGTTGGGGCCTCTTCCGTGGCCGGCAGGGCGGCAGGCGTCAGCAGCAGGGTCTGCAGGGCGTAGGCGGTCTCCTCCGCCGTTCCCGTCCAGCGGCCCCATGAGCCGTCCTCACGCTGGGTGTCCAGCAGCCAGCGCGTGGCGCCGCGCACCGCGTCGGCCGACTCCGCGCCGCCGTACTCGCCGAGGGCCAGGGCGCAGCAGGCGGTCGCGTAGTACGGCGAGACGTGCCAGCGGTCCAGCCAGCTGCCGTCGGGTAGCTGGCGCCCGCGCAGCCAGGCCGACAGCTTGCCCGTCGCCGCCGCGTAACGCGCGTTCCGCCCGCCGGTGCCCGCCAGCCGCAGATACTCGCCGAAGGCGTCCAGCACGTGCGCGTTGACCGTCGGCGACGCCCCCTCCTCCCCCTGCCAGGTGCAGAAGTGGGTCTCGGTCTCGTAGGCCCACAGGGCGTCGGGCTCCCGGGGCGCGCGCAGCAGCGCCAGCGTGTACAGGCCGACGGAGGTGGTGTCGGCGTCCGGCG
>NZ_JBHSBC010000002.1:157353-196329 GCF_042650425.1 Streptosporangium jomthongense | reverse complement strand
GCCGGACGGCCCGGCCCCGGTCCTCGCCGGGGCCGATGGCGGCGGCCAGCCCGGCCGTCAGCTCCTCCGGCACGGTCACCGGGACGCCCGCGCGCCGCAGCCAGCTCAGCGTCCAGCCCCGCTCGAAGACCGTCACGGGGGCCGCGCAGGGCACCGGGCCCGCGTAGCGGTCCACGACCGCCTCCAGGTAGTGGCGCACGGGTGAGTCCTCCCCCGGGCCGCCGAGCCACGCGGCGCCCGCGGCGGGCGAGGCGCCGATCGCGGCGGCCCGCCCCTCGCGGAGGGGCGTCGGGACGACTCCCGGGGCCTTCGACGCCGCCTCCGCGGCGACCTCCAGCGCGTGCAGCATCTTCTGCGGGACCGCGGCACCCGCGGCCAGCCCGGTCCTGACCAGCGCCAGCTTCCCGCCGTTCATGCCCCGGGGAGGCGGCAGCGGCTCCCCCTCCTCCAGCGCCGCCAGGTGCCCGTTGAGGCGGGCGAGCAGGTCGGGCACGATGAGCTCGACCGCCGGCATGTCCGGCAGTTCCCGCAGGTCGTAGGGGACGCGTGGATCACCGCCCCGGCCCGCTCCCGGCTTCGTACCGGCCCAGCGGCGCAGCGCGGCCAGGCCACGCCGTACGGCTCCGCCGACCGCCGCCTCGTCCGCGAAGGGAGTCCCCGAGGCGCCGGGGACACGTCCGAGTTCGGCGGCCAGCGCCTCGACCGCGGCGAGGGTGGGCACCAGCGCGTAGCCGCCGGGGGCGCCCCAGCCGCCGTCGGGACGCTGGGCGGCGAGCAGGAACCGCACGCGTTCGGCGTGGCCCGTGAGCCAGGGGGCCAGGCTCACCAGCCGTCCCGTCTCGTAGACCGAGACGGAGACCTGGCCCCACGGCTCGGCCGTCAGGCTCGCGACCAGCTCGGCCGCGGCCGCGGCCACCCGGCTCTCCTCGGGGGGAGCGCCCGGCTCCGGCGTCGTGTTCCGGCCCCGCGGTACGGCACCGGGCACCCGCAGGTCTTCGACGGTCACAGCGCACCCCAGTAGTCGGTGACCTGGTAGAAGCCCGCGCAGAAGTCCATCTGCCGCTCCAGGTAGCCCGCGAGTTCGGGGGCCCTGTCCCGCAGCGGGGCGATCAGCTCGCGGCTGCGCGCGGCCAGTTCGGCGACCCGCCGTTCGACCTCGGCGCGCTCCGGCCCGAGCAGCAGGGCGTTGAGGTCGCCCCAGACGACGTCGCGCTCGTAGGTGCCCAGGTCGTTGATGAGGCGGATCACCCGCTGCACCGATCTCGACGCCTCCGCGACCTCGTCGAGGATCTCACCGAGACCTTCGACGGGGCTCTCGGCCGAGCCCGCGGTGTACAGCCAGTGGGCGGCGAAGGCGAAGCAGAAGCCGAGGTTGTCGGCGTTGCCGAGGTAGTCGTCGAACCCGGGGGTGACCTTGTCGGCCTTCCAGCGGGCCTCGCGCAGCATCGCCTCCAGCATCCGCCCCAGCTCCGCGCGCCAGAACGGGCCCAGCACGGGGTGGGCGGGCGAGGCGGCCAGCTCGTCGCGGATCCCGGCGAGCATCAGGGTGAGGTCGTCGCCGTCCTCCGGCGCCGCGCCGTCTGCCACCTCCAGGCAGCGCCGTACGACGCCCTCCACCTCCTCGGGGGAGGTCGCGACGTAGTCGACGAGCCAGTCGAGACCGAAGGCCCACAGGCAGACCTTGTTGGCCATGCGCAACTGCTCGGCGGTGAACCAGGGCCCGCTGAAGGCCATGGCCAGCGACAGGGTGCTGTAGAGGGCCGCGTCGAACGGCTTGGCGGAGAACAGGCCGGGGTAGGCCTCGGCCCACTCGCGCATGTCCCGCTGGGCCCGGCCCGCGACGGCGCAGATCGTCCCGCACTCCGCGGCCTCGGGCCGGGGTGCGGCGTCCGTGCGGGTCACGCCGCCGCGCCGGGGGCGTGCCTGAGCGGGAGAAGGTTCATCATCACTTTCTCCCTGGGTCTGAGCGAGGCCGCGGGGAAGGGGGTGTACGGCCCCGCCGCGACCTGGAGGCGGAAGCGGCTCAGCACGGCGGCCACGATGAGGGGCGCCTCGACATGGAACAGGTGCTTGCCCAGGCACTGGTGCGGCCCGCCGCCGAAGGGGAAGTAGGAGTAGCGGTGCGCGCCGTCCCGCGCGCCGGGCGCGAAGCGCTCCGGGTCGAAGTCGAGCGGGCGCTCCCAGAACTCGTCGAGCCGGTGGGTGGCGTAGGGGCTGATCAGCACCTGGGCGCCCGCCTTGATCCGCGTCCCGCCCAGCTCGGCGGTCCTGGCGGCCATCCTGGGGAAGATCCAGCCGGCCGGGTACAGGCGCAGCAGTTCCTGCAGGACCATGCCGGTGTAGCGCAGCTCGGGCAGGTGCTCCGGCGTCACGGGGCCGGCGCCGACGACCCGGTCGATCTCCTCCTGGAGCCTGGCCGCGACGTGCGGGTGGGCCTCCAGCAGCGGCCACAGCCAGGTCAGGGTCATGGCCGTCGACTCCGAGGCCGCGCCGTAGACGCTGACGAGGTTGTCGCGGATCTGCTGGTCGTCGAGCGGCGCGCCGCCGTCCTCCTGGCCGACCCGGCAGAGCGCGGAGATGACGTCGTGGCCGTCACCGTGTTCGGCCCGCGCCTGGCGGATCACCGGGAACACCACGTCGTCCACCGTCTTGACGGCCCTCATGAAGGCCCGGTCGCCGGGGACCCGTACCGAGTAGGGCATGAACGGCATGAGCAGCCGGAAGTTGATCGAGGTCGCGGCCGTGTCGTAGGCGGGGGCCAGGAGCTCGCCCTCCTCGGGGGTGATCCGGTCGCCGAACAGCACCCGGATCACGGCCCTGTTCACGATCCTGGACATCTCCTCCATGATGTCGACGGGCCGTCCCGACGTGACGTACGCGTCGAGGCGGGAGACACAGCCGGTGATCACCTTCGCCATCTCCCCGGCGAGCGTGGCGATGTAGCGTCTGGTGAAGAGGGGCTGCAGGACCTTCCTGCTCGACTCCCAGGGCTCGTCCTCGCCCAGGACGCTGGCACCGGTCATGCGGCGCAGGGGGCGCCAGAACATGCCGTCGCGGCGGTAGCCGGTCCACTCGGCTCTCAGCACCCGCTGGACGTGGTCGGGATGGGTGACCAGATAGGGGCGGAAGAGCCCGAGGTCAAGCCGGACGACCTCGCCCTTCGCCCGTCTGCCCATCTCGGCCAGGGCGTTCACCGGGTCCCTCATCAGCCCGGGAAGGGCACGGTGAACGGGGACGGTCCTGCTCCGCCGGAATGTTCCCGCGGTCGCGTCGATCGACATTGCTACGCTCTCCCACCTCGCATGACGCGAACACACGCAGCGTGACCGCCGCCCACGGCGATGCCGGGGCGGTCGGACGCAATCAGGGACCGCGGCCACTCCGGTGTGACCCGTCCCACACGGGAAACAGTCAGGGCCGGTCGACCGGCGGCCCCTCTGTGTCCTTCCCGCGCCTCACCATGCGCCTTCTCACGCTCACATGACTAAAGGGCTTTAATACGCCTTTCACAACCCTTTGGGCGAAGTATCACATGATTGGCAGTGGGCGATCAAGGTCGCAGCCAAATAATCGTTTTACCATAACTGTAATGAATCAGTTTCTTAAGCAAGGATTCATGTAATGTGGGCAGAATTCGCAAATCAGTTCCCACCTGTGGTCGCTCAGCGTGACCGGGATCACATGACCTCCCGCGGTCACGCGGGCCGGTGCCCGAAGGCGTCCAGGATGCGGTCGGCGGCCAGGGACGGCGTCAGCTCCCCCGTCTGCACCAGCCGCTCGACCTCCGGGGCGATCGCGGCCACCTCCGGATGCCCGCGGAGCCCGGCCAGCAGGCGTTCGGTCACCAGCGCCCAGGTCCAGCCGACCTGCTGCGCGCGGCGGCGGGCGGACAGCTCGCCCGAGACCTCCATGGCCTCCTGGTGCGCCACGACCTGACGCCACAGCTCCTCCATCCCCGCGCCTTCGAGTCCGCTGCAGGTCAGCACGGGCACCGTGCGCTCGGAGCGCAACAGCCGCAGCGCCCCGGCCAGCTCCCTGGCCGCCCTCCTGGCGTCCGGTTCGTGCGGCCCGTCGGCCTTGTTGACCGCGATCACGTCCGCCAGCTCCAGCACGCCCTTCTTGATGCCCTGGAGCTGGTCGCCGGTCCTGGCCAGCGCGAGCAGCAGGAAGGTGTCCACCATGTCGGCGACCGCGGTCTCCGACTGGCCGACCCCCACCGTCTCGACGAGTACGACGTCGTAGCCCGCCGCCTCGACCACGACCATCGCCTCACGGGTCGCCTTGGCCACCCCGCCGAGCGTGCCCGAGGTCGGGGACGGGCGGATGAAGGCGGCCGGGTCGGCCGCCAGTCTGGACATCCTGGTCTTGTCGCCCAGGATGCTGCCGCCGGTCCTGGTCGACGACGGATCGACGGCGAGCACCGCGACCCGGTGCCCCCTGCCGGTCAGGAGGGTGCCGAGCGTGTCGACGAAGGTGGACTTGCCCACGCCGGGCACCCCGGTCACCCCGACCCGGCGGGCCCTGCCCGCCAGCGGGGCCAGCTCGACCAGCAGCCGCTGGGCCATGGCCCGGTGGTCGGGCCTGCTCGACTCGACCAGCGTGATCGCCCTGGCGATCCAGGCCCGGGAGCCCTCCTTGACCCCCCGGGCGTAGTCCTCAACCGTCCTGGACATGGCCGAGCCGGGTACGCAGTTCGGCCAGCAGCTCCCCGGCGGCCCCGGCGATCACGGTCCCGGGCGGGAAGATCGCCGAGGCCCCCGCGGCGCGCAGCGCCTCGAAGTCTCCCGGCGGGATCACCCCGCCGACCACGATCATGACGTCCTCCGCGCCCAGCTCGGCCAGCGCCGCCCGCAGCGCGGGCACCAGCGTCAGGTGCCCGGCGGCCAGCGAGGAGACCCCGACCACGTGCACGTCGGCCTCGACCGCCTGGCGGGCGACCTCCTCGGGCGTCTGGAACAGCGGGCCGACGTCCACGTCGAACCCCAGGTCGGCGAAGGCCGTCGCGATCACCTTCTGCCCTCGGTCGTGGCCGTCCTGGCCCATCTTGGCGACCAGGATGCGGGGGCGGCGCCCCTCAAGCCGCTCGAACTCGGCGCAGGCCGTACGGACCTCGTCCACTCCCGGACCCACCTCCTGCCGGTAGACACCGGAGATCGTGCGGATCTGGCCCGCGTGCCTGCCGAAGACCTTCTCCAGCGCGTCGGAGATCTCCCCGACCGTCGCCATGGCCCGCGCCGCCTCGATGGACAGCGCCAGCAGGTTGCCGTCCCCGGCCGCGCCCTTGGTCAGCGCCTCAAGGGCCCGTTCGACCCGCGCCGGGTCGCGCTCCTGGCGCAGCCTGCGGAGTTTGTCGAGCTGCTGGGCGCGCACCGCGCTGTTGTCGACCTTGAGGACCTCGATGGGCTCCTCGGCGTCGGGCCGGTACTTGTTGACGCCGATCACCGGCTGGCGCCCGGAGTCGATACGGGCCTGGGTCCGGGCCGCGGCCTCCTCGATGCGCAGCTTGGGCAGGCCCTGGTCGATCGCCCTGGCCATGCCGCCCGCCGCCTCGACCTCCTGGATGTGCCCCCAGGCCCTGACCGCCAGCTCGTGGGTGAGCCGCTCGACGTAGTAGGAGCCGCCCCACGGGTCGATCACCCGGCAGGTGCCCGACTCCTGCTGCAGCAGCAGCTGGGTGTTGCGGGCGATCCTTGCGGAGAAGTCGGTCGGCAGCGCCAGCGCCTCGTCCAGGGCGTTGGTGTGCAGCGACTGGGTGTGCCCCTGGGTCGCGGCCATCGCCTCGACGCAGGTGCGCACCACGTTGTTGAAGACGTCCTGGGCGGTCAACGACCAGCCGGAGGTCTGCGAGTGGGTCCGCAGCGACAGCGACCTGGGGTTCTCCGCGCCGAACCCGGAGACCAGGCGCGCCCACAGCAGCCGGGCGGCGCGGAGCTTGGCGACCTCCATGAAGAAGTTCATGCCGATGCACCAGAAGAACGACAGGCGGGGCGCGAACCTGTCGACGTCGAGCCCGGCCGCGGTGCCCGCCCTGAGGTACTCGACGCCGTCGGCCAGGGTGTAGGCCAGCTCCAGGTCGCACGTGGCCCCGGCCTCCTGGATGTGGTACCCGGAGATCGAGATGGAGTTGAACTTCGGCATCCGCTCGCTGGTGTAGGAGAAGATGTCGGAGATGATCCGCATCGACGGAGCGGGCGGATAGATGTAGGTGTTGCGGACCATGAACTCCTTGAGGATGTCGTTCTGGATGGTCCCGGCCAGCTGCTCCGGCGCCACCCCCTGCTCCTCGGCGGCCACGATGTAGAGCGCGAGCACCGGGAGCACCGCGCCGTTCATGGTCATCGACACGCTCATCCGGTCGAGGGGGATGCCGTCGAACAGCTGCCGCATGTCGTAGATGGAGTCGATGGCGACCCCCGCCATGCCCACGTCCCCGGCCACCCTCGGATGGTCGGAGTCGTAGCCCCGGTGGGTGGCCAGGTCGAAGGCGACCGACAGTCCCTTCTGCCCGGCCGCCAGGTTGCGGCGGTAGAAGGCGTTGGACTCCTCGGCCGTGGAGAACCCGGCGTACTGCCTGACGGTCCACGGCTGGTTGACGTACATGGTCGGGTACGGCCCGCGCAGGTACGGCACCGTCCCCGGGTAGGTCTCCAGGAAGCCGAGCCCGTCGAGGTCGTCGGCCGTGTACAGCGGCTTGACGTCGATGCCCTCCGGCGTCCGCCACGTCAGCTCGTCCGGGTTCTGACCGGTCGCCCGCCGCACGGCCCGCGCCCAGCCCTCCCGGTCGGGGGGCGCCGCGGGCTCTCCGGTCAGCCCGATTCCGGAGAAGTCGGGAATCAACGAGCCACCTCCAGGTCGTCGAAGATCGTGCGGAGCACGCCGAGCGCGTCGCACCCGGCGTGGACGGTGGCGTCCACGCCCACGTGGTCCCCCCTGCCCGCCAGCCACACCTTCACCGCCCCGGCCTCGCGCAGCGCGGCGGCCACGGCCTCGGCGTGCTCGCCGTACAGCCGGTCGCTTGAGCACAGGCAGGCGATCCTGGCGCCGCTCGCGGCGAAGGCCGCGGCGATCGCGGCCGGGTCGACCGTGCCTCCCGGCGGCACGGGGGCGGTGAGGGCCGCGACGCCCCCGGCGTTGAACAGGTTGGCCGCGAAGGAGGCCCTGGCGGTGTGCGCGGCGACCGGGCCGATGACGGCCAGGAACACCGCGGGCCTGACCTCCTGGGCGTCCGCCAGATCGCGCAGCGCCTCGAACTCCTGGGCGTAACGGACACCGGCCCGGGGACGCGGTCTGGGCGGCCTGCTCAGCGGGCGCTCACCGAGGTCGGGGAACTCGCTCACCCCGGTGATCGGGTCGCGGCGGTGCGCGATGTTGCCGGAGCGCTCACGCCAGGTGGCGGCGATCCGGCCGGAGACGAGCCCCGACTCCACGGCCGCGGCCATGCCCCCGGCGCGTTCGATCTCCTGGAACCACTCCCAGGCCTTGCCCGCCAGGTCCTCGGTGAGCCGCTCGACGTACCACGACCCGCCCGCGGGGTCCGTCACCCTGGCCGTCCCCGCCTCCTCGACGAGCAGCGCGTGGGTGTTACGGGCGATCCTGCGGGCGAAGGCGTCGGGCAGCCCCAGGCAGGCGTCGAACGGCTGCACGGTCACCGCGTCCGCTCCGCCCGCCCCGGCCGCGAAGCAGGCCAGTGTGGTGCGGAGCATGTTCACCCAGGGGTCGCGGGCCGTCATCATCGCCGAGCCGGTCACCGCGTGCTGGCGCTGCCCCGCGTTCTCCACCGCCCCGCACACCTCGGCGACGCGCGCCCAGACCCGGCGCGCGGCGCGGAGCTTGGCGATGGTGAGGAACTGGTCGGCGGTCGCCGCGTAGCGGAACTCCAGCTGGCCGAACGCCTCCTCGACCGGCAGTCCCGCGCCGGTCAGCGTCCGCAGGGCCGCCACCCCCGCCGCCGTCGCGCAGCCGAGCTCCTCGGCGTCGCCTGCCCCCATGTCGTGGTACGGCGTGCCGTCGACCACGACCGCGCGCAGCCCTGGGAAGTCGGCCGCGCAGCGCCGGGCCAGTTCGGCCGCGGTCGCGGGGTCGCGGACCGGGTCGGCCCCCAGGTTCCCGGTCAGGCCGCCCCGGGCGACGCCGCGCCGTTCGGCCAGCGCGAACAGTGTCCCGGCCGCCTCCGCGGTGCGTTCCCCGGCGTCCAGGACGATCGGGACCAGGTCCAGGTAGATCTCCTCGCCGAGGACACGCGGCAGGTCCTCCGGCTCCAGCGTGAGCCACAGTGAGGTGACGCCGTTCTCCAGGTCGGCCAGGACCGCCTCCCTGTCGGCCACCTCATGGCGCTGCCTGACGTCCCAGCCCCCCACAGGGCGGGCCCCTCTGACGTACGGCGCCGCACCGGGCAGGCCCGGGTCGCCGGGCAGGTCGGAGGAGTCGTAGAGCGGCGCGATGGTCACGCCGTCGTAGGTGGTGGAGGACAGCGCCTCCTCCGGTGAGTCCGTCTCGATCCCGGACTTGCGCAGGACGCCGAGCGCGAGCTCACGCCACCGCTCCCGCGTGGTCGGCGGGAAACCGTCGGCCGTTCGAAGTTCCTCAGGCGGCACCGTCATGAACCGGATAGTAAGCCCACCCGCCAAACCGCCTTCCCTCCCCCCGGTCCCGAACGGCGGGCTCCCGCTCACGGCCGAGGCGTACGGCCTCGCCGGCCTGGGATTACCCGGGGTCGCACGAGGAAAGGCCCCGCCCTCCCGGGGCGAATTCGAGGAGCCGGGAGGGCGGGGCCTTCCGGTGGGCCGGATGCCCACCAGGGCGGATCAGGTGACCGGGGCCTTCCAGGTGGCGTCCCAGGTCGCGCGGTCGACGGCGCCGGTGACCGGCAGGCTCTTCTCCGCCTGGAAGGCGCGGCACACCTCACGGGAGCGCTCGCCGTACAGGCCGTCGACGTCGATGTCCCAGCCTCGGGCCTTCATCTTGGCCTGCCAGGTGCGCACGTCCTCCCCCTCCAGGAGGGGCGGGTACTTCAGGACGCGGCCGGGGAAGGCGGGCGGGGACGGCTCCTGGGGCTCGCCGGGGGTCTGGCCGCCGCCGGGGCGGGGGGCGCCCCTCCTGACCCAGGCGTACAGCGCGTCTCCCGGGCAGTCGGTCGAGTAGCCGTCGCGGTGGCCCTTGATCTCTCTGCCGGCGCCGCCCTTGAGGCGCAGGTAGTCGACGGCGTCGAGGATGGCGTTCAGGGTGTCGTCGGTCGGCTGGACCAGACCGGCGTTGCCGACCAGGCCGAGCACGGCGTAGTGGGCGCTGTTGAGACCGGCGCCGTTGGCCGCGGGCAGGTGACCGGGGCCACGGCCCTCGAACACCTTGCGGTGCGGGCAGGCGATCATCGAGTAGCCGATGTCGATCCAGCCGTTGCCGTCCATGTGGAAGTTCTGGATCGACCTGACCATCGCGACGCACTTGGCGTGGTCGTCGACGATGCCCGGGCTCACCTGGCCGCCGGTGTAGTGGACCTTGACTCCTTTGGTCGAGGTGAGCCTGCCGTAGGAACCGCGCGGCTCCCGGGCACCCCACTCTCGACGGGTAACAAGATCGATGGCCACGAGGGTTCTCCACGGTTTGGGTACAGGGGGTTAATCGGAGCGTAGTCGTTGACGCTTCGCCTGATCCCGTGGTTTACGAACTGATCTCCTGAAGAAACGGGACTCTGGCGACCGATCACCCTCGCCTACCCATAGAAAGCCCCCCAAACCCATTCAGGGTCGTTCTCCCAGGTCAGGGCGGATGACCCTGCGCTCGGTGACGATGGCCGTGACCAGATCGTGCGGGGTGACGTCGAAGGCCGGGTTGGCCGCGCGGGCCCCCGCGGGCGCGAGCCGTGTCCCGCGCACGCCGAGCACCTCGTCCTGGTCGCGTTCCTCGATCTCGATCCCGGCGCCGGTCGGGGTGGCGGGGTCGACGGTGCTCTCCGGGGCGACGACGACGAACGGCACGCCCGCCCGGCGGGCGCCCAGGGCCAGGGCGTACGAGCCGATCTTGTTCGCCGTGTCGCCGTCCGCGGCGATCCGGTCGGCGCCGATGAGCACCGCGTCCGCGTACCCCCTGGCCAGCAGGAACGGTCCCGCCGAGTCGGCGATCAGCCGGTACGGCGCGCCCATCCGGTCCAGCTCCCAGGCCGTCAGCCTGGCGCCCTGCAGCAGCGGCCTGGTCTCCATGGCCAGCGCCTCGGCCAGCCGTCCCCGCTCGTGCAGGGTCTGCACGACGCCGAGGGCGGTGCCGCGCTCGACCGCGGCCAGGCCTCCGGTGTTGCAGACGGTCATGATCCGCACCCGGTCACGCCTGGTGAGCTCGCGCACCAGGTCGGCGCCCCGCTCCCCCATCGCGCGGCAGGCCGCGATGTCGTCGTCCCTGATCCGCAGGGCGTGGGCGAGGACCGCCTCGAACCCGCCGTCCAGATGGCCGAGCGCGGCGTCGACGGCCCAGGCGAGGTTGACCGCGGTCGGCCTGGCCGCGCGCAGCCTGGCCGCGACCGCCACGGGGTCGGGTTCGTCGCGTACGGCGAGTGCCACCCCGAGCGCCCCGGCGACCCCCAGCGCGGGCGCGCCCCGTACGGCCAGCCGCCGGATGGCCCCGATGAGCTCGTCCACCGTGCCGATCCTGAGCATGTCGCATCTGTCGGGAAGCGCCGTCTGGTCCACGAGTTCGATGGCGTCGTCCACCCAGTCGATCGTCCGCATGTCTCAAAATATGCCTATATCAGGCGGGCATCGCTAGCCTTGCCCCGTGAGCACCACCCCCCTGTCCCAGGACGACCCCCGCAGCCTGGGCGCCTTCCGGCTGACCGGAAGGCTGGGCGAGGGCGGCCAGGGCGTCGTCTACCTGGGGCAGACGCCCGGCGGGGAGCAGGTCGCCGTCAAGCTGCTGTTCGGCGCCGACGCCGAGACCCGCGCGCGACTGGCCAGGGAGCTGTCGGCGCTGGAGAGCGTCGCCCCCTTCTGCACGGCCCGCGTGCTGGCCGCCTCGGTCGACGGGCCCCGGCCGTACGTGGTGAGCGAGTTCGTCGACGGGCCGTCCCTGCAGCAGCGGATCAGGGAGCGCGGGCCGCTGCGGGGCGGTGAGCTGGAGCGGCTCGTGGTCGGCACGGCGACCGCGCTGGCGGCGATCCACGCGGCCGGGGTCGTGCACCGGGACTTCAAGCCGGCCAACGTGCTGCTCGGTCCCGACGGCCCCCGGGTCGTGGACTTCGGCATCGCCAGGGCGGACGGCGCGGCGACGATGACCTCGGGCATCGTCGGCACCCCGGCCTACATGGCGCCCGAGCAGATCGGCGGTTCCCCGGCCTCGCCCGCCTCCGACGTGTTCGCCTGGGCGGCCACCATGCTGTGCGCGGCGAGCGGGCGTTCGCCGTTCGGGGCCGACACACTGCCCGCCGTGCTGAACCGGATCCTCAACCACCGGCCCGACCTTTCCGTACTGCCCGCCAGGCTGGCCGGGCTGATCGGCGCGTGCCTGGACAAGGACCCGGCGCGCAGGCCCACCGCCCGTTCCCTGATGGTGAGCCTCGTCGATCCGGGCGGGCAGGCTCCGCCGTCCGGGAAGCCGGTGGGCGGGGCGGTGGCCGGAGAGGCCACCGGCGGGGCGAAGGCCGGGGAGAGCACCGGTGAGGGCGGCGCGGGCCTGCGCACCCAGGCGTCCCGGCGGCGTTCCGGGACCGTGCTCGGCGCCGGTCTGGCCGCCGTTGCGCTCGTGGCCGCCGGGGGTGTCACGGTCTGGTACCTGGCCGGCGGGCCGGGTTCGGTCCCCGCCTCGACGGGCGGCCCCCGCGTGACGGGCACGCCTGCGGGCGCCACCGCCTCCCCTCCGGAGGAGTCCCGGGGGGAGTACGACGACCTGCCCGGCGACGTCTACGACACCGGGGAGCCGGTCCCCGAGTCCTCGGCGGGTCCAGGAGGCGCCGGAGTCCCCGCCGCGTTCGCCGGGACCTGGTCCGGGCACATCAAGCCGACGGAGAGCGGACCCTTCCCCCTCCGCGAGCACGACGTGACGATCGTCCTGGCCCAGGGGGAGAAGTCGGGCTCGTGGACCGAGCCGACCTCGGGGTGCTCGGGCACCCTCGCGCTCACCAGAACCAGTGGGAAGGCCCTCGGGTTCGAGCTGAAGGTCCACGACGTCCTCCAGTGCGTCCCGGGCGACCTCACCCTCACCGGCAAGGGCGGACGGCTGGCCTACCACTGGACCGACGGCATGGGCTTCGGCACCACCTACGACGGCGTGCTGTCCAGGAAGTGAGGTAAATCCCTCGACCCGGATGGCCGCGAAGGGAATCATTGCCGACATGTCCGTTCTCAGGGAGGTCAGTATCACTCCGGAGCCGCACCCGGCGGAAGTACCGATGAACATCTGGCTCGACGACGGCGACTCGGCGGTCGACGTGATCGACGCCCTGGCGCTGTCGCCGTTCGCGACGGGCGCCCAGCCGTGGTCGCGCACCACCGAACTGGAACGGATCCGCGCCGACGCCCCGCTCGCCCCGGCGACGGGGACGCTGGTGCGGGTCGCGCGGGAGGACGACGGGCGGGAGTCCCGGCTGATCCGCGGGGAGGGCTGGACGCTGCGGGTCGTCCGCTACCGCAACCGCTCCGCGCTGGTCAGCGTCACCGCGGTCGACGAGGGGCTGGCCCGCTCGGTGATCGAGGAGACGGTCAAGGACGCGCGGGAGGCCGTACCGGAGAGCGACCACGTCGAGATGGGCTTCTGGTGGCAGGGCCCGCACGGCGCCCGCCGTTCCGGCAAGCCCATCACCGCCGTCCCCTGGGCGGAGATCGGCGGCAACTACTCCCGGTCCCTGCGCGGCCCGCTCGACCGGCTGATGGCCCTGACCCCCGCCGACGTGCGTGGCCGCCTGGTCCTGCTGCACGGACCGCCCGGCACCGGGAAGACGACGCTGCTGCGCACGCTCGCCCGCGAGTGGCGCTCCTGGTGCCAGGTCGACTGCGTGCTCGACCCGGAGCGGCTGTTCAACTCCCCCGGCTATCTGATGGAGGTCGCGGTCGGCTCTGACTCCGACGACGAGGGCGGCAAGAAGTGGCGCCTCCTCGTGCTTGAGGACTGTGACGAGCTGATCAGGGCCGGAGCCAAGGAGGTGACGGGGCAGGGTCTCTCCCGGCTGCTCAACCTGACCGACGGCCTGCTCGGTCACGGCCGTGACGTGCTGGTCGCGATCACGACCAACGAGAGCCTGTCCCGGCTCCACCCTGCGGTGGTCCGCCCGGGCCGCTGCCTCGCCCAGCTTGAGGTCGGCGCCCTTCCGCACGACGAGGCGGTCGGGTGGCTGGGCACCGCGGAGGGCGTCCCGGTGTCGGGCGCGACCCTCGCCGAGCTGTTCGCCCTGCGTGACGGGGTGGGCGAGGCCCCGGCCGAGCCGGAGAGCATCGGCCTGTACCTCTGAGGGCTGTGTCCGCGGGCGTCGCACCCGGGAGATCGTGTGGTCTCCCGGGTCGTTCCCCGCATGTGACAGGATGTCGCTCCACGAGGGACGCGCCGTTATTGTCCGGTGGATGGGCACTCTCGGCAAACGTTCCCCCGGCCGTGACCGGGGGCCGAAGCGGCACAGCCCGCTGAAGGCGCTGGTGCTGACGGCCGTGACAGGCTTTGCCCTGGTCTCCGGGATCGGCGCCGTCGGTGACCGGATCAGCAGGGCGCACAACGCCGTCAAGGCGAGCACCCCGGCCCCCACCACCCCCGCGCCCGGCCCGCCGTCCGCGGGGACGTCCGTCGGCGTGTCCCCCGACGCGCGCCGGGTCCGGGCGCTGCTGGGCGCCCTGCGGGAGATCGACCCCGCGCTCGGCGCCGCGCCCGGCCGGGGGGAGCCGGTCGGCCGGGCGCTGGCCTCGTGCCGGGACCTGGCGGAGGGAACGGATCGCGCGGAGGCGAGACGGCGGGTACGCGCCCGCTTCGGCGAAACGGTCGTGACCGGTTCCCGGAAGGCGGAGCGCGTCCTGACGGCCATCGAGAGAACGCTCTGCTCACCCTGAGATTTCACGGCATATTGCATATGTCATGAAATATGCCGTTAATCACCTCGGACCGTTCGGGGAGAATTCCGGGCTCAGGACTCGCTGTCGGTCCAGACACCGGTCACCCTGCCGCCTCCCGGGCACCGATAGCTCTTCGTGTGCGAGGTGTACTGCCAGGGCGAGTGGTAGTCGGCGCCGCCGGTCGTGCACCGCACGCCGAGCCGCCAGCGCTCCCAGCCGTCCATGATGGTGCAGCCGCCGTATCCGATGGTCCTGGCGTCGTTGGTGTAGGAACGGCAGGTCGCCAGGGGGGCGGACAGACCGGAGGTCCCGGCCTGGGCGGGGGGATGGCCGTACACCAGTCCTCCCAGGGCCAGAACGCCCGCGGCGGCGACGGCCGCCTTTCTGGTGATCACGCGCTGGTACCTCCGATGGGAAGCGAGGGGTGGACCGCGGGCGGGACGCCCGCACAGAGGTGCGCGACAAAAGTTATCTTTGACCTAGGAAAGAGACAAGAAAAGCCCGAAATATTCGATTATGTTATATGCCTAAAAATGGTGACATAAGGCGTGGAATATCGTCCGATATGCCGGTCGGGGGGCAGATCCCGCGCCACATCGCGCGGACGCCGAGCGCCAGGCCGCCGGACCCGGCCCGAGCACGGTCAGCGGCACCGGCCCGGCCGGCACCCCGAGACGAGGGCGAGCAGCGAGGTGGGCACTCGCAGGCAGCCCGGCTTCGCCGGAGAGGCGAAAGGCGTGCGGGTAACGGCGGCGGCCGAGGAGGACCGGCCAGGGGGAAGCGCGGAGGTAAGGCAGGAAATCCCAGGTCAAGAGCTTTCGCGGGCCGCATCGTCACCTGAGCCGGACACGTGCCGGCTTGCCGGTCGGCGCCGGCCGGTGACATCGGAACCCGGGTTCATCGACAGCCGTGCAGAACCGCCTGGGACAGCGCTCAGAAGCCGGGTCGCCCAGGGCAGACCACCCCGGACGATCCGGCTTCCCAACGACACCATCGATCTCAGTCACCGGCTACGGCTGCCGGACCCACGGTCAAGCTGACACGGTCAGCACTTCTTCAAGATGGCGGTGAGGATTCCGGTATTACTAGCCGTTACGCATGGGTTTGAGTTGGACTCAAGAACGCCGAGCCCATTGGACGGTGCGGGGTCGGCGGCTGACGGTGCCGCCGTGGTCGCCAGCATGCCGAAGACGGCCATCCCAGCGGCAGCGAACCCGATGACGATGCGGCGCACGATGCTTTCTCCTCTTTCCTGGAGTTGTCGATCCACCTCAAGTGGTAGCCACCCCATTAAACACGAACCGTAACCGTCAGTTACACAGAGCTACCTTCGCGTGGGGGAAATCCACGGGGCCCAGGAAACGAGCGACAGCGCCTGATGTACAGGACGGGTCCCGAAAAGTCGGCGCAATAGGACAAAACCAGAGACTCCACCTTTGAGAAGGTGGAGCGCGAGCGCTCGGGTGGTGGCGGTGACCGAGGAGCGCCACGAGCTGACCTGCGGAAACGCTCCCCTTCCCGGACACGGGAACGGCCCGGGCCACCTGGCCCGGGCCGTTCCGCCCTCGCTGACATCGTGTTACGCGAGACCGGGGACTTTCTCCGGTGTCGCCGTCCCCGCCTGCCCCTGTGAGGCGGGTGAGGGCTCCTTCCAAGGTCTCTCGGATTAGCTCAGGAGAAGCGGCGCCCCTCGTCGCGGCGGTAGGCCCACACGGCCAGGCCGGCGAAGACCGCGACCCACAGCGCCAGCATCGCCAGGGAGAGCGGGGCGGGCGAGAAGCCCGTGCTGGCGGCCCAGACCAGCTCGACCGCGCCCCTGGTCGGCAGGTAGGGGGCGACGGCCTGGATGAACGCCGGGGCGGTGCTGGGAGGACCGGTGAGCAGACCGCCGCCGACGGCCATCGGGAAGAACACCACCTGGGCCACGACGATGGCGGCCTTCGACGGCAGCGCGTAGCCGATGAACAGGCCCATCAGGGTGAAGGGAAGCGATCCCAGGAGCAGCGCGGCCAGGCCGAGCAGCAGCTGCCCGAGGGTCACCGTCGCCTCCGTGAGGAAGGCCGCGATGAGCAGGACGGGGATGACCGCGATCGTCATGATGCCCATGACGGTGAGGATGCGCCCGGTGAAGCGGGGCAGCGGCCCGGCGGGCAGGGTGCGCAGGTAGGGGTCCCACGGTTGGGCCCTGTCCTCGGCGACACCGATGCCGTAGGTGAACAGGCAGGAGGACATGACCGCGAAGACCAGCATCGCGCCGGTCGCGTAGGTCGCCGCGACCGGGTCGTCCCCGGCGAAGGGCACCACGAAGAACAGCATCGACAGCGCGGGGAAGACGGAGCTTCCGATCACCGTCATGGGCACGCGGACGGTTTCGAGGAACTGGTAGCGGGTGTGGGTGAGGACGAGGGACATCACGGGCTCCTGTCGGGGTCCGGTGGGAGGGGTCCGTTGGGGGTCGGGCCGCGAGGGGCGGCCTCAGGCGGCCTGGGGCTCACGGCCGGTGATGGAGAGGAAGGCCTCCTCAAGGGAGGTCGGCCTGACCTCAAGGCCGGAGAAGGGGACGCCGCTCAGCACCAGCTCGCGGACCAGGGCGTCGGCGTCGGCGGTGAGCAGGTGCGTACGGTCGCCCTCTCGCTCGACACCGATGACTCCGGCGAGGGCGGGCGGTTCGGAGACGGTCAGCGTGACACGGTGGACGCCCACCAGGCCGCGCACCGCCCCAACGGTGTCGTCGGTGAGCACCCGGCCCTCGCCGATCACGACGACCCGCTGGGCCAGGGCCTCGATCTCCTCCAGATAGTGGCTGGTCAGGACCACGGTCCCGCCTCCGGCGTGGAAGTCCCTGACCGCGCCCCAGAGGGCGTGGCGGGCCTCGACGTCGAGACCGGTGGTCGGCTCGTCGAGGAAGACCAGGCGGGGGTTTCCGGTGAAGGCGAGCGCGACCGCCAGACGCCGCTTCTGCCCGCCGGACAGGCCGCCGATCTGGCGCCTGGCCAGGTCGACGAGGCCGAAGCGTTCGAGCAGTTCCCCTCTGCTCACCGCGCCGGGGAAGTGGGCGGCCACGAAGTCGACGCACTCGCCGACCCGCAGCGCGGGCGGCAGGCCGGTCTCCTGCGGGGTGACGCCGATGCCGCGGCGCCTGGCCGGGTCGAGCGGTGAGCCGCCGAGCAGTTCGACGGTTCCCGAGGTCGGCCTTCTGAGCCCGGCGAACAGGTTGACCAGCGTGGACTTGCCCGCGCCGTTCGGACCGAGCAGCCCGACCAGTTCACCGGCCCGGATGTCCAGGCTGACGCGGTCGAGCGCCGTGACGGCCCCGTAGGCACGGGTGACCTCGACGGCGCGGGCCAGGATCTCTGTCATTGGGGTCCCCTCCTAGGACAGGTCGAGAAGTTCACGGATGGCGGCGGTGTAGTCCTCGAAGGCCCGGCGCCCCCGCCGGGTCAGAGCGACGTAGGTCGTCGGGGTGCGCCCCCGGTGGGTCTTGACGATCTCCACGTAACCGGCTTCCTCCAGCTTCCCCAGGTGTACGGACAGGTTTCCCGCGGTCATCCCGAGCAGCTCCCGCAGCCCCGGGAAGGTGATCTGGTTGGCCTCGCCCAGCGTGTTGAGCGTGGCGACCACCCGGAGCCTGGCCTGGGCGTGGATGACCGGGTCGAGCTCGCGCGGTCCCGTCATGCCCCGCCCCGCTGCCGCGCCCGCTGCACCACTCCGACGACGGTGAACACTCCACCGGCTCCGACGGACATGAGCAGGGCGTGGACGGTCGGTCCCGCGATGGCACCCGCCACGTTGAGCGCGGCGAGCCAGGCGCCGAGGAAGAACATCGTCCGCACCCGCCACAGCGCGCCCCCCACGGCGTAGAGGACGGCGACGACCGTCATGGACGTCACCGCCCACAGCAGGCCGGACTCCTCGGAGGGCAGCAGGAGCGAGAGCCTGACGCAGATCGCGACCACGCAGGCGAAGCCGAACGACCAGGAGATGCCGTACATCATGCCCCGGTCGGCCGCCTCTCCCCTCACCTGGCCGCTGACCGTCCGCTGCGCGAAAAGGGTGGTCGCCATGGAGAGGACCATCAGCGCGAACAGCACCGCCAGTGCCGTGCTCCGGGAGAGCAGGCCGTAGGCGTAGTTCAGGAACAGGGCGCCGAACCCGGCGAACCAGGTGATCCCCCATGGCGTGTGGGTCAGCAGCGGGTCGCCGCCGAGCCGCCTGGTCGTCGTGGCCTGCTGCTCCTCGATCAGGCGGAGCATCTCCTCCGGACTCAGTGGCCGGTCGTCGTCGTCGAGCCGATCCATCCCCTGCTCCTCAAACTAGTTTGAACCGTAAACCTCTGGTTTGAACTGTAAACCAGCTTGCGATCCAAACTCAAGGGGATTGCGCCGCGAGACCGGCGACCATGAGCCGCGGTTCCGTTTCAGGACCCGTCGCGGGTCTCCACGCGTTCCTGGGCGCGCATGACCTCGTCGCCGTGTTCGGCGGCCCACAGGCCGAACGCCTCTATCGGCGGCAGCAGGCTCCGGCCGAGGTCGGTGAGACCGTAGTCGACGTGGGGCGGTGCGCCGGGGTGGACCCGGCGTTCGACCAGGCCGTTGAACTCCAGCCTGCGCAGGGTCTCGGTGAGCACCTTGGGGCTGATCCCGCCGATTCGTTCGCGCAGCCTGCCGGGCCGTACCGGGCCCTCGCGCAGCGCCCAGACGACCACGGCGTTCCAGGTGTTGGCCAGCAGGTCGAAGGCGAGCCTGGCCCGGCAGTCGGCGAGGAACCCCTGGTCGGCGGACACGCACCAAATGGTGCCCGATCGGCTGCCTAACGTCGTACCCGGGTCCGACCACAGGAAGGGACGAACACGATGAGGATCGGAATCGTGGGCACCGGCGGCATGGCGGAGGCCCTGGGCGGAAGGTGGGCGCGCGCCGGGCACGACGTGCTGGTCGGCGGGCGGGACGAGGGCCGTGCGGCGGCCCTCGCGGACAGGATCGGCGCACGCGCGGGAGACCCCCGGCGGGCGGCCCGGCACGGCGTGGACGCGGTGCTGCTTGCGGTGCCGTACGGCGCGGCCACCGGGGTGGTCTCCGCCCTGGCCGGCGTCCTGGACGGCCGCACGCTGATCGACTGCACCAACCCGGTCGCCCCCGGCTTCCTGCTGGAGACCGCGGGCGGCCCCTCCGCCGCCGAGCGTGTGGCCGCGGCGGCGCCCGGCGCGCGCGTCGTCAAGGCGTTCAACCTCTGCCACCGGAGCGTGTGGCACTTGGACCCGCCGGTCTTCGGCGGCCGTCCGCTGGCGGTCCCGCTCTGCGGTGACGACGCGCAGGCGCTGGAGACCGTACGGAGCCTGGTACGTGACCTGGGCTGCAAGCCGTTCGACGGCGGAGGGCTGGAACGGGCGGGCCTGCTTGAGGCGACCGCGGCCTTCCTGATCGGGCTCTGGGTCGGCGAGGGGGTGGACGCCCAGGCGATCGCGCCGCCGATGGAACACTCCGGCTCCCACGCCTGAACCCGCCCGGCCCGGCGCCACACCCGGCCGCGGCACGGTGACGTCAAAGGAACCCGGGCCGGCCAGAGCGTCCGGGGACCTCCGGACCGGGCCCGGCACCCTGCCCAGGTTGTGCCTGAGGTCGCCGAAGTGCGTGTCGCTGACAGTGATCACGATCCGGCCGAGGCCCGGGCTGCCGCCCGGGAACAGGGGTTCACGAGGGTTCGGCCCGTGTCGCCCTGTCGAAGATCTCGACGAGTTCGTCGGCGCAGTGGTCCGCGTCGTGGCCGTTGACGACGCGGTCGGCCGTCGCGTCGATGGCCGACCGCAGCGCCGTGCCCATCAGCTCGCCGTCGAACGCCCTGAACGTTCCCGCGCGCTGCCCGTCCTCGAACAGCGCGACCAGTCTGCCGATCGCGGCGTCGTGCTCCCGGCCGCCGACGGGCACGTGATTGTACACGATCTGCTGTATCGCGCGCACGTGCCCGGGGTGTGCGGCGACGAAGGCGATGTTCGCCCTGATGTAGGCCTCAAGCAGCGCGCGGGCCCCGGTGGCGGCGTCGAGCCGCGGGCGCATGAAGGCGGCGGCGTCGGCGGTGACCTGGCCGACGACGGCCTCGAAGAGCTGTTCTTTGGTGGAGAAGTGGTAGGAGATCAGTCTCTTGCTGCTCAGCCCGGCGTGCTCGCAGATGGCCTCGAAGGTGGTCTCCGCGTAGCCGCGCTCGGCGAGCACCGCGATGGTGGCGGAGGCGATCTGGGCCCTGCGTGCCTCGGTGGCCGCGGCCCGGCGGGTTCTGGCGATCTCCATGTCACCTCAGCCTGCCACGCTTCGGAAACGCCTCGCGCACGGCGCGGCGGTTGATCGTGAACGCGACGACGGCGACCAGGACGCCGATCACGCCCTGCTCCACCTTCATCCAGCCGGGGTAGCCGCTGTCCGGCGCGAGGATGATGAGCACGATTCCGACGGGCGCGGCGGCGGTGACGAAGCGGATGCGCACGTAGGCCGACCGCCTGCCGTGCGCGGCCTGCCCGGCGAGGACGACGAGCCAGGCGGAGGCGACCGCGACGGCGGCGCCGCGCAGCCACACCACCCAGTTGCCGCCGACGACGGCGGCCGTCCCGAGTGCCGCGACGGAGATGACGAGCACGGCGACGAAGAGCGCCCTGACCAGACTCCACACTTTGTTATCCATGCGGATAAATTTATACGTGTGGATAACAAGATGCAAAGACGTCACCGTGGGTATGCACCCATGATCAGTCGGTTTGCGGGGGGCGTGTTCCATGACTGGCGAGGTCTCGTCGATCTGCTCGAACCTGATCAGGTTCGACACCACCAATCCGGGCGCAGGGGAACGGCCCGCGGCCGAGTACGTCGCCGAACTGCTGGCCGAGGTGGGCATCGAGCCGGTGGTCTTCGAGTCGGCCAGCCGCAGGACCAGCGTGGTCGCCAGGATTCCCGGCGACTCGCCCGAGGCCCTGCTGGTCCACGGCCACCTGGACGTGGTGCCCGCCGAGCCCGCCGACTGGCGGATCCACCCGTTCTCCGGGGAGATCACCGGCGGCTGCGTCTGGGGCAGGGGCGCGGTCGACATGAAGGGCACGCTGTCCATGACGCTCGCCCTGGTCCGCGACTGGGCCAGACGCGGCGTGCGGCCGGCCAGGGACATGGTGCTGGCCTTCCTCGCCGACGAGGAGGCGACCGGCGAGTACGGCGCGCGGTACGCGGTGCGGCGGCGCAGGGAACTGTTCGACGGCTGCACCGAGGCGATCGGTGAGTCGGGTGGCTACAGCGTCGAGGTGCGGGGGCGGCGCGTCTACCCGATCGCGGTCGGCGAGCGCGGCACCGCGTGGATGAGGCTGACCGCGGACGGCGTGACGGGCCACGGCTCCCGCCCTCCGGCGGACAACGCGGTCGCCGAGCTGTGCCACGCCCTGTCCAGGCTCGCCGCCCACCGCTGGCCGGTACGGCTGACGCCCGGCGTCGCCGCCCTGCTCACGAGCCTTGAGGAGATCCTGGGGGAACGCATCGACCGCGACCGGCTCGAACAGGAGGCCGAGCGGCTCGGCCGGGCGGGCACGCTGTTCGCGGCGCAGATCCGCAACTCGGCCAACCCGACGATGCTCCAGGCGGGTTACAAGGTCAACGTGGTCCCCGGCACCGCCACCGCCCACGTGGACGGGCGGTTCCTGCCCGGATACCGGGAGGAGTTCCTGGAGACGATCGACCGGCTGCTCGGGCCGAGGATCACCCGCGAGTTCCTCAGCCTGGAGGAGGCGCCGGACGCGTCACTGGCCGCGCCCTTCTTCGAGCTGCTCCGCGCGGCGATCCTCGCCGAGGACGGACAGGCGCGGCCGGTGCCGTACGTGATGTCGGGGGGCACCGACGCCAAGTCCTTCGCCGAGATCGGCATCAGGGGGTACGGCTTCGCGCCGTTGCGGCTCTCCCCCGACCTTGACTACTTCGGCATGTTCCACGGGGTGGACGAGCGCGTCCCGGTCGAGGGGCTTGAGTTCGGCGTCCGGGTGCTGGACCGGCTACTGGCCTCCCCCGCCGCCTGAGGGCTCACCGTACGGCGGCCAGCCTGTCCCCCGGCACCCCGGCGGTCTCCAGGACGAGCTCGAACCAGACCAGGTTGGTCCCCGCCTCCCGGGTGAATCCCCAGCTGTGGGACAGCGCCTCAAGCAGCGGCAGGCCGCGCCCCCCGGTGGCGTCGGCGGGGGTGTGGCACAGGCAGGGGACCTCGGCCGAGCCGTCGTCCTGGACGGAGACCCGCACGCCGCCCGCCCAGTGGGTGACGGTGACGGTGAACATGCCGCCGTCCCCCGACCTGGAGTGGACGACCGCGTTGGTGGCTATCTCACTGGTGAGCAGCACGCAGTCGTCGTGGAGGGGGTGGTCCCTGCCGAGAGCCGCCGAGATCAGTTTTCTGGCCCTCCCCACCTGGTCGGGGGACCCTTCCAGGTGGAGAATCCGTTCACCGCCGTCGCGCTCCGACAAATCCATATGGCCCTCCCGATGCCATCCGCCTCCATGGAAGGACGCGGGACCCGGACAGGGCGATGTCATGGAAAAGCACCAATAGGGTGACTTACCGGATAGGTAGGTGGGGCTTGCCACGGCGGCGCCGAGGCGCGTGGCCGTACGTCACAGCCGGTGCCAGCGCGCCTGGAGAAAACAGTAGGCCGCGAAAAGCAGCAGGCCGAAGGCCACGACGCCCAGCAGCCACGGCCCGGCCGGAGTGTCCGCCAGCGCGCGCAGCGTCGAGTCGACGCCCCTGGCCCTTTCCGGGTCGTAGGTGATCGCGGCCTGGACGACGAAGACCCCGGCCGCCACCGCGATCACGCCGCGGGCGAGGTATCCGGCCGTGCCGAGCCGCTCGGCCAGGCGCCGCACGCCCGGCGGCACCTCCCCGGTGGGCAGGTCCTCAAGGAACTTTCTCTTCCATCCGCTGTGGATCCAGTGGGCCCCGAGCGCGACCACCCCGAGTCCCACCACGCCGACCAGGACCCGCCCGCCGGGCAGGTCCATCGCCATGGCGGTCAGGTCCTTGGAGCTGTCGTCGGACGAGCTGCCCGGGTCGCCCCTCAGCAGCAGGCCGAGCAGCGTCGCCACCAGCAGCCCGTAGGTGACCGCCCGCGCGACCGCCTCGGCCCGGTCCTTGACCTTCCCGCCCCGGTCGAGGACCGCCTCGGAGATCTGCCAGAGGGTCAGGGCCACGAAGCCGGCGACCATCAGCCACAACAGCACGGTGCCGAACGGCTGCTCGGCGACCGTCTCGACCGCCCCGGTCTTGTCGGCCTCCTTGCCCCCGCTTCCGCCGCCGAAGGCGATCCGCAGGGCCAGGAAGCCGATGAGGCCGTACAGGACGCCACGGCAGGCGAGCCCGAGGCGGGTCAGTCTCTCCAGAGTCCGGCTGCCGGCCGCTCTGCGGGCGGCGCCTTGTACCTGAGCGCTGTTCATGAAGGCGCGCTCCTACCCGACGAAGAGCCGGTAAACCTCAGATCTCGGGCATCGTGTCGAGTCTGCGCAGGATGACGCCCTCGCGCAGCGCCCAGGGGCACACCTCAAGCTCCCCCACCCCCAGCAGATCCATCGCGGCGTCGGCGACGATCGCCCCCGCGGGCAGCTGTGGCGCCCGTCCCTCGGAGACCCCCGGCAGGCCCGCCCGCGCGCGCGGGTCCATCCCGGCCAGCCTTCCGGTCCACTCCACCAGCTCGGTGTGCCTGAGCACCCGGCGGACGTTCCCCTCGCTCGACGGGGCCGCCCCGGTTATCCTCGCCAGCTGCCTGAAGGTCTTCGAGGTCGCCACCGCGTGGTCCGCCCTGCCGTACCTGGCGACGTCGCCGACCTTGCGGGCGATCTCGGCCCGCACGTGCCTGCGCAGGGCCCTGATCTCCTCCTGGGAGGGCGGGTCGGCGCTGAGGCGGTCGCGGGTGAGCCTGCCCGCCCCGAGCGGCAGCGAGATCGCGACGTCCGGCTGCTCGTCGATGCCCGAGGCGATCTCCAGGGAGCCCCCGCCGATGTCCAGCACCAGCAGCCGCCCCGACGACCAGCCGAACCACCGCCGCACAGCCAGGAAGGTCAGCCGCGCCTCGTCCTGACCGGAGAGGACCTGGATGTTCACCTCGGCCCGCGCGTTGAGGTCGGCGAGCACCTCCTCGCCGTTGACCGCCTCCCTGACCGCCGAGGTCGCGAACGCCATGAGGTCCTCGACGCCCTTGTCCTCGGCCAGCCGCAGAGCCTCCTCGACATGCCCGCGCAGCAGCGCCGCGCCCTCCTCGGAGAGCCGCTCGCCGTCCTCCATGTACTCGGCGAGCCGGAGGTCCACCTTGTGGGAGTAGGCGGGGAGCGGCCGGGCGCCCCGGTGCGCGTCCATCACCAGGAGATGAACCGTGTTGGAACCGATGTCGAGAACGCCCAGTCGCATGCGTCGAAGTTACTACCCCTCCATAACCGGAAGATCCGGTCTACCCCGGTTCCCGGGAACGCTCTCCTGAACAGTCCGTGAACGAAAGGTGCCGGAGGTTTCCCGGAAAGGACAAGGCACCCGCGCGGGCCCGGCGGGCGGGGTTACCCTCTGCCGCGCCGCGCCGCCCCGCGGCCACGACCGAAGAGGAGACAGAACATGACTTCCATGCGCGCCGTAAGCCAGGACGTCTTCGGCGGCCCCGAGGTGCTGCACCCCGTCCTGCTGGACAGGCCACGGCCGCTGCCGACCGAGGTGCTGGTCCGGGTCGTCGCCGCCGGGGTGAACCCCGTCGACGCCAAGACCAGGGCGGGCGGCGGCATGGCGGGTGTCCTGGGTGCCCCGCCCTTCGTCCTCGGCTGGGACGTCTGCGGCGTCGTCGAGGAGATCGGGTACGGCGTGCACACCCTGGCCGTCGGCGACGAGGTGTACGGCATGCCGTGGTTCCCCCGCCAGGCGGGCGCCTACGCCGAGTACGTCACGGCCCCCTCGCGGCAGTTCGCCCGCAGGCCCCGCTCCCTGGGGCACGAGGAGGCGGCGGCCGTACCGCTGGCGGCGCTGACCGCCTGGCAGGTCCTGGTGGACACCGCCGACCTGCGGCCCAGGCAGCGGGTGCTCGTCCACGCGGCGGGGGGCGGGGTGGGCCACTTCGCCGTCCAGATCGCCAAACACCTGGGGGCGTACGTGATCGGCACGGCCCGTGCGGCCAAGCACGACTGGCTGCGCGGGCTCGGCGCCGACGAGCTCGTCGACTACACGGCCGTCCGGTTCGAGGAGGTGGTGCGCGAGGTGGACCTGGTGGTGGACCTGGTCGGCGACGGGTACGACGCCACGAGCACCCGTTCCCTCGGCGTCCTGCGTCCCGGCGGGCTGCTGGTCGCGGTGCCCTCCGGGGTCTCGCCCGAGCTGGCCGGGTCGGCCGCGGCGCGCGGTGTGCGCACGACGGGGTTCCTGGTCGAGCCGGACGGCACGGCGCTGGCGCGCATCGGCGAGCTGGCCGACTCGGGCCTTCTCACCGTCGAGGTCGAGGAGGTCTTCCCCCTCGACCGGGCGGCAGAGGCCCACGAACGGCTGGCGGCGGGCCGTACCTCGGGCAAGCTGGTCCTGGGCGTCACCGCCCCCTGAGCGTCCCGGGCGGTCCCGTGCCGGAGCGACTCGACACGGGACCGCCGCCCACCGGGCCCCCACCGCTTGGGCCCGGGCGGGTCACTTGATGGAACCGGCGGTGAGACCGCCGACCACCTTCCGTTCGATGAGCGCGAACAGGATGATGACCGGGATCGTCGCGATGACCGAACCCGCGAACAGGTTCTGCCAGTCCACCTGGTACTGGCCGATGAAGGAGTTCAGGGCGACCGTGAGGGGCTGGTTGCCCGGGGTGGTGGTCAGGGTGAGGGCGACGACGAACTCGTTCCAGGCCGCGATGAAGGTGAAGATCAGCGCGGTCACCACACCGGGCATGGCCAGCGGGAGGGTGACCCGGAACAGCGCGCCGAAGCGGCCGTTGCCGTCGATGAACGCGGCCTCCTCCAGCTCACGCGGGATCGAGGAGAAGTAGGCGTTGAGGATCCACACCGCGAAGGCGAGGTTGAAGCCGCCGTTGACCAGGATCAGCGCCCAGACCGAGTCGACCAGCCCGAACTGGAAGAACTCGCGGTAGATGCCGACCAGCATCGCGGTCGGCTGGAACATCTGGGTGATCAGCACCAGGATCATGAACGCGGTACGGCCCCTGAAGTCGTGCCGCGCGGTGTAGTAGGCCGCGGGCAGCGCCACCAGCAGCACCAGCACGGTCGAGCCCGCGGCGACCTGCAGGGTGACGCCCAGGTTCTGGGCGAGGCCGCCGGTCCAGAAGTTCGTGAAGTTCGACCACTCGAACCGCTGCGGCAGGTAGGTCGCCTGGCGCAGCTCCCCCTGCGGGCGCAGCGCCGTCAGGACCATCACCAGGTAGGGGAAGAGGAAGACGAAGGCGATCAGGTAGGCGCTGGCCGCGATGACGACGGTCTTGACGGACGGGAGCGAGCGCGGCGCCGCGACAGGGGCCGTCGTCTTCTCCGCGACCGTGGGCGCGTTCTGGGTGAGGGTCATGCGGGTGCCGTCCTCCACTTGCTGACCTTCAGGAAGACGATCGTCAGGACGATCACCATGCCGAAGTTGACGACGGACATGGCCGCCGACTCGCCGATGTCGGATCCCTTGAGGATGTACATGAAGATGGTCGAGGTCGCCGTCGAGTAGCCCGGCTGCCCGTGGGTCATGGCCCAGATGATCGGGAAGCTGTTGAAGACGTTCATCACGTTGATGAGCGCCGCGACCGTGAGGGCGGGCCGCAGCAGCGGCAGCGTGATCGACCAGTAGGTCCGCAGCTTCGAGGCGCCGTCGATCTTGGCCGCCTCGTAGACGTCGGCCGGGATCGCCGACAGTCCCGCGAGCAGCGCGTAGGTGGTGAACGGGACGGAGACGAAGACCGCGACGAAGATGAGCCACGGCATCGCGCCCGACGCGCTGCCGAGCGGGTCGGCGTCCGCGCCGCCGAGGGCGTCCAGCAGCCCCAGGTCACGCCTGAGCATGTTGATCAGGCCGACCTCGGGGTCGAGCATCCACTTGAAGATGATCGACGTCATCAGGACGGAGGCGGCCCACGGCGCGATCAGCGCCCAGCGGGCGAAGCGGCGTCCGGGGAAGCGCTGGTTGAACAGCTGGGCCAGCGCCAGGGAGACGAGCACGGTCAGCGCGACCACCGCGACCACCCACACCAGGCTCCTGGCCATGACCCCGCCGAAGTCGGGCTCGGCGAACAGCTTGTCGTAGTTGCCCGTCCCGTTTCCGCCCTGGACGACGCCGAAGCGGCTGATCTTCAGGAAGGACGACTGGACCATCACCACGACGGGCCAGACGACCACCACGGCGATCAGCGCCACGGCGGGGCCGACCCAGGCCAGCGGGGCGAGCGCGCGCAGCGCTCCGCCTCGCGCGGATGTTTGCTGCATGAGTCCTGCTTTCGGATGGACTGGTACGGCGCGCCCGCCACGCGGCAGGACGGGCGGGCGCGCCGTACCCGGGGGTGAGGGTCAGCCCGCGGTCGCGACCTTCTGGATCGCGCCGAGCACGGCCTTCGGGTCACCGCTGACGGCGCCGCCGATGGTCTGCTTGACCTGGGTGTTCACCTCGGACCACTTGGGGTCCTGGAAGGGGTAGAACGTCGCGTTGGGCAGCGCGTCCAGGAACGGCTTGAGCCTCTCGTCCGAGGAGAGCTTCTCGATGCCGGACTTCGTCACCGGCAGCAGCTTGTAGGTGTCGCTGATCTTCTGCGCCGCGTCACCGGAGTAGAAGTAGTCGAAGAACTTCTTGATCTGCTCCTGGTGGCCGTTCTTGTTGAAGGCCATGATCCAGTCCTCGACGCCGAGCGTGGTGTCCAGGGCCGCGGTCTTGCCCGCGATCGGGGCGACGCCGAAGTTGGTCAGTCCGCCCTTCTCGAAGATCGGGATGGACATGGGGCCGCCGTTGACCATGCCGACCTTGCCCGCGGCGAAGTCCGCCCAGACGTCCTTGCGGTTCTTGGTGCCGGGGTTGGGGCTGGTCAGGCCCGCGTCGACCAGGCCCTTGACGTACTGGAGGGCCTCGACGTTGGCGGCGGAGTCGATCGCCCACGCCCCGGAGGAGTCCTTGTAGCCGCCGCCGTTGCCCATGAACCACAGGAACGACTCGGCCTGGGCCTCCTCGTTGCCCAGCGGCAGGCCGAACGGCTGGCTGACGCCGGCCTTCTTCAGCTTCTCCGCCGCGGCCTTGAGCTCGTCCCAGGTCTTGGGCGCCTCGGCGATCCCGGCCTTGGTGAACAGGTCCTTGTTGTAGAACAGGGCGCGGGCCGAGGAGACGAACGGGATGCCGTAGCCGGTGCCGTCCACCTTGCCGAAGTCGGCGAACTTGGGCAGCAGGTCGGCCGAGGTGGCCGGGGACAGGACCTCGTCGGTCTTGTACAGCAGGCCGTCCTTGACGAAGCCGGAGTAGTCGCCGGTCTGCAGGATGTCGGGCACCTGGCCGTTCTGGACCATGGTCGCGACCTGCTTGTCGATGTCGTTCCAGTTGATGACCTGGACGTCGACCTTGATGCCGGGGTTGGCCTTCTGGAAGCCGTCGACGACGCCCTTCCAGAACTTCTCACCGCTGTTGTCGGCGGTGGGGCCGTCGCCGTAGTCGGCGGCGACCAGCTTCAGCGTCACGTCGCCACCGGCCGCCTTGTCACCGCCGTCGCTCCCGCTCTGCGTCGAACCGCAGCCGGTCATGACCAGTGCCGCGGACAGACCGAGCGTCAGCGCACCGACGAGCCTCTTGTTCACGTGAATTACCACCTTGATATTCAGACGATCGGAGCCGGTCCGTACCAGCTGGGGGGGGCCGCCGGAGTTCACCCGGCGGGTTGGAATGCTCGAAAGAGAGCCGGTGGCGGCCTGTGGGTCGCGGAGCTCCGGGCTTTCCCGTGGTGCGGACCAGAGTAGGTTCGTCCTATAGGACTGGTCTATACCGGTTGATATCGGTTTGACAACGCCGATCGAGAGAGCGCGCCACCGGTCCGTACCGGATTCTCGCGGCGTCGACCGGATTCACTATTACCGGTAGGAGGCGTATCCGCTTAAGAAGTGGCGGTTCACCTGGGGTTATGTTGCCGACGGTTCGATGACGAACTACGAACCTTAGTAGGTCGGCTGGAGAGATCCGTGGAATCGTGGGCCACCATGTCCGGTCCGCCGGGCGTACCGGCCGGCCGCTCACGCGTCCCTTTCCGCCGAGCCGGAACCGGCATCGGCCGCCGTTCCCGCCGGGAGAACCGTTTTCCACGTGCGCCGTTCCCCGCCTGCGACCTGGAGGCGGTCTTCACGTTTCGGGGTGGTCTGGACCACCTTCCCCGCCCACAGGAACCGGTACGGCCCGCGCGGGGACGAGACACCCGAGCGGGTCGCCACTCCGCCCCCTGGTCCCAGGAGCGGCGAACCTCACGCGGAGGGCCCTGCCGTCAGGGCTCTCCGCCCCACCCGCACGCGATCACGAACCTGGACGTCGCGGGCGGTGTGGTCTCAGCCCCCGGCGGTCCCTGACGTCCCCGCGCCGTGTCCCCGTTCGAGGCCCCGCCTGATGGCGGTCTCGACGGGTGAGAGGCCGCTCTCCGCCCCGTCCCCGCGGAGCGGCCCGGCCGGGCTGAGCCCCGGCTGGGCCAGGAAGCGCGGGCTCCGGCCGCGGTTCGGCTGCCCGGCGTGCACGAGGAACGGGTGGCACAGGTAGACGTCACCGGCGCCGCCGGTGGCCTGGACGACCGGGCGGCCGCGGCTCGCCGCCTCGGCCCGCCGGGCCAGTTCCACGGCGTCGAGGCCGTCCTCGCCCTCGGAGGCGAGCAGCCGCGCCACGTCCAGATGGGAACCGGCGCGCAGCCGGGTCGGCGCGTCCGTCTCCCCGACGTCCGAGAACAGGAAGAGCATCAGCAGCGCGCGGTCCCTGGAGGCCGCGTTCGCCCGCCAGGTCAGGTAGTCGCCCGGGACGGAGCCGGGGCCGGGGAAGCTCACGTCGACGTGCCATCCGTCCACGACGGCCGGTTCGCCCCCGGGGAAACGGATCACGAAGCCTCCCAGGGTGGCGCGGGGGACCCAGCGCCCCCTGCCCACGAGCGCGTCGAAGGCGGCGTGCAGGCGCGGCGTGTTGGCCGCGTCCCTGAACGGTGGCTGCGCGTAGTCCGGGCGGGCCACGACCGGCCCCGGCCACGTGGCCGGGGCGGCGGGGTCGGCCCCGAGGTCCCGCCACACGATCTCGCGGCATCTCTCGGCGGTCTCGCGGGGGAAGGCGCCCTCGATCCGGACGAAACCGTCCTCGACGAAGGCCTCCACCTGAACGTCGGTGAGCACGTCCCCATGCTGGTCACCCGGTCACGGCCGCGGCAACCCGTTTTACGGGCACGCCGTACGGCGGCGCCGCCTGCACGGCGAGGCGGTGCTCGACCTGACCTGACGCCCCGGCCGGGGGCGAGCGGTCAGTAGACCGAGATGTGGACGTGGTCGTAGTGGTTGGCGGTGACGCCGCCCCGGTTGGACATGCCGCGCCAGCCGGAGCCGGTGTTGATGCGCTGGCGCCAGATGACGTACTTGACGCCGAGGCGGTCCTTGTTCTCGATGGCCCAGGCGGCCACCTCGTCACCGAGCTTGACGTTGCCCGCGCTGGGCATGGAGCCGCCCGAGCTCATCATGAAGTCGCAGGCGCGGCCGAGCGGGTGCTCCCCGCCTCCGGCGATGCCCCCGTCCACCCGGTAGCAGCCGATGCCGAAGTGCGGGCTGAAGCGCTGCGCGACCAGCTGGCGGACCAGGCGCATCCGGGGAGTGATGTTGTCGGGGCCGGAGGGAAGCTGGGGGACCCAGCTTCCGTCGGCCCTCCTGGTGCCCGGGGTCGGGTAGAGCCGGTCGATCCTGTCCTTGATCGTGTCGATCAGCTCCAGGGTCCGCTTCTTCTGCTCTCCGAGCTTCCTCAGCGAGTCGCGCAGCTCCTTCGCGCGCTGCTCCGCCGAGGCCTTCGTCCGCTGGTAGGTGTCCTTGACCTGGGCGAACCCGTTGAGCCTGGCGTCCCGGCCCTCCATGATCTGCTGCATGAGGGCCATCTGGTTGAGCAGGTCCGCCGGATCGCCCGCGCTCATCAGGACCGGGAGCGTCCCGGGGATGCCGGTGCGGTAGCGCTGGGCGGCCAGTGTGCGGACCTCCCGTGCGGCCTGGTCGAAGTCCGTCTGCGCCCGCCGCAGCTCGCCCGCGGCGGCCTTCTCCGCCTTCTCGGCCTTCTGCAGCGCGACCCGCCCCGTGTAGTACTCGGCGATCATGGACTCGGACCGCTTCTGGAGCCGTGCCAGCTCCGCACGGAGCTGCTTGGCGGTGGGTTTCGGCGCGGCGTGACCCTCGGCCTGGGGTACGGCGCACAGCACGAGGACGGCGGCCGAGGCGGTCAGCCCCCTGAACGCGCCCCGCCATCGGCCTGAACGGGACAGCGCCGCCACGTCTCTCCTTCGCACCGGCCCTCCCGCCGGGAGGGGCGTCCAGGGCCCCTTCCCACGGATGTGGAGGGGTTTCGGAGGCGTCGCCTCCCATCCGATGGACGATAGTAGGAGATGGTGCACCGAACAGGCCGGGCATGCCAAATCAGGCGCCCAACCCCTCTTCCGAGGACCGTTCCAGCGCTCTCGCGCCCCGAAATCGGGATATTCTCCTACCTGAGGTAGTAGGTCCGCCCCGCTACTCCAGGGGGCACACCCTGAGCGCCGCGCCCAGCGCCGCCGACTCCTCCGGGGTGAGCCGCTCAAGGAAGTGCACCAGCGTGGCCGTACGGTTACCGCCCGAGGCCAGGGCGTCGCGCATGAGGTCGGCGACGTAGGCCTCCCTGCTGGCGACCGTCTCGTAGACGTAGGCCCTGCCGACCATCCGCCTGCGGAGCAGGCCCTTGGTGTGCAGCTTGTCCATCACGGTCATGACCGTGGTGTAGGCGATCTCCCGTTCCGCGCGGAGGTCCTCAAGCACGTCCCTGACCGGCGCGGGCCTGCGGGACGACCACAGGCGTTCCATGATCACGGACTCCAGGTCCCCCAGACCGCGCATCGCGTGCGGCTCCCCTCTATCCGCTCCGTCCGCGGATCGTCCGATGCTACCTGGCGTCGTAGATCCTCACCCGGCCGCCGAAGGGGACAAACGACTCGAAAGCGCCCCACTCCCCCAAGATCATACGGAGCCAAAGTAAATCCTCACTCTTTACATTGATGTGACTTGTTCACCGGGGGTGAGCGCCATATGTTTTGGGACCAAACATTGAGTGTTCCTCGCCGCAGGAGGTCTCGATGCGCCTCACCCCTGATCCCGGGGTGCCGGAAACCACGACGCCGGCAGCCGATCCTGCCTCGAACCGTGTGAGACCCGTGGCGAACCAGGGGGACCGGCGTCCCACGCCCACGACCGGATGCCGATCCGGGCGGACCCGCCGGACCGTCCGACGTGCCCACCGTCCCAACGATCCCGGACGGCGGGCCCCCGACGCCGCCGCCGATCGCAAGACCCCCCACCTCATGAAAGGCACCGTCCCATGGGAAAGATCTCCAAGGGCCTCGCGGCGGGAGCGATCGCGCTCCTGACCGTCAGCGCCGCCGCGTGCGGTTCGGGCGACACGGGGAGTCCCGGTGACGCCAAGGGCGCCACGTCCACCGACCCCATCGTCGTCGGAGCGATCAGCTCGCTGAGTGGCCCCGCCGCCTTCCCCGAGGCCTCCCAGGCCGCCAAGGCCGTCTTCGACCGCGTCAACGCCGAGGGCGGCGTCAACGGCCGCAAGATCTCCTACGTCAGCGTGGACGACAAGGGAGACCCGAGCACGGCCGCCCAGGCCTCCAGGGACCTCATCCAGAACAAGGGCGCCGTGGCGCTCGCGGGTGGCGCCAGCCTCCTCGACTGCCAGGTCAACGGCGCCTTCTACGCCCAGTCCGGGATCTCCTCGATCTCCGGGACCGGCATCGACCCCGGCTGCTTCACCTCCCCTGCCATCTCCCCGGTCAACACCGGCCCCTTCCTCGGCACGACCGTCACCCTCTACCACGCCTCCGAGGTCCTGAAGATCGACAAGCTGTGCGGCTTCTTCGTGATCCTCGGCGGCACCTCCGACGCCTACAAGGGCGCCGTCGAGCAGTGGTCGAAGATCACCGGCAAGCAGCTGCTCATCAACGACCGGAGCCTGTCGGGCAACACCACCGACTACACCCCCTACATCCTGCGGGCGCGGGACGCGGGCTGTAAGGGCGTCGTCTTCAACGGCACCGAGCCCATGTCGGTCGGCTGGGTGAAGGCCGCCCAGGCGCAGGGTGTCTCCGGCATCAAGTGGCTGGTGCTCACCTCGACCTACACCGACGCCGCGGTCAAGGCCTTCGGCGACGCGGGCAAGGACGTCGTGGCCCTGTCGGAGTTCGAGCCCTACTCCGACACCTCCTCCGAGGCCACCAAGGACTGGCGGGAGCTCATGACCCAGAACAAGGTGCCGCTCACCTCCTTCGCCGAGGGCGGCTACCTGGCGGCGACGAACCTGGTGACCGCGCTCAAGGGCATCAAGGGCGACATCACCCGCGAGTCGGTGACCGCGACGCTGAAGGCGCTCACGCCGATCGAGTCGCCCATGGTCGGCACTCCGTACGCCTTCGGGCCCGACCAGGCGCACTCCTCCAACCGGGCGGCCAAGTTCGTCCAGCCGGACAACGGCTCCTGGAAGGTCATGACCCCGGACTGGATCCGGCTGCCCAATGCTTGAGGGCGCCATCGCGGGCCTGACCGCGGGCGGCGCCTACGCCGTCCTCGGTCTGTGCCTGACCCTGATGTACCGCCTGGGCCGGGTGGTCAACCTGGCCCAGGCGGCGATCGGCGTCGTCGGGGTCTACACGATGTCCGTTCTGGCCGACGGCGGCGTGCCGTACGCCGTGGCGGTCCTCATCGGCCTGGCGGGGTCGGCGCTGGTCGCCGCCGCGCTCGGCTACATGATGGGGCGCTGGTTCGCCGAGGCCGGAACCGACCAGCGCTCCGCGATCGCCATCGCCTACCTCGTGGGCCTGCTCGCCGCGGAGTACCTCGTCTTCGGCACCGACCCCCGGCAGATCCCCGGTGTCCTGGGCGGCCCGCTGGCCACCGTCGGCGGTGTCACCATCACCCAGGCGGCCACGGTCTGCGTGGCGGCGGCGGTGCTCATCACCGCGGGCGTGTCGGTGTTCCTGGCCAGGACCGCGGTCGGCCTGCGGCTGCGGGCGCTGTCGCAGCGGCCGACCACGGCCGAGCTGATGGGCATCCCGAGCAGGCGGCTCGGCGTCGGGCTGTGGGCGGTGACCGGCCTGCTGGCCACCGCCGTCCTGCTGGTGGTCGCCCCGCAGCAGAACAGCGACCAGCTCTCCCTGGGCCTGATGGTGATCCCGGCGTGCGCTGCGGCCCTGGTCGGCGGGTTCAGGAGCCTGGTCGGCACCGCCGTCGGCGGTCTGGCGCTGGGCGCCCTGCAGGGGGCGCTCGCGCACGTCAGTCAGCTTCAGGAGTTCCGCGACGTGGTCCCCTTCGTGGCGATCCTCGCGATCCTGCTGTGGTCCCAGCGTGGGGAGGTGTGGGATGCGGCGCGTTGAGATGACCGGGCCCGCGGCCCAGCTCGCCGGCGCGCTCGCCGCGATCGCCGTGCTGGCCGCCCTCGTCCCGCAGTACTGGCTCTTCCTGGGCACGACGGCCCTGGTGACGGCGATCTCGCTGAGCGGGCTCGGGATCGTCACCGGCCGCGCGGGCATGATCTCGCTGTGCCAGATGTCGTTCATGGCGCTGGGCGCCTGGGTCGTCTGCGAGCTGAACGTCCTGGCGGCGCCCGGTGGTCTGGTCCTGTGGATCCTGCTGGGCGGTGTCGCCGCCGTACCGCTGGGCGTCCTGCTCGGCCTGCCCGCGCTGCGGCTGCGCGGGGTGCACCTGGCCGTGGTGACGCTCGGCTTCTCCGCCGCGGCCGACGTGATCATCGCGGCGGCCGGCTTCCCCGGCGCGACGACCTTCCAGCAGGTGCTCAGGCCCGCCTTCATCGCCACCGACACCGCCTACTTCGTGTTCGCCGCCCTGCTCTTCGTGGCGGGCGCGGTCGCGGTGCGGCTGCTCGGCCGCACCCGGTACGGCACGGCGTGGCGGGCGCTGCGCTTCTCCGAGCGCGCCACGGCCGCGGCGGCCATGAGCGTGCCGCGCGCCAAGCTGGCCGCGTTCGCGCTGAGCGCCTTCTTCGGCGGCATCGCGGGAGGCGTGCTGGCCGGGCAGATCGGCGTGGTCACCGCGCAGAACTTCGACACCGTGGACTCCCTCATCCTGCTGGTCGTGGCCGTCATGGCGGGCAGCGAGTACGCGGGCGGCGCCATCGCGGGAGGCGTCCTGATGGTGTTCGTCCCGGAGATCCTCCGTGGCCTGGGCGTCCCCCAGGACTGGGGCAGCCTGCTGTTCGCCGTCGGCGCCGTGCAGACGCTGTCCACCGGCCTCAGCATGAGCGAGGACCTGGTGCGCCGCTTCCGGCGCCGCAGGGCCGCCGCCGTGTCCGGGGAACCCGGCGAGCGTACGTCCCACCGGGCCTCGGGCGTCACACCCGAGCGGGGCGAGCGGCCCGTCCTGGTGGTCGAGGGCCTTTCGGTCTCCTACGGCCGGGTCACCGCGCTCTCCGGGGTCGACCTGGTCGTGCCCGAGCGGACCGTGATGGGACTGATCGGCCCGAACGGCGCGGGCAAGTCGACGTTCACCGACGCGGTGACCGGCTTCGTCCGCGGCGCGACCGGCTCGGTCACGCTCGACGGGCGGCGCCTTGACGGCCTGCCCGTGCACCGCAGGGCGGCCGCGGGGCTGCGCCGTACGTTCCAGCAGGACCGGGTCCCGCCCGGTCTCACCGTCGCGGGTTTCCTGCGCTTCTCCGCGCACCGCCGGGTGAGCGCGGCCGAACTCGACGAGATGGCCGACTTCCTGAACCTGGGCGCCCTGAACCGGCACGTCAGCGAGCTGGACGTGGGCAGCAGGCGGCTGCTGGAGGTCGCCGGGGCGTTGCTCTCCCGGCCCAAGGTGATCATCCTCGACGAACCGGCCGCGGGCCTGGCCCACGCCGAGTCCATGGAGCTCGCCGAACGCCTCACGGAGGTGCCCGGCAGGTTCGGCGCCTCGGTCCTGCTGATCGAACACGACCTGGAGATGGTACGGCGGGCCTGCGCGGAGGTCGTGGTGCTCGACTTCGGCGAGGTGATCGCGGCCGGGCCGCCCGCGACGACGCTGGCCAGACCCGAGGTCGCCCGCGCGTATCTGGGAGACGAGGTGGCGCTGGCATGACCTCCAGCCTGGTTCTCGACGACGTGACCGTCGCGCGCGGCGGCGCCCCGATCGTCAGAGGTGTCTCGCTCACCGCGCCCGCCGGAGAGGTGACGGCGCTGCTCGGGCCGAACGGCGCGGGCAAGACCACGCTCCTGGAGTCGATCTCCGGCGTGATCCCGATCACCGGCGGCACCGTCTCCCTCAACGGCGGGCGCCTCAACGCCCTGGACCGGGTGGCCCGGGCCAGGGCGGGCGTCGCCCACGTCGAGCAGGGCCGTACGGTCTTCCCCGACCTGACGGTCGCGGAGAACATCCTGGTGGTACGGCGCGGCCCCCGCGTGATCGACGAGGCCCTTGAGCTGTTCCCCGAACTGCACAAGAGACTCGACGTGGCCGCCTCGCTGCTGTCCGGAGGCGAGCAGCAGATGCTCGTGCTGGCCAGGGCTCTGGCGGCAAGGCCGTCGGCGTTGCTGATCGACGAGATGTCGCTCGGCCTCGCCCCGGTGATCGTCCAGCGGCTGCTGCCCGTGGTGCGGGACCTGGCCGCCTCCGGGGTGGCGGTGCTGCTCGTCGAGCAGTTCGCGACACTGGCCCTGAAGATCGCCGACACCGCGCACGTGCTCGCCGGCGGCACGCTGACCTACTCGGGCCCGGCCGCCGGGCTGCGTTCGGCTCCCGAACGGCTGCACGCGGCCTATCTCGGGGAGCCGCCTCCGTCCGGCTCCTGACGCCTCCCGGCGTCCCACCGCTCCGGTGCCCCGGGGCGGTGGGGCTCCCCGCCCGGCCTCATGCGCCCCGGCCGGGCGGGGTCAGGGGCGCGCGGTTCCCTCCAGATGCTGGACCACCACCCGCAGGCTCGCGGCCAGGGCGCGGCGCCGCTGACTGTCGAGCTCCTTGACGACGAAGGCCTCCTCCCGGTTGAACTGCGGGAAGAGGGACCGCATCAGGCGTTCGCCCGAAGGGGTCAGGGTGACCATCACCCGGCGCCTGTCGGCGGGGTTGGGCGCGCGCCGTACGTAACGGTGGGACTCCAGGGTCTTCAGGACGCCGGTGAGGGTGCCCTTGGCGATGCCGGCCTCCTTGGCGACGTACCGGGTCTCGCTCTCCCCCCAGATCCACACGACCCACATGACGACGAACCCGGTCCAGGTGAGGCCGGTGTCGCGGAGCACCGTCTGTTCGAGGTGGTTACGGATCGCGGTCGAGGCCCGGTAGATGTTGGAGACGGCCCACATCGCCTCGAAGTCGAGGTCGAGGCCGCCCAGCCGGTCGCCGACGGCCTCTTCCGTGCTGCGCAGGGTGTGGTGTCCCGTCATCTCGGTGCGGCGCTCCCTCACTGTTCCGCTCCACCCTACGATCATGCTCGCCGCGGCTTCTTTCCGGGGGCACCCGAGCGGGAGACCAACCGCCGGAAATATCCGGACAACAAGGGTTTGGTCCCGAACCATATTTCAGGGAGGTCACGGGGAACAAGGCATCACAGGCCTGATTTTCCGGTAAATCACCACGTCGTCCCACGGTTACCCCGGACGCATGGCTTGTGCCTCACCCGCCCCCCATCTATCGTACGGAAGCAAATGAATTGCCCGCCTTCCACCGCCGGGCGAGATATCCGAAATTTCGGCACATAGCAAGGAGTCCTTGATGGATCTCGGACTGTCCGGTCTTTCCGCCCTGGTCACCGGCGGAGCCAGCGGGATAGGCCGCGCGACCGTGGACGCCCTCCTCGCCGAGGGGGCGGCCGTGACGGTCCTGGACCGGGCCCCCCGGCCGGACGGCCTGGACGTCACCTGGATCCAGGGGGACGTCACCGACGAGGAGGCCGTACGGTCCGCGGTCCCGTCGCGCCTGGACGTCGTCGTCGGCTGCGCGGGGATCTCCGGCCCCATGGGCACCGACGCGCGGCTGACGGCCCGCGACGACTTCGCCAGGACCCTGGAGGTCAACCTCACCGGGCAGTTCCTGCTGGCCAAGCATGCCGCGGCCGCTCTCGCCGGAAGCTCCTGTCCCTCGATCGTGTTCGTGGCCTCCGACTCCAGCTTCGTCGCCGCCCCCGGCATGGCCGCCTACTGCGCCTCCAAGGGCGGCGTCCTGATGCTCACCAAGGCGCTGGCCGTCGACTTCGCGTCCGACGGCATCCGGGTCAACTGCGTCTGCCCGAGCATCGTCGACACCCCGATGGCCAGGGGCGACCTCGGCGAGGCCTTCGACGAGCTCGACTGTCCCGTGCTGCGGCCCGAGGACGTCGCCCGCGCGATCCTCTACCTGGCCTCCCCCGCGGCCAGGGGCGTCAACGGCACCGCGCACGTCCTCGACTTCGGTGGCCTGGCGACCTCGACCTTCCCCGCCTGATCCCCGTCCCTCAGCCCCCGGCCTGCGGGTCCTGCGGGCTCCCCTGCAGGTGACGCAGGAACCAGTCCCCCGCCAGGGCCGCGACCCTCTCCAGCGCCCCCGGCTCCTCGAAGAGGTGCGTGGCCCCCGGCACGATCTCAAGCTCCGCCCGCCCCGGCAGCCGCGCCAGAGCGTCGCGGTTGAGCTCGATGACGGCCTGGTCGCGTTCCCCGACGATGAGCAGCGTGGGCGCGCGGACCGCCGCGAGCGCCTCACCGGCCAGGTCCGGCCGCCCGCCCCGGGACACGACCGCCCTCACCAGGCCGGGCTTGGCGGGGGGC
>NZ_JBHSBC010000002.1:138507-157335 GCF_042650425.1 Streptosporangium jomthongense | reverse complement strand
CCGCCCCCGTGCTCGCGCCGAAGAGCCCGACGCGCAGGCCCGCCGTCGGCTCGTGCCGCGCCAGCCACCCCGCCAGCGCGGCCAGCCGTACGGCCAGCCTGCCGACGTCGAAGCGGAACTCCCCCGTCCTGAGGTCGGCCTCCTCCTCAAGGGGGGTGAGCAGGTCGACCAGAACCGTCGCCAGCCCCGCCCTCCTGAGCTCGCCCGCCACGTAGCGGTTGCGGGGGCTGTGACGGCTGCTGCCGCTGCCGTGTGCGAAGAGCACGACCCCGCTCGCGGGCCTGGGCACCACGACGTCGGCCTCAAGCACGACGTCCGCGGCCGGGATCTCCAACCGCTCCAGGTTCATCCTGACCGCGTTCACCGTTCCCCCTTGCCCGCTCTTGTCCTCCTCGACCGCCCCGTCACGCCCCCACCCGCCTGGCGGCCGCGGCGCGCAGGAGGTCCCGCACCTCCTCGTCCGTCGTCTGCGCGAAGTCCCGGTAGGAGAACCCGACGGCCGAGAAGAGAGGCGGAGTCGAGGCGCAGACCACCTGGTCGGCCGACTCACGCAGCTCTCCGACGGCCGGCTCCGGCGCGGTCGGGACGGCGACGACGATCCCGGCGGGCTCGTGGCGGCGCAGCGCCGCCACGGCGGCGCGCATGGTCGCCCCCGTCGCCAGCCCGTCGTCGACCACGACGACGGTCCTGCCCATGAGGTCGAGCGGGGCGCCGCCCTCCCGGTAGGCCCGTTCCCGCCTGACGAGTTCCCGGCGCTCGCCGGCCGCCACCTCCCGCAACGTCTCGGGCGAGACACCCGCCCTCCGGACGACGTCCTCGTTGAGCACGACGACCCCGCCCCCGGCGATCGCCCCCATCGCCAGCTCCTCGTGGCCGGGGAGCCCCAGCTTGCGGACGACGAAGACGTCGAGCGGCGCCCCGAGGGACACGGCGATCTCGTAGGCCACGGGCACACCACCCCGGGGAAGGCCCAGGACGACGACGTCGGGCCTGCCCCGGTAGTGCTCCAGGAGCCTGGCCAGGACACGGCCCGCGTCCCGCCGGTCCTCGAACACCCGCTCCGCCATGACGGCCACCCTTCGTCTCCTCCACGGGTTATGCCCACCACCGAGGAACGACCTTTTCCAAACCAAGGACGTTCCACGAGTTTTACCCTTCGCCCGGCTTCCCCTTACCTCCGCCTGACGGTGTCCCTCAGTCCTTCGGGTGGCTCCAGAAGATCAGGGCGAGGAGCAACGCGACGGCCAGCGCGCCGCAGGCCCAGGCGAACACCGACGAGATGGTCCGGGCGACGTCCCCGGTCCCCTGGGTCAGCGGGATCAGCAGGGTGGCCAGGCCAAGTGAGCCGCCGACGGTGAGCGCGGTCTGCAGCACCCCCGCCGTGACCCCGGCGTACTCGCTCGGAGCCGTGCTCAGCACGATCATGTTGAGCGGGACGATCGCCACGCCGACGCCGAGTCCCGTGACCACGAGGGCCGGGAGCACGTCGCTCGCGTAGGCGCCGCCACCGTCGAGGCGGGTCAGCCAGGCCACCCCGGCCAGCACGACCGCGAGACCGGCGAGCGCCCGCGTCTTGAGGCCGAACGCGGCGATGCGCCCGGTGAGGAGCTGGGTCGTGGCCAGCAGCGCCAGGCCGAAGGGCAGGATGGCCAGGCCACTGCGCAGCGCGTCGAAGCCGAGCGCCCCCTGCAGATACTGGACCAGATAGACCAGGAAGCCGGTGAGGACCGCCGCGAGCAGCAGCAGGCTCAGGAAGGCTCCGGCCCGGTCCCGCCCGGTGAGGACCGCGACGGGCAGCAGCGGCTCCGCGGCCCGCCGGTCCACCAGGAGCAGGACGACGACCAGCACGGCTGCGGCGCCGAGGGCCGTCAGGGTCCAGCGGTCACCCCAGCCGCTCTCGGCGGCGTGCACGATGCCGTACACGGCGGTGACGAGGACCGTGGTGCTCAGCAGCGCACTGGGCAGCCCGAGCGGGCGGGAGCGGGTCGGCTCGTCGCGCAGGCCCAGCGCCCTGGCGGTGATCACGATGAGAACCAGCCCGATCGGCACGTTCACCAGCAGGCTCCAGCGCCAGTCCCCCGCCCAGGTCAGCACTCCGCCCAGCACCATCCCGGCTGAGGCTCCGAGGCCGGTCACGGTGGAGTAGAGGCCGAGGGCCCGTTGCTGCCGTTCCCCCTGGAAGACGATCGCGAGCAGCGCCAGGCCGGTGGGACCGGCGATGGCCGCGCCCGCGCCCTGCAGGACCCGGCCGGCGAGCAGCACCTCCAGGTTCGGCGCGAGACCGGCGACCAGCGAGGCCACCACGACCAGCGCGATCCCCGCGAGGAAGACCTTGCGGTGTCCCAGCACGTCGCCGAGGCGGCCGGCGAAAAGCAGCAGGCCGCCGAAGGCGAGGAGGAAGCCGTTGGGCACCCACGACCCTCCGGACACCGACAGGTGGAGATCGGACTGCAGGGCGGGAAGCGCGACGTTCACGATCGTGCCGTCGAGCTGGAGCATGAACTCGGCGCCGACGATCGCCGTGAGCACGAGGGCCCACGCCCTGTCGCTCCGCGGGAGACCGGCCGGGACGCTTTCCTGGGTCATGAAACCTCCACGGTTCACCGGCGGGGCGCACAGTGAGGCACCCTCAGGTTAATGGGCATGCCTATACTGAGGCGATCTCAGGTTAGGCGGCAGCATTCAAACTGAGGGTTCCTCAGGTTGTCAAGCGGGAGGTAGCCGGTGGACGACAGGCCATACATCGCCCAGCGCCCGAGGAGGGCCGACGGGCAGCGTAACTACGACGCCATCCTCGCCGCGGCGCGCAAGGCGTTCGAGGCCTCCGGCTCCGACGCCTCCCTGGAGGAGATCGCGAGCCAGGCCGGAGTGGCGATCGGCACGCTGTACCGCCACTTCCCCACCCGCGCCGCGCTCGTCGAGGCCACCACCCGTGACGGCCTGGAGAACCTCGTCGCCCAGGCCGGACGGCTGGCCTCGGAGCGGGACCCGCTCGACGCGCTGACCGGGTGGATGAGCGAGGCCGTCGTGCACTTCAGCACCTTCCGCGGCCTCGTCGGCATCCTCACCCGGAGCATGTACGACGAGGGAACCCCCTCGCACGCCATGTGCGCCGCGATGCACCGCAGTGGCGCCGACCTGTTGCGCGCCGCCCAGACGGCGGGTGACGTGCGTGCCGACCTCACCCCCGGGGAGTTGTTCGACCTTCTCAGCGGCGTCGCCTGGGTGCGCGAGCAGACGGTCTCCCGGGGGGACGCCAGCGCACGCCTGCTCCGCCTGGCGCTGGAGGGCATCACCACCCGCGAGTCCTGACCTTCGGCGGGACCGCGCCCGCGCGTCGAGGCGCGGTCCGTTCGTCCATGTCCGCGACCACACGGACGGCCTCGCCGCCGCCGGGCTCTCGGCCGTACGGCGTAGCGCACGAGACCTCGGAGGAACGACGCGGACCGGCCCGCGTCGTCGGGGCGTCACCGGCCGGGTCGGAGCGGCTCCGCTCCCCGCCCCGGCCCTGCCGGGGAACGTGCGACATTCGTCGAATGACTGCCGGTCATCGGCTCAATACTCTCGGGGGAGTTGCCGACGTCGAGAACGGAACCCCCATCGATGGCCCCCTCAAAGCTGCCGCGTCCCCCTCGTGCACCGGCCATGGGCATCCTCGCGGAGGACCTGCAGGGGTCCGTCGCGGTCGCCTGCCGGCTGCGCCAGCGCGGGCTCGACCCGGTGATCGTGCGTCACCCCGCAGCTGTCGTCTCCGACGCGGACGCCATCGTCGTCGACCTCGACCTGCACCACGCCGCGGGTGCCGCGGAGGCGCGTATCCGCGAGTGGGCGGCCTGGCTCGACGACCACGGCTGCGAGCGGGTCGAGGCGAAGCTCAACGCCGAACTGCGCGGCTCTCCGGACGCGCTGGTCGCCGGGATCGACGCGGGGCAGGACGAGAACGGCATCCTTCTCGTCGTCCCGGCCTATCCGACCGCCGGCCGTGTCTGCGTCGACGGCCACCTGCTCGCCCCCATGCCGGTGGGCGCCGGGCTCGACGTCGACGTGCGGTCCGCGATCCGCACCGAGAACGCCGAACTGATCGGGCTCACGACCCTTGACCAGGGCGCCGACGCCGTCACCGCGCGCATTCTTGAGGCCTGCGCCCGCGGCATCCGGCGGTTCGTCCTCGACGGCACGGTCGAGGCGCACCTCGGCACCGCCGCGCAGGCCGCGACCCGGCTTCGCGAGGAGGGGCACGCCGTCGCGACCGCGAGCACCGGCGGCTGGCTGAGGTTCTACCCCGACCTCGGCCGCGACGGTTTCGTCGTCGTCGTCACCCCCGGCAACCACGAAACCGACCTCGCGCAGCTGCGCAGGCTCGGAGCGGCCTACGGCTCCCGTGCGCTGATCACCACCGCCGCCGAAGCCGCGAGCTGGGGGACGGCCGCCGCGCACGAGGTGCTCGCCTCGCATCGGATCCTCGCCCTGCACGAGACCGACCGTGACGACCCCGAACGCTGGGTCGTCGCCGAACAGCTCGCCAGGGCGGTACGCGGCCTGCTCGACGCCTCGGCCCACGGCAAGAACAAGTGCCTCGGCGTGGTCGTCAGCGGTGGCCTGACGACCACGGCACTGGTCCAGCAGCTCGGCGGCACGAGCCTGAGCGCCGGGCTCGAACTTGAGCCGCTGTGCCCGACCGCCCGTATCACCGGGGGCGACTTCGACGACCTGCGACTGCTCTGCAAGGCCACCGGGACCGGCTCCGAGGAGACCCTGCTTCGCATGACCCGGCAGATCCTCGGGGCCTGATCCCGCTCACATCCCATGAAAGGACATCGTGTGACCCACCTCGATCTGCTGCGCACCGCGCTCGTCCTCATCGACCTGCAGGGCTCCAACGCCGACCACCCTGTGCACCCGCACCCTGTTGAGGACGTCTTGGAACGTTGCATTCGGCTGATCGACGCGACCCGGAACGCGGGCGGCCTTGTCGTGCACGTGCGCACCAGCTTCCTGCCGGACGAGGGTGACTCACTCGGCGGCAAGCTGCTCACCGACGTCGAACGTCCCGCACGTCCGGTACGGCGGCCCGGCTGGGACCACTTCCTCTCCGGCGTCGATCCGCTGCCCACCGAGCCGGTGATCGTGAAGCGCAGCTGGAACGCCTTCCACGGCTCCGACCTCGACCTGCAGCTGCGCCGGCGCGGCGTCACCACCGTGATCATGGCGGGGATCTCCACCGGATTCGGCGTCGAGGGGACCGCCCGCGCGGCCTACGACCACGCCTACAACGTCGTCTTCGTCCCCGAGGCGATGTCGGCCTACACCGCCGAGCAGCACCATCACTCGGTGCGCGCGGTCTTCCCGCAGCTCGGCCGTGTCCGCGGCCTGGACGAGGTCGTCGAGGCGCTGGCCCCTCAGCCCGCGACCGTGCCCTGAAGCGAATACGGAAAGAACCAAGATGGACGAGTTCCTCAGCTATCGGCCCCTCGACCGGCGGAAGAGCCTGCCCCTGCCCGACGGCAAGCGCGTCGCCGTGAACGTGGTCATGAACATCGAGCACTACGAGTATCTTCCGCCGACGAACCCGCACCGGGACTACTTCTACCGCGTGCCGGCGAAGCCGGACATCGTCGGCTACGCGTTCCGTGACTTCGGCAACCGTGTCGGCTTCTGGCGGATGCTGCCGGTGCTCGACGACTCCCCCGTGCAGGTCACCTGCTCGCTCAACTGCGAGGTGCTGCGCCTGTACCCCGACATCGCGGAGGCGATGGTCGACCGGCGGTGGAGCTTCATGAGCCACGGCACCTACAACAGCCGTCTCCTGTTCGGCGAGTCCGAGAGCGCGGAGCGCGAGTTCTACGACTACACCGTCTCCACCGTGCGGGAGCTCACCGGCTACCGCATGCGAGGGATGCTGGGGCCCTCGTTCAGCGCGACCCCGGCCACCTACCGGCTGATGGCCGAGGCGGGGATGACCTACACGACCGACTGGTTCGTCGACGACCAGCCGTTCCGGCTCGACGGGCCGAGCGGCGGGGGGCTGGTCGGCGTTCCCTACTCCCGCGAGGTCAACGACGCGCTGCTCTTCCCCGGGTCGCCGATGTTCGGTCTGGACAGCGACTACTTCGCCGAGATCGTCCAGTCCCAGTACGAGGTGCTCTCCGCCGAGGCCCGCGAACGCGACACCGCGTACGTCATGACGATCGCGCTCCACCCCCTGTACATGGGCATTCCACACCGGATCGGCCACCTGGCGCAGATGTTCGAGCGGCTGGGCTCGCAGGACGACATCTGGTGGACCACCCCGGAGCGGATCGCCGCCCACGTCGACGCGATCGGATGGTGCTGACATGCAGCTCGTGAGACCGTTGCACGAGGCCGAGGGCGGGTCCCGCCTCGCCCCGAACCGCGGCTGGCCCGGCGGCGCGCGCCTGGCCGTGGTCGTGCTGATGCATCTCGACCACGTGCCCGCGCTCCCCGGCTCCGCACCCGGCCTCCCGCCGTCGAGCGTGGCGATGCGCGGCCCGTACCCGCAGATCATGGACGTGCACTCCACCTCGCAGCACGAGTACGGGCTGCGGGTCGGCGCGTTCCGCGTCCTCGACCTCCTCGACGAGCTGGAGATCGCCCCGACGGTCGCGATCGACGCCTTCTCCGCCCGGCACCGTACCCGCCTGGTGGAGCGCGTCGCCGAGTCCGGCGCGGAGTTCGCGGCGCACGGGCTCGACGGCGCCGGCATCCTGCACGACGGGATAGGCGCCCAGGAGCAGCGCGCCTACCTCGCCGAGTCGATCGACGCCGTGGCCGAGGCCTGCGGCGTCCGGCCGACCGGCTGGAGCGGCCTGGACTACGCGCAGTCCACCACGACCCTGGAGGATCTCGCCGGCCTCGGCATCCGCTGGACCGCCGACTGGCCCAACGACGAGGCGCCGAACATCCTGGCCACGTCCCGCGGCGACATCGTCGACATCCCGGTGAACATCCACCTAGACGACGTGTTCTCCCACCTCAAGCGCGGCACGCCGATCGGCAGGTGGGCCGACGACGTCACCGTGTCCGCACGGCGGCTGCTCGGGGAGGACGCGCCGCGCACCCGGACGCTGGTGCTGGGGCTGCACCCCTGGCTCATCGGCCAGCCGTTCCGGTTCGCGCACCTGCGCGAGACGCTGCGCGCCCTGCGCGGCATGGACGGCCTGTGGTGGGCGCGCGGCACGGATGTCGTCGCGCACCTGGACGGCGAGGCACGGCACGAAGAAGGAGACCGGCGATGACCCTCAACCTGCTGGCCCGTGAGCTCGGGGCATCCGTGGTGGACTGCTCGGACGAGTTCTTCGGCGCGGCCGACGCCCTGCTCCTGTCCACCCCGCCGCAGCGCCCCGGCACCTACGGACTGCGCGGAGCGGACGTCGACGGATGGGAGAGCCGCAGGCACAACCCCGGCCACGACTGGGTCGTGATCCGCGCCGCCCATCCGGGCCGGATCGAGCAGGTCGAACTGGAGACCACCGGGTTCCGTTTCAACGCCCCGCGGAGCATCGGCGTCGACGTCTCCGACTCCGCCGAAGGCCCGTGGCAGGAGATCCTCGCCGACGCCGAGGTGCGGCCGAACTCCGTGAACGAGTACCCGGTCGCCGGCACCGGACGCTCGGCCTCCTTCGTCCGGCTGCGCATCTTCCCCGACGGAGGAGTCGCCCGTTTCCGCGCGCACGGCGTCGTCGACGTCTCCCGCAGCCGCCCGCCGGAGGGTGTACGCCTGTCGGACATCCGGCTCGGATGCCGGGTGCGCGCCTCCGAGGGCTCCTTCGGGGACCCGTGGTCGGTGATCTCTCACGCGATGCCGAGGAACACGCACGACGGCTGGGAGACCCCCCGGCGGTCCGACGCCGACCGGCATTTCATCGAGCTCTCCTGGCCGGACCCCGTCCGGCTGCGGACACTGGAGGTCGTCGCCACGCCGTTCCGCGGCAACTGCGCGGCTCGGATCACCGTCGAGGCGCGGGCGGACGACGCGTCCGGCTGGGCGGCGCTGGGAACCTTCGAGATCACCTCCGGGGCGACGACCGCCGTCGAGCTCCCCTCAACCGACGCGCGGCGGGTCCGCGTACGCGCCCTGCCCGACGGCGGCTTCTCCCGCCTCTGGTTCTACGGCGCTCAGCTCCCCCTCCCCCACCCCCAAGGCCAGGAGTGACAATGAAGTTCAAGAAGACCGGGGTCATCGCGGTCGCCGGCGTGATGCTCCTGACATCGTGCTCATCGGAGAGCGGCACTCCGGCCAAGGGCACCGGTGACGGATCGGGCTCCAAGGTCCTCGTGTTCGGCGCCGCGGGCGCTCCGTCGCTCTTCGACCCGTTCTACACCTCGGACGGGGAGTCCGCCCGGGTGAACAACCAGATGTTCGAAGGGCTGCTCAGCCTCAAGCCGGGCACGGCCGACCCCGCGCCCGGCCTGGCGGTCTCATGGGAGCAGAGCAAGGACGGAAAGCAGTGGACGTTCCAGCTCCGCGAGGGCGTCAGCTTCCATGACGGCACGGCCTTCGACGCCGCCGCCGTCTGCGCGAACTTCGAACGGTGGTACCGGCAGCCCAAGATCGCGCGCACCTCGGCGGTCAGCCACACCTGGGTGAACGACTTCGGAGGCTTCGAGGGCGACAAGACTCCCTCGCTGTACGCCGGATGCGAGGCGCAGGACAAGTCCAAGGTGGTGCTGCGCCTGACCAACCCGAGCTCGAAGTTCCCCACCATCCTCGCGCACGGCACCTACGCCATGTCGAGCCCGGCGGCGATGGAGAAGTACAACGCCAACGGGGTCGAGGCCAAGGGCGAGGGCTTCGCCTTCCCGGAGTACGGCCGCCTGCACCCGACGGGAACCGGCCCGTTCGCCTTCGTCTCGTACGACGACTCGACCGGTACGGTCAAACTCGCGCGCAACGACAAGTACTGGGGCGAGGCGCCGAAGATCGCTGGTGTCGAGTTCCGGACGATCCCGGATGAGACGGCGCGCCGGCAGGAGCTAGAGGCCGGCACCATCCACGCCTACGACCTGCCGGCCCCTCGTGACTGGCAGAGCCTGAAGGACCAGGGGTTCCAGGTCGTCACCCGGCCGCCGTTCAACGTCATGTACCTCGGCCTGAACGCGACCACCGTGCCCGAGCTCAAGGATCTCCGCGTCCGTCAGGCCATCGCCTGGGCGATCAACAAGCAGCAGATCGTCGACACGCTGCTGCCCGAGGGCTCCGAGACCGTGACGCAGTTCGTCCCCCGCTCCGTCGAGGGCTACGACACCGCCGTCGAGGGATACCCGTACAACCCGGACAAGGCGCGCACCCTGCTCGCCGAGGCCGGTGTGCCGAACCTCAAGATCCAGCTGTGGTACCCGACCGAGGTCACGCGCCCGTACATGCCCGAGCCGAAGCGCTTCTTCGACCTGATCAAGGCCGATCTCGAAGCGGTCGGCATCCAGATCGAACCGGTCGCGAAGCCGTGGGCCGGTGGTTACCTCAGCGGTCGTGAGGCGGGCGAGGCTCCGGTCTACCTGCTCGGCACCACGGGCCACTACAACAGCGCCCAGAACTTCCTGGGCATCCTGTTCGGCGCCACCGACAACGCCTTCGACACCGGCCTTCTCGGCTTCGGCCAGGAACTCGTCGACGACCTCAAGGAGGCGGACAGCGAGCCGGATCCGCAGAAGCGCGTCGGCATGTACCTCGAGATCAACCGCAAGATGTCCGAGGACTGGCTGCCGTCGATCCCGATCGCCAGCAGTCCCTCCGCCCTGGTTCTCCACGGCAGCGTGCGCGGCATCGTCACCAGCCCGGTCGGCGGCGAGCCCCTGGCCACGGCCACCTTCGGCGAATAGCTCCACCCGGGTGCGGGCCGCGCGCAGGCGCGAGCAGGCGCGCGCCCGCACCGATTGGATAGACATGTTCCGGTTCATCCTCCGAAGGACACTCCAGGCGGTCGTGACCTTCGTCGCCCTCACGGCGATCCTGTTCGCCTGGCTGCGCAGTCTCCCCGGCGGACCGCTCGACGCGCTGCTCGGTGAGAACGCCAGCCCGCAGGACCGCGCGAAGCTCGTCGAGTCACTCGGCCTGGACGCGCCGCTGTGGACGCAGTACCTGCGCTACCTGGGGCGGTTCTGGACCGGTGACCTCGGCGTGTCGACGGGCGTCTGGCGCGGTGCGCCGGTCACCGAGGTGCTCCTCACCCGGGCGCCCGCCACGATCGAGCTCGCCCTGTGCGCACTGGTCGTCGGCGCCGTGCTCGGCGTCGCCGCCGGTTACTGGGCGGCGACGAGACGCGGCGTGTTCGACGTCGCCTTCCTCGGCTTCTCCGTGCTCGGCCTCGCCGTACCGGTCTTCTTCACCGGGTTCGTCCTCAAGTACGTCTTCGCCGTCCGCGCGGGATGGCTGCCGCCGTCAGGACGGGCCGACCTGAGCGGATCCATACCGACGCCGACGGGGCTGACGCTCCTGGACTCGCTGCTCGCCGGGAGCGGGGCCGCGTTCGTCGAGAGCCTCCGCTACCTCACGCTGCCGACGATCGCCCTGACGATCATCCCCTTCGCCGTGATCTTCCGGCTGACCCGGGCGTCCGTCGCCGAGACGCTCCAGCAGGACTTCGTCCGCACGGCGAACTCCAAGGGCCTGCGGAACCCGACGGTCGCCGGGCGCCATGTGCTGCGCAACTCGCTGCTGCCGGTGATCACGGTGATCGGGCTGCAGGCCGGCGGCCTGTTCGCCGGAGCCGTGCTCACCGAGACCGTCTTCAACTACCGCGGGCTGGGACAGTCGATGGCACTGGCCTTCTCCACACGCGACTACGCGGTGCTGCAGGCCCTCATCATGATCGCCGCCGTCCTGTACCTGGTCATCAACATCGTCGTCGACATCGCCTACGCGCTGTGCGACCCGAGAGTGAGGACGCCGTGACCACCGCCCCGGCCGTTCCGCGCCGCCGTACCGCGACCGCACGACCGGGCGCGCAGACCCTGAGGCGGCTGCTGCGCCAGCCGGCGTTCCTGATCGGCTCGGTGATCACATTCGTGTTCGTCCTTGTCGCGATCGCCGCGCCGGTGCTGGCGCCGCACGACCCGGCCGCCCCGCTGCTGCTCGACCAGGTACGCGCCCAGTCGAACCCCGTTCCGCTCCCGCAGGAGGGGTTCCCGCTGGGCGGGGACCCCGCCGGTCGTGATCTGCTGTCCCGGCTGGTCGCCGGGGCCCAGCAGACCCTCGTCGTCGGGGTGATGGCGACACTCGGCGGTTTCGTCGGCGGCATCGCGCTCGGCCTCGTCGCGGGCGTGTTCGCCGGCAAGGTCGACATGCTCGTGATGCGGGCGGTGGACGTGATGCTGGCGATCCCGTCGCTGCTGATGGCCTTCTCGATCGCGGCGCTGTTCGCCCACCCCAGCGAGTGGACCCTGATCCTCACCATCGCGATCGTGCAGGTGCCGGTCTTCGCCCGGCTCATGCGCGGATCGATGCTGGTGCAGCGCGACACCGACCACGTGCTGGCCGCGCGGGCGCTGGGCGTGAAGCCGGGGGCCATCGTGTTCCGGCACATGGTCCCCAACGCGCTCGGGCCGGTGATCGTGCAGGCGACCCTCAGCCTGGCCGTGTCCATCCTCGACGCCGCCGCCCTGTCCTTCCTCGGGCTGGGCAACCCCGACGACGGCCGGCCGGAGTGGGGGCAGATGCTGGGCGGCGCGCAGCAGTACTTCAACTCGTTCCCGCACCTCGCGATCTACCCGGCGCTGTGCATCATCGTCGTCGCCCTGGGCTTCACGCTGATGGGAGAGTCGCTTCGCGAGACCCTCGACCCCCGTACCCGGAGGTGACGGAGATGAACGCGCGTGCGCACGGGGCCCGGCACGGAGCGGACCCGCTGCTGGTGGTCGAAGACCTGTCGGTCACCTTCTCACGGCCCGGCCAGGAGCCCTTCACCGCCGTGGACGGGGTCGGGTTCGAGGTCCGTCCCGGCGAGGTCGTCGGCCTGGTCGGCGAGTCGGGCTGCGGCAAGTCCGTGACCTCGCTCGCCGTCATGGGGCTCCTGCCCCGCCGGGGGACCCGCGTCAGCGGCAGGGCGTTCTTCGACGGCGTGGACCTGCTCTCACTGCCCGACCGGGAGCTGCGCGACCGTCGTGGCACCGACGTTGCGATGATCTTCCAGGACCCGTTGTCCTCGCTGAACCCCGTCGTGCCGCTGGGAGTGCAGGTGACGGAGGTCATCCGGCGCCACCGCCGGGCGAACCGGTCCCAGGCGACGCGGCGGGCGCAGGAGATGCTGGAACGCGTCGGCATCCCCGATCCCGCCCGGCGGATGCACGAGTATCCGCACCAGATCTCCGGCGGCATGCGTCAGCGCGTGCTGATCGCCATCGCCCTGGCCTGCGAACCGCGGCTGCTGATCGCGGACGAGCCGACCACGGCGCTGGACGTCACGATCCAGGCCCAGATCCTCGCGCTCCTGAAGGAGCTCGTCATCGGCTCGGGCACCTCGTTGATCATGATCACCCACGACCTCGGAGTCGTCGCCGGCCTGTGCGACACGGTCAACGTGCTCTACGGCGGACGCATCGTCGAGCGGGCGGACCGCTATTCGCTGTTCGACGCCCCCCGGCATCCCTACACCGGGGGGCTGCTGGAGTCCGTGCCGTCGTTGGACGACGGGGAGAATCGGCTGCGCCCAATCCCGGGTTCTGTCGCCGACAACATACCCTGGTCGCAGGGGTGCGCCTTCGCGCCGCGCTGTCGCGTCGCCACCGACCTCTGCTTCCGGGAGGAGCCGGCCTGGTCGGCCGACGGCGAGCGGCGATCGCGCTGCCACCACCCGCTGCCCGATCCGATCATCGTGGCGAAGGAGAAGACTCCATGACGACGGCCGCCGTTCCGATCCGACCGGACGTCGAGGAGCAGCCTCTCCTCGACGTCCACGACCTCAAGGTCCACTTCCCGATCCGCCGGGGGACGCTCGTCGACCGGACCGTCGGCCACGTCCACGCGGTCGACGGCGTCGACCTGAGGATCACACGCGGGGAGACCTACGGCCTGGTCGGGGAGTCGGGGTGCGGCAAGTCGACGTTCGGGCGCGCCGTGCTCCAGCTGACCCCCGTGACCTCGGGAGAGATCCGTTTCGGCGGGGTCGACCTGCGGTCGCTGCGCGGTGAGGCGCTGCGCCGCCAGCGCCGCCACATGCAGATGGTCTTCCAGGATCCGCTGGGGAGCCTGGACCCCCGGCAGAGCGTCGAGCAGATGTTCCGTGAGGGGATGGCCGCGCACGGACTGGCGAAGGGAGACGTCTCCGGGCGTCTCGACGAACTGCTCGACTCGGTCGGACTGCCGCGGACGGCGCTGCGCAAGTACCCGCACGAGTTCTCCGGAGGGCAGCGTCAGCGCATCGGCATCGCCAGGGCGCTCTCGGTCGAGCCGCAGCTGATCGTCGCGGACGAGCCCGTCAGCGCCCTGGACGTGTCGGTCCAGGCGCAGGTCATCAACCTCCTTGAGGACGTCCAGGCCGCGTACGGACTGACCTACCTGATCATCGCGCACGACCTCGCCGTGATCAGGCACGTGAGCGACCGGATCGGGGTGATGTACCTCGGCGGGATGGTGGAGGAGGCTCCCACCCCGGAGCTGTTCGCCGAGCCGCTGCACCCCTACACGCGGGCGCTGCTGTCCGCCGTGCCACAGCCCGACCCCCGGTATGAGGACTCTCGCGAGCAGATCCTGCTCCACGGTGATCTGCCCAGCCCGGCGGACCCGCCGCCCGGATGCCGGTTCAGCACCCGTTGCCCGTGGAGGCAGCAGACCCGCTGCGACACCGAGCGCCCGCAGCTGCGGGCCATCGGGGTTCCGGGGACGACCGCCGCCCATCGAGTCGCCTGCCACTGGGCGGAGGGCATCCACGACGGTGCGATCCGGCCGACGCGGTCGACCCGCGTCGACGTGGCCCTGTCCTCCGGTGTGGCCGCGTCGTCGAGATCGGCGTCCGGCACCCCGCCCGCGACCGGCGGGAGCTGATCGCTGTGCCGGCGGTCAGAGCGGAACGGAAGGCTCTCCGGCGGAAGGGGGCGGCGTGAACGGCGTCCTCACTCAGCACCTCCACGAGCTGGTGCATTCTCTCGGCGCGTCGCTGGACGTGCCGGTCGAGGTCACCGACGTGCAGTTGAACCGGATCGCCCGGTCGATGCCGAGTTCCTCCGCGGACGAGCACCTCGCCGAGGCGGTTTCGCCTCGGCATCTCGGGCTGAGCGCGCGCTCGGTGGCCCTGATCTCCGAACCCGTCTACATCGGCGGGGGCGCCGACCTCGGGATGCCCCTGATGCTGGTTATCCCGGTGCGATCACCTGGTTCGGCGCCGTCGCTGCTGCTCTGGATCACCTGCGTGAGAGGGCCGCTTTCCCCCGAGCGGATCGAGAGCGTGGGACGGATCGCGGAGGCCACCGTCTGCTCGCTGGAGGCGGCCGGGCTGCTCGTGTCGCCCGAATGGGCGGACGACCACGTCGGCCGGGCCTTCGCCTCGGGAGACCTGGACGGGCTGGACTCACTGCTGGGCCAGGCCATCGGCGGCGGAAGGCTGCTGCACGACGGTACCTTCGTCTGCCTCGCGCTCTCGATGCCCGCGGTGCTTGACCCGGACTCGTCGGGATCGGCGGCGCAACGACGGCTGACCGCCGTCATGAACCGCTTCGCCGAGGACCATCTCCGTGACCGGTGCCTCATCGCGTTCAGCGGCTCCGTCAGCTTCGCGCTGCTGGCGCCTCACCCGCGCGACGTCCAGACGACCCTGCCGGGGCGGCTCGCGACGAAAACCGTCGACCTGATCTTCCGGTCCCGGCGCAACGGCGCCGACCTCCCGTGGCTCGTCGCCGTCAGCACGATCGTGACCGATCGCGCGAGCGTCGCCGTCTGGCAGGCCAGGCAGAGCCTGGACCTGGCCGAGGGCATGGGCTGGAAGCACCAGGTCGTCCACTGGGAGAGAACCGCGCACATGCGCGGGCTCGCCGCGGTGCCCACGGACGTCCTCATGTGCCACTTCATCAGCCCGTCCCTGCGACGGCTTCTCGAAGACGAGTCGGCGGAGGACCTCGTCCGGACCCTCAGGGCGTTCCTGACCACGGCGGGGAACGTCAAGCAGGTCGCGGCGGACCTGTATCTCCACCGTGCGACCGTCTACCACCGGATCAGGAAGGTCGAGGCGAGGCTGGGGGTGGACCTGTTCAGCGGCGCGGGCCGTCTGGAGGTCCACGCCGGCCTTCTCGCCGCGGAGATCGTCGCGAGCCGGACGACGGCCGGACGAGAGCCACCCGGCCGCCTCGCTCCGCGGCCGAGCCCCTCCCCTCCCGCTTCGGCGCGCGTGGAATCGCACGGTGCGCCCTCCCGGCCGGGCGGTACGCCGGAGGACGAACCGGTGGGCGACGACGAACATGAGCGGCTATCAGACCGTGGCCCCGGCGGCCCCTGCGGCCCCGGCGTTCCGCGGGCCGCCGTGCACGGCGAGACGGCGCAGCCCGACGCCGGTCTCGTCCGCGTGGATCGCGCCGTGTGCCAGCCGGTACGCCCGCAGTCAGCCCGGGATCCGCAACGTCGCACGGTCCTCCACGAGCGCGGTGCCGTGGACGCAGGACGCCCTCGGGCCTCCGACCCCCGGCCGATCCATCGCACGATGTAGCCGGGGATCATCCGGGCACTCATGGGAACGACTCGGCGACGCCGCGGCGGATTCGGCGGTTCCTCCCCGGTCGTTCCCCGGGGCGCGGCGCCACGGCCTGTCCGGTCTGCGGCGCCGCGCCGGAGAAGGTGGATCTACTGCTCGGAGCACAGCCCGGGCTTGGCGGAGTTGACGGCGAAGCCGAAGTCCTCAACCGTCTCCCCGGCGGAGACCTCGCGCCGCTCGCCCCCGAAGCCGGGCTCGGAGTAGAAGCACCAGAACTCCGCGGAGTTGTTGGCCGCACTGCGCAGGGGCGGGACGATGCGTGCGCGGCCGTTGACGAGTATGACGCGCCGGCCTACGCCTCCGGGCTGGGAGAAGGCGCAGACCGCGGCGATCAGCGGGCAGACGAAGCCGTCCCGGGCGGTGGTGGCCTGGGTGGCGGGGGCCGTCGCGGCGGACACGGGCATGGCCAGTCCGGTGCTGACGGTGACGGCGGCGGCCGTGAGCGCCGCCCATCGGGTGAACCTGTTCATGGTCACTCCTTGCTGGGGGGTGTCGGCGGGATGCAGACGCCACCCTTCATAGCAATGAGTAGCCTTTCGACAGCAGACAGTGAATACTGTTGTGCCCTCCCGGCCAACCCCCAGTTGGTACCTCAGTACGCGAAAAGGGTGCCTCCCGTGTGAGAGACACCCTCGCTGACCAGTGGAAACCTGGTCGGGACGACAGGATTTGAACCTGCGACCCCTTGACCCCCAGTCAAGTGCGCTACCAAGCTGCGCTACGTCCCGGTTTGTCGGCCCTGTGGGCTGAACATCAGGTAGCTTACCTGAGATCAGACGGGATCGCGCACTCAAAGCGAGCGTGGACGGGTGAGGGGCTGACTACGGGTGGGGCGAAAGGCGCTGATCGACCATGAGGAACTGCGGCGGCTGGCCGGGCAGGGGTTGTCCAACGCCGAGCTCGCGGCCCACTTCGGGGTGAGCGAATCGGGGGTCCTGCAGGCCAAACGGGCCGCGGGCCTGTCGAAGCCGATGCTCGACCACTCGCGGGCCATCCCGTGGAAGCTGGAGCGCGCGCACGGCCAGTCCGGGCCCGCGACGAACCTGCGCAACCTCTCGTCGATCGCGCAGGGACGCGCGATCCCCGTGGAGAAGCGCAACACGGCGTTGCGCTGGGCGGACCGGCTGGTCGCGGCGGGGCTGGACATCGATTACGACCCCGAGACGGGCTTCACCGAGGTGCCCGCGTCCCCGGAGGGCTCGCTCGTCGGGCGGCTCTCCGCCGAGGCGCGCGCGGCCCTCGACACCTGACGACGCCCGGATCACCGCTCTCCCGGCGACCGGCACGGAACAGTCCTACCTGCCCGATAAATCCATATAAAACGTGTTTTCTGCGACGAATCACTAGCGACAGTGGCCGGTTTTGGAGTGAATCCCTGGGGCAGCGCACGGGGACAGACGCTTACACAACCGGAGGCAGACATGTCCACCGTGATCTGGGTGGTCGTGATCGTGGTCGCGGTGGTGGCGGTCATCGCAGTCGGCTCCGCCGTACTGCAGCAGCGGCGCCGGCACCGACTTCGTGATCGATTCGGCCCCGAATACGACAGAACCGTACGGGAACGCGACAACCGGCGCGAGGCCGAGCAGGAGCTTCTGGCGCGTGAGCAGCGTTTCAGCGGCCTTGAGATCCGCCCGCTCGCCCCTCAGGCCCGCGACGGCTACGCCAGGAAGTGGATGGAGGTCCAGGAGCGCTTCGTCGACGCCCCCGGATTCGCCGTGACCGAGGCCGACCACCTGGTGACCTCGGTGATGGCGGAGCGGGGATACCCGACCGAGGACTTCGAGCAGCGGCTGTCCGACCTGTCGGTCGCGCACGGCCGCACCCTCGACCACTACCGGCAGGCCCACGCGATCAGCGGCAGGGCCGCGCACCAGGAGGCCTCGACCGAGGAGCTCAGGCAGGCGATGGTGCACTACCGCGTCCTGTTCGAGGAGCTGCTCGAAACCCCCGACGGCCGTTCGACGCGACCGGCCGTGCGCACTCCCCAGGACCAGACCGCCCGACGCGACGTGCGAGGACAGTGATCTGAGATGAAGAACCGATCAGGAAACGACCAGGACCGTCTCGTCCACGGAGGCGCCGGTGAGACGGCGGGCGTCCCCTCCCAGCGCGCCGAGGAGGTGACCTCCGTGTTCCGGACGCCCGAAGGACTCTCCGGCACGGACGGCCGTCCCCTCACCGGTGACACGCCCGACCCGGCCCACCCGGCCGACCTCTCACCGGAGGCCGGCCACCCCGCCTCGGAGACACCCCGGACCCGGGCCGAAGGGGCCCCGCGGGAGGGCGCGCTGCTCGACCAGGACCCCGACGAGGTACGGCGTCGCTGGCAGGAGGTCCAGGCGGGCTTCGTCGACGACCCCCGTGACTCGGTCGAGCGTGCCGACTCCCTTGTCGCCGAGGTCGGCGACCGCCTGCGCGCCGCGCTGGAGGCCCGCTCCGCCGGCCTGCGGGAACGCTGGAAGAACACCGAGGGGGCACGGGGAAGCGACACCGAGGACCTGCGCACGGCCCTGCGTGACTACCGCGCGCTGCTCGACCGGCTGCTCGACATGTCGTCCGCGGGAAGCCCCGAAGGCCTGCCCGCCGGGAGGAGGTGACGTATGTTGGCGATCGCCGCCGCCGTCGTCTTCGGTCTCGGCCTGCTGCTCGACCTGATCAACACCAGGATCGGCGGCATCACCGGCACCACGTTCATCCTTGGCGGCCTGCTGCTTCTCGCGCTCCATCAGGGCGGGGTGGGAACGGCGGGCGGAACCTGGCGCCGCAGACGCTGACCCGCCGAATGCCCGAGCCCGTGGTCCCCGGTCGTCCGGGAACCGCGGGCTCGGGCTTGTCCTCCCCGCCGGACCCGCGCACGGTCGCGCGGGTGAACGGCCTTTGCGGGGGTTCTCGAAGCCGACGCCGTACCCGGAGGCGGGCCTCTGGACGGGCCCCTTAAGGGCCCTGAACGAGCAGGGCCGGGATGAGCGCGGAGGAAGTCATCCTTGAACCGGGCGCGGCCGGAAAGCCGTCTCAGACCTTGAAGGACATCGTGATGAACGTGCCCGCGGCCCCGGTCTCGAACTTGATGTCGGAGCTGACCATCCGGGCCACCCACAGGCCCATGCCGCTGGTGGCGTAGGGGGCGGGA
>NZ_JBHSBC010000002.1:97392-138476 GCF_042650425.1 Streptosporangium jomthongense | reverse complement strand
TCCACCGCCCCTCGTCGTGCACCTCGACGACGAGGGTGCGGCCCGTGGACCATATCCGCATCACGGCCTTGGCGGTGGGGTGACCGTGTGTGACGGCGTTGGTGGCCACCTCGTTCACCGCCACGAGGAAGTCGGCCAGTCTCTCGCGGGCCATCCCGCCCTGTACGGCCTGCACGGCGGCGAAGTCCCGCACGTCGGGCAGGTCGGGCAGGCAGAAGGCCAGTTCCGCCACGGGGGCTCCGGCGGGGGGAAGCCGGGAACGGTCGCCGCTCGCCAGAAAGCGAGCCGGACGAACACCGTCCTCGTTCACGCGAGATCCGCCTCCCCTGTCCCACCGCGCCGTCTTTCTCAGCACCTGGGGATCATTTCAACCGCACCCTATGCCACATCGCTCCGTCGCCGGTTTGGGTGCCCGATGAGGGCCGGTGTATTCAGCATTCGGCGACCAGGTCGGCGCGAAGCCGGTCCAGAACCTTCCGCAGGATACGGGAAACGTGCATCTGGGAGATTCCGAACTCGGCCGCGATCTCCGCCTGGGTCATGTTCCCGAAGAAGCGCAGCAGCAGGATGTTCTTCTCCCGCGGCGGCAGCTTGTCGATCAGCGGCATGACCGCCTCGCGGTCGACGAGCATGCCCACGGCGTCGTCCTGGTCGGGGATGACGTCACCGAGCGCGGCGGCGTCGTCGTCCGCCCCGAGCGGCGCGTCCAGCGACAGCGCGCTGTAGGCCGCGGAGGCGTCCAGGGTGAGCAGGACGTCCTCCTCGGAGATGTTCATCTTCGCCGCGAGTTCGGCGACCGTCGGGGAACGGCCGAGGTCCTGGCTGAGGTCGGCGACCAGCCGGTTCAGCTCGGCCCTGCGCTCCTGGTAGACGCGCGGCACCCGGATCGCCCAGGTGCGGTCGCGGAAGTGACGCTTGACCTCGCCGGTCATCGTGACCACCGCGTAGCCGCGGAAGGCGTGGCCGAGGTCGGGGTCGAATCCGTTGATCGCCTTCATCAGCCCGACGTAGGCGGCCTGCAGAAGGTCTTCGAGCGGTTCGCCGCGGTAGCGGTAGCGGCGGGCGATCTCCATGGCGAGCGGCCGGTGCATCTCGACGAGGCGCTCGCGCAGCCGCTCGGCGCGGTAGCCGGAGACCTCCGGAAGCGCCATCTCGGCGAGGAGATCCTCGGCGGTCATCTCGGTGATTTCGAGGGCCTGGACAGACATCGCTGCTCCCTGGTGGGACTGTCGAACGACGCCACACGCGGAACAGCGTCCGGGCAGACGGCATCGCCTCGACGTTTCTCAAGGCGAGGCCCTCTGCTGGACCTCGGTTCTAGTATTACCCCGATTCCGGGAGTATTGCTCGCCCGCAGGTAACAGTAAGGTTGCTAATCGAACGGGCTAGGAGGACCTGAGTGACGGTGTCGGAGAACGGTGAGAGAGCGGCGGCGCTGACCCTGACGTCGGCGCTTGTCGGCGGAATCAACGTGATCCGGGTGACCGGCCTGCTCGACGCGACGACCAGGGACCAGTTCGCCGACTACCTGGCCGCCGAGGTGAGCGAGCACGGCCCCGAGATGGCGCTTGATCTGAGCGGGGTGACCTTCATGGACTCCCGCGCCCTCGGCCTGATCGTCCATCACTGGCAGCTCAGCACGAACGCCGAGGTCAGGTTCGCGCTCATCGGCGTCGAGTACGCCAAGACCAAGGTGATGTGGATCACCGGGCTGGCCCAGCGGCTGCCGCTCTACGACACGGTCGACGACGCGCTGGCCGCGTTCGGCTGAGGGTTCCCCGCCGTCGCGGGTCCTGGGACCTCATGAGGAGCGCTGGTTGCGCTGGTGCTCCTCGACCAGCAGCCTGGCCAGGTCGGCCACCTTCACCTGGTGGTGCTGGGAGATCCGGCGCAGCTCGTCGAAGGCGGCCTCGGCCGAGCAGCCACTGGACTTCATGATGATGCCCTTGGCCTGGTCGATGACCGCCCGGCCCGCCAGCGCCTCCTGCATCTGCGCCGCGTCGGTCCTGACCTCGTCGTAGTCCCACATGTTGGCCAGCGCCACGGTCACCTGCTCGGCGAGCATGTCCGCCAGCGGGGGGACGTTCCTGGCCGCGAACACCCCGGGGAGCACGCCGTACAGGCCGAGGACCAGGACGGAGCGCTCGACGGTGATCGGCATGGACAGCACGGTGCGGACGCCGCAGCGGACCGCCATCCCGGCGTAGGCGGGCCAGCGGGAGTCGCGCAGCACGTCCTGGACGATCACCGGGCGGCCGGTCTCACGGACCTCCGCGGAGGGCCCCTCCCCCAGGTCGGCCTCGCTGTCGACCAGCAGGATGAGCTCGCTGTGCGAGGCGGAGACGACCACGCGTTCCCCCCGCCACAGCTCGGCTGAGCCGCCCGCACATCCGGGGACCCCGCCTGCGAGCGTGGTGGTCAGCCCGCGCAGCACGCTCTCACTCGACGTCTCCTCGCTGACCCTGCCGAGGGCGGCGAGGTCACGGGCGAGAATGGGAGTGACCATGTCCATGGTGCGGGTCCCCCTATCTGTTTCGCTAACTTAATCACTATCCGACCGCGCATCGATCCGACCCCGCCGGGTGACGTACCGTCTACGACGGGACCGCCCGGTCCCCGGCCGCCGACGAGGACGAGCATTGACCGACGCCATTGGCCTCAACACGCTGGAGCAGGCGCTGAGCGCGCTCGCCTCCAGGGTTTCCTCCCTGCGCGAGGCTAGGTCCGCCTACCCCGCCGACCCCCGGTCCACACTCGACGCGGCCCTGGCGGAGCTCGACACCGCCCGTGAGCTGCTGGAGTCGGCCCTGCGTGAGCTGCGCAAGGCGCCCAGACGCTCCGGCGACCGGGAGAGCGGCTCGCAGCGGGAGCTCAAGCTGCTGCGGCAGGTCTTCCGCTCCTTCCCGGTGCCGGTCGTGGTGCTCGACGCCTCGGGGGTGGTCAGGCGGATCAGCGCGGAGACCTCGCGGATGCTGGGCAGCCCGGCGGGTTACCTGATCGGCCGGTCCTTCCCGCTGCTGGTCGACGTCTCGCGGCGGGCGGCCTTCCGCTCGCACCTGACGGCCGTGCAGCAGGGAGGGCAGAGCGCGACGTTCCAGACCCGGCTGACCCACCAGGGCCGCGCGCACACGGTGCAGCTGGCGGTCATCCGGCTGACCATGCCCGGCGAGCCGCAGGAGATGACCGCGGTCGTGATCCTGCCGCTGGAGGCGCACGTCGCGGGCGGCCCGCCGGGGCCGGTCGACCGTTCGGACGCGTCCCTGGTCATGGCCGCCGCGCGCCGCCAGGAGCTGCTGGCCAGGATGACCCGCCTGCTGCTCGACGAGGAGAGCCTGCGTCAGCCGGTGACCGTCACCAGGGCGGCGCGGCTGCTGGCCGCGGAGACCGCCGACTGGGTGATCGCCGACGTGGTCCGTGACGGGGTGCCCAGGCGCGCGGTCGTGCTGGGGCCGAGCGACAAGCCGGTGACCGAGCTGGTCCGCCTCGTCGAGGGGCTGACGCCGCTGGCCGCGCCCACCGTGGCCCACGTGCTGACCGGGGGTTCGGGCGTGGTCCACGAGATGCTTGAGGACGAGTCGCTGCTCGGCGAGGTCCCCGGCGGACCGCCGCTGCTGCGGGTCATGGGCGCGGCCTCGCTGCTGGTCGTGCCGATCCAGGGCGAGGCGGGCGCGCTGGGCGCCCTCACCCTGGTACGGCTGCGCGACCGCGAGCCGTTCTCCCTGGCCGACCTGGGGCTGATGGAGGAGATCGGCGCTCACCTGGGGCTCGCGCTGCGCGCCAGGCGCAGTTTCCAGACCCGTTCCCAGGCGGCCGACGCGCTGCGCACCAGCGTGGTGCCCAGGAGCCTGCCGGACATCCCGGGGGTCGAGGCGGCGGCGATCTACCACGCGGGGTCGAGCCCGGTCGGCGCCGAGTTCTACGACGTCTTCCCGGTGCGGGACGGGTGGGGCTTCGCGCTCGGGGGCGCCGCGGGCAAGGGTGAGGAGGCCGCCTCCGTCACCGCCATGGTGCGCAACGGGCTGCGGGTGCTGAGCGTGTGGGAGTCCGACCCCGTCGAGGCCATGCGCAGGCTGAACCACGCGCTGGTCGCGCAGAACAGCGGGATGTTCGTGATGGCCGTCGCGGGGTTCGTCAGGGCCCGCAGGATCATGCTGGCCGGGGCCGGGCACCACCCGGCGGCGTTGCTCCAGGCGGACGGCGGGGTGCGTTTCACCGCGGGAGGAGGCGTGCCGCTCGGCATCGCCCCGGAGGCGGAGATCCTCACCGAGGAGATCACGCTGACCTCGGGCCAGACCCTGGTGTTCTACTCCGACGGGCTGGTCGCCTCGCAGAACGACCAGGGGGAGGCCTACGGTGAGACCCGTCTGGCGGACGTGCTGGCGCGCTGCGCGGGTCAGGCGCCCGCGACCGTGGTCAAGGCGGTCGAGGAGGACCGGCATGCCTTCTCCGGCGGCCGGGTGTGGGACGAGATCGTGATCCTCGCGCTGCGCGTCGTATGACAACCCCATGGAATTCAGGGCAATTCAGAGGTTTGCCCGAGTCTGGGAGTTGGGTATGGTGATGGGCGTCGCAGATGAGTGCCTAAGAAGCAGGCACCCCTGAAGGATTCCAGGCTTTTCCATGCCTATCTCCTCCCAGAGGTGTGCCGTGAACATCGCATTCGTCTCCTCGGACACTCCCTCCGCCCCCCAGGGCAAGGACGACCTCGCCTCGCAGCGGGCCTACCTGATGGCCGTCGCCCGTGAGCTCGGCCGCGAGCACAAGGTCACGATCTACACCCGCAGGCACTCCGACGCCGACAGGCCGAAGGTCCGCCTCTCCCCCGGCGTCACGCTGGAGTGCCTTCCCGCGGGCCCCGCGCAGGACCTCCCCGAGGACGGCCTGCTGCCCTACCTGTCCGACCTGGGCGAGCAGCTCATGCGGCGCTGGGGCCAGGACCGCCCCGACGTCATCCACGCGCACTCCTGGACCGGCGGGCTGGCCGCCATCGCCGGGGCCAGCGGCCTCGGCGTGCCGTTCACCCAGACCTTCGGCGGCGAGGACGGCCAGGACGCCAGGAAGGTCAAGCTGCGGCGGGCGATCGGCCGCCGGGCGAGCGTGGTGATCGCCGGGTGCGGCGACGAGGAGTCGACGCTGATCCGCATGGGCGTGCCGCGCCGCAACATCGCGGTGATCCCCTGCGGCGTCGACGTCGAGCGCTTCCGGCGCCAGGGCCCGGCGGCGGCCAGGGGCACCCGGCCCCGGCTGCTGCACGTGGGGCCGCTGAGCCCGTACAAGGGCGTGCACACCGCGGTGCGCGCGCTGGCGGGGATCCCCGACGCCGAGCTGGTCGTCGCGGGCGGGTCCCCGGCCGGTGACCTGGAGCACGACGCCGACGCGCACCGGGTGATGCTGCTGGCCAAGGAGGTCGGCGTCGAGGACCGTGTCACCCTGCTGGGCCAGGTGCCGCACTCCTCGATCCCCAAGCTGATGCGCAGCGCCGACGTGGTCGTCTCGCTGCCCCGGGAGGCACCGTCCGGGGTCGTGGCGATCGAGGCCATGGCGTGCGGCGTCCCGGTCGTCGCCTCCGCGGTCGGCGCCCACCTGGACTCGGTCGTGGACGGGGTGACCGGGCTGCTGGTGCCCGCCGACCGGCCCGCGCAGGCCGCCCGCCTCACCCGTGAGCTGCTCGCCGACTCGACCCGCCGCACCGCGATCGGTTTCGCGGGGGCGGACCGGGCGCGCTCGCGTTACTCCTGGGAGCGGATCGGCCAGGAGCTGGTCCAGGTCTACGAGAACGCGATGGCCGTCCAGCGCTGAGGCCGCCGCCGTACGGCACGGGCCGGGAACCTCCGGAGGGGGAGGGTCCCGGCCCTTCTTGCCCCGCCCATTGGATAGGCATACGTTTATCCGCATGTTGATTCATCCATGGGACGCGGCGACCGAGGACGAGGCGCTGGAGTTCGTCAGGGCCAACGAGTTCGGCCATCTGATCGCCGCCGGGCGGGGGCGTGAGGTCCCGGTGGTCGTGCCGACCCAGTTCCTGCTCACCGGCGAGCGCACGGTCCTGCTCCATCTGGCCAGGCCCAACCCGATCTGGGCCGCCGTCGAGGAGAACCCCGCCGTGGTGCTCTCCGTCGCCGGCGACTGGGCCTACGTCCCCGGAGCGTGGAAGATCCTGCCCGAGGACGGGGAGGACCCCCGCATGGGCGTCCCCACCACCTACTACGCCGCCGTCCAGCTCGTCTGCGACGCCGAGATCGTCTCCGGCGCGGAGGAGAAGGCGGAGATCCTCAGGGCCCAGCTCGCCCGCCTTGAGGCGGACGGCGCGCTCGTGGACCCGTCCGTGCACGGGCGCCGCCTCAGGGGCATCCTCGGCCTGCGGCTGAGGATCAGGGAGGTCGTCGGCAAGTTCAAGTACGGCGGCAACGTGGACGAGGCGCACCGCCGCCACGTCGCCGAGCGGCTGGCCGAGCGGGGCGGCCCCGGTGACGCCCCCGCTCGCGCCCGCCTCCTGCGCGGACTCGGGTGACCCTCTCCGGTCAGTACGACTGGAGCTCGACCAGGTTGCCCTCGGGGTCACGCAGGTGGGCGGCGCGCAGTGTCGGCCCCCAGCCGGGGAGGGCGCGCGCGGCCGCCACGAGGGTGCCGCCGTGGCGCTCACCGGTCTCGGCGGCGGCCTCCAGGACACCCTCGCCCGCGGGCACCCGCAGCACCAGGACCGTCACGTCCTGCCCCGGGGATCGCGGCGCGGGGGCGGGGGCGCCGACGTCGGCCGCCATCGCCGCGCGGTCGTACAGCGAAAGGAGGGTCTGCCCGTCCAGGTCCCAGCTGGCGTAGGGACCCTCCTCCACACCCCTGGCCGGGGTCGCCCCGGCGACCCCCTCAAGGAGGCCCCGGTAGAAGCGGAAGGTCCCGGGGAAGTCGTCCACGAGCAGTCGCGGATGGAGTGCGTCCATGGTCGTGCCTCATTCGTTGGTAACTACCAATGATTGGAACTATCCTACGGTATGGGCATGACAGTTCCACCCTTCTCCCAGAGCCTCCTGGAGCAGGACGTCTTCGTCCTGTCCAACCTCGCCCTCGCCGTGCGCAGACGGCTGACGGAACGCTTCGCCGAGCTGGGCCTGAACCGCTGGGACGTGGCCGTGCTCGCGGTCCTGACCGACCACGGACCCATCGTGCAGCGGGCCGCGGGCGCCCTCCTGGGCGTCGATCCCAGCGACATGGTGGACATGGCCGAACGGCTCGTGGCGGCCGGATGGGCCGGACGGGAACGCGACCCCTCCGACCGCCGCCGCTACCTGCTCACCGTGACGCCCGAGGGGCGGGAGGTGTTCGAACGCGCCCGCCGGGAGGAACTGCGGGTGCGCGAGGCCCTGCTGGCACCGCTCGGCGAGGAGGACCGGGAGCGGTGGGCCTCACTGCTGCGCCTGCTCCACGGCCACGTGCGCTCGGGCTCCCTCGACGCCCTCCTGTGAGCGGCCCGGCCCGGTGGCGGGGCGAGCCGTCCAGGGTCGCGGCTCGACGCCCTCCCGTGGGCGGGGTCCGGGGCTCAGAGCAGGTGGGCGGCCTTGAGGGCGAGGTGGACCAGCAGCCGTTCCTGCCCGTCGGCCAGGTCACGGCCCGTGAGCCGCTCGGCCTTGCCCAGACGGTAGTAGAGCGTCTGGCGGTGCACGCCGAGCGCGGCGGCGGACTCCTGGACGTGGCCGGCCCGGTCGAGGTACCCCTCGACGGTCCTGGCCGCGTCCGCATCACCGAGCAGCCCGGTGACCTCCCCCGCCAGCTCCCCCAGTTCGGCCCGGGACAGGCGGGTGAGCATCCGGTAGACGCCCAGCCCGGACCAGGCCGCGACCGGGGCGAACTCGGGCACCCGCCCGGCGACCCTGAGCGCCCGTACGGCCTCCTGCCAGCTCCGCCAGGCCTGGGCCGGGTCCTCCCGCGAACCGCCCACCCCGGCGGCCGTGCCGTACATGACCTGGACCCTCGACGCCAGCTCGATCGCCTGGCCCGAGGGGACGAGCAGGGCGGCGGCGGGTTCCCCCGAGGTGAGCGGCCCCGGGTCGGCGAGCACGGTCCTCGGCAGCGTCCAGAGGGCGGCCACCCGGTCGGGCGAGGTCCTGACCGCGACCGCCGTCACCGGGCCCGTCACGTCGAGCCGCGCCAGCGCCTGCGCGCGCTCCTCGGCGTCGGAGGAGAACAGCTCCCGCAGACTCCTGCCCAGGTGCTGACGGCGGCGGGCGTCCTGGGCGAGCGTGGCGGCGGCCTGGGCCACGAGGCCGGAGATCGAGGCGAGCGTGCCGTCGTCGAGGGTGCCGTCGTCGAGCAGCCACAGGTAGCCGTAGGTCACACCGTGGTAGCGCAGCGGCACGCAGACCCTGGCCAGCACGCCGAGCTCGGCGTCGGCGGGGATGCGCACCGGCCCCTTCGCGCCCGCGATGCCGTACCCCTCGAAGTAGGCACGCACCTCCGAGGTCGCGCGGCGGCGCAGAATCGACTCCTGGCGGACCGTGTCGATGTCACCGCTCTGCGCGGCGTAGGCGAGAAGCTGCAGCGAGCGGTCCTCGATGGTGGCCGAGGCCCCGACCCGGTCGGCGATCTCGTCGACTGTCTCCTGTAGCACTCCCCCATTGTTGTACATCTGTATGAAATACGATCACACCGGTCGTGGCAGATGCACATGGGGTTGACGGAACGTCCGTTTTAGTCTAGAAGCATGCTCGGTTCCCTTCTTCTCGCCGGGTCGCGGATGCCGCTGGTACGGCGCGCGGTCTCCGGCGTTCCGCTGACCCGCAAGGTCGTCGACCGCTTCGTGGCGGGTGAGGACGTCCAGCAGGCCGTCAAGGCCATCCGGCGGCTGACCGACGCCGATCTCGCCGTCACCATCGACCATCTCGGCGAGGAGACCCGGGACGCCGACGCCGCGGCCGCGACCGCCAACGCCTATGTCGTGCTGCTCGACGCGCTGCGTGAACTCGATCTCGGCTCCCGCGCCGAGGTCTCCGTGAAACTCTCCGCCGTCGGCCAGGCGCTCGGCGCCGACGGTGACAAGATCGCCCTGGAGAACGCCCGCCGCATCTGTGAGGCCGCGGCGGGCGTGGGGTCGAGCGTGACCTTCGACATGGAGGACCACACCACGGTCGACTCGACCCTCTCCATCCTGCGGGCGGTGCGCGGGGACTTCCCGTCCACGGGGGTCGCCCTGCAGGCCTACCTGTTCCGCACCGAGGACGACTGCCGCGACCTGTCCCACGAGGGGTCGCGGGTCCGTCTGGTCAAGGGCGCCTACGCCGAGCCCGCCTCGGTGGCCCACCAGGACAAGGGCGAGGTCGACAAGGCCTACGTCCGCTGTCTTCGGATCCTGATGGCCGGGCAGGGATACCCCATGGTGGCCACGCACGACGACCGGCTGATCTCGATCACCGAGACGCTCGCCGACCGCTTCGGCCGCTCCCGGGGCGGCTACGAGTACCAGATGCTCTACGGCATCCGCACCGACAAGCAGCAGGCCCTGGCCGGCGCCGGGCACACCATGCGCGTCTACGTTCCCTACGGCGACGACTGGTACGGCTACTTCATGCGCCGCCTCGCCGAACGCCCGGCCAACATCGCCTTCTTCCTTCGCGCCCTTGGAGGCAAATGATGGATGCCATCTCCAACGTCCCGGCACCGGTCAACGAGCCCGTCCTCGGCTACGCCCCGGGAAGCCCGGAACGCTCCGCACTGGAGAACCGCCTCAAGGAGCTGACCGGGGCCCAGCTCGACCTGACCATGACGATCGGCGGCGAGCAGCGGATGGGCGGTGGCGCCCTCCTCGACGTGGTCCAGCCGCACAACCACGCCTCGGTGCTCGGCCGTACGGCTGAGGCGACCGCCGACGACGTGCGGGCCGCGATCGACGCCGCGCTGGCCGCCGCTCCCGCCTGGCGGGCCCTGTCGTTCGACGAGCGGGCCGCGATCTTCCTCAAGGCGGCCGACCTGCTGGCCGGGCCGTACCGCAAGACGCTCAACGGCGCCACGATCCTCGGCCAGTCGAAGTCGGTCCAGCAGGCCGAGATCGACTCGGCGTGCGAGCTGATCGACTTCCTGCGCTTCAACGTGGCCTACGCGCGTCAGCTCTACAGCGACCAGCCCGCCTCCTCGCCCGGGGTGTGGAACCGGATGGAGTACCGCCCGCTTGAGGGCTTCGTCCTGGCCATCACGCCGTTCAACTTCACCGCCATCGCCGGGAACCTGCCGACGTCGGCCGCCCTGATGGGCAACGTCGTCGTCTGGAAGCCCTCCCCCACCCAGCAGTTCGCCGCGCACTTCACCATGCGCCTGCTGGAGGAGGCGGGCCTGCCCCCCGGCGTCATCAACATGGTGACCGGCAACGGCTCCGCCGTCTCCGAGGTCGCGACCACCCACCCGCAGCTGGCGGGCATCCACTTCACCGGCTCGACCGCGACCTTCCAGCACCTGTGGGCGACGGTCGGCACCAACATCGCCTCCTACCGGTCCTACCCCCGGCTGGTCGGCGAGACCGGCGGCAAGGACTTCGTGCTCGCTCACCCCTCCGCCGACCCGGCGGTGCTGACCACCGCGCTGGTCAGGGGCGCCTTCGAGTATCAGGGGCAGAAGTGCTCGGCGGCCTCGCGCGCCTACGTCCCCCGGTCCGTCTGGGCGGCCATCCGTGACGACCTCGTCGGCAGGGCCGAGTCGCTGACCATCGGCGACGTGGCCGCCGACCTGTCCACCTTCATGGGCGCGGTCATCGACGAGCGGGCCTTCGCCAAGCACAAGGCCGCGATCGACCGGGCCCGCGAACTCGACTCGATCGAGGTGCTGACCGGCTCCTACGACGACTCGACCGGCTACTTCGTCAAGCCGACCGTTCTGGTCTCCGGCGACCCGACCGACGAGATCTTCGTCAAGGAGTACTTCGGGCCGATCCTCGGCGTGCACGTCTACGACGACGCCGACTTCGACACGGTCCTCGACCAGATGGAGAGCGTCTCGCCGTACGCGCTGACCGGTTCGGTCATCGCCCAGGACCGCTACGCGATCGCCTCTGCCTCCGAGCGCCTGCGCTTCGCGGCGGGCAACTTCTACGTCAACGACAAGCCGACCGGGGCGGTCGTCGGCCAGCAGCCCTTCGGCGGCGCCCGTGCCTCGGGCACCAACGACAAGGCCGGGTCGATCTTCAACCTGATCCGCTGGGTGAACGCCCGCACGATCAAGGAGACCTTCGTCCCCCCGACCGACCACCGTTACCCGCACCAGGGCTGACCTTTCACACGAGACGGCGCCCGGGACCCACCATCCGAGTCCCGGGCGCCGTCTTCGTCCTCGTAAGCCCGCAGGCGGCCGTTGCGAGGTTCTCATCCCCGGGGGGCGGCGGCCTTCGCCGTCGGACCCGGATCCGGGTGGCCGTCCCGGGTGTGCCGCGCGGCGGCGGGGATCACCAGGGCCGCGCCGACGGCGAGCAGGCCGAGCAGCGCGGAGAGCAGGTAGGTCTTGAGGAAACCGCTCTCCGCGGGGACCCCCGCGACGGCGCCTGACGCCAGCACCATGCCGCCGAGCTGCGCCCCGAAGGTGCCGCCGACGCTCTTGGCGACGAAGACCACGCCGCTGACCCCGGCCGCCCGGTCGGCGGGCACGTCGGCGGCCACGACGTTGAGCGCGGAGGTGAGACCGATGGAGACGCCCAGTCCCACGACCGTCACCCCGGCCACGATCTGCCACGGGGAGGCGTGCCAGAAGGCGAGCATGGCGGTGCCCGCCGGGACGAGCCCGCTTCCGAGCACCAGCACGGCGCGCCGCCCGAGCAACCTGGTCATCGGCCCGACCAGCGGCGCGACCAGGGTGCCCGCGACGCCCAGCGGGAACATGTACAGACCGATCCGCAGGGTGTCGGCGCCCAGGCCGTAGCCGGTCTCCACGGGCAGCGACAACATCATCGGCAGCGCGACCGCCAGCCCGAAGGAGGAGAAGCCGAACACGAACCCCATCGCGGTCACCCCGGCCGGAGAACGCCCGGCCAGCAGCCTCAGATCCACGAGCGGGTCGCCGGAGCGGAGCTCGACGGCCGCCCACAGGCCCAGCGTCAGCACCGCGGCCGCGAGCAGGGCAACGGTGGCGGGGGCCGCCCAGCCCCAGCTCGCGGAGGTGGTGAGGCCCAGCATGAGCAGGGCGAGCCCGCCGCCGAGCAGCAACCCGCCCGCCCAGTCGACGCTCCCGGAGGCCGCGCGGGGTGTGGCGGGTACCGTGCGCCAGGCCCACAGCGCCGCCACCAGCGCACCGGCCAGGGTCAGCAGGAACAGCCACCGGTAGCCCAGCGCCGAGGTGAGCGGCCCGGCGAGGACGAGGCCGAGCGCGCTGGCCAGGGCTCCGACGCCGATGACCAGGCCGTTGCCGGTGGCGCCCTGCTCGGGTGCGAGGGTGTCGCGGAACAGGCCGACGGTCAGCGGCAGCACGCCGAGCCAGACGCCCTGCACCGCCTGGCCGCAGATCAGCACGAGCGCGTTGGGCGCCAGCGCGGAGACGAGGGCTCCGGCGCCGGTGACCGCCATCAGGGTGAGCAGCAGGGCGCGTTTGTCGTAGGTGTCGGCCAGGCGGCCGACGATCGGGGTGCTGATCGCCGAGCTGATCAGCCCGCCCGTGAAGATCCACGCGATCTCGGTGGGTGAGGCGGCCAGCTCCCGCTGGATGAGCGGGAGGGCCGGCGACAGCATCATCTCCAGCAACTGGAAGACGCCGATGAACAACACCGGCGCGCCGATGATGCCAAAGCCGGATCGGGACATGGTCGTGCCTTTCGGGTGGGGGGGGTTGGTGTAGGCCGCGCGTTCCCCGACCCGCGGCCCGGCTAGGCGGGCCCGAGCACCTTCGGCGTGATCAGGGCGTGCGCGACGTCGACGAAGAACTCCTCGGAGCCTTCGTGGACACCGAGCACGACGCTCTGCCCGAGCCCGGACAGCAGGCCCTTGAGCGCACGGGCCAGGCGCACGGCCTGCTTCTCCGTGACAGGTGCCCCGTCGTGCCCGCGGCCGGTGAACAGCGCGGCGAGGCCGACCTCGGTCGACCTGATCGAGGCGTTGAGTTTGCCCAGCAGCTCCGGGTCGTTGAGCACGAGGTCGAGCACGCGCGTCTCGAACAGCAGCTTTCCCACGGCGTCCGGATCGGCCGACATCCGCTGGAACCGGCGGGCGACCTCCGCCACGACCTCCTCCAGTGACAGCCCCGGGCCGCAGGCCTCGATCTGCCGCAGGTCGAGCGGGCCGGTGTAGTCCTCGACCATGGCGACCATCAGGTCGTTCTTGCCGCCGAACAGCGAGTAGACCGCCCCCGTCGTCAGGCCGGCCAGCTCGGCGATGTGCTCCAGCTTCGCCTGTGAGCCCTCCTTCCCGACGACCTCACGCGCCGCGTCGATCAGCGCGCGCCTGTTTGCCGCCTTGCTCTCCGCCCTGGTCAGCCGCATGGCGTCGACCTCTCCTCGTCTGCTGTCCGGCAAACAATAATCTGGTTTACTAGAATAATCCAGATTATCAGGAGGCCGAAGATGAACGTCGACCTGTACATGAGCCGGGTGCCCGACTACACCGCGTTCCCGACCGTGGACCGGATGCACGCCGAACTCGACGAGCTCGCCGCCGCCCACCCCGACCTGGTACGGCTGCGCCGCATCGGCACCTCCCGCCTGGGTGAACCGCTGCGTGTGGCGACCGTCGGCTCCGGCCCCCACGATGCCGTGATCATCGGCGGCCCCCACCCCAACGAGCCCATCGGCTCGCTCACCGTCAGCAACCTGCTGCGCCAGCTCGTCGAGGACGCCTCACTGCGCGAGGGCCTCGGCTACCGCTGGCACCTCATCCCGTGTGTCGACCCCGACGGGGCCCGGCTCAACGAGGGCTGGTACACCCGGCCGAGCGACCGCCGCGCCTACGCCGAGCACTTCTACCGCCCCGCCGAGGCCGACCAGGTCGAGTGGACCTTCCCGCTGACCGGCGAGGACTACTTCTTCGACCGCACGCTGCCCGAGACCGAGGCGCTGATGCGGCTGATGGACGAGGTCAGGCCCACCTTCGTCTACTCCCTGCACAACGGTGAGCTCCAGGGCGCGTTCTACTACCTCAGCAAGGACGACCCCGCGCTCGCCGCCCGCCTGACCGCCATCGCGACCGCCCAGGGACTGCCCCTGCACATGGGGCCGCCCGAGGTGCCGAGTGCCGTCCCGATCGGCCCCGCCGCCTACCGGACCCCCAGAGGCGCCGACCTGGGGCCGGTCTACGGCATCGGCGGCGGAAGCGTCGACTACGCCGAACGCTTCGGCGCCCTGCACCTGGTGACCGAGCTGCCCTACTGGGCCGACCCCCGCGTCGCCGACGAGACCCCGACCGGCCAGGGGTACGGCGAGACGCTCCAGGCCGGTCTCACCGCGCAGCGGGCACTGATCACCGAGCTGGCGCGGTCCATGTCGGCGGTCAGGGCGGACCTGACGGTGCACTCACCGTTCCGCCGCGCCCTGCAGGACTTCCTCGACACCTACGAGGACTTCCTCTCCGAGTGGAACTCCTTGCCCGGCGCGGACCGGCCCGCCACGGTGGCCGAGGTGGTCGGCAGCCGGCAGGTCGCGCACAGCATGCGGCTGAGGTACGGCGGAACGTGCCTGCGCCTGCTGGACGCCGAGATCGCCGCGGGAAACGTGACCCCTGCCATCCGGGCCGAGCGCGCCCGCGTGAAGGCGCTCTTCGACGCCTGGTTCACCGAGGCCGAAGCCGACGCGACGGCCACCCCGATCCCGATCCGCGCGCTGGTCGCCGTACAGCTCGGGGCGGCCCTGCTCGCGGCGGAGTCGGCGAGGTGACCGGCGGCCCGGAGTCCCCTCCGGGCCGCCGGCCGGTACGAGAAGCTCAGCGGCGGTAGGCCCAGATCAGGCCGTCACGGCCGGAGGGCGCCGCGCCGACCGCCCAGCCGGAACCGCCGCTCTCCAGCTGGATCGCGAGGTCGCGGACGGACGCGTTCCGGTTCGGCGGCGCCGGGAAGACGCCCGGCTCGACGCCGTCGACGCCGATGTGCAGGAACGCGCTGCCTCCGCCCTTGTCGTCGTAGACGACCCAGGCCCCGCCTCTGCCGTCGGGCTCGGCCTGGGCGCGCGGCTGGATGCCCGGTTCGCCACGGACCTCGAAGTTCCAGCTGCCCGGGTAGCCGGACAGCAGCAGGGTCTCCCCGCAGAACTTCGCACCGCCGCACGGCCAGGCGGCCCAGCCGACGGCCATCACCCGGCCGGTCTCGCCGTCCATCGCGACATCCGTCAGCTCCGAGATCTGACCCGGACGCGCGGTCGGGAGCGCAGGAAGCTCGACCGCGCGCCAGGCCTTACCGGTCCAGTGGGCCAGAGCCGCCGTGCCCCGCGCCGAGCCCGCCGCCCACGAGCCGTCGAGTCCCTTGACCACGATCGGCGTGGGGACCTTACGCCACACCGACCCGGCCAGGCGCCGCAGTGTGGACCGCGCCTTCCACCCGGCGGCGCCGGCCTTCGGGAACACGTTGGTGTTCTCGACGACCCACAGGTTCTCCCCGATGGAGTAGGCCCGGTCCACCCGGCCGTGGCTCCACGGCCTGACCTGCCAGCGCCTGCCGTCCCACCGGGCGTATCGCGACGCGCCGAACGCCCAGACCCTGGTGTCGGAGGCCGACGCCAGCCGCTTCACCCGGAAGCCCGGCCCGGTGACACGTTTGAAGGCGGACCGGCCGCCCTTCAGCAGGAGCTGCTCCGAGCCTCTCGTCCCGGCGACCCAGACCGCCCCGCCCGGCGTCACCGTCACCGCGTCGTAGGAGGCGCGGCGGTCGTCGTGGACGACACTCCACTGTCCGGCCGGCGCCACGGCGTGGGCGGCGGCCGGCTCCGCGGCGACGAAGAGGGCGACGACTGCAGCGGTGCCGCGAAACAACAATCCCATAAGGGTGAGACGCGCATTCCTGGAGAAAAGTTGCATGCCGACGGGGCGCGACCGGACGGCGAGGGCCCGCGTCGGGCCTGCCGGGGAGGGTACGGCGGCGCCGCCGGGTCAGCGGCGGGACCCGCGGACGCCGGGGCGCGGCGCCGCCGGCCCGGTGGCTGCGGCGCCGCGCTTCGGTCAGCCGGTGTAGGACGGCCTGACGACGACGGGCTCCTGCGGACCGGCCTTCCTGACCGAGGGCCGTTCGTCGGCGGGCACCGGAGCCGCCGTGGGCCGGTCCTCGGCCGGTACCGGGGCGGACGTGGGCCGCTCCTTGGCCGGTGCCGGGGCGGACGTGACGGACGGCTTCTGGTCGGCCGCGGCCGTGCCCGCGAGGCCCCCGAGACCCGCGGTCAGGGCCAGCGCCGCGCCGATGCCGACGAGCATGGCTTTGATCTTCATAGGTTTCCCCTGTTCATTTCGAGTCGGGCCTCAGCCCCGTACGACGACCGGAGTACCGATCGCCAGGTTCTTCGCCATCCAGGTGATGTCGTCGTCGCTGACCCGGACGCAGCCGTGACTGGCCCGCGTACCGATGGCCGAGGGCTTGTTCGTCCCGTGGATCGCGAGCTGCCCCGGGCCTCCCGCGAAGCTCCTCAGCACCGGTGAGAAGCCGCTCAGCCCGAAGGCGTAGGCGCCGTAGGCCCCGTCCTGGTCGACGGGCCTCACCAGCTCGGTGAGGAAGTACCGGCCCGGCGGCGTCGGTGTGCCCGCTTCGCCCGTCGCGACCCTGCCCGTCCTGACGGCCCTGTCCCCGTCGTAGACCGTGAACCCGAACGCCCCGCGATCGATCTCCACCCGGTGGGCGGTCTCCGCGAGCGTCACGTCGGCGGCCTTGATCCAGCCCTTGCTGCCGTTCGGCCGGATCGGCAGCAGTACCTGGAGCCACTTGCCCTCGTCACGTTCCACCAGGAAGACACGCGTCACGCCGTAGTCGTTGGGGCTCGTGATCGTCCTCGTCCGCGCCCCCTCCTTGGCTCCGTAGACCGTGATCCGGGATCCCCTGACGCTCGCGATCTTCGAGCTGACACCGCCCGCCGGTCCGGGCCGTGTGGCACGGCTCACGTCGCCCATCGGCTCGGACCGTGTGGCACGGCTCACGCCACCCGCCGTTTCCGGCCGTACGGCGCTGCTCGTGTCGCCCGCGCAGCCGGTCAGCAGGAAGGCGAGTGCCGCCGCGGCGGCCGTGCGAAGCAGGTTGGTTCTCACCTGCCGCAGCCTGGCGAGAGAATGTGTGAAACCTGTTTGGTTGTCATGCGAATCCCATATGCACCCCCGGCAGGGGCATAACCTCAGCCCATGTGCGCGTACGTGCTGGTCGCCGAGGACGACCCCAAGCAGGCCGAACTGCTCAGCCGGTATCTGGAGCAGGAGGGCCACGAGGTCCTCGTCGTGCACGACGGTCGTTCCGCCATCGACGAGGCACGGCGGACGGATCCCGGCCTCGTGGTGCTCGACGTGATGATGCCGAAGGTCGACGGGCTGGACGTCTGCCGGGTGCTGCGTGCCGAGTCCGACCTGCCGATCCTGATGCTGACCGCCAGGTCGACCGAGGACGACCTGCTGCTGGGACTCGACCTCGGCGCCGACGACTACGTCGCCAAGCCGTACAGCCCGCGTGAGCTGATGGCCCGCGTGCGGACCCTGCTGCGCCGCACCGGGAGGTCCCACGGCGCCGACCGGCAGGTGTTCCAGGCGGGCGACCTCCTCGTGGACCCGGTCAGGCACGTCGTCACCTCGGCGGACACACCGGTGGACTGCACACCCGTCGAGTTCCGGATCATCGAGACGCTGGCCGCCGAGCCGGAGCGGGTGTTCACCAGGAAGCAGCTGCTTGAGCGCATCCACGGCTTCGACAGGTTCATCACCGAACGCACGGTCGACGTGCACGTGATGAACCTGCGCAAGAAGATCGAGCCTGACCCGCGCCGCCCGGTCCGGCTGCTGACCGTGTACGGCGTCGGCTACAAACTGACCCGCGCATGAGGTCGTTGTTCGCCAGGTTGCTCACGAGTTCCGCCGTCGTCGCGGTCTGCTCGATCACGGCGACCGCGTGGCTGGCCGCCAGCAGCACCTCCGGCGCCATCCGGCAGGAGCAGGGCCAGACGCTGGCCAGCGACGCCCGGATCAACAACAGCCTTCTCGGTTACGCCTCCCGTCACTCGGACTGGTCGGGCGTCGCCACGACCCTGCGCGACCTCGCCGCCCAGAACAACCGCCGTATCGCGCTGGTCACCGAGAACGGCGCCCTCATCGCGGACTCGGCGGCCACCGGGACCGCGCTGCCCGCCAGGGTCTCGGCCGTCGTCGACCCGCTGGCCGTGGACGTGACCCTGGTACCGGAGGCGGCCAAGGACCGTATCGACCCACGCGCGGTGGGTCCTTTCCTGCTGTCGGCCCGTGATCGCGCCCGGCTGAGGAAGGCCGCCGACACCTACGCCGCCTGCGCGGGCCGCACCGGGCAGGCCGTACGGGTGGACGTCTCGAACTCCGGCAGGCCCGTCGTCACGCCGCTCGGCCAGGGGGGCGGTCGGGAGCCGACCCCGGCGCCGAGACCGGCCCCGACCGAGGCTCCCACCGTGATGGGCCCCTGCGACGCCACCGCCCTCAGCAGGCCGACGCGCAGCGAGAAGGCCGCGCTGAAACAGCTCAACCTCCTGGTCGGCAGGTGTCTCAAGGGCAAGAGCGGGGAAAAGGGCTCGGTCGGCCTCGACCTCACCTGGGTCTCCCAGGAGAGACAGCCGGCCGCCGAACCCGACCAGACGATCTCCTCCTGCATCGTCACCGCCCGCAGGCAACAGCTCGATCCCTACGTCGCCCCCGCGGCGTACCTGTACATCGGCTCCCCCGCCGAGGGCTCCGGCCAGCGCATCCCGCTGCCCTCGATCGCCGGTGCCGCCCTCCTCGTGCTCGTGCTGACCGTGGGCGTGAGCGTCATGGCGGCCAGACGCCTGGTCAGACCGGTCAACGCGCTCACCCACGCCGCGCAGCGGATGCGCGACGGGGACAGCTCCGCCCGCGTCACGGTCAGGACCACCGGCGAGATCAGCGAGCTCGCCACGGCGTTCAACGAGATGTCGGAACACCTCCAGCACATGGAGGAGCAGCGCAAGGCCATGGTCAGCGACGTCTCCCACGAGTTGCGCACACCGCTGAGCAACCTCAGAGGCTGGCTGGAGGCCGCCCAGGACGGCGTCGCCGAGCTGGACCCCGCACTGATCGCCTCACTGGTCGAGGAGACCCTGCTGTTGCAGCACATCGTCGACGACCTCCAGGAGCTCGCCCTCGCCGACGCGGGCAAACTCCGTCTGCACGTCGAGCCCGTCCACCTCGGCGACCTTCTCGACCAGGTGGCCACCGCCCACCGTGGCCGGGCCGAGGCCGCCGGGCTCACGCTGACCACGACGGTCACCGGCGACCCCCCGCTGACCGCCGATCCGGTACGGCTCCGCCAGGCCGTCGGCAACCTGGTGACCAACTCCCTGCGCTACACCCCACGTGGCGGGCACATCACGCTGGGCGCCCGTCAGGACGGCGACCAGGTCGTCGTCGAGGTGACCGACACGGGGATCGGGATCGGCGCCGAGCACCTCCCCCATGTCTTCGACCGGTTCTGGCGGGCGGAGAAGTCCCGTAACCGCCAGACCGGCGGCAGCGGGCTCGGACTGGCCATCGTGCGCAACCTGGCCGAGGCGCACGGCGGCACGGCCACGGTCGCCAGCGTGCCGGGCGTCCGCACGACGTTCGCCCTGCGTCTTCCGTCGCGGTGACGCCGCGCCGCCGGGGGCGTACGCGGCGCCCGTGGCTCCCGGATCCGAGTCCCCGGCGCCGCCTGCGCCATGCCGCTCGTTGTCCGCTCGCTTGCGCCGCTCCTGGAAAGCCTCCGCCGCTCCTAGAAGAGGGTGAATCCGCCGTCGATCACCACCACCGAGCCCGTCATGAAGCTGGAGGCCTGGCCTGCCAGGAAGACCACCGCCGGGCCGAGTTCCTCAGGCAGGCCGTACCGCTTCATCGCGGCGGGCTCGACGCACCATTCGCGGTACTCCGGCTGGTCCACGGGGGACGCCTCGGTGAGGATGTAACCGGGGGCGAGCGCGTTGACCCGTATCCCGTACGGTGCCCACTCGGCGGCCAGGGCCTTGGTCAGCTGGTGCACCGCCGCCTTGGAGGCCAGATACGCGGGCTGCCACCGGGGCCGGTTGACGATCATGGCCGACATGGAGCCGATGTTGACGATGCTCCCGCCGCCCCGCTCGGCCATCCGCGCGCCGACCGCCTTGCTGCAGTACCAGACCCCGTCCAGGTTGGTGGCCAGCACCTCGCGCCAGAGCTCGTCGGGGGTGTCCAGAGCCGCCCGGCCGATGCTGATGCCGGCGTTGTTGACCAGTACGTCGATCGGGCCGAGCCGCTCGCCGACCAACTCGACCATCCGATCGACCTGGACCGGATCGGTCACCTCAAGACCGACGGGCAACGCGGTGATCCCGGACGCCTGGAGCTCACCGGCCGCTCGCTCGGCGGCCTCGACGGTGCGGGCGGTCACCGCGACCGCCGCCCCCGCCTCACCCAGTGCCTGGGCCAGGGCCCGGCCGATGCCACGGCTGGCTCCGGTGACCACGGCCACCTTGCCCTGCAACGAGAACGAATCCAAGACGGTCATGTCGTCTTCCTGTCGGTTGGCTGTCGTGCGGTCCAGTGCAGCGTCATCGAGAAACGCAACGGTGCTCCGGGCTCGACGATCTGGTAGTGGTCGGTGTTCAGGCCGTTGACCGGCCCGGACAGTGGTTCGACGCAGACGGCGTCGGCTTTGGTCTCACAGACGATCCAGTGACCGGCCGCACTGGCGACGGTCAGGTCAAGCGTGGGCCAGCGAAGGACCGGCGGGCTCGCGACGGCGGTGAAGGAGTCGTCCCACGGCCGCGGGCCGGTGGAGGCGGACAGATGCCGCGGGATGCCGTCCTCGTCACAGACATAGCGCAGACCGGGTTCGAAGCGGTAGGCGAGCTCCGGCCCGCCGTCGATCCTGCGCGCGAACCACGGGTGGAAACCGACGATCGCCGGCATGGCGCGGCGTTCGTTGGTCACCGTGGCGCGTACCGTCAGCGCGTCCGGCGTCAGCTCGAACTCCTGCCGTACGGCGCCGCCGAACGGCCATCGCCCGTCCAGCTCGATGCCGATGGCCGCGCCGACGGCCGCTCCGAGGGTCGCGGTGCCGTCGACGGTCCAGGGGCGGTCGAAGACGAGACCGTGCAGGGCGTGCGGGGCGAGGTTCGCCGGTACCGTCCACTCCCGCCCGGCGAAGGTGAACCGGGCCCCTTCCAACCGGCCGACGAACGGCGCCATCAGGAAACTGCCGTACATGATCCGGTCCAGGCCGGCGGGGCCCGCGCCACCGGCGCCCAGCAGCTCCGCGCCGCCCACTCGCAGGGAGGTCAGGCGGGCGCCGTCTTCGGGGTCCACCCGGACGGCGGCGGCCCCGGCGGTCAGTTCGATCATTTGACGCTCCCCGCGGTCAGTCCTCCCACCAGATGCCGCTCGACGGTGATGAACAGCACCACGACGGGCACCGTCGCTATCAGCGAGGCGACGAAGAGGTATTGGTAGTTGGTCTGGTTGAGGCCGACCAGTTGCTGGATGCCGACCGGCAGGGTGACCCGCTCATGGGTCGGGTCGTTGAAGACGGTCAGCGAGATGACGAACTCGTTCCACACCTGGATGAAGGTGAAGACCAGCGCGGTCACCAGCCCCGGGCGCACCACCGGCAGCATGATGCGCAGCATCCGGCGCATCGGCCCGAGCCCCTCCATCATGGCCGCCTCCTCGATCGCGAAGTCGACGCCGGCGAACTGGCCGTTCATGATCCAGGTGACGAAGGCGAGGTTGAACGCCGCGTTGACCACGACGATCGCCCAGTACTGGTTGACCCCGTCGACGTAGACGACCTCCTGGTAGATGCCGACGACCAGGGCGACCGGGGCGAGGACCTGCGTGATCAGCACAAGGTTCAGGAAACCGGTCCTGCCGGTGAACCGGTTGCGAGCCGTGTAGTACGCGGCCGGCACCGCGATCACCATGACCAGCGCGGTCGAGGCGGCCGCGATGATCAGGCTGTTGCGCAGCAACATGGTGAGCGGCAGCACGTCCCACACCTTCACCCAGTTGCTCCACTCCCAGTGCTGCGGCAGGTAGGTGGCGGGCACCGCGTAGAGGTCGGCGCCATCCTTGAACGAGGCCAGGAACATCACCGCGTACGGGGCCAGGAAGAACGCCGCGACGACCAGCCCGGCAAGCGGCAGCGCCACCGGGCGCACCCGCCGCCACACCCCCCGGTCCGCCCGGCCGGGCGCCACCACCGGGACGGGGCCCGCCGGAGGCCGCCGGCTCCATCGCCGGCCCAGCCGCTCGGTCAGCGCCGCCCAGGCGCGGCCCAGCCACGTCTGCCGTTCCTTGTCACCGTTGACCGCACGCAGGTACAGCAGCACCACGACGATGAGTATCAGGACGTTGAACACCGAAAGCGCGGCTCCCTCCCCTGTGTTCAGCTGCTGCCGGAAAGCGATCTTGTACGCCCAGGTGAGGGTGATGTCCGAGAAGTTCCCCGGGTTGCTCCCGGTGATGACCCAGATCACCGGGAACGAGTTGAACACGTAGATGGTGACCAGGATCGTGGCGATCACCAGGGCCGGGCGGAGCAGCGGCAGGGTGATGTATCGGTATGTCTTCCACGGCCCCGCGCCGTCCAGCTTTCCGGCCTCGTACACCTGCGGATCGATCGCCTGCAACCCGGCCAGCAGAACATAGGTGGTGAACGGGATGGTCACCACGATTCCCACCCCGACCACCGACCAGAAGGCGTACCGGGGATCCTGGTACCAGCCGATCGGCGCGCCGATCACGCCGAGGTCCATCAGGAACCGGTTGACGATCCCATTGCCGCCTTCGAGCATGTACCGCCACACCGTCGAGGTCATCACCAGCGAGGTCGCCCACGGCACGATCAGCGCCCAGCGCACCAGGCGCCGCCCGAAGAACCGCTTGTTCAGCAGCTGTGCCAGGCCGAGCGCGGCGACGATGGACACGCCGACCACGAGCAGCACCCACACCACCGTGTTGCTCAGGACGTTGACCAGCGCCGGTTCGGCGAGCAGGCGGCGGTAGTTGGCCAGCCCGGCGAACCCGTGGCTCACCCCGGTCTCGTCGGTGAGCTGCAGCGACGTCCACACCATGCGCAGTGCGGGCAGCGTGATCACCGCGATGATGAGCAGAACGCTCGGCGAGATCCAGGCCAACGACCGCCATGTGCGGTGCCGCATCCTCGGTGTCACGGCTCAGCCGCCGTTGCCCTGCGTCGCCGCGGTCTGGACCTGGTCCAGAACCGACTTGGTGTCCGCACCGGGGGTCAGCGCTGTGCCGAGCTGCGCCTCAAGGGTGCCCTGCGCCTTCGGGAAGCCGGGGTCGGTCGACGGGTAGAACTTCGCGATCGGCAGCAGATCCAGGTACGGCGCGAAATCGGGCTCGTCCTTCAGGGCGGCGGACGCCGTCTTTGTGGTCGGCAGGAAGCCCTGGCTCGTCAGGAAGCGCACGTAGTTGTCGGTCTGGTAGAAGAAGTTCAGGAACTTCGACACGGCCTCCGTGTTGCCCGGGTTCTTGAACGACACCAGATAGTCCTGCACCCCCAGGGTGAACGGCTTGGTGCCCTTGTTCACCGGGATGGGGGCGATGCCGTAGTCGACGGTGGAGTTCCACTGCTTGAACAGGCTGGGGGCGAAGCTCGCACCCATGATCATGCCCGTCTGACCGTTGGCGAACGGCCGGAAGACCCCGTCGGTGCGGTTCGTCTGACCCGGGTTCGGCTGTGTCACCTGGTAGACGTTGGCGAGGCAGCTGAGGAAGTTCAGGCTCTCGACGTTCCGATCGCTGCTGACGCTCCACTGGTCGTTCGACTTCCAGTCGCCGCCGTTGGACCACATCCACAGGGACCACTCGCCCTGGTTCTCCTCGCCGCCCAGCGGCAGGCCGTACCCGGTGTACCCGGCCGCCTTGATCTTCTGCGCCGCGGCCACCAACTCGGCCCAGGTGGCCGGGGGCTTGTCGATCCCGGCCTTGGCGAAGATGTCCTTGTTGTAGAACAGCGCGCGGGTGCTGGCGATCAGAGGCAGGCCGTACTGGCTGCCCTTGTAGAAGCTGTTCTCCTTGAACGACGGGATGAAGTCGTTCCCGACCTCCGGGGAGACCAGTGAGTCGATCGGCTGGAGCAGTCCGTTCGCGGCCCATCCGGAGAACTTGTTCTGGTTGAGGACGTCCGGATACTGCTTGGTCTGGATCATCGTGCTGACCTGCTGGTCGATGTTGTTCCAGTCGATGATCCGGATGTTGACCTTGTATCCCGGGTTGGCCGCCTCGAACTTGCCCGCGAGGTCCTTCCAGTACGCCTCGGTGGTCCCGGTGTAGGCGCCGCCGACGAAGTTGATGGTCTTGCCGCTCGCCGCGGTCTTGGGCAGCCCGGTTCTGAGCGAGGCCTGCTGGACGTGGAGGCTCCGGCCGTCTCCGCCCGGCCGCTTCGGCGACGCGCCGGCGCCGGCCGCCGCCCCACTCGTGATCTTGTCGCAGCTCGCCTGGTCGAGGGCGGCCCCCGAGGCGGAGGGGCCACCCGCCGCACAACCCGTGGCCGCCAGCACCGTGCACGCACTCACCAGCGAGAACAGCTGAGCCCTGCGCCTTACTCTCATGTCACACCGTTTCCTGCTTGAAGCTCTACCTCGCCGGGGGTGGATCAGAGTCGCGAGGTTAGTTAAGGGTAACTACATACCCACCCCTGTCAATAGGTTTCGGTCTGCCGTATTAGATGGTTTAGGTGTCAACACATCAGGTAGATCGTTTGAGTTACGGATCCATGTCGCCCTCACCCGAACCGGTATGTCAGAATCCCGTACATACCTAGTGAGAGCGGTAGTGCGGTGTGGCCACCTAGCGAGACCCCCCGGTTCGGGCAGCCGACCGTCCTGATGACCGCGGTCAAGGCCGGGCGCGTCAACCAGGGCCGGGTACTGCAGGCGCTTCACGACCTCGGTCCGCTGTCCCGGGCCGATCTGGCCCGGTTGACCGGAGTCAGCCGGGCCACCATCGGATCGATCGTGCAGCCCCTCCTTGAGGGAGGGCTGCTCGTGGAGGGCGAACCACAACGCGGCGCCGCCCCCGGCGGCAAGCCTGCCCGTCCACTGTGGTTCGCTCCGGACAGCCCGCCCCTGGCCGCGGTGCACCTGGTGCCCGGCTGGGTGGAGGCCGCGCTGGTGAGGGCGGACGGCGGGATCCTGGCCGTCGCCAGCGGGCGCTTCCGGGCCACCGCCCCCGCCGCCACGGTGGTCGACTGCGTGGTCGACCAGCTCAACGCGGTCCTCGCGGGAAGCACGGCCCGGGCCCTCGGCGTGGGCATCGCGGTCGGCGGCATCGTCGAGTCGACCAGCGGAACCATCGTCGCCTGCAACCTGATGCCGGAGCTCTCCGGCCTTCCGCTCGGCCCTCTGGTCTCCGAGCGGATCGGCCTGCCGGTCCACCTCGATCTGCACCCCCGGGCCCAGGCCATAGGCGACCGCTGGTCCGGTCCAGGCCGAGGCGAACAGTCCTTCGCCTCCATCTACATCGGTGAGGCGATCGGCGCGGGCCTGTTCCTCAACGGCGCCATCCACTGCGGACCCGCCGGGGCCGGCGGCGAGGTCGGGCACACCGTCGTGGACATCCGTGGACGAACCTGCCGATGCGGCCAGCGCGGCTGCTGGGAGACCGTCGCCACACGCGACTGGCTGCGCGAAGAGGCCGCCCGGCTGCGCCTACCGGCCGCGCGGGCGATGACCACGGCGCTGCTGGCCGGCCTGTCGGCCGCGGGCGACGCCGACGCCAGGGAGTTGTTCGAGCGGTACGCCCACAACATCGCCCTCGGTGTGGTGAACCTGCAGCAGATCCTCGCCCCGGGCCTGTTCATCCTGCACGGCGACGTGACCGCCGGTGGCGAGGCGCTGCGCGGCCGCGTCGAGCGGCAGGCACGCAGCCGCCTTCCCGCGCGGTCGGCGGCCGGACCGCAGATCACCTTCGGCCCCGCTCATGACCGCACCACCCTGCTCGGCGCAGCCGGTCTGGTGCTGTCCCGATCCTTCCCGCTCGTCGGCTGAACCCGCGCCCGGAGGAGGAGCACATGTCAGCGATCGCGTGTCACAACGGTCACCGGCGCGAGCCGTATATTGAGGCGGGGGAAAGATCACGCACGACCACGCCCTGCCTGGGCGCGCCGCATTGGGTATTCCGTCTGGATCGAGAGGGGCTGTAGCGTGCCGTCGGATTGGACGCGCCCGGAGACACCTGCTCCGCCGCCCCGGCCTTACTCACCGCTGATCTCCCCGAACACGGTCAGCCAGGTGAACCGCGCCCGGGTGCTGCAGGCGCTCTACGACGTCGGCCCGCTGTCCCGCGCCGACCTGGCGCGGCTCACCGAGGTCAGCCGGGCGACGATCGGCTCCATCGTGCAGCCGATGATCGACAGCGAGATGCTGGCCGAGGGCGACCCCCAGCCCAGCAGCGCGGCCGGCGGCAAACCGTCACGCCCGCTGTGGTTCTCTCCCAACAGCCCGCCCATCGCCGCCGTCCACCTGCTGCCCGGACACGTCGAGACCGCGCTCGTCAGCGCGGGCGGCACGATCCTGACCACGGCGAGACGCGAGTATCCGGCGGACACCCACGACACCGGCCTGGTCGTCGGCGCGGTCGCCGACGCGCTGGAGGAGCTGTTCGCCCCGAACCGACCGGCCGCCCTCGGCGTGGGCATCGCGGTCGGCGGCATGGTCAACACCGACAGCGGCACCATCGTGCAGGTCAACCTGGCTCCCGGTCTGGCGGGCCTGCCGCTCGGCCCGCTCATCGCCGACCGCACCGGCCTGCCCGTCTACGTCGACCTGCACCCGCGCGTCCAGGCTCTCGGTGACCGCTGGTTCGGGCAGGGACGCGGCCTGTCCACCTTCGCCTCGCTCTACGCCGGAGAGGCGCTCGGCGTGGGACTGGTGCTGAACGGTTCGGTGCACCGCGGGCCCGGCGGCGCGGGCGGCGAGATCGGGCACAGCATCGTGCAGGTCGACGGCCTCCCCTGCCACTGCGGTCAGCGCGGCTGCTGGGAGACCATCGCCACACACCGCTGGTTACGCGAGGAGGCGGCCCGGCTCAATCTGCCCTCGGCGCCCACGTTGACGGTCGGGCCGCTGACCCGCCTCGCCGCCAAGGGTCACCCCGGGGCGGCGCAGCTGTTCGACCGGTACGTCGACAACCTCGCCGTCGGTATCACGAACATCCAGCAGATCCTCGCCCCCGGCCTGTTCATCCTGCACGGCGACGTGGTCGCGGGCGGCGAGGCGCTGCGCGGCAAGATCGAGCGGCAGGTACGTCAGCGCACCGCCGCCCATCCGGGCAGCCAGCCGCAGATCGCGTTCTCCGCCCTGCACGACGACTCCACCCTCCTCGGCGCCGCCGGGCTCGTGCTCTCCCACTTCCTCCAGCTCACCCCCTGAGGCGGCCTCCCGGGACCGGACCCACGAGGACGTCCGCGCGCCGTACGGCCCGCGGCCGTCGGGAAGCCGTAGGGGGCACGGACCGTTCGCCGACGCCTCAGCCTCCGAGGACGGCGAGCAGTTCGTCCTTGGTCATGGAGCCGTAGCCCTCGACGCCCTTCTTCCTGGCCTGTTCGACCAGTTCCTCCTTGGTGCGGCCCTTCGGCCTGGGCGGCTTGGCGAGTTCCTCGGCCTTGGCCTGGCTGAAGGCCCGGCCCATCGCGGCCAGCCTGTCGGCGGAGAGGGCCTTTGCCATGGCGGGGAGGATGTCGCTCTCCTCCTCCTCGACGTGGTGCTTGACCGCCTTGACCAGCCGCTCCAGCGCGGTCGTGAACTCCGGCCGGTCGGGGTCGGCCTCCATGAGGGCGGCCAGGAGTTCCTCGGCCTCGTGGTGTTCCCCGATCCCGTGGCGGACCTCGCCGCGCTCACCGGGATCTGCCTTGGCCAGTTCGGGGTAGACCCGGGTCTCCTCGGCTCGGGCGTGCGCGACGAACTTCGCGGCCAGTTCCGCCACCAGGGCGGGCCGGTTCTCCGGCTGGCTCCTCAGCCTCTCGAAGATCGTTTCGACGTCGCGGTGGTCGGCCATGATCAGCTCGATGACGTTCTGGGGCATGTTCGTCTCCTCAGTCTCAGGAACGGGCCCTGGCGGACACCCGGCGATCGGCTTTCTTGATCGCCTCAACCGGTTCCGCCCCTACCCGCCGTCGCCTCCTGAAACCTCCGGAGCCCGGCCACGCGGTGTGCTCCTTCAGACGGCGGTCCACGTGCTCCGCCGCGGACTCGGCCGGGTCCGCGGCGGGCCGCCCTCTCCTGAGGCCGGACGTACCGGCACCCTCACGGGCCACGTCCCAGGTCGTGACCGGGCGGGGTGCCGGAGTCCGACCGGCCGGGCGGCGCTCAGCCCGTAAGGCGGTCCCAGACCTGGCGGTCACGCTCCGGGGTCCAGATGCCGGGGGCCTGTCCGTCGAGTTCCTCCCAGGCGCGCCAGGTGTCGAAGACCATGGCGTGCTCGAAGACCGGCATGCCGCCGTATACGGGCAGCAGGGCCTCGCGGGCCGCCACGTACGCCTGTTCGACCGTGCCGCCGCCCTCCTTGACCTTCTCCACGGCGGTCATCAGCGTGCTGAGGAAGTCACGGGTCAGCTCGACGGCACGCTGGGAGGCGGCACGGTCATGGGCGATCTCGCCGCGTCCGCCCACCAGGATCTCCACGTCGAGCGCCTTGACCCGGTCGAGCGTGGTGGTCATCCACTCCCGGTGGTAGGCGTCGCCGGTGTAGACGGCCGAGCCGTTCTCCACCAGGTCACCCGCGAAGAGGACCTTCGACTTGGGCACGTAGGCGTAGATGTCACCGGAGGTGTGCGCGTTGCCCGCCCAGGCCAGTTCGACGGTGCCGCGGTCGCCGCCCAGTTCGATCGACATGTGGTCGTCGAAGGTGAGGGTCGGCCAGGTCAGGCCGGGGATGGTCTCGTGCCCGGCGAACAGCCTCGGCATCCGGCCGAACTCGACGTCCCAGTCCTCCTTGCCGCGCTCGACGATGAGCCGCCTGGTCTCGGTGTGCGTGATGATCTCCTGCGCGTCGAACCCGGCGGCACCGAGCACGCGTACCGCGTGGTAGTGCGACAGGACCAGGTACCTGACCGGCTTGTCGGTGTGCTGACGCAACTGCGCGAGCCAGCGCCTGGCCATCACGGGGGTGGCACGGGCCTCGAAACAGACCAGGAAGTCCTCGCCCTCGATGGCGCCCACGTTCGGGTCGCCGCCCGTGGTCAGGGCGTACACGCCGTCGGCGAGGACCTCCAGGATCTCGGGCTTCTCCTCGGTGTCGCCGGTGGAGGCGAATGGCTTGGACACGGTGTGCTCCTTCTTGTCGTGGTGGTTCGTCAGGCGTGCCGGAGGCGGTCCAGCGCGGCGCCGTCCCACAACATCCCGTGGCCGGGACGGTCCGGCGGAGCCGCCACACCACCGCTGACCGGCAGGGTCTCGGCGAGCACCTCGTCGATCAGCGGGAAGTGCTCGACGTATGCGCAGTTGGGTACGGCCGCCGCCAGGTTGATGTGCAGCTCCGGCAGGAAGTGGGGGGTGAGCACGGCGCCGAACACCTCGGCCACCGCGCTGATCCGCAGCCATTCGGTGACGCCCCCGCACAGCGGCACGTCGGGCTGGAGCACGGACGCGGCGCCCTCGCGCAGGTAGTTCGCGAACTCGTGCCGGCCGTGCAGGTGCTCGCCGACCGCGACGGGGACGCCCTGACGGGCGGCGAGCTGGGCGTACCCCGCCAGGTCGTCGGAGGGCAGCGGCTCCTCGATCCAGTAGACGCCGAGGTCGTCGAGGCGGCGGCCGAGCCACACCGCGGTGGGCAGGTCGAGCCGCTCGTTGCAGTCGACCATGATCCGCAGGTCGTCGCCGAGCGCCTCGCGTACGGCGCGCACCCGCGCCACGTCCTCCTCGGCGCGGCGGGCGCCCACGCGCAGCTTCACCGCGTCGTAACCTTCGGCGACGTACCGGCGGGAGCCCTCGATCAGCTCGTCCACCGTCATCGCGTGGGTTGAGCGGCCGCTGCCGTACACCGGGACGGTGTCGGTGTGCGCGCCGATGTAACGGTAGAGGGGCAGCTCGGCGCGGCGGGCGCGCAGGTCCCACACGGCGATGTCGGCGGCCGAAAGCGCGGGCAGCGCGACGCCCCTGCCCAGCCTGCGGGTCGCGGCGGTGATCTCGTGCCAGCGGCGCGGCCAGGCGTCGAGGGGGGTGCCCTCGGCCATCTCCTTGACCAGGCCGGTGAGCAGGGCGTACAGGGCTTCGGCGCCGCCGGTCAGCGCGTAGGTGAAGCCGGTGCCCGTGGCGCCCTCGTCGTCGGTGAGGGTGACGTGGAGCAGGTCGACCCGGGTGGCGCCGGAGCCGCCGCGTCCCGCGCCGAGCGGGACGCGCACCCAGGCCGTGCTCAGGTCGGCGATCGTCGGACGGTTCACAGGACCTTTCCAATCCAGCCGATCAGGGCGTCGGCCATGACCGCGGTGAGCTCGGGCTGGCCGTTGAGGTAGTGACGGCCGCCCTCCACCGCGGTGAGTGTCTTGTTGTCGTGCGGCACCGCCTCGTACAGCTGGCGGGCGTGGGAGGGGAAGCACGCCTGGTCGGCGGTGCCGTAGATGACGTGCACGGGGACGTCCACGGTGGCGAGCCGGGCGGGGCCGTCGCCGTTGGAGGTGCGGATGGACCACTGCGACAGCCATGAGCGCAGGCTGGTCAGGTGGCCGAGGGTGGTGGGCCGCAGGTTCGCCTCGTAGGGCTCCCCCCACAGGGTGCCCGGCGCGCGGTCGGACGGGTCGATGGACAGGTCCACGTTACGCGGGTCGGCGCAGGTGGCGTGGATCCTGATGGGCAGGTCGGTGACCCTGCCTCCGGCGCGCTCGGTGAGCGCGTCGAGCCGGGCGACGACCGCGTCGGTGATCCGCTCGTTGCGCGCCCGCTGCGCCTCGCGGTAGCGGGCCAGCCACTCCTCCCCGTACGGCGGGCCGTTGTGCGCGGCGAACATGTCGAGTTCGGGGTCGCGGTCGAAGGGGTCGTCCTCGTCGCGTACCGCGGGGTCGAGCCATTCGACGAGAAGGTTGGCCCGGCCGGGGTGGGCCATCAGCATGACCAGGGCGTCGGCGGGCGGCAGGTGGGCCTTGGTCAGGTCGGGGCCGCCGCCGTATGGCGCGGAGGTGATGGTGGCGTTGCGCGCCTGCTCCTGGTAGAGGGCGACGAGCCCGCCGCCGCCGGAGTTGCCGACGAGGACGACCTTCTCGTACCCCTCGGCGCGCAGGTGGCCGACGACGGAGGCGATGTCGAGTACGCAGTTCTCCAGCAGCAGCACCGAGTCGTTGCCGAGGTAGCGGGTCGTCATGGCCACCGCGTCGACCCCGCGCTCGGCCCACGCCCCGAGCGCGTAGTGCCCGAGGAAGTTGGAGGAGGGGTGGACCACCACCACGGCGGTGTCGGCGCGCCGGCCGGGGTTCGCGCGGACCCGGGAGCACCACAGCACTCCCGCCATCCGGGCCACGCCCGAGTAGACCTCCGAGGCCGCGGCCGCCGTCCCGATGGGAACGGTGAGCAGCTCCCGCTCAGCCATGTCCTGACCACCTCACCCGCGTTCGATTAACGGTTACTGTCACCATATATCGGTATCGCTCACCCTAGCGCACACCCTCACGTCTTGACAGGGGCGCGACCGGGTTCCGAGGATGCACGTAACCGAAGTGCACAAAAAACGAACATCGCAACCGAATAACGGTCAAGGAGTTGGCGCCGGTGCAATCGCTCAACGAGATCCTCGCGGCCAAGGCCGCATCGGTCCAACGGCCCGAGGAGGCCAAACGCGCCATCAACGAGGCGTTCGCCGAGATCGAGGCCGCCGGCCTCGTCCCCGGGGTGAAGGTCGGAGAGCAGGCGCCCGACTTCACGCTGCCCAACGCGGTGGGAGCCAAGGTACGGCTCCGCGACCGGCTCGCCGAGGGACCGGTCGTCCTGATCTTCTATCGCGGTTCATGGTGCCCGTACTGCAACCTTGAGCTGGCCGCCTACCAGGCGGCCCTGCCCGAGTTCCGTGAGGCGGGGGCACGGCTGGTGGCGGTGAGCCCGCAGCTGCCCGACGACGCGCTGTCGATGCAGGAGAGGCACGACCTGGCCTACGACGTGCTCTCCGACGCCGACCAGGAGGTCATGGCCGCCTACCGGGTGCGGTTCGAGCTGCCCGAGGAGATCAAACCGCACCTGCTGGACGTCACCGCGGCGGCGCTGGCCCGCCAGCAGCCCGACGGCCGCTGGAGCCTTCCCGTGCCCGCGACGTTCGTGCTCGACCCCTCCGGCGTGGTGCGGGCCCGGCACGTGACGATGAACTACCGGACGCGGATGGAGCCCGCCGACGCCCTGCGGGCCGTACGCGAGATCCGCGCGTCCGCCGGCTGATCACCTCCCCTCCCTCGGGGCGGTGAGACGGCCGTTTCACCGCCCCGCATCATTCCTGTTGCCGTTCGGCCACCCTCTTGACACACCAGATGGGCCACAGCACGATAGTCGAACGGTTTAACCGAATATCGGTTGCGGGCCGTTCTCTCCCCATCGACCACAACGTGATCTCTACTGCCTGCGGCCACGCGTTTCCGACGGACGCGGACCCGTACCGGCACGAAAGGGGACGCATGCCATCCCACACGCTCCGCATGGCCGCCGCGCTGGGCGCCGCGGCTCTCGCCATCACCACCGTGACCGCCTGTTCCACCAAGGCGCAGACCAGTTCCGACACCTCCGGTGGCATGCCCACGGGGCCTGGTGTGGACGGCTCCACGATCAACCTGGGTCTGCTCACCGACGTCACCGGCCCGTTCGCCGCGATCGACAAGCAGCAGAACCTGGGCGTGAAACTCTACTGGGACGCCAAGAACGCCGCAGGCGGCGTCTGTGACGGCCGCAAGGTCAACCTGGTGACCCGGGACCACGGATACGACCCGCAGAAGGCGGTGTCCCTGTACTCCGACCTGTCGCAGCAGGTCCTCGCCCTGCAGATCACCGTCGGCTCGCCCACCACGCTCGCCGTACTGCCCAAGTTGGAGCAGGACCGCATGCTCGCGGTGTCCATGGGCTGGTCCCCCAGCGTCAAGGACAGCGAATCGATCATCATCCCCGGCACCACGTACGACATCGAGATGGTGAACGCGGTCGACTACCTGATCGAGCAGAAGAAGCTCGCCAAGGGCGACAAGATCGGTTACATCCACCTCAAGGGCGACTACGGCGAGCCCGGCCTGGCGGGGGCCACCTTCGCCGCCGAGGCCAACGGCATCTCCGTGGTCAGCCAGCAGATCGACCCGACGGTCAGCGACCTCTCCGGGCAGGTCAAGCAGATGGCCGGGGAGGGCGTCAAGGCGCTGTTCCTGAGCGCGTCAGGACGGCAGGTCTCCTCCGCGGTGGCCGTCGCCGACGTGGAGGGCCTGGACGTGCCGATCGTGGCGGCCTCCCCCGGCTTCTCCCCCGAGTCGCTGACCACCGGCGCGGGAGCGGCCATGGAGAAGAACATGCTCGTGGTCAGCTCCGCCGCGCCGTTCGCCGGTGAGGGCCCCGGCCCCGAGCAGGTCAGGAACCTGTACGCGAAGTCCGGCGAGAAGTCGATCACGCCCAGCCTGTGGGTGACGCTCGGCTACGCGGCGTCGAGCGTGATGGACCAGGCCATCACCCAGGCGTGCGAGAACAAGGACCTCACCAGGGAGGGCCTGGCCAAGGCCTTCCGGCAGAAGGGCGTCTACGACACCCAGCAGACCACCGTGCCGCTGGACTTCTCCAAGCCGGGCGTCTCGCCGTCCGCCAAGACCTTCGTCATGAAGCCGTCCAAGAGCGCCGAGGGCGGGCTGGAACTGGTCCAGAGCGGCTACACCGGTCCGGACACGGCGAAGTTCCAGGCGCGATGACCGCTCGGGCCACAGACGATCCGCTGCTCTCGGTGCGCGGCCTCGGGGTCCGCTACGGGGACGCGGTGACCGCCCTGCGGGACGTCAGCGTGGACGTCCCGCACGGCGGCATCGTGGCGGTGCTCGGCAGCAACGGCGCGGGAAAGTCCACGCTGCTGCGCGCCGTCTCCGGAGTGCTGGCAGGCCAGGCCGGCCGGATGACCGGCGGTGAGATCACGTTCGCCGGCGCCCGCATCGACGGTGTGGGCGCCGAGCGCCGGGTCAAGTCCGGCATCGTGCAGGTCCCCGAGGGACGTCGTGTGTTCGGCCGCCTGACCGTCGAGGAGAACCTGCGGGCGGGCAGGTACGGCAACCCGAAGGGCAGGCGGCCCGGCGACCTGGAACGGGTGTACGAGCTGTTCCCCGTGCTCGGCGAGCGCAGGGGGCAGACCGCGGGCCTGTTGTCCGGCGGCGAGCAGCAGATGCTGGCCATCGGGCGGGCCCTGATGGCCGAGCCCCGGCTGCTGCTCCTGGACGAGCCGTCCCTGGGACTCGCACCCAAGATCATCGACAGGATCGTGGACCTGCTGCGCGAGATCCACAGGCAGGGCACGGCGATGCTCGTCGTCGAGCAGAACGCGGCGGTGGCGCTGGAGCTCGCCGACCACGCGTACGTGCTCGCCGTGGGCGAGGTGGCGATCGAGGGCCCGGCCGAACGCCTGCGCGGCGACGACCGGGTGCGCCGCCTGTACCTGGGAGGAGAGCCCGACGAGGAGGACGCGGCCACGATTCCCGCCGAAGCACAGGGAGGGACGGCATGACGGCACCCGGAGCCCGCCTGCAGGTCAGCGACGTCACCGTCAGGTTCGCCGGGGTGACGGCGCTCGACGGGGTCACCTTCACCGCCGAACCCGGCACGATCCACGCGGTGATCGGCCCGAACGGAGCGGGCAAGTCGTCCCTGTTCAACGTGCTGTCCGGGATCTACAAACCCGCCCGGGGCAGCGTGCTCGTGGACGGCGGCGAACTGGTCGGGCTCGCCCCGCATCGGGTCACCGGCCTGGGAGTCGGCCGGGCGTTCCAGAACGCGTCCATGTTCGCGGGGCTGACCGTGGAGGAGAACCTGCTGCTCGGCCGGCACCGGCTGGGCAGGGGCGGGGTGTTCGGCGCCGGACTGCGCCTTCCCCATGCCCGCCGCTCCGAGCGGGAGGCCAGGGCCAAGGTACGCGAGGTCGCCGAGTTCCTCGGGGTCGACCACCTGCTCGCGCTGCCCGCGGCCGAACTCCCCTACGGCGAGGCCAAGCGGGTGGACATCGCACGCGCCCTGGCCACCGAGCCGCGGCTGCTGCTGCTCGACGAACCGGCGGCCGGCATGCACACGCACGAGAAGATCGCCGTCCGCGACACCATCCGCAGGATCGCCGCCGAACAGCGGATCACGGTCCTGCTGGTCGAGCACGACATGGGGCTGGTGATGGGCATCTCCGAGCAGGTCACCGTGCTCGACTTCGGTCAGGTCGTGCTCACCGGGCCGCCCGACCAGGTGACCGCGCACGAGGCGGTCATCGCCGCCTACCTCGGCAGGGCCGCAGAAAAGGAACGTTCCGAGTCCGAGCCGCCATCCTAGGAGCCGGTTTCATGGCACAACTTCTCTCGATGCTGGTGGAGGGCGCGTCACTCGGTGCCGTGTACGCGCTCGTCGCCCTGGGCATCGTCGTCGTCTACAAGTCCTCCAGCGTGGTCAACTTCGCCCAGCCGAGCCTGCTGATGTTCGGCACGTACGTGCTGGCCAGCGCGTACACCCTGCACGGGCTGTCGTTCTGGGTGGCGCTCCCGCTGGGCGTGGCCGCGGCCGCGGTCCTGGCCGTGCTGATCGACCGCCTGCTGGTCAGCAGGTTCCGCAAGACGCACGCGGTGGTCGCGGCGAGCATCATGACCATCGGCCTCGACGTGGTGCTGCTGACCGAGACCGACCGGCGGATCGGCTCGCAGATCCTCACCACCGGTGACCCGTGGGGCAACGCCGTGGTGCGGTTCCTGGGCATCGGCGTCGCCGAGGCGCGGATCGCCGCGCTGGTCGTCGGCGCGCTGCTGCTGGTGCTCTTCCAGCTGTGGCTGCACCGCAGCGACTTCGGCGTGGCGATGCGGGCCACCGCCGAGGACCCGGAGACGGCGTCCCTGATGGGCATCCGGCTCGGCCGGGTCTCGGCCACGGCGTGGGCCGTGGCCGGTGCCCTGGCCGTGTGCGCGGGGCTGTTCATCGTGGCCTATCCGAGCCCGGGTCTGGACACCTCGGTCGAGGCCGTGGCGCTGCGCGCGCTGCCCGCCGCGATCATCGGTGGCCTGGACTCCACCACCGGCGCCATCGCCGGAGGGCTGCTGGTCGGGCTGAGCGAGGTCCTGGTCCGCGGGTACGGCGAGTACCTGACGTTCCTCGGCCAGGGGTTCGAGGAGGCCGCGCCGTACGTGTTGATGCTGGTGGTGCTGTTGATCAGGCCCGCCGGGCTGTTCGGGATACGGGAGGCCGTCCGTGTTTAAGCCGGCGAACACATCAGAGGAGACACGGCGCGGTGCGCGCGCGGGGGTCCGGTGGCGCACGCCGGTCGCGGTCGTGGCGGGCGTCGTCCTGCTCGCCATCCCGCTGTACGCCGACCGGTTCTGGCTCAATCTGGGCTCCTTCGCCTTCGCCGCCGCCATCGGCGCGGTCGGGCTGATGATCCTGGTCGGCCGGGTCGGTCAGCTCTCCCTCGCGCACTCGTTCTTCCTGGCCGTGGGCGCCTACGGGTACATCTGGCTCGGCTCACCGGCGAAGGAGGGGTCCTGGGGGCTCGGCCTGCCCAGCCTGCCCGCCGCGGTGATCGCGGTGGCGCTGGCAGGACTGGCGGGGCTGGCCTTCAGCCCGCTGGCCGGCCGGTTGAAGGGCATCTACCTGGGGGTCGCGTCGCTGGCGCTGGTGTTCATCGGCCAGCACGTGCTGTTCACCGCCGAGCCGCTCACCGGTGGTTACAACGGGCGTAACGTGCCCGAGCTGACCGTCGGCTCGTTCCAGGTGCTCGGCGCCGAGCCCGAGCTCTCGCTGCTCGGGGTGCCGCTGCGCCAGGCCGAGCGCGGGTGGTACGTCACCCTGATCATCCTGGTGCTGACCACGGTGTTCGCCGTGCTGGTACTGCGCAGCCGGGTGGGCAGGGCGTTCGCCGCGGTCCGCGACGGCGAGGTGCACGCGGCGGCGCTCGGCGTGCGGGTGGCGTGGTACCGGTCGGTCGCCTTCACCCTGTCGAGTGTGTACGCGGGACTCGCCGGCGTGCTGCTGGCCCTGCTGTTCCAGCGGGTGGTGCCCGAGTACTGGGACCTGTTCCTGTCGCTGGAGTACCTGGCGATGGTCGTGATCGGCGGGCAGGCGTCGGTGGCGGGAGCCATCGCGGGCGCGGCGTTCGTGTCCTCGCTGCCGCTGCTCCTGCAGCGCTACAGCGACGCGATCCCGGGCATGGGCGGCGCGGTGTCCGACTTCGGGCCCGCCTACGTCGCGCAGATCATGTACGGCGGGCTGATCGTGGTCATCCTGTTCTACGAGCCCAGAGGGCTGGCGGCGCTGGCCACCCGGGCGCGTAAGGCGCTGACGTCCCGCCGCCCCGTCCCGGCCGACCACGCGGCGCCGTCGTGACGGCCCTCATGGGCCCGTCATGACGCCCTCATGACGGGCCCATGAGGGCATCATGACGGCCTTCCCGCTCAGAAGGGCCCCGCGACCGTGGTCGCGGGGCCCTTCTGAGCGGGTGGGCGGGCGTTTCACCCGCCGACGTCGACACCGGCGCCGCGGGCCCACGACCAGGCGTAGCCGGGGTCCTCCGCCTCGTCGAGGTGGGGGCCGAGGTCGAGCGGTTTGAAGGTGTCCACCATGACCGCGTACTCCTCGGTCCTGGTCACCGTCATGCTCTTCTCTGCGCTGCCCGGCTGCGGGCCGTGGATGTAACCGGCGGGGTGCAGGGAGATGGACCCCATGCCGACGCCCGTGCCCGCACGGCTCATGAAGTCGCCGCCGCAGTAGAACAGCACCTCGTCGGAGTCCACGTTGGCGTGGTTGTAGGGGACCTTCACCGCGTCCGGGTGGTAGTCGTACATGCGCGGCACGAAGGAGCAGATGACGAAGCCCGGCCCTTCGAAGGTGATGTAGGTGGGCGGCGGCAGGTGCAGCGCGCCGGTCGAGGGGGTGAAGTCACGGATGGACAGCGCGTAGGGGTAGTTGTAGCCGTCCCAGCCGACCACGTCGAAGGGGTGGTAGGCGTAGGTGTAACGGGTGACGCCACGCCGGTGCCTGACGTACACCTCGGCCGGTCCGTCGGCGGAGGTCAGCTCCTCGGGGCCGCGGATGTCCCGCTCGTTGTACGGCGAGCCGTCCAGGAACTGCCCGAACGGCGACATGAACCGCTTGGGCGGCCTGATGTGCCCGCCGCCGGACGCGGTCACCACGAACAGCCGTAGCTCGCCGCCGAGCAGCCGCCAGCGGTGCGTCGTGGAGGTGGGGATGACGACGTAGTCGCCGTCGCCGACCTCCATCCGGCCGTAGGGGGACTCCAGCACGGCCGAACCCGCCTCGACGTAGACGAGTTCGTCGCCGACCGCGTTGCGGTACAGGGGGCTGTCGGCGTCGGCGGCGACGTAGGAGATCGTCAGGTCGGAGTTGCCCATCAGGACCCGCCGGCCCAGGATCGGGTCCCCGCCCGGCTCGAAGGCGTGGGTGCGCAGGTGCCGTGGCAGCAGCGGATCGTTGGGCCGCATCGGCCCGCCGTCGTCGGCATGGCTCTCCGCCGCGGTGATGGCGGTCGGGATCCTGCGGTGGTACAGGAACGACTGGGTCCAGCTGAACCCCTCCTCGCCCTGCATCTCCTCGTGGTAGAGGGCGCCGTCGGCGCCGCGGAACTGGGAGTGCCGTTTACGTGGCACCTCGCCAAGACGCCTGTAGTAGACCATGCCCACCTCAATCCGGGGTCGAGCCCTGCGCTCTGTTGGCGTTCTATTATCGGTTACATAGACCGTATATCGGCGATCCTTGCGCACGGACAGAGGGTTGTCAATCGCCCGGACATGCGAAAGGCCCCGGTGCCCGCTCGGGGCTCCGGGGCCGTCGCGCCTGCGTCAGGGCAGGCCGGAGGTCAGGTCAGGCCGAGTGCGATGCGCCCCGCCAGGGCGATCACCTCGCCGGCCAGAACCTTCTCGTCGTGCTTGCGCTCCTTCGGGATCACCACACCGACACTGGCGTCACACCAGCCGTTGACCACGATCGGGGCGGCGATGCCGGTGAAGTTGGGGACCAGTTCGCCGGTGGTGACGACGTACCCCCGGCTTCGCCCGTGGCTGACCTTGTCGCTCTCGCCGGGCTCGGGGGGACGCCCGGCCAGGATGGCGATACCGGTGGCGGCGGTGCCCAGCGGATGCCGGGAGCCGGTGCGCAGGCCGATGTGGAAACTGGCCCGCTTGGGCTCGACCGAGGCCAGGGTGACGGCCCCGTCCCCGTCGGCGACATGCATGACGGCGGTGGCGTCGAGCCGCTCGGCGATCTCGGTGAGCAACGGCCCCGCGACCACCATGAGATTCTGGGAGACCTGGCGCGCCAGGGTGAACAGCCCCATGCCCAGCAGGTAACGTCCCTCACGGTTGCGCCGGACGAATCCACGGTGCAGCAGGGTCGCCAGCAGGCGGGCGGCGATGGAGCGGTGGACGCCGAGCCGGGCGGCGGCCTCGGTCGGCGACAACCCCTGGTCCACCTCCGCGAGGATCTCCAGCAGGCGCAGCCCCCGATCGAGCGTTTGCGCGATTTCGCCAGATCTGGCCGGTTCCTCGGTCACGGTCTCACTCCTAGTCGAAAATCGGGCTACACGAGCGATTATCGCGCCTCCCCCGCTCGCACGCCAACATCGATTCGCGTCGCATCCCGTCGCCCCTCTTGAAGTCCCGCCGCAAACAGGGCAATCTATGACCAATATACGGTCGTAGTAACCGGATATCGGTCACTTCGGAGGTGGCGATGGTTCTGCCGGACAGCTCAGGTTCTTTCCCGCACGTGGTGATCGTGGGCGCGGGGCCCGTGGGCATGGCCACCGCGATCCTGCTCGCCAGGCAGAACGTGCGCTCGGTGGTGCTGGAACGCCGTGACCAGCCGAGCTGCCGGCAGTCCAGAGCCGTCACCGTGCAACGCGACATCCTCGCGCTGTACGACCGTCTCGGCGTGGCCGACGAGATCGTCAACGACGGGATGAGCTGGTCGCTGGGCCGCACGTACTACGGCGACAAGGAGATACTCCAGCTCAGGTTCCCGCCGCACGGCGAGGAGATCTACCCGCCGTTCGTGAACTTCCCGCAGTTCCGCATCGAGGAGATGCTCCACGACGCGGCGCTCGCGACCGGTCTGGTGGACATCCGGCTGGAGCGCACGGTCACCGGCTTCGAGCAGGACGACTCCGGCGTGCGGGTCACGGCAGACGGCCCCGAAGGACCGGAGACCCACACCGGCGCCTACCTCGTCGCGGCCGACGGCATCGGCAGCGGCGTACGGCGCCGCCTGGGCATCACCTTCGACGGCTGGCAGACCAAAGGACGCTTCCTCGTCGCCGACTTCGAGGCCGAACTGCCGTTCAGGCGGGAGCGGCGGCTGTGGTTCAACCCGCCCTTCTATCCCGAGGGGATCGTGCTCATGCACGGGGTGAGCCAGCGACTGTGGCGGCTGGACTGGCAGATCCCGCTGGACGCCGACGCCGACGTCCTCACCGAGCCCGAGCGGGTGCGGGCGCGGATCGCCACCGTGATCGGCGACCACCCGGTGAAGGTGGTCCGCAGCAACACCTACACCTTCCAGCAGTGCAGGGCCTCGGCCTTCCGCAGCGGCCGCGCGTTCCTGGTGGGCGACGCGGCACACGTCGTCTCGCCGTTCGGCGCCCGCGGCATGAACAGCGGCATGGAGGACGCGGAGAACCTGGCCTGGAAGCTCGGCCTCGTGCTCAACGGCAAGGCGGGGCACGCGCTCCTGGACAGCTACGAGACCGAGCGGGCGGCGGCGGCCGACCACAACCTGGAGCTGACCGGGGCCTCCATGAAGTTCATGACCCCCGACGGCGAGCCGGGCC
>NZ_JBHSBC010000002.1:0-97382 GCF_042650425.1 Streptosporangium jomthongense | reverse complement strand
CGCCGCCGACGACCCCGGTCAGGCCCACCGGGTGGACAGCGGCAGGCTGTACGAACCCTTCCCCTACTACGACTCGCCGCTGACCGCGCCGACCGTCCTGTCCTCTCCCCGGGTACGGCCGGGTGCGCCGCTGCCCGACCTGCGCTGCGCCGAGGGCGGCCGCGCGACCACGCTGCGCGCCATCACGGCGGGGTCGCTGACCCTGCTCGCCGTACCCGGTCGCGACGGCCTCACCCCCGGGCTGAGCGCCGCGCTCGACGCCGTCCCCGCCCCCGCCTGGGTCCGGCGCCGCGTCCTGGCCCCCGCGCCCGCGGGCCCCGGCACGCTCACCGTGCTGTCCGACAAGATGTGGGACATCTACGCCGGCGAGCAGGATGTCGTCTACCTCGTGCGCCCCGACTGCTACGTGGCGGCCGTCGTCCCGCTGGACGGCACCCCCGTCGACTTCGGCGCGCTGACCGCCGAGGCGTCCAACGCCGCCGGCTGACCACCATCCCGCCCCAACAAGGAGCAGCACCATGATCGACAGCAGCGCCGTCGTCGAGACCTCCCGGGTGAGCGTCGAGGCCGCGCCCGGACGCACCAAGCTGGTCACCGTTCCCCTGGACGGGCAGGTGCCCATGGGCATGCACGGCGGCGTGGCCGAACACTACAAGGTGCCGCTCGACACCATCGAGCCGCACGCCACCACCCTGGACTACCTGGTCGGCGCCACCGCGGGATGCCTGACCGGCACCCTGTCCGGCATGCTCGGACAGCTCGGCCAGCCGACCACCGACGGCGCGCTGACGTCCGAGGCCGAGGGGACCATCGTCAACGACGGCGGGGTGCTGCGGATCGCCGCCGTCCACGTGCGTTACCGGGTACGCCTGGCCGAGGGGGTGGACCCCGCCGAGGTGGCACGCGCCCACGACCGGCACACCCGGCACTGCCCCATCGCGCGAACCATCGGCGGCTGCGTGGAGATCACCACCACCCTGGAGACCGTCTGAGCCCACCTCTCCCTCCGGATCCCGGGCCGCCGGGCGGCGGCGCCGGGCCTGCGGAGCGGCGGATGGACGGAGTGCCGTTACCCTCCCGACCTGGGGTTCCAGACCACTGTGCGGACCGCCCCGTGCCGGTCGCCACGTGCGTCTCGCGTTGAGCACGTCGTGTGACGGGCGCCAGGCGGGGTAGCGCATCTGTCGTCCCCATGTCGCGTCCTCCTGGAGGGAGCCGCCGGTATGACCGACCGGATCACCGACCCGTGGGGGGCGCGTACGCCGTACGGCCCTCCTGGCGCGGCCGAGCGGATCGCCGCCTCGCTTCCCGAGGGCGTGCGCGCCCTGCTGCCCGGCGATCCGGGCCGGCACAGTGCCTGGCCGGTGCGGGTGGACGCCTTCCTTGAGGAGGGCGTCCAGGAGAAGGACGTCGAGAAGTGGGTGCAGGCCGCCTCGATCCTGCACTCCAACGGCGACGCGATGGACATCGCCGTCGCCGGAGGCCGGATCGTCGGAGTACGCGGCCGGGCGGGCGACAGGGTCAACCACGGGCGGCTCGACCCCAAGGACCTGTACGGCTGGCAGGCCGCAAACAGCCCCGACCGGCTCACACGTCCCCTGGTACGTGAGGGCGACCGGCTGGTCGAGACGGACTGGGACACCGCGATGGGGCGGATCGTCGCCCGCTCAAGGGAACTGCTCGACGGACCGGGTGGCTGGGGCCACTTCGGCTTCCACACCAGTGGCCAGCTGTTCCTGGAGGAGTACTACACCCTGGGCGTGATCGGCAAGGCCGGGATCGGCACACCGCACATGGACGGCAACACCCGGCTGTGCACGGCGACCGCCGCCGCGGCGCTGAAGGAGAGCTTCGGCACCGACGGGCAGCCCGGCTCCTACACCGACGTCGACCACTGCGACGCGATCGCGCTGTGGGGTCACAACGTGGCCGAGACGCAGACGGTGCTGTGGATGCGGATGCTGGACCGGCGCCGTGGCCCCCGGCCCCCGGCCATGATCGCCGTCGACCCTCGGGAGACGCCGGTGGCGCGGGAGGCCGACGTGCACCTGGCGGTACGGCCCGGCACGAACATGGCGCTGATGAACGCCCTGATCCACCGGCTGATCGACAAGGGGTGGTACGACGAGGAGTACGTCCGCTCGCACACGATCGGATTCGAGGAGCTGTGCCGGGTCGTGCGGGACTGCCCGCCCGGATGGGCGGCGGAGATCTGCGACGTGCCGGTGCGCTCCATCGAGCACGCCGCGGAGATCCTGGGGTCCTCCAGGAGGCTGCTGTCGACGGTGCTGCAGGGCTTCTACCAGTCCAACCAGGCCACCGCCGCCGCCTGCCAGGTCAACAACATCCATCTGCTGCGCGGCATGCTGGGCCGCCCCGGAGCGGGGCTCTACCAGATGAACGGCCAGCCGACCGCGCAGAACACCCGCGAGACCGGGGCCGACGGCGACCTGCCCGGGATGCGCAACTGGGACAATCCCCAGCACGTTCGGCAGCTCGCCGAACTGTGGAACGTCGAGCCCTCGGTCATCCCGCACTGGGCTCCCCCGACGCACGCCATGCAGGTCTTCCGCTACGCCGAACAGGGCTCGATCAAGCTACTGTGGGTCTCGGCGACCAATCCCGCCGTCTCCCTGCCCGACCTGGCGCGCGTCCGCCGGATCCTCTCCAAGGAGGACCTGTTCCTCGTCGTGCAGGACATCTTCCTGACGGAGACCGCGATGCTGGCCGACGTGGTGCTGCCCGCGGCCACCTGGGGGGAGAAACAGGGCACGTTCACCAGCGTCGACCGTACCGTCCACCTGGCGGACAAGGCGGTGGAGCCGCCCGGCGAGGCCCGCTCCGACCTGGACATCTTCCTCGACTACGCCCGCCGGATGGACTTCCGCGACAAGGACGGCGCGCCGTTGGTCAAATGGCACGATCCCGAGTCGGCGTTCGAGGCGTGGAAGGCGTGCTCGGCCGGGCGTCCGTGCGACTACACCGGCATCACCTACGAGCTGCTGCGCGGCGGAAGCGGTGTCCAGTGGCCGTGCACGCCCTCGGCTCCGCGCGGCACCGAAAGGCTCTACACCGGCGGGCGCTTCAACACCGACCCCGGCTACTGCGAGGACTACGGGCACGACCTGCTCACCGGAGCCGCCTACGACGAGGAACGCCACCGGGCCATGGAACCGCGGGGGCGGGCGTTCCTGCGGGCCGCGCCGTACCAGCCCTCCCCCGAGGTGACGAGCGAGGAGCATCCGGCGCTGCTGACCACCGGCCGCACCGTCTATCACTTCCACACCCGCACCAAGACCGCCCGCGCGCCCCAGCTGAACGACTCCGCCCCCGAATGCTGGGTGGAGATCGCCCCCGGTGACGCCGCCGCGCTGGGGGTGGCCGAGGGGGACCTGGTTCGTGTGGAGTCTCCCCGGGGGGAGCTGGAGGCCAGGGCCAGGGTGTCCGGGACCCGTCCCGGGGTGGTGTTCGTGCCGTTCCACTACGGCTACTGGGACCGTGGCGAGCCCGGCCCCGGCGGGGAGGCCCCCCGCGCGGCCAACGAGCTGACGATCACCGGCTGGGACCCGGTGTCCAAGCAGCCGATCTTCAAGGTCGCCGCGGTCCGGGTGACCAGGGTCTCCTCCGGGGGCGGGGTGCCTTCCGCCGCCCCCACCGTCGGCGTCGTCCCCGCCGACCCACGGGTCCCGGCCACGAGGGGCGGGCCCGCGGCGCAGGTCCGCGAACGCGTCGAGGAGGCGTGACATGCACCTGGCCCACTATCTGGGGTTGCTGCACAGGTCGCAGACCGAGCTGGCGGACGCCTTCCGCGAGGTCGGGCGGGGCCATCGTGGCGAACCCGACGTCCATCACGTCTGCGAGCGGCTGGCCGGGCAGTGCGACGAGCACGCCCGCAGGCTGGCGCCCTTCGCCCGGCGTTACTCCGAGAAGGCTCCCGACGAGCCCGAGAGACTGCACGCCACCCTGTTCTCCGGCACCCGCACCGGCGGCCTGGGACTGCTGCGCGACCTGCACGACCTTTACCTCATGGCCGCCGAGTGCGACATCTCCTGGACCCTGATCGGTCAGGCCGCGCAGGGGGCTCGGGACGAGGACCTGCTCGGCGTCGTCGAGGTCTGCGAGAAGGAGACCGCCGTCCAGCTGCTGTGGCTGCGCACCCGCATGAAGCAGGCCGCCCCCCAGGCCCTGGTGGTCGCCTCGTGAGCGGCCTACCGCCGCGCGGCTCCGCCCGCGTCCTGGGAGGACTCGCTTCGTGACGCCGGTTCCGGAGTCCTCCCCCGCACGGTGGGCCGCCGCGTGCGCAGCGCGTGGAGCAGGCGGGCGGACGCGCCGCCGTTCTCGGCCGCGAGTACGGCCAGCAGCATGAGCGCCGCGCCGGACCATCCGACGACGGTCAGCCGGTCACCGGCGAGCCAGAAGCCGAACAGCCCCGCGAAGACGGGTTCGGTGGTCAGGAGCAGGGACGTGCGCACCGGTGAGGTGTGCCGCTGCGCGTAGGACTGGACGAAGTAGGCCAGGGCGCTGGCCACCACCGCGGTGAAGGCGATGGCCCACCAGGTGTCGGTGGCCGTCGGTGTGACAAGCCCGCCGGTGGCCGAGGCGACCGCGAGCGCGGCGATCCCGCAGACGCCCAGCTGCACGACGACCATGGAGCCCACGGGAAAACGGCGGATGGTCCTGTCCGTGACGATGATGTGCGCGGCGAAGCCCAGGCTGCAGCCCAGCGTGAGGGCGTCGCCGACCGGGCTCCAGGCGCCGCCGAACCCCGACAGGAGCAGAAGCCCGCACGCGGCCAGGGCGATGCACACCCACACCCGGCCGCTGACCGCCTGGCGCAGCACGAGCCAGGCGAGGATCGGGGTGAAGACCACGGACAGGCCGGTGATGAATCCGGAGTTGGACGCGGTCGTGTAGGCCAGTCCGACGGTCTGGAGACCGTACCCGGCCGTGAGAAGGGCCCCCAGCGTGAGACCAGCCCGCCAGCCGGCCGCCGGTAGCCGCCGCAGGTCCCTGCCGTAGGGCACCAGCAGTACGGCCGCCGCCGACAGGAACCGGAGCGCGATGAACGACCACGGCGGAACGTCCCGGATGGCGTCCTGGGTCACGGTGAACGTCAGGCCGAAACAGAGGGCGACGCCGACGAGCCCGAGCTCGGCGACACGTCTGCTCCGTGTCCCGGCCTGACCGCCGCTGGGGGTTCTCACGTGGCTGAATTCCTTCGTCTTGCTGAGCCTGCCAGAGGATCTCCGGGGCTTCGCCCCAGCAGTGGATCATGCCAGGCGGCTCTCGCTCCGGCGGCCCGGTCCAGGGCGCGCGAGCCGCGGGCGAGCCGGGACGGCGCGCCCCGGCGGCCGGACCCCGCGACGTCAGTAGGTCGAGAGCAGATGATGCAGGACACGCACGCCGAAGCGGAGCGCGGACTCGGGAACACGTTCGTCCACCCCGTGGAACATGGCGGCGAAGTCCATCTCCGGCGGGAGCCGCAGAGGGACGAACCCGTACCCGTGGATCCCCATCCGATGGAAGGTCCTGTTGTCGGTCCCCGCGGACAGGCAGTAGGGCACGACGCGCCCCTGTGGATCCTCGGTCCTGAGCGCGCCCAGCATGGCCTCGACCAGCGGGGTGTCGAACGGAGCCTCCACCGCCTCCTCGAAGTCGATGCGCTCACTGGACACCCGGGGCCCGGCCAGCCGGTGGAGCGTGTCGAGGAAGTCGTCCTTCAGCCCTGGAAGGAAACGCCCGTCGATCTCGGCGACGGCCAGTTCGGGCACGACGTTCGTGGCGTATCCGGCGTGGAACTGTGTCGGATTGGCCACGTGGCGCAGTGAGGCCCCGATGAAACGGGCCGTCGGCCCGAGTTTGCCGAGGACACCGTCGATGTCGTCCTCGTCGAACGGCACGCCGCAGGCGTGGCAGATCTCCTTGAGCATGCGGAGGGTCGTGGGGGTCAGCCGCTGCGGCCAGTGGTGGGCGCCGATCCGGCTCACGGCCGCCGCCAGCTCCGTCACCGAGTTGTCCGGGTGGATCATGGAGCCGTGACCCGCCTGGCCCTCGGCGCGCATGCGAATCCACGCCAGCCCCTTCTGCGCCGTCTCCACCAGGTAGAGCCGCAGGTCGGGGGCGATCGAGACGGAGTAACCGCCGACTTCGCCGATGGCCTCCGCGCATCCCTCGAACAGTTCCGGGTGCTCGCGCACCAGGAACCGTGCGCCGTGGTCCCCGCCGGCCTCCTCGTCGGCCAGCCAGACGAAGACCAGGTCCCGCCGCGGCCGGATTCCCCTGCGCACCATGTCGCGCACGACGGCGACCATCATCGCGTCCATGTGTTTCATGTCGACGGCCCCGCGGCCCCATATCCAGCCGTCGATCACCTCACCGGCGAACGGGGGCACGGTCCAGTCACGCGGGTCGGCCGGGACGACGTCGAGATGCCCGTGCACGAGCAGCGCGGGAAGCCCGGGCACGGTCCCGCTCATGCGGACGATCACGTTGCCCCGGCGAGGCTCGCTCTCGATGTAGGTGGGGTCGAGGCCGACCTCGCCGAGCCACCGCATGACCAGCTCGGCCGCCTCGCGTTCGCCGGGGCCGTCGCTGCCGAGATTGCTGGTGTCGATCCGGATGAGCTCGGCGCACATGCGTACGGTCTCGTCCTCAAGGACCGTCATGCGGACTCCTTGTCAGAAGGCCGTCCTTCGGCAGGTGCCCTCGTTTGTAGGCCCGGGTGATGAACGCCATGTCCACATCGACCACGTCGGTCAGTCCTCCGACGACCCGGGTGACGAATCTGTACAGGTCCGCCTCGTGGGCCAGGCAGACCTCGACCAGGAGATCATGACTGCCCGCGATGGCCGCGCAGTAGCGGACTCCGGGATGGCGAGCGAGCGCCCTCCCCACCTCGTCCAGGCCGGCGGGACGCACCTCCAGGCCGAGCTGGGCCTCGACGCGCAGGCCGAGCAGCGCGGGTTCCGCCTCGACGCGCAGGTGGACCATCTGCTGTTCCAGCAGCGAGGTCACCTTACGCCGAGCGGTCGGTACCGAGATGCCGAGTTCGTCGGCGATCTGGGTGTAGCTCATGCGGCCGTCGCGCACGAGCATCTCCGCCACCTGGCGGTCGACGCCCCCGAAGTCGACCCGATCCGGTAGCTCGGCGAGCAGCGGGACACCCAGGGCCCCCACCGCGGCGCACTCCTGCTCGCTGAGCAGGGGGGCGTGCCAGTCGGCGACCGTGGTGAACGTCCTGAGCACCACCTGTGCCTCGGTGGCCCGTACCCCGGGGACGGCCGGTATCTCGTCGGCGAGGATCCCGTGCAGGTTCCGCAGCGGACCCTCTCCCGAGGCGACGAGTTCGCACCACAGATCGGCGGCCCCGGTGATCGCGAAGACCCCGCGTACGTCCGGCCGGGCGGCCAGGACACGGGCCGTGGCGTCCACCGATCCCGGTTCCGTGCTGACGCGTACGTGCACGGGGCTGCCGACACCGGCGCGCAGGTCGTCGTAGGTGGCCGTGATCCGGATGGCGCCGACGGCGAGCATGCGCTGCACGCGTCGCGCCACCGTGCGTTCGTTCTCACCGAGCACCCGCCCCAGGTCCCCCCAGGTGGCCCGGGGTGAGATCTGCAGCGCCGCGACGAGACGACGATCCAATTCATCAAGTATGTCGGAATCTAACATCCAGAACCTCAATATAGCGCTTTCGTAAACATTAATACCACTCCTTGCCTCAATATGTCATCAGGTGCAAACTTCTCGGCATACAGCCAGCCGTCAGACGACGAAGGAGTTCAGTGGTGACGGTCGACTCCGCGGTCACTCCCACCCTCCGCAGCCGCACACGCCAGTTACTGTCCACCTCAGCGGGAAACCTGGTGGAGTGGTACGACTGGCTGGCGTACGCGTTTCTCACCACTTACTTCGCGGATCAGGTGTTCCCCGACACCGGGCACAGCCTCGTCCCCCTGCTCAGCGCCTTCGCCGTCTTCGCGGTCGGCTTCGTCATGCGCCCGATCGGCGGCCTCGCCATCGGTGCGATCGCCGACCGCGCCGGCCGGCGCCCGGCCATGACCCTCACCGTCGCACTCATGGGCGTGAGCCAGCTCGCGATGGTCCTTCTGCCCACCTACGCACAGGCCGGGCTGTTGTCCCCGCTGTTGCTGATCGTCATACGCCTGGTCCAGGGATTCTCCGTGGGCGGCGAGTTCGCCGTGTCGTCGGTGTTCCTGGTGGAGTCGGCACCCCCCGGCCGGCGCGGGCTGTTCTCCAGCTTCAGCTACTTCAGCTCCAACCTCGGCCAGCTCATGGCGGCCGGCGTGGCGAGCCTGCTCGGCAACATGCTCTCCATGGACCAGATGTCCTCCTGGGGATGGCGGCTCGCCTTCGCCCTGGGGGCGCTGCTTTCCCTGCTCGGCCTGTGGGTCCGATACGGAGCCGAGGAGACGTACGTCCACGCCGAGGCGATCAGGAAGGGCGCCGTGGACAGGCCGGGACTCTTCGACTTCCTTCGCAGGCATCCCAAGGAGTCGATGCTCATCGTCGGCATGACCGCGGGAGCCACCGTCAGCTTCTACACCTGGTCCATATACCTGCCGACGTACGCCACGATCACCGCAGGCGCGGACCCGGCGCGGGCGCTCACGGTGAGCACGATCGCGCTCGTGTTCTTCACGGCGATCCAGCCCCTCGGAGGGCTGCTGGCGGATCGCGTGGGCAGGAAGCCCCTGCTCGTCGTCTTCGGAGCGGGCTTCACCGTGCTGACGGTCCCGATGCTCGGCATGCTGCAGGACTCCTTCTGGAATCTGCTGCTCATCTCGTGCGTGGCCATGGTGCTGCTGACCGGTTACACCTCGGTGTGCTCAGCGGTCATGGTCGAGTTGTTCCCCTCGAAGGTCCGCACGACGGGCATCGGTTTTCCCTACGCGCTCACCGTGGCGCTGTTCGGCGGCACCGCACCGTACGTCGCCACGATGCTCGCCGACGGGGGGCACGGACAGGTCTTCGGCTGGTACGCCAGCGCGCTCACTCTTGTCTCCACCGTCGTCTACATCCGCATGCGCGAGACCAGGGACACGGTGCTCGACTGAGTGAACCGCCCCTGGTGGCCCGGTAGGCCCGGTACGAGCGCGGACTGACCCGAACCCGCGAGCGGCGCCTCCGGGCCACCGCGCGTGCCGGGGCGGCGCGTTCCCAGGCACGCCGAGGCGAGCACGCCAGGACGCCGGGCGCGCGTGCCACCGCGGGGACGGAGCCGCCCGGCGCGGGCGTAGGTCGGCGCCCCCTGCCGTCCGCGCCGCTCCCCCTCACCTGGAGTAGTCGTCTCCGCCCGGATCAGACAGGGCGTACCGCAGCGGATGACACGCCATAGGCCATCCGAAATCAGCAAATAAACACCGAACCTACCAACCCATAACCAATCAACAGACGACCTACAATGTCGGGAGACGGGGTTCGTAGAGAAGTTGAGCACTTGGCTGATTAAAGCCCGACCGCATCCTAGAAGGTTTTCCGCCCGAAAATCCCGCATGAGATATACATACTCGTCCGACAGTTATGTCTGACGCCCCGTTGGGGCCTTCGTCATGGAATGGATCATGGTGGATGATGAGATTCATCGAAGAGCCGTCGACGGGTCGCCTCCGGCTTCGGCAGTGGATCACCTCCCCCCTCGCCTCCTGTTCCAGGTCCTGGGGCCTCTCCAGCTGACGGTCGACGGCCGTTGTGTCCCCCTGCGCGGCACCAGACTGCAGACGACCCTCGGCCTGCTGTTGAGCCAGCCGAACAAGGCGGTTTCGGACAGTCATTTAATCGACGGACTGTGGCCGGAGAATCCCCCGCCGTCGGCGGCCGCGAACCTCCGCGCCTACATACGCAGCCTGCGGCAGCTTCTCGGCGATCCGCAGAGGGTGGCGCGCATGTCGCGCGGATATCTGCTGCGGGCGGAGCCTCACGAGATCGACGTTCTGCATTTCGCCGAGCTGACCGCCCAGAGTGATCACTTCATCGAGCAGGGGGACATCAGGCGGGCGGCCGACCTGCTCCGGCAGGCACTGGACAAGTGGAGCGGCCCAGCCTATTCAGGGCTTCACGCCAGCGGCCCGCTCCGCACCGAGGCCGCGGTCCTGGAGGAGCAACGTTTCAGATCCGCTCACCGGTGGGTGGAGCTGGAGATCAAACTCGGGCACCACGCGGAAATGATACCGATCCTTCTCCAGCTCATCGAAGACTTCCCCCTGCGCGAAAAGCTGCGCGCCCAGCTGATGGAGGCCCTCTACCGCGCCGACCGGCAGGCGGAGGCACTGGAGGTGTACCGGGAGACACGGGCGCTGTTCATCGAATCGCTCGGCATCGAACCGGGCCAGGAACTACGGGAACTGGAACAACTGGTACTGCGCGGAGGCTCCCTGGCGGAGGCGGAGCCTGCGGAGCCCGTCGTGACGTCACCCCCTCGCAACATCGTCCCCGCGGACACCGCCGACTTCACCGGCCGGGACAAGGAGGTCGCGTTGCTGTCCGAGTGGCTGACCGGCTCTCCTGGAGGCACTCCTCCGATCGTTGTCGTGTCCGCACGCGGAGGCGCGGGAAAGACCACCCTGGCGGTCCACATGGCCAACCGTCTGCGGAACAGGTTTCCCGACGGTCAGATCTACGTCCATCTGCGCGGCGCCGAGACGACGCACCGGACGATGCCCGAGGTCGCGCTGGCCAGCATGCTTCGCGCCCTCGGGGTACCCGACACCCGGATTCCGGAGAACCACGACGAGCGTGGGGGCATGCTCCGGGCGATACTCTCCGACCGGAGAGTCCTGCTGATCATCGATGACGCCGGCGACGAGAGTCAGGTGATGCCTCTCATACCCGGCATGGGCGGATGCGCCATGCTGGTCACCAGCAGACGCAGGCTCACCGCCATCCCCGGAGCGCGCCTGCTGGAACTGGAGCCTTTCACCGAGGACCAGGCACTCAGGTTCCTGCGGCACATGGTCGGTTCCAACCGGATGGACGCCGACTCCAAGGCGAGCCTCGCGCTCACCCGTCTCTGCGGACGGCATCCGCTGGCGTTGCGAATCGCCGGAGCCCGTCTCGCCGCCAGGCCGCACTGGTCGCTGGCCCGGATGGTCAGCAGGCTCACCGACGAGCACCGGCGATTCGACGAACTCGTCCACGGAGAGCTCGACGTACGGGCCAACCTGATGGTCTCCTACAGGGCGCTGCAGCCGCGAGCACGTCTCCTGCTCATGCTCCTGGGGGCCCTGGACGCCGTGGACCTTGAGGAGTGGGTGGCGGTCACGTTGCTGGACAGCTCGTTCCTTGAGGCCGAGGACCTCCTCGACCAGCTCGTGGACAGCCATCTGGTCAACACCGCGACCACGCCTTCCGGGCGGGTCCGCTACAGCCTGCACGATCTGATCCGCATCTTCGCGCGTGAGCGCGCCCAGCAGGAGCTCGCGCCCGACGATCTCCGGGAGGCGTTGCAACGCGCCTTCGGCGCGCTGCTGACCGTCACGGAACACGCCCACACGCTCCTCGCGGGCCGCGACCACCTGGTGGTGCACAGTAACGCCCCCCGCTGGGAGGTCGGCCCCGAGGTGCTGGACGACATCGTCACCGATCCCGTGGCGTGGTGCGAGACCGAACTGACGAACATCTCCGCCGCGGTGCAGCAGACGGCGGCGCTGGGCCTTGACGAGCTGTGCTGGGACATCGCGGTGACGGCGGCTCCCCTTCTGGAGGTACGCCGTCATCTGGACGAGTGGCAGCACATGCACGAGATCGCGCTCGCCACCGTGAGGGCCGCCGGCAATCCGCGCGGGGAGGCCGTCATCCTGACCGAGCTGGGCGAGCTGAGCCTGGGGCTTCACGACCACCGCAGGGCGGTCGACTTCCTGGAGGACGCCGCGCGCATCCTCACCGGTCTGCAGGACAGGCACGCCCACGCCCTCGCCCAGCTGAAGCTGGCCGCACTGGACCGGCTGGGCGGGCGGCTCGACATGGCCCTGCGGCGGGCGCAGGACAGCGTGACCGTCCTGAACGATCTGGGTGACCTGGGAAACCAGGCACTCGCCCTTCGGCAGATCGGGCAGATACACACCCAGCTCGGCGAGCACTGTCGAGCCCGGGAACACTTCGAACGAGCGCTGAGCGCGGCCGAACAGGCCGGAGCGTCCCGCCTCGTCCAGCAGATCAACTACCGGCTGGGAGAACTTGACGTGGAATGCGAACGGCCGCAGGCCTCCGTCCCCCGTTTCGAGGCCGTACTGGACTTCTGCCGCTCCATCGGGGACCGGGTCGGCATGGCCTACGCCTTCTACGGACTGGGCCGGGCGCAGGCGGCCATGGGGCGGCTCCAGGAATCCGGTCAGACGCTCGCCCTCGCGCTGACGCACGCCGAGGACACCAACGAGCGCATCGTCGAAGCGGAGATCCATCAGTACCTCGGCAAACTCGCCCACGCCCGTGGCCGGGCGGCCGAGGCGGCAGGGCAGTTCCACATCGCGGGCGTCATCTTCCGGGAGCTGGGTGTTGTGCCGCGGAAAGACGACGCGTTCCCATGACGGCGGCGAGTGTGACGACGACACAGCAGAGGAGCGGCGTCAGGAAAACCCGGTTACCGCCGTACTCGTCCGCGGTCCATCCCGCCATCGGCGCGCCGAGCGCCACCCCGGCCCCGAGACCGGTACTGATCCAGGTCATCCCCTCGGTCAGCCTCTCCGGGGGAACCAGCCGCTCGACCAGGCCGGTGGCGAGGATGAGGATCGGCGCGCACGCGGCACCGGAGACCAGGAGCACACCGCCCAGGACGTAGAGGTTGTCCGTCACCAGCATGGGCGCCGTCGTCAACGTCAGCAGGATCGCCGCGACCGTCAACTGCCTGGGGACGCTCCAGGAAAGCCGGCGCCTGCCGAAGAGGACGCCGGAAATCCCGCTCCCCAGCGCGTAAAGCGCGAGAATCCAGCTCGCCAGCACGGTCTGACGGTGTTCGGTGGCGAAGCCGACGACGGCCACCTCAACGGACCCGAAAAGACCCCCCATCGCCGTGCAGACGGCGACCACGGCCCACAGCCCCCGCGCCTTGAGAAGCACGCCGCCACGGCGTTCGGAGACGGTCACGACCGGCGGCTCGGTGGCTGTCCGCGAGGCGAGCAGCCGGCATCCCGTGAACAACAGCACGGCCGCCGCCACGAGCCCCGCCTCGGCTCCCGCCACCAGGGACAGGTTGACCGCGAGCACCGGTCCCACGATGAAGATGAGGTCGTCGACCACGGACTCCATCGCGTACGCGGTGTGGAGCCGATCGGTTCCCTGCAGCAGGTGAGCCCACCTGGCACGCACCATGGAGCCGACGTTGGGCATCAGACCGACCAGCGCGGCGCAGCCGAAGAGCGTCCAGGCAGGCGCTCGCAGCGAACCGCAGACCACCAGGCCCGTCAGCCCGGTGACGGCGGCCAGCGACGCCGGCACGACCACCCGGCGCTGCCCCAGGCGATCCGCCGCTCGCGACAGCGGTGGCCCGAAGACGGCGTAACAGAGCGTCTGGGTCGCGGTGACGGCACCGCCCAGCCCGTAGGAACCGTACCGGGCGGCGACCATGATCACTATGCTGACGCCGATGACGGCCACGGGAAGCCTGGCCAGCACCCCCGAGACCGCCATCCCTCTGGCGCCGGGAACCGCGAGCACCCGCGCGTAGGGAGCCAGCGGCGAGGAGATCACACGCATGACCGCTGCACCGGTTCCGTGACGCAGACGAAGGCGTCCAGGGTGGCGTTGATCGCCGACTCGACGTCCGCGACGGTCCCGGCACGGTAGCGGAAGCGGCCGAGAAGCTCCTCACCACCGGACGGGCCGTCGAAGCAGTGGCCGGGTTCGAGGAGGTCCTCGCCGTACAGCCCTTCGATCGTCCCGGCGAGGGAGGGCCGCGACAGCAACCGGTGTCCCGCGGGGCCGGGAACCTGCAGGTATCCAGCGATCTCCCGGCTCTCGGACGAAACGCCGATGGTCTGCGGGCGCTCTCCGAGCTGCAGCCGGATCCAGTCGCCGATGACGTCCACCCCGTAGACGTCCCGCAGGACGAACGCGATCTCGCCACCGCCCACCCGTGCCGCCACCTCAAGGAACACCGGCCCTGACGCGGACTCGATGATCTCCAGGTGGAACGCCGAACGGTGAAGACCGAGCCCGGTCAGGCAACGCAGCGTGAAGGCGAGCATGGCGTCGGCCACCGGCCCCTCCTGCACGGCGGACCCGAGCGGCGTGCCACGGCTGTACTCGTAGCAGGTGTTGACGTAGCGCGACGCGCGGGCGAAAAGGAACCGATCGGCTTCGACGATCCCGTCGACGTGCCAGATCGGGCCGTCGACGTACTCCTCGACCTCGTAGTCGTCGTGGCCGGACCGTTCGAGCTCCGTGAGAACCTCCGACAGTTCGAAGGAGTTGTGAACGATGTGGCAGCCCTTGCTCGCGGTCTGCGCGCGCGGTTTGACGACGACGGGCCCGCCCACGCGTCGCCGGAACTCCCCGATATCGGCGGGTGACTTCACCGTCGCGAAACGCGGGACCCGTACGCCGGCGTCGGCCAGGACGGTTTTCATGGTCACCTTGTCGCGAAAACGCCGTACCCGGGAGGAGTCGTCTCCTGGAACACCGCAGACCTCCCGGATGCGGGCACCGGTGGTCAGGTCGAACTCCGACAGCGCGAGGACCAGGTCGAACCTTCCGCAGGCCTCCTGGACGGCCTGGGCCGCGGCGACCACCTCAGCCTCGTCGTCGAGGCCGTCCAGCACGGTGACGTGCCGCGCCTCTTCCGGAATCCACGGCAGATGCGTGGGCACGGTCACGTAACACACCTCGTGACGGAGGTGGTCGACGTAGTCGCCGTAGGCCGAGAACTCATCGTCCCACCGGTTCACGACGAGGACTCTCACATTGCTCTCCTTGCTCGATGGCGAGCGTCAGGCCGGAACATGACGCGACGAGACAGGCAGGACGGACACCAGATCACCCAGCGTGATCGGCTCGAAGCCACCGGGCCCACCGCTCGCACGCGGCCGGGTGGGCTCCAGGAAGGCCGCCAGGCGTGGTTCGCCCGTGCCCCCGAGCGACTCCCACAACCGCCGGCCGAGCCGCGGCATGATCGGGAAGGCCAGGACCGCCACGCCCTTCAGCCACCAGTAGGCCTGGGAGGCAGAACCCCACTCGCCGGGCGTCTCCCGCCACCAGAGGTCGAACGCCGCGACGGCGTCCGCCGTCGCGATGACCAACCCGTCCAGAGCCGCTTCCTGCCGGCGTAACAGCTCCTCAAGCCGGGCCAGCCGATCCTGCCCCATGGGTTCGGGAAGGACGTCGGCGGACACCGCCGAGGCGGCACGGACAAGGGACGTCAACCGGCCGGCCAGCCGCGTGTTGTTCACCTCGACGAAGGACCGGGGCTCCATGCTCTCGGGCCCCTCCTCCAGTCTCGTCCCGGCCAGGAAGTACCGTACGGCGTCCGCGCTGATCCGCGGGGCCCGCGCGATGTCGGCGGACCAGATGACGTGTCCCCGGCTCGTCGAGAACTTCTCCCCTTCGAGCTGGTAGAAGTCGTTGACCAGAACGCGGTCGTAGCCCTTCATGTCGCCGTGCCGCAGCGCCGTCCCCACGATGCAGACCATGGTGGGGATGACGTTGTCGATACCGAAGCTGGTCACCGTGGTGACCCCGGAGCCTGGATCGAAGGCGTTGACCCCGGTCCCGCTCATCTCCCCGTGGACGGCGCCCATGAGCCTGGCGAACATGAAGATCCCCGCGTACGAGAAGAGCGTGCGCGGCACGCCGGGCACGCCTCCCTCCAGGGCCACACCCCACTGCTGGGGCGCGCTCAGGCGGACCGTACCGCCCTCGCGGGCCAGGAAACGCTCGACCGCCTCCTGGAAACGCGGCGGCACCCGCATCTCCGCCATCCGGCGCCGGAGCGGTTCCGGCTCCGCGACCCTGAGGAAGAGTGAGGAGATCTCCCGCCATTCGAGTGGGCCTGCGCCGTCGGGCCCCTGCGGTTCCAGCAGGTTCTCCGGGCGGAAATGACCGCCGCACGTCTCGCAGAAGTAGCTGGAGACCCTGCTCCCGCAGTCCGGGCACCCGCCCGTAAGCCATGGCCCGACGATGTACCGCGCGGCGGAGCGGCTGTACGGAACGCGTTCCCGCTGCTCGACCACCGCTCCCCGGTGGCGCAGCCGCCGCACGCAGGCGTCGACCTCCTCCTCGAAGACCTTCCGCCAGGGGTCCTCACAGGGGTTGATGAACTGGTCGACGCCGATGTCCACGGCGCTGAGGTCCTCCGCGATGAGCGCGTCGTACTCGGCCGCGATCTCCGCTTCGGAACGTCCTTCGGCCACGGCCTTGAACGTCATGTACGGCTCGTAGACGTCGCTCCCGGTGATGATCAGCGGCAGGTCACCGCGCATGCGCAGGAAGCGGCTGAGCATGTCCAGACGCAGGAAGGGCCCCGCGATGTGGCCGAGGTGCAGGCGCCCGTTCGGAGTGGGCTCGGAGGGAGCCAGCAGGTAGTGCCTGGGGTGAGCGGTTTTCGAGGTCCTGATCAGACCCTCGGTTGGCACGGTCACGAACGGTCGCCTTTACGTGTGTCGAGACTGAGAAGTTCCAGTGCGCGCTCAGCGATGGCCGGGGCCAGCCGGTAGCCCGATCCGTTGCCGCCGAGCGCGAGGACGACGCCCGGCCATCCGTCCACCGGTTCGACCAGCGGCATCCGGTCCGGGGTGTAACCGTCGTAGAAGGCCCGGCCACCGCAGACCTCCGCGGCCAGGGCGGGGACGTACGCGTCGAGGACGCCGGCCGCCGTCGCCCGGTCCTCGGGACTCAGGTCCGGCGGGCCGTCGCCCGGAGAGAGGTCCCAATGCCGTGAGGTGAAGCTGAGGAGCCAGTACCCCTCCTCGTGCACGGGGAGCAGGAAGGCGTCGTGGTCGTCGAAGACGAGAACCGGCGCGTCGTCCGGTGGCCGTACGCCGAGGTGGAGGGCGGCGACCTTCTTGACTCGGAGCCCCCGCGCCCTGGCCACGTCACCGAACGGCCCCCAGGGCGCCCGCGCCCCGGTCGCCACGGCGACCCTTCCCGCGACCGCGTACACCTCGTCGCCGTGGGTCAGCTCGTAGCGGCCGTCGCGGGGCCGTACACCGGTGACGGGCGAACCACCGCGCACCTCGCTCCCCGGGCGCCGCCGCTGTTCGTCCAGCAGTCGTCCCGCCAGGCGTCCCACGTCGGCGTGGGCGCCCCCGTCGGAGCGCAGCAGCAGCCGGTCGGCGGTTCGCAGTCCGGGCAGGACTCCGGCCAGCCAGTCCCGCCGCTCCGCGTCGGCCTCGGTCAGGCGGGGACCGGCCATGCTCTCCCGCAGCCTGTGGAGGTTCGCCTTGTCGATCACCCAGTAGGTGTCGACCGGCCGGATCGGCAGTGCGGGCAGTTCGGCCCTCAGCCTGGCGTAGACAGCCGATCCCCGCGCGGCCAACGCCCGCTGCCCGGCAGTGTGTCCCGTGGGAACGTCCAGTCCGGCTGACAGGTGCGTGGCGCCGGTGTTGCCGTCGTCCATCGTGAGGACCCGGAGCCCCGGGTTCCCCTCCGCGGCGAGATGGCCGATCATCGCCCCGATGATCCCGGAACCGATGATTGCGAGGTCGAACTCCTTCTCCGGCCTCCCCATCAGCTGCTCCGCCACCAGATGGAAAGCGCGGACACCGGCGTACCGCGGTCGGCCAGCAACATGTGCTCGACGAAGGGCGCGAACCCCACGACGTCGCCCGCGCCCACCTCGTGCGGAACGCCTCCGTAGTGGAGCGTCCCCCTGCCGTCGAGCAGCAGCCAGATCTCGGTGACGGCGTGGCTGTCGGGCGGTGTCCGTCCTCCGGGGGCGACGGTGAAGCGGGCCATGCTGAACGGCCGGTCGCCCGGTAGTTCGTCGAGAGGGATCTCCCACTCCTCAAGCGCGGGGAACTCCGCGGGCAGGGCACGGAGCCCGACTCGGGGGAGGCTCATGTGTTGTACCTCCGATATCCGAGGATGTCGTTGAGAATGACCGCACTGCGCCAGGCCAGAAGGCTGAGGTTGGGGTCGGCGATCCCCCAGGCGTGCTGGGCGCCGTTCTGGACGTAGACCTTGCCCCTGACGTCACCGTCCAGCCGGAGCGAGAAGTCCTCCCCCACGTCCGGAGTCCCCCCGGTGGTGGACAACCGCGGGGTGAGGGTGTCCATGCAGGACGGGAGGCGGTGTTCGTAGCCGGTCGCGAGGATCACCACGTCGGTCGTCACAACGCGGGGTTCGGCGCCCTCGACGGTCAGTCCCCATCCGTCGGGCAGGCGGGTGCAGCCGGTCACCTCCATCCCGGGCATCAGACGGATCCAGTCCTTGCGGCCCAGGATGTACTCGTGCCGGTAACGCTCCCGGTAGATGTCCTCAAGGGTCGCCGTGTCGATTCCGTCACTGGCGTACTTCTGCTCCGCGAGAAGGGTCCGCCTGCGCTCCCCCGGCATCTTGTGGAACTCGCGGGCGTACTGGGGAAAGAAGTACTCGTTGGTGAACGGGGAGTCGTCCAGCGGCAGGAACCCCGGCCGCCGGGTGATCCATGTGATGCTCCGCGGGACCCTGTCCAGCCGCATCAGGTGCCGTACGATCTCGGCGCCGGACTGGCCTCCGCCGAGCACCGTGACGTCCCGGTCAGCGGTCGTCCGCTCGCGCAGGAGGAACTCCCCCGCGTGGAACACGTCGGCGCACAGGTGGTTGCGCAGGTGCGGCGGGATCCTGGGGACCGGGCCGGTGCCGAGCACGACGTTGCGCGCGAGGACCTCCCCCCGCTCGGAGCGGAGCCGGAAGAGGCCGTCGCGGAGGTCGATGTCCTGAACGTGGGTTCCGTACTCGATGGACGGAATCGACTGGGAGACCCACTGGAGGTACTGGTTGAACTCCGTCCTGTGGACGGCGGGGAAGCGCGCGGTGAGGAACCTGTAGAGCCGGTCCTCCTGGGCGAGGAAGGCCAGGAACGAGAAACGGCTGGTCGGGTCGACCAGGGTGACCAGGTCCTTCAACGGTGAGACCTGCAGGGTCGCCTCGGGCAGCAGAAGCCCCGGGTGCCAGGCGGTGCTCTCCCTGGCCTCAAGGTGGATCGGCCTGAGGTCCGGGAGAGGCTCTCCGAGCGCGGCGAGGCTCAGGTTGGCCGGCCCCATGCCGACGGCCGCGTAGTCGTACGGCTCGGCGGCGGTCACTGGATGACCACCCTCTCGTCGAGGGAGTCCCAGAAGGCCAGCGCGGCGCGGTGGGAGTCCGCCGTGTAGAGGACGTGCGCCAGGCGTGACCGGCAGTCCCGGACCTCGGGAACGGGGACACCGGGCGGGATGGCGACGTGTGTCTCGACGACGTTCGGCAGGTCGGACAGTTCGTCCCAGCCCTTGATGCCGGAGTAGGAGTCCCCCTCGGGGAGGGTGAGGAACCGGACCGCCGCGCTCGCCGCGACGGGTTCGCCGAAGGCCCCCAGCCGCCGGGGGTCGGCTCCGAGTCCCGCGGCGAGCATGATCAGCGTCAGGTCGACGCCGGTCACCCGTTTGACGAGTTCGGGGATGCCGTCCCCCGGCAGCCGCGCGCCGAGTTCGATCAGTACCGGCCCCTGGTCGCTGAGCCTGAGCTCGCAGTGGAACGGACCCGCTGTGACGTTGAGCGCCCGGACGACGTCCTCGGTGTAGGCCTTCACCTGGTCCGTGACGTCGCCGGGCAGGTCCGCGGGCGTCAGGTGGCCGAGCTCCACGAATCTCGGCTCGGCCCCCAGAACCTTCCGGGTGACGGCCACGACGGTCGTCACCCCGTCGGCGACGTAGCCGTCGGCGCTGATCTCCTCGCCCGGGACGTACTGCTCGACGATGACCCGGTGCCCCATCGGGCGTCCGAGATCGAGGGTCTCGTCCTGGGCGAGCTCGGTGAACGCCCTCAGGAGCTGGGGCCAGTCCCGCGCCAGGCTCACATGGATGCTCCCGGAGGACTCAACCGGCTTCATCACGCACGGGAATCCGACGTGCTCGGCGGCGCTTCTCAGCCGGTCCGTCGTGTCCGCCTCGGCGAAGCGCGGCGAACGCAGCCCGGCGCGCGTGACGCTCTCCCGCATGAGGGCCTTGTTGCGTACGGAGTCCACCGTCTCCACCGGCAGGCCCGGCAGGCCGAGCCGCGCGGCGAGCCTGGCCGCCGTCGCCACGTAGAAGTCGCAGCCGGGCAGCACCGCGTCGAACGGGTTGCGGCGGTGGAGCCGGGTGACCGCCTCGGCCAGAGCCGCCTCGTCGTTGGTGTCCACGACCAGGACCTCATCGACGATCTCCCTGAGCTTCGCGGGTATCTCGCAGTCACCCGCGTCCTGAGAAGCCGTCACCACCCTGGCACCGAGACGGTGCGCGGCCCGGGCGAGGGCCGCGCCGCCCGAGACCGGTTCCACGATGAGAACGGATAATCCGTCTAGATCAGTCATCTGCACGGTCCCTTCAGGGAAAAGCTGTGAGGATCACCGGTTTACGACTGCTTCGCAGCGGTGCGAACGGCCTCGGCCCGACGGGTTCGGAGGCCTGCGGGTCCGCGGGCGCTCCAGGACGCGGACGACGCGCGGCGCGGCTCTCGATGCCCTGGGGGAGGCCTGCGGACAAGGCGTTCATGCCATGACCTCCGTTCTCGTGCGGGTGGCGGCTCGTAGGTGGATCAGCAGCCCGACGACCACGGGGAGGGCCAGGCCACCGGTGATCGTCAACAGGTGCACGGGGTCGACGGACGCGCCGGTGACCGCGAGCAGCCCGCCCGCCAGCGGCATCGACACGCAGTTGAGCAGTGAGATGGCGGCGGCGGTGCTGCCGAACTCGGCGGCCGGGACGGCCCGGGCCCTGACGGTCCTGATGAAGGCGCTGAAGGCCGCGTCGGCGGCCATGAACACCATCACGATCGCGACGAAGGCGACGAACTCGTTGGACGCGCCGATCGCCAGGAAGGCCAGGCACTGGATCAGGGCGCTGGCCGCTCCGGCGATCAGAAGGCCGAACCTCCGGATGAACCGGGTGAGCAGGGCCAGCACGAGCAGCGCGACCAGGGCGGCTCCGGTGTACACAAGGGCCAGTCGCCCCTCGTCCACCCCGTAGTGGTGCCGCACCAGGGCCGGCGCGGCCGCCAGCAGCAGGGCCAGCATCAGGTTGATCACCATGGTGATGGCCACCACGTCTCGCAGGAGCGTGTTGGCGATCACCTGGCGTACCCCGGCCATCACCGGCGGCGGCTTCGCGGCCACCACCGCCGCAGGCTTCATGTTCCGGGCCAGCAGCAGGCTCGTCCCGAAGAGCACGGTGAGAACGGCGACCGTCGCGGTCGTCCCCACCAGCAGCAGGACACCGCCGAGGACCGGTGCGATGAGAATGCAGCTCTGCTCGATCGCGCTCAGCATGGTCTGCAGGCGGGGCATCTCCTTGGCCGAGACCAGGGAGAGTCCCGCCTTCTCACCGGCCACGAAGGTCAGCTCGAACCCCGCGCCCGCGACGAGGGCCAGAACGACCAGGGCCACTCCCGCGTTCCCCGGCATGAGGGCGACGGCGGCCACGGCCCCCGCCCCGACCGCCGTGCGCACCACATCGCTCAGGATGTGGATTCGGCGGCTCTCGAACCGGTCGGCGAGGTAGCCGGCGAGGGGCAGCGCGACCAGCCTGGGCGTCCACTCAACGAACAGGGCGACGCCCGACCACATCAGGCTGCCCGTCATCCGGTAGATCATGAGTGGCACCACGAACTGGAGCGTCTGATTGGCCAGCCAGCCGACCCCGCGGAGCGCGAGATAGAACAGCATGCCTACTCCACCGTGACGGCTCTGCCAACCGCCTGCCAGATGTCCGTCGCCTCCTGGAAGGAGTCGGCGGTGAATATGACGTGTCCGATTCTGGAGCGGAAATCTCCCGGCTCCGGGATCGGCTCCCCGGCGGCGATCGTGAGCTTCGTCTCCAGCACCTCCGGCAGGGCGAGGAGATCGTCCCATCCGTTCAACCGCCGGTAGGCGTGGTGACCGTCGGCGAGGTAGAAGCGGATTCCGGCGTTCTTCGCCTGTGGCACGCCGATGGCCCCGACGTCCTCAAGCGTCCATCCGAGATGCGCCGCGATCATCGCCTTGGGGAGGCTGACGCCGGTGGCGAGGTGAACCAGATCGACGATCCGGTCTCCGGGGAGGCGGGCCGCGATCTCGATCAGCACCGGCCCGTCGGGGGTCATCCTCAGCTCGCAGTGGAAGGCGCCGACGGTCAGGTGCACCGCGTCCACGACGGCACGCACGTACTTCTCTATCTGGGCCGTCACCTCCACGCTCTCGTCGGCGGGGGTCAGGTGTCCGATCTCCACGAAGGCGGGTTCCGGTCCCAGCAGTTTCCGGGTGAGCGCGACGACCGTCGTGCGGCCCTCCGCGACGTACCCGTCGGCGCTGAACTCCGGCCCCGCGATGTACTCCTCGACGATGGCCCGGTGCTCCAGCGGCCTGCCCAGGTCGAGGCTCTGGTCGACGGAGAGCCGATCGAAGGCCGCGCGCAGCTCCGCCCACTCGTTCGCACGGCTGACGTGGATGCTTCCCGAGGAGCCGACCGGCTTGATCACGCAGGGGTAGCCCACGTGCTCCGCGGCCTGCTCCAGCTCCGTGAGCGACGTCACCTGGGCGAACCTGGGGGTCCGCAGGCCCGCCTCGGCCGAACGCGCCCGCATGAGCACCTTGTCCCTGACCTCCTCGACCGTCTCCGGCCGCAGTCCGGTCAGCCCCAGAGCCGCGGCCAGTCTGGCGGTCGCCGGCACGTGGAAGTCACAACCGGCCAGGACCGCCGAGAACGGGGCGTCCCTGTGCATGTCGAGCACCGCCTGCTCGAGTGCGGCCTGGTCGTTGGTGTCCACCACGAGTACGGCGTGCGCCAGCGCGCGGATCTCATCGGGAAGCGTGCGGTCGTCGGCGTCGTAGGATGCGACGACGACCTGCAGGCCGAGGTCACGCGCCGCTGTGACCAGGGCGTTTCCGGAAGAGACCGGTTCCACGACCAGCACCCGGGCGAACGATAGATCACGCATATCTGGAAAGTCTCTCCCCGTGAGGTCCATCAGACGGCGAAGGCGGTTTCGATGACACGGCGGCGGAGCCTGCGGTGCGCCGCGGAGGGCACGAGGTCGCGGACCACGCACACTCGCTGAAGCCATCGATCGAGGCCGTCGTATCTGGCCTGGAACTCGGACCGCCCGTGGACGGTCCGCCTGTTGTCGATGATCAGTAGGTCGCCGGTGTCCAGCCGGGCCCACTGCTTGACCTCGTTCAGCGCGACGTGCAGCCGCTTCAGGGCCGCGTCGGCCTCGGGTGTCAGACCGACCATCAGGTCCGGGTCCACCGTGATGTAGGGGTCGAAGGGGTCTCCGTACAGAACCCGGAGCACCGGACCGTTGCCCTTCTGGCCGTTGGCGCTGCCGAAGGAGTAGTCGATACCGGTCTGGAACATCGGCTCGCTGAGGATCGCCCGTTCGCGCAGGCTCAGTCGCGACACCGCCATGCGCAGGCTCGCGCTGATCGTCTTGGCCGAGCGCTCATGGTCGGGACGCAGGCAGTGCAGCAGCACGTAGTCCGGCATGAAGGGGTGAAAGGCCGCCTCGGTGTGGAAGTCCAGAAGAAACGAGGAACTCTCCGAGGAGAGCTTCTCCGCGTTGTGCCTCGTCGGAGCCACGTTCTGGAAAAGCTGTCCCTGCTTCTCCTGAACATAGGCGATGGGCTCGCCCAGCGCCTGGGCGAATCCGGCCAGCCACAGTTCGCTCATCGGCGTCGGCCTGGGCAACGGTTCGGCCGGTTTCGCCGGCGTGGGCTGGAGATCCGGGTCGACGGGCAGTCCTCTGATGAGCAGGACGCCGCTGTCGGTGCTGTTCCGCCGGAACCTGGCGAGGGCGTGCCGGATCACCCGGGGAAACTCGTGAAAGCGAAGTTCGGCCTCGGCCAGGAACGCTTCCTGGTCCTCCCGCGAATCGGGCAGATATCCGTCGGCCAGGCTCGCCAGCAGGTGGGCGTAGGGACGCGCGTCGACGACGTGCGGCCCTGGCTCCTCCTTGAGGTTCTCCCCCTGCGGAAGGGTGCGGGTGGTGAACCGGTGCTCGTCGACCACGTGCAGCACCTTCTGGTCGATGTGCTGGACGGCCTCACCGCGGTACAGCCACGACAGCAGGGACAGCAGGAGCCGGGCGTTGTCCTCGCGGCCGAGGAACGGCAGCGCGAACATCTCCGCGTTGCCGATCACCGCGATCCGGCCCGCGCCGTACTGCGCCGTTCCGAGCAGGGTGTGGCCGTCGTACTCCACCACCGGGACCAGCTGTACCAGGGAACTCTCCACGCCCTTCGGCCGGTACAGGTGCACGCCGCCGACTCCCGGGGCGGCCGGATGCGTGCTGTTCGCCTCGACCGTGAAGTCGTAGGTGAGGAGGTGCGAGTCGGGCGAATCACCGCGTGTTCCGGGAAGCAGGCCGTTCACAGTGATCCCGAAGGGGTGGTGGCCGGACGTGGCCGACCGGCCTTCGCCGTCACCGAGGATCAGAACCGACCCGCCCTCGCGCACATACGTCTCCAGGAGCCGGCACTCGGCCTCGGTGAACGACGCGCCGTCTCCCCCGGCGGCGGGGATCACCAGAAGGTCCAGCTCTCTCAGGGCCGCCTCGTCCCAGCCGAGCTCCAGAGAGTGGACGGTGTCGCCGAAGCATACGTCGACCAGTTCGGTGACCGGCCCGATGACACCGAGATCGGAAAAATCAGCAGGCCGCCCCGGTCCCGGTTTCCGATGGAAATCGAGCGACCAGACGGAGGCGTGCACAACGTCTACACCTACCAGCATGACCATTCTCCCCCAGTTCGGTTGCAGGCTTGAGAAACCCTAGGAGAGCCTTGTGCAGAGTCCGTATATTTCCTGTATAAGACCCCGCGAGCTGCGTTGACGTTTCGACGCGAGTACCCGAGGACGCGCCGTTCACACAGCGTTTCCCTTCAATCGCCGGCCACGGACCGGAAACGCCGTCACGGTGAGGCAGATGATATAACGGAAAGTCACAGCAAACGGCGTTCCCCTCGCCCCCGGTCTTTTTCGCCTTCGGGTGGTCTCGCCGTTCCACGGAGATTCCCGGGAAAGAGCGAGGACTTCACAGAAACGTCCAGCCCCGAGCGCCGGTGGGCTTTCGCACACCGGGGCCGGTGGCCGGTGCGCACGCGCCGGCCCGGTCAGACGGCGTAGCCGTACTGCTCGGGCCAGGAAAGGGACGAGGAGGGCTCCAGTTCACGGGCGGCCCGGTGGGGCCAGTGGGGGTCGCGGAGCAGTTCGCGGCCGAGCAGTACGGCGTCGGCCCGGCCGGAGGTGAGGATGTCCTCCGCCTGACGCGGTTCGGTGATCAGGCCGACGGCGGCCACCGGCATGCCGGTCTCGGCGCGGACCCGGGCCGCGAACGGCACCTGGTAGCCGGGGCCGGTGAGGACCCTCGCGTGGGGCGCGTTCCCGCCGCTGGAGACGTCGAGCAGGTCGACGCCGCGGGAGAGCAGTTCCCCGGCCAGGAGCACGGTCTCCTCGACGGTCCACCCCTCGCGTTCGTCCTCGGGGTTCTCGGTGAGCCAGTCGGTGGCCGAGACGCGGAAGAACACGGGGAGTTCCTCCGGCCAGACGGCGCGCACGGCCTCGACGACCTCAAGCGCGAGACGGATGCGGTTGCCGAACGAGCCACCGTAGGCGTCGGTACGGCGGTTGCTGTGCGGGGAGAGGAACTCCCCGATCAGATAGCCGTGCGCGCCGTGCACCTCGACGACCTGGAAACCCGCCCGCAGGGCACGCCGGGCCGCCTGGGCGAAGTCGTCGACGACGCGCCGGATCTCCTCCACGGTCAGCTCCCTCGGCACGGGATGGTTCTCGGCGAACGGGATCGGGCTCGGCGCAACCGGCTGCCAGCCGCCGTCGGCGACGCCGACCGGTCCGCCTCCGCGCCACGGCCGGTCCGTCGACGCCTTGCGCCCGGCGTGCGCGAGCTGGATGCCGGGTACGGTGTCGTGCTCCTGGAGGAACCGGGTGACCCGGGTGAACGCCCGCTCCTGGCGTTCGTTCCACAGCCCCAGGTCCGCGGGGGTGATCCGGCCCTCCGGGGAGACGGCCGTGGCCTCGGTGAGGATCAGCCCGGCGCCGCCCACCGCGCGGGCCGCCAGGTGGGACAGGTGCCAGTCGTGCGGCACTCCCGCCTCGGGGCCGTCCGTGGCGGCCGAGTACTGGCACATCGGCGCCATCCAGACGCGGTTGGGAATCGTCAGCGAGCGCAGGGTGATGGGGTCGAACAGCATGGGGACTCCCGGTTCGGTGTTTTGTACGACGTACATCGTAGTACGAGATTCATCGTAGTACGACAAGTGACGTAATATCGAGGGGAACGCGGAGGGGAGACACACATGAGAGTCCTGGAGCACCCGGACGTCGAGGAGATCCGGCTGGAGGCGGTGCTGCACGCGCTCTCCGACCCCATGCGGCTGGAGGTGGTGCGTTTCCTCGCCACGACGGAGAACGGAGCCGCCTGTTCGGAGATAGACCTCGCCGTCAGCAAGTCCACCGGGACGCACCACTACCGCGTCCTGCGCGAGGCCGGGGTCATCAACCAGGTCTACCAGGGCACCTCGAAGATCAACTCTCTGCGCAGGGCCGACCTCGACGAGCTCTTCCCCGGCCTGCTCGACAGCGTCGTCTCCGCGGCCACCAGACGACCGCGGAGATGACCGTCCCCGCCCTGCCGGGAAGGACGGACCCGGGAAGGACGGACCCGGGGAGACGGGCTCAGGTGGCGGGCAGGGCGGTGGCCAGCAGCACCACGCCGACCGAGCCGACCAGCGCCGTCACCGCCATGCTTCGCGCGAAGGAGGGGCGTCCGGCGCGCACGGCCCATCCGTGCAGGGCCGCCGCGACCATGACCGCGCAGAACAACGCCAGCTTCGCGGCCAGGATCCGCCCGTAGCCGGGCTCGGCCAGCGAGGCCCAGGTGACGCCCTTGTGCCAGGCGATGGCGACGCCCGTACCGAGTTGCACCGGCAGGAACACCGCGCCGGTGAACATCCCGAAGCGGCGGCCGACCGCGGTCAGCACCCGGCCACGCCGTTCCGCGTCCAGCAGCCGCCGGGCCAGGGGCAGCAGCACCAGGGAGACCGTCAGCTGCCCGCCCACCCACAGTGCCGCCGACAGCACGTGCGCGAAGCGCACCACCGTCCACCACGTCATGACGCGCTCACCCGGAACAGCCCGTGCGCTCCGGCCTCGGCGTTACGCATCAGGTGGTCCACCACCGGATAGGTACCCGGCTCGGGGAAGACCAGTTCGGCGAAGCCTCCCTGCGCCGGGGCCAGGTCCAGCACCTGCGCGCCGCCCGGGTCCCCGGCGCGCAGCCGGTAGGACCCCTCCTCGTAGAGGGTGTCGAACGGCGCCCCGACCACGTGCAACGCCGTCCCCGAGTTCGGCCCGGCCGCCACCGCCCAGATCCGCACCCGCTCACCGGCCTTGGCCTCCAGCGGGGCGTGGTCGTAACCGGCGGCGGTCCCGTTGAACATCCACCCGTCGGGGCGGCCCTCGCGCAGCTTGACGACCTGGGCCTCACTGCCCGGCTCCCCCAGGTACAGCTCCCCCGAGACCAGTAGATACTCACGGTCCACACGTGCCAGGTCCGGCGGATCGATGATCACGGCTCCGTACATGCCGTTCGCGATGTGCTGGCTCATGGGCATGGTCGAGCAGTGGTACAGCCACGCTCCCGCGAAGCCGGCGCGGAACCGGTAGGTCAGCCGCTCACCCGGCTGGATCGTGCGCATGGGCCCGTCGGGAGCGGTCGCACCGGCGTGGAAGTCGATGCCGTGCCCCATGGACCCGCCGTTGACGAACGTCACCGTGAACACGTCGCCGACCCTGCCCCGCAGAACCGGCCCGGGAACCGTCCCGTCGAACGTCCACACCCGCTGCCGCACCCCCGGCGCGACCTCCCGCACGACCCTGTCGTCCACCCGGATCTCCACGGCGTGCTCGCCACCGCCCGGCGCGGGCCCGAGCGCCGCGTCGTACGGCCTCCAGCCCGGTGACATCGGCGCGGCGAGGTCGAGGAGGGGTGTGCCGTCCCCCATGCCGTTCCCCGCCCCGCCGTGTTCGCCGTGCGCTCCAGGCCCGGCCGTCCCCGTGGCCTGCCCGGCCTCCGGGGAGACGACGGGGACGGAGGAGGGGATGATCCGCACCGTCATTCCCGCGGCCCGGTGCCCGGCCACGGTGCACCAGCCGTCGACCGCCTCGCCGAGCGGCTTCAGCGTCAGCGTGGCCTTCTGCCCCGCCGCCAGCGTCGGGGTGCGCTCACCGGTCGCCAGCCGCAGGTCGTGGCGCTGGGCGTCGGCGTTGGTGACGCGGAGCGTCAGCACGGTGCCCGGAGCGGCCTCGATCACCGCGGGCCGGACGCGCATCCCCGACAGCGTCACCTCGACCGTTCTGGCGCCCGTGGCGACGACCGTCGTCGCGGGACCGGACCCGCCGTCGACGGCCACCACGACCGCGGCGGCCGTCAGCAGACATCCGGCGGCCACCCCGGCCAGGGCGGGAACGCCGCGCCTTTTTCCTGTGCCGGGCGCGGTGGCCGGGGTGGCCGCGGTGGCCGCCCGCAGCAGGGTGAGCGCGGCGAGCACGACGAACGCCGAGCCCGAGGCAAGCACCAGTGCCCAGCCCAGTACGGCGAGCGGACGCGGCACGGGAAGCGCGAGCAGCGGCGTGCCCAGGTTGAACGCGGCCAGCCGTACCACCCAGCCGCGTTCCAGCAGCGCCGCGTTCTCCTTGAACCGGGCCGGGCCGCCGCCCAGCACCGCGGGCAGCAGGTGCAGCAGCGAACCGAGCAGCACCTGGGCGACGAACCCGGCCAGTACCAGGGGCAGCAGCGGCTCAAGCGCCCCGGCCACCTCGCCGGTCGGCCGCGTGACGACGATCACCACGTCGATCACGAGGGCGATCTCGAACCAGACGACGGCGGCCCCCATCGTCCAGGCCGCGCCGGTGTGCGGACGGCGGGAACGCACCGCCTCCGCGAGCGGCACCAGCGCCGCCGCCGTCCCCGCCGCGTAGGCCGCCAGCCCGGCCGCCGCCACCCAGCGAAGGTCCGCCAGCAGGCCGCCGGTCAGCAGCGCCAGGCCGGGCACGGCCAGCCTCAGCCCGGCGGAGGAGGCCCCGCGGGTCCGCTCGGACAGGCGGGTGCGCAGCACCGTCGGCCAGAGCGTGAACAACGTGCCGAGCACGGTCAGGCCGACCCAGCCGAGCAGGTTCACCTGGGCGTGCGCCGCGTGCATCCTCTCGTGCGGGACACCGGGACCGGCCTGCGCGGCCAGCAGCCCGCCGAGGACGCCTCCGGCCGCCAGGGCCCCGGCCGCGCACACGTACCAGGCGACGACATGGCCGAACCGGCCGGGCAGCGCGCCGCGTGCCAGCCGTACCAGCGTGGCCGCGTGCCAGAGCACGACCGCCACGATCACGGCCGCCCCGCCCACGGCCACCGCGACCGGTCCGGCCGAGACGCCGTACAGCACGGCCACCGTGGCGGCGTTGAGCAGCCCGAGCCGGGTCAGGCCGAGACGCGGGTCCGGTGTGCGGGCGCGCAGCAGCACCACGGTGAAGTGCTCGCTCCAGATCAGGATGGCCGTGGTGACCGCGCCGAGCAGGAGGACGTGGACCAGCAGCCAGCGCGGCGCGGGCAGCGCCTCCCCCGTCAGCGCGGCCGTGACCGTCAGTCCCAGCCACGCCACCACGAGCGCGTTGGCCCGCAGGTGCCACGGTCCGCGGCGGCGTACGGGCTCGCCCGGTCCTGACGGCGGTCTCTTCTCGATGCGAACCTCGACCGGTGTCACCCTCGTCGCCCTTCCCTCGGCGGCCGGAGCACCGGCGTGACGGCGCGTCCGGACGCGGGCGCGGGGAGGCGGTCCGAGGACTCCGCCCTCGCCGGTTCCGCGGGCATGGCCGTTCTCCTCCGCCGGATGTCACGGGGCGCTGAATTCACCTCACGGTAAATCCTCAGGACGGTGGCGGGCATGGGCTCAAGGACCATCACCCGTGGGACCAAAGTCCTTCCGGCCGCTCCTTTACCGGGATTTGGGACTTTCGGCCCGCCGAGCAGGGGCCTGCGCCCCTTCATCGCGCCCCGCCCGCCGCCGAAAACTCCTGACAGAGCCCCTGCCGTCACGACGAAGGAGACCCCCATGAACGACCCGCGCCGGTTGGCGGCGACGCTGGTTGGCGCCGTCGGCGTCACCACCCTGACGGCCGGGGCCGTGATGACGGCCCGCGGCCTGCGGGGCAGGGACGAGATCCGCGACGAGCTCTCCCGGCAGCGGATCACCTTCCCGGAGAAGGGACTGCCTCCGGAGCTCACCGCGTACGCCGGGCACCCGGTGGAGAACGGCGTCCAGGCCCGCGCGTTCGCCGACATGATCGGCGGCAACGTACGCCACGCCACACGGGGCCGCACCTACTCCGAGGTCACCGCGGAGCTGCACGCCGCCGGCGGCCAGGACGACTCCCTCGCCGCGCTGCGCCAGACCGCGTTCATGGGCGAGACGCTGCGCGCCTCGCTGATGACGGCCTACCAGGCCTGGCAGATCACCTCCCTGACCGTCGGCCTGGGCGCGGTCCTGATGGGCGCGGGCGCCGCCTTCGTCACGGTGGGCGCCGTGATGTCCTCCGGCGGATGACCGCCGCGCCCCGTTCCAGACACCGACGACCGGGAGGTCCCGTCTTGCCGCTCGACACCACGTTTCCCACGATCATCCAGGGCGGTATGGGGGTCGGCGTGTCCGGATGGCGGCTGGCGCGGGCCGTCTCCACCACCGGGCAGCTCGGTGTCGTGTCCGGCGTCGCCCTGGACGTCGTGCTGGCCCGCCGGTTGCAACAGGGCGATCCGGGCGGTGACCTGCGCCGCGCCCTGGACGCCTTCCCCTTCCCCGAGGTCGCGGAACGGATCTGGAGGCGCTACCACGTGCCCGGCGGCATCCTGCCCGGCGAGCCGTACCGGCCGGTGCCCAGGCTCGGGCTGCGCCCGCACTCCGGCCGGACCGAACTGACCGTGGCCGCCAACTTCGCCGAGGTGTTCCTGGCCCGCGAAGGTCACGACGGCCCGGTCGGCGTCAACTACCTGGAGAAGATCCAGCTGGCCACGCCCGCGGCGGTCTACGGCGCCATGCTCGCCGGTGTCGACTACGTGCTCATGGGCGCGGGCATCCCCTCGGAGATCCCCGGCCTGCTCGACGCCCTCTCCGCCCACCGGCCCGCCGAGATCTCGGTCACCGTCGCCGGGGCCGAGTCCGGGCGGCGGCACACCGTCGGCGTCGACCCCGCCGCCCTGTACGGCCCCCTCAGGCCGCCCCCGCTCAAACGCCCCCGCCTCCTGGCCGTCGTCTCCTCCGACGTGCTGGCCGTCTATCTGGCCAGGAGGCCCGAGACACGGCCCGACGGGTTCGTGGTCGAGGGTCCCGTCGCCGGTGGCCACAGCGCCCCGCCCCGGGGCAGGCTCCGTCTCGACGAGGAGGGCGAACCTCTCTACGGTCCCCGCGACCGGGTGGACACCGGGAGGATCGCCGCACTCGGGCTGCCGTTCTGGCTGGCCGGTGGCCAGGCAGGGCGGCGAGGGCTGGCGCGGGCGCTGCGGGCGGGCGCCACCGGCGTCCAGGTGGGTACGGCCTTCGCCCTGTGCAGGGAGTCCGGCCTTGAGGAGACGCTCCGGCGCCGTCTGCTGGACGCCGCCTCCGGCGGCACCCTGCCGGTCCGCAACGACCCCGGCGCCTCACCGGCCGGGTTCCCCTTCAAGGTCGCCTCCCTGCCCGGCACCGTGGCCGACCCCGACGTCTACGCCGCCCGGCCGCGTCTGTGCGACATGGGGCACCTGCGCGCGCCGTACCTCAAGGCCGACGGTGAGGTCGGTTACCGCTGCCCGGCGGAGCCGGTCGAGACCTACGTCCGCAAGAACCGGCCGGAGAGCGACACGGCCGGCCGCAGGTGCCTGTGCAACGGGCTCGTCAGCGCGATCGGGCTCGGGCAGCGCCGCCTCGACGGCTACGCCGAGCCCGCCCTGCTCACCCTCGGCCAGGACCTCGGGTTCCTGCGTGACCTGCCCGGCGACTACACGGCCGCGGACGTCGTCGCCCACCTTCTTCACGAGTCCGAGGGCGGCCTGGGCTGACATCCCGGACATCCCGGACGCCGGGGTGATCGGGGCGGGTGAGGGTCGCCTCACCCGCCCCGGCACGATCAGGTCATCTGGACGCAGGCGTTGTAGGTGGCGCTCGCCCGCTCGGCGGCGGCGAGCTCGCCCATGCCGGTGGAGCGCCAGAGCTGGTAGGCGTAGTTGGCCGCCTGCACGCAGTCGGTGCCGGCGCCGGCCGGTGCGGCGGAGATCGCGAGCGTGGCCGTGGTGGACACGGTGACCAGGGCCGCCGCGATCAGGGGGCGGATACGCATGGTGCGGGTTCCTTTCCGGGGTGGGGGTCACAGGCGGCACGGCGCTCCGGCGGACCCGGGCGAGGGGCCCGTGCCCCGGCTGAGCCGTGCCTGACCTGTGTGTGAGGAACGGACCGGCCGGGCTACTTGGGGTCGACGCCGGGCGCGTGGCAGGCGGGGCCGTTCGGGCCGGTGGTGCAGGGCTGCGGAGGCTGGGCCTGCGCCTGGGCCGGGAGGGACAGCGCCCCCACGAAGGCCACGGCCGACAGCGTGACGGCGACGACGGTGAACGCGGGACGAAGACGGGTCACGTGGACTCCTGTGCTGGATACGCGAAGAACGCGGCGTGCGGATTCTGTGGCTGCGGTCACCGGACGCCCCGATGATCTCCGGTGCCGCACTGCTGATTCTCGGCCGGTGATCGCGCTTCCGGTTCCTCCCGCCGGATGATCTCCCGTCTACCCTCCTGGGCGGAGGCCCTACGGCCCTCGTCTGACACGGCCGCGCCGCGCGGGTGCCGATCGACCGCATTCGAAGCGGGGCGACCGCCGCCGTGCGCGGCCGGTGGACGGCCACCGCGAGACCGGCGGGCGCATCCCGTCCACACGGTTCACCCCGCGAGCCGGTTCCTGACCGCGGTCGGCCGCCGCTTCGGGATGTTCACCGGCGCGGTGTTCCTGCCGGTGCAACTCGGTACGGCGTCCGCGGCGGCGATGTTCGCGGCACACGGCCACCGCGGCGACGGCGGCCTCGACGGTCCTGGGCACCACGACGCCGATGGGGACCTGCCGGTGGTTCGGGGCGTCCGTCGAGTAGGCGCCGCGGGATCCGGCGTCGAAGCGGACCTCGCCGTCCACCTCCGCCGACAGGTCGCGTTCAAGTGCCGCGACGTCGACGGCGAGGGCCGGAACGCGTGTCACGGGGCCGGGCAGGACCACCTGGGCGGTCATGACCTGAGCTCACTGATCTTGTCGCGGGCGACGGTGGCGAGGGTGGCCACCTTGTGCGGCTGACCGCGCAGGAAGGCCTCGGTGAAGTGCTTGGCCTGCTCGTAGCTCACCTTCCCCGGCATCGGCGGCTCGTTCGGGTTGACGTCCACGTCCACCAGGGCGGGGCCGGGGTGGGCGAGCGCCTCGCGCACGGCGCCTGCCACCTCACCGGGGGCGGTGACCTTCGCGCCGTAGGCGCCGCAGCCCCGGGCCCAGGAGGAGAAGTCCGCCTCCGGCTGCCGGTGCCGTACCGCGTACTCCGGGTAGCCCAGGACGATCTGCTCCCAGAGGATCTGCCCGTAGGAGTTGTTGTTGTTGACGACCACCTTGATCGGCAGCTCGTGCCGTACGGCGGTGAGGAACTCGGCCATCAGCATCGCGAACCCGCCGTCCCCGACGAAGGCGATCACCTGCCGCCCGGGGAAGGCGTGCTGCATGGCGATCGCGTACGGCAGGCCGGGCGCCATCGTGGCCAGGTTGCCCGACAGGTAGAAGCGCCGGTCGCCGCGGATCGTCCAGTGCCTGGCCGCCCAGGTGGCGATCGTGCCGGAGTCGCAGGTGAGGATCGCGTCCTCGGCCGCCAGTTCGTCGAGGCATCCCATGAGGTACTGCGGGGCGATCGGGTCCCGGCTCGCGTCGCACAACGCGGCCATCCTCGCCCGCCAGGAGTCCATCTCACCCCGGTACCTGGCCAGGAACGAGCCGTCCGTCCCGGTCAGCAGCGGCAGCAGCGCCCGCAGCGCCAGTTTGGCGTCGGCGGCGACCGGCGCCTCGACGGGCAGCCGCAGCCCGATCAGCGCGGGGTCGACGTCGATCTGCGCCACCCGCGCCTTGCCGGGTTCGGGGAGGTACTTGCCGTAGGGGAAGGACGTGCCGACCATGAGCAGCGTGTCGCACTCCTCCATGGCCTCCTCGCTGGGTTTCGTCCCCAGCAGCCCGATGCCCCCGGTGGTCACCGGGTGGTCGTCGGGGACCACCGCCTTGCCCGGGAGGGTCTTCACCACCGGCGCGCCGAGCCTCTCGGCGACCGCGATCACCTCGTCGCGGGCGTGCAGGGCCCCGGCGCCCACCAGGATCACCGGTTTGCTCGCGGCGTTGAGCACCTGTGCCGCCGCGCGCAGCGCCTCCTCCTCGGGGGGCGGCGGCGGGCGGTCGAGTGTGGGCAGGCTCGACGGCGGCGCGCCCGGCGCGGGGTGCCGGTAGGGGTCCTGCTCGACCGGCGCGATCTGGATGTCGTTGGGGAACGTCAGGTGCGACACGGTCCGCCCGGCCAGTGCCTCGCGGATCGCCAGGTCGACCACGCCCGGCATCTGCTGCGGGTTGGTGATCATCAGGTTGTATCCGGCGACGTCCTGGTACAGCCGGTCCAGGTGCACCTCCTGCTGGTAGTGGCTGCCCAGCAGGGAGGTCTCCTGCATTCCGGTGATCGCCAGCACCGGCACGTGGTCCAGCTTGGCGTCGTAGAGGCCGTTGAGCAGGTGGATGCCTCCCGGCCCCGACGTGGCCACGCAGACCCCCAGCCTGCCGGTCGCCTTGGCGTATCCGGTGGCCATGAAGGCCGCCGCCTCCTCGTGGTGCACCAGGAGGAACCTCAGCTTGTCCTGGTGGCGCCGGAAGCCTTCCATCAGGCCGTTGATGCCGTCCCCGGGAAGTCCGAAGACGGTGTCGACGCCCCAGTCGATGAGCCGTTCGGCGAGGCTCTCTCCCACGATCTCGCGCATGGCGTCCCCCGATCCGCAGGTCAGGGCCCGCCCTACCCCCACCCCGGCACACCAAACGACAAAGCATGACAACTCGGACATAGGGTTGCGCGCGCCCACCGGGAACGCCGGCGGGCGTCCGGACTCCCCCACCGGCCGGATCCACGATCGGGCCGGAACCGGCGGAGAGGAGGACGCCGTGACCACGGTCGAGGAGATCACCGCGGCCGTCTGCACCGTACCCACCGACGCCGAACTGGCCGGGCAGCTCGGCGGCTGGGTCCACCGGGACGGCATCCCCAGGGTGAAGCTCAAGATAGGGCGGGGCAGGGACGTCCGTCCGGTACGGCGGGCACGTGAGGCGATCGGCGCGGAGGCGGAGCTGTACGTCGACGCCAACGGCGCCTACACCGCCAAGGAGGCGATCCGGCTCGCCGCCGAGCCTGAGGAGTGGGACGTGCGCTGGTTCGAGGAGCCGGTCTCCTCCGACGACCTCTCCGGGCTGCGCCGGGCGCGCGAGGCCGTACGGGCCGACGTCGCCGCGGGCGAGTACGGCTACGACCTGCGCTGCTTCCGGCGCATGGCCGGTGCCGTCGACTGCCTCCAGGCCGACGTCACCCGCTGCGGCGGCCTCCCGCGGTGGCGGTGCGCCGCGACGGTCGCCGCCGCCTGGAACCTGCAGGTCTCCGGCCACTGCGCGCCGCAGCTGCACCTGCACGTCGCGCTGTCCACACCGAACACGCGCCATCTGGATGAGAGCCGCTCCCGGGGTAGTGGGAACGGCATGCACGAACTGCGCCACAGCGACCCGGCCGAGCCCGGCATCACCCGCAGACGCCGCGGGCGTTCCTTCTCCTACGCCTACGCCGACGGGCGCCCGGTCAGGGACCGTGGGACGCTCGCCAGGATCAGGGCGCTCGCGCTGCCACCCGCCTGGCGGGAGGTGTGGATCTGCCGCGACGCGGAAGGCCACATCCAGGCCGTGGGCACCGACGCGGCCGGGCGGCGGCAGTACCGCTACCACGACGTCTGGCGTGAGGAGCAGGACCGGCTCAAGTTCGCCCGGGTCGCCGAGCTGGCGGAGAGGCTGCCGGACTTCCGCAAGAAGGTGCAGGCCGACCTCGACCAGCCGGGCCTGACGCGCGAGCGGGTGCTGGCCGCCGCGGCCCGCATGCTCGACATCGGGCTGTTCCGGGTGGGCGGCGAGGCGTACGAGTCCTTCGGGCTGGCGACGATGCGGATGGAGCACGTGACCTGCTCACGCGGACGGGTCTCCTTCCGCTACCCGGCGAAGGGCAACAGGCTGCGCGAGGTCGAACTGGACGATCCGGACGTGTGCGAGGTCGTCACCGCGTTGCGCGGAACCGGCGCCAAGGGTGAGCTGCTGCGCTACGAGGACGACGGCTCCTGGGTCGACGTCCGCAGCGACGACATCAACGCCTACCTGCGTGAACGCATGGAGACCGAGGTCAGCGCCAAGGACTTCCGTACCTGGCACGCCACGGTGTACGCCGCCGTCGGCCTGGCGGTCTCGCGGCGGGTCCGCAGCCGGGCCGGGCGCCGCAGGGCCGTCGCCCGTGTCATGCGGGAGGTCGCCGGGCACCTGGGCAACACCCCCGCGGTCGCCCGCGCCTCCTATGTCGACCCCCGCGTCGTCACCGCCTACGAACGGGGCAGGACCATCCACCGGGCGCTGACCGGCCTCGGCGAGGCCGACGGCCCGGCCACGCACGGCGCGGCGGAACGCGCGGTCATCGACCTTCTCAAACACCCCTGAACCGGCCGCTCCTGGGTAGCGATACAGGATGCGGACGACACAGCCTCCACGGATCACCCGGCCGGTGATGTACCACGGGTGGTCCCAGATGACCTTCATCCACTGGCGCTACTCCCCCGCCCAGGTCCAGGCGCTGCTTCCCGGCTGGCTCACGGCCGAGGAGTTCGACGGCTCGGCGTGGGTCGGCCTGACGCCCTTCCTCATGGAGGACGTACGGGTGCCCGGAACACCGGCCCTGCCATGGCTGTCGCGGTTCCCGGAGACGAACGTGCGCACCTACGTGCGGGACGCGCGGGGGCGCCGTGGCCTGTGGTTCCTGTCGCTGGACGCCGGGCGGCTCCTTCCCGCCCTGGGCGGCAGGGCCGGTTACGGGCTGCCCTACCACTGGTCCGACATGTCCGTGCGCGTCGAGGGGGAACGGCGGGCCTACCGCTGCCGGCGCCGGCTGATCGGCCCCGCGGGCGCCCGGTGCGACGCCGACGTGGAACTCGGCGCCCCGCTGCTCGACACCGAGCGGGACGAACTCACCGACTTCCTCACCGAGCGCTACCGGCTGTTCACCGTCGTCGGAGGCAGGCCGGCCCACGCCGAGGTCGAGCACCGGCCGTGGCCGTTGCGCCGCGCCCGCCTGGTCCGTCTCGACCAGGACCTCCTGCGGGCCGGGGGCCTTCCCTCCCCCGAGGGTGATCCGCTCCTGCACGCCTCCTCGGGGGTGCGGGTGCGGGTGGGGATGTGGAACCTGTCCTGACGGCCGCTCACGCGCGCTCACCGGTCAGCGCGGAACGCAGGCCCTCCGGCCCGTCGTACCGGCGGCCCTCCGTGCCGTGCCACTCGACGAGCAGGACGGTGGCGTCGTCCTGCAGACGGCCGCCGTGGTAGTCCAGCACGGCGTGGGTCAGGCGGCGCAGCGTCTCGGGCACCGGCAGGCCCGCGGCGTCGTGACGGACGACGAAGTCGACGAACCGTTGCAGCCCGAACTCCTGGGCGGTACGGCCCCTGGCCTCGGTGATGCCGTCGGTGTACAGCAGCACCCGGTCCCCGGGTTCCAGCTGTTCCCGGCACGAGGTGACCGGCAGGTTCAGGTTCAGCCCCATGGGGTGGGCCGGGACGCACCGCAGGGTGGTGACCCAGCGACCGTGGCGGATCACCACCGGCGGGTGGTGGCCGCGGTTGACCCAGCCGAACAGGCCGGTGGTCATGTCCAGGTCGGCCATGATCGCGGTGACGAACCGGGTGGTCCTGCCGAACTCGCCGATCAGCACACGTTCGATCGCCTCGCTGTTGTCCGCCAGTCCCATGCCCTGACGGCGGTGGTTCCGGCAGGCGGCCATCGCGAGGTTGGCGGTCAGCCCCGCCGAGGTGTCGTGTCCCATGGCGTCGAAGACGGCCAGATGCAGGGTCTCACCGGCGATGGCGTAGTCGAAGGCGTCCCCGCCGACCTCGTAGGCCGGTTCCATGACCGCGCTGACCGTGACCCGGCGGTTGGCGAAGGTGAGCGGCGGCATCAGGTTCCACTGCATCTCCGCGGCCACGTTCATCGGCCGGGTGCGCACCAACCGGGCGTAGGAGTCGCTGTGCTCGCGGTAACTGACCAGCAGCAACGCCACCATCGAGGCCAGATGCCGCATGGCGTCCCGATCCGCCTGGTCGTCCTCCGGCGGCCGGACGCGCAGCACGCCCAGCCGTCCCGTGCCGTCCAGCACCGGCACCCACCAGTGGTCCGCCCGCCCGTCGGCGCCGGCCTTGGCCAGCGGGCGCACCTCCTGGAAGGCGCGCCCGGCCAGGGTGGCGTCGATGCGCAGTTCCTCCGGTTCCCCACCGGCCTCCTCCGGCCCGGCCAGGGGCCGCAGCACCGTCTGCTGGAGGTCGGCCAGGTAGATCGCCACCTCCCGAAGTCCCGCGCGGGCGGCGTACTCGCTGACCAGGAACGGCAGGCGCTCCAGTTCCGCCAGATGACTGGCCTCCAGCAGGCCGGTCAGCATCCCCGTGACATCGCGTGAGGAGGACATCGGCCACCCCCTGTCCGCATCGTGGCCGGCCGCGTCAGCCTGTGGCGCCTCCCCACCCCGAGCGACTTGTCGTTAATCATCACTAAAGACGGGATTCCCGGATTCCGGGGAACGCAACGTCGCCCTCGAAGGTCGCACGCCTTGCCGAAAGGACCTCGGCCAGGCTTCACGGAGAAGGGGCCGGACCGAAAGAGCGGTGTCCACGCCCGTGCACGGAGCGCCTGCGGCCGCTCAGGGAGCCTCCGGTGGCGCCGGCCAGACTCCGATGGCGAGTTCGGCCACCGGGCGCAGGTCGGCGGCGGTCGCGCCGTCGGCCGCCTGTTGTGACAGACCCTGGAGAGCGGCTCCGAAGTACCGGGCCAGGGCCCGGGTGTCGACGGAGTCCGGCAGCTCGCCCGCGCGGACGGCCTCGTCGAGACGGGCCGCGAAGACGGCGACGTTGGCGTTGCGGATGTCGCGGAGGAAGGCCTCGATGTCGGCGTCCCTCGGGTTGACGTTGGTCGCCGAGCGAATGATCAGGCAGCCCGCCGGGTGGGACGGGTCGGTGTAGGCCTCGGCGGCCTCGCGCAGGATGCGCGCGAAGGCGCCGCGGGCGGTGCGCTCCTCACGCAGGGCGATCTTCGCGAAGGTGGCGGGCGCCGCCCTCTGGTAGGCGACGACGGCCTCCTTGAACAGGGACTTCTTGTCACCGAAGGCCGCGTAGAGGCTCGCGGGCCTGATGTTCATCGCCTCCGTCAGGTCACTGACCGAAGTGGCCTCGTAGCCGCGGTCCCAGAACAGGCGGACGGCCTCGGCCAGCGCCTCGTCACGGTCGAAGGTGCGGGGGCGGCCCCGGCGGCTCTCGGTCATGGCACAAATTCTAGAGCACTCACTCAATAATCCGTGCTACCGTATTTTTTGAGCAATCACTCAACAAAGGAGTTTCGTCATGGGACGTCTCACGGACAAGGTCGCGCTGGTCACCGGGGGCAGCCGGGGTATCGGCCGGGCCGTCGCGCGACGGCTGGCGGGCGACGGGGCCACCGTCGTGCTGACCTACGCCCAGGACGGCGCGGCGGCGGCGGAGACCGTCGAGAACATCGAGAAGGACGGCGGACGGGCCTTCGCCCTCCGCGCCGAACTGGGCGAGCACGGCGACGCCGAGGCCCTGTGGGCGGCCTTCGACGCCGTGACCGGCGACGCCCGGGTCGACATCCTGGTCAACAACGCCGGCATCGGGCGCAGCGCCGGCATCGCCACCCTCACCGAGGAGGAGTTCGACAAGGTGTTCGCGGTGAACGTCCGCGCACCGTTCTTCGTCGTCCAGCACGCGCTGCCCCGGCTCAACGACGGCGGCCGGATCATCAACGTCTCCAGCGGCGCGGCCCGTATGGCGTTGCCCGAGATCATCGCCTACAGCTCGACCAAGGGCGCGCTGGACACCTTCACCCTCAACCTCGCCAAGGCGCTCGGCCCGCGCGGGATCACCGTCAACTCGGTCGCACCGGGGATCATCGACACCGACGTCAACGCGGGCTGGCTGCGCGCCGACCCCGAGGCCTGGGAGCGGGCCGCGGCCCTGTCGGCGCTCGGCCGGGTCGGCACCCCCGAGGACGTCGCGGACATCGTGGCCTTCCTCGCCTCCGACGACGCCCGCTGGGTGAGCGGCCGGGTCGTCGACGCCACGGGCGGCTCCGGCCTGTGAAGGGCATCGTTTGCTTGACCTGTTCGGGGGTAGAGCACGGCCCTGTCGCGGGGAGGTTCTCGTGCGAGTCCGTCCTCGGAGGTGCCGTTGACCGTCCCTCGCCCAGCCGCCGTCCTGTTCGACCGTGACGGCACACTGATCGTCGACGTCCCCTACAACGCCGATCCACACCGGGTACGGCCGATGCCCGGGGCCCGGCGGGCGCTCGCCCGGCTGCGCGGGGCGGGCGTGCCCGTCGGGGTGGTCACCAACCAGTCGGGGGTGGCCAGGGGACTCATCGGCGCGCGGGAACTGCACGCGGTGAACGCCCGCGTCGAGGAGATCCTCGGCCCGTTCGACGTGTGGGCGGTCTGCCCCCACGGCGAGCACGACGGATGCGGCTGCCGCAAGCCCGCTCCCGGGCTCGTCCTTCGGGCGGCGGCCGTCCTCGGGGTGAACGTCCGCGACTGCGTGGTCATCGGGGACATCGGGCGCGACGTGGAGGCCGCCCGAGCCGCCGGGGCCCGCGGCATCCTCGTCCCCACCCCCGTCACCCTTCCCGAGGAGGTGGCCGCGGCGCCCGAGGTCGCCGCCGACCTCCCCGGCGCCGTCGAACGGGCGCTGCGCCCGCCTCCTGACACGTCCACCGACCCCGGGGAACCGACATGAGAATCCTGCTGTGGCACGTGCACGGTTCCTGGACCACCGCGTTCGTCCAGGGCGACCACGACTACCTGGTGCCGCTCGTGCCCGACCGCGGCCCCGACGGACGTGGCCGGGCACGGACCTACCCCTGGCCGGATCCGGTGCGCGAGGTCTCCTGGGACCGGCTGCGCGAGGAGGAGATCGACCTGGTCGTCCTGCAACGGCCGCACGAGCTCGAACTCGCCGAGGGCTGGCTGGGCCGCCGTCCCGGGCGGGACGTGCCCGCCGTCTACGTCGAGCACAACACCCCCGTGGGCGACGTCCCGCGCACCCGCCATCCCCTCGCCGGGCAGTCCGGCGTCCCCGTCGTCCACGTGACCCACTTCAACGACCTGTTCTGGGACTGCGGCCGGGCGCCGACACACGTGATCGAGCACGGCGTCGTGGACCCCGGCCACCGCTACACCGGCGAGCTGCCGCGCGCGGGGGTCGTCGTCAACGAGCCCGTCAGGCGCGAGCGGGTCGCCGGGACCGACCTGCTCCCCCTGTTCGCCGCGGCCGTACCGCTCGACGTCTTCGGCATGCGGACCACCGGCCTGCCGGAGGCACTGGGGGTGCCCGCCGGGACGTTCGAGGACCTTCCCCAGCGGGCGATGCACGCCGAACTGGCCCGGCGCCGCGTCTACCTGCACCCCTACCGGTGGACCTCGCTCGGCCTGTCCCTCATCGAGGCCATGCTGCTCGGCATGCCCGTCGTGGCGCTGGCCACCACGGAGGCCGTGGAGGCCGTCCCCGCCGCAGCGGGGGTGATCTCGACCCGCGTCGCCACCCTGACCGCCGCCCTGGAGTCCTTCGCCTCCGACGCCGCCCTGGCGAGGCGGACGGGCGAGGCCGCCAGGCGTGCCGCCCTCTCCCGGTACGGCCTGGGCCGTTTCCTGTCCGACTGGGACCTCCTGCTCACGCGGACGGCCTGAGGGGCCCCGCGGGCGTGCGTGGGGCTCAGGCGCTCCCGGCCTCCCGTGGCCGGTCCTGGCGCCGTTCGGGTCGTTCCAGTGAGTCACGGGCCGCCTCCACCCACGGCGGCAGTGCCCGGCGGCTCGCCAGCGCGGCGGGCAGCCTTCCCACGGCGTCCCGGATTCCCCGCCGCCCCGCGGGCCCGCCACGCGCGGCCGACGACACGGCGCGCGCGACCACCGGCCACGGCCGCCGCATGACGGCGGTGAGGACGGCGTTGCGGGCGGCCAGCGCCCGCCTGCCCCCGGGGTCCCGCGCCGGGGAGGGATGGTGGTGGGCGACCACGGTCTCGACATAGGCCAGTCCCCATCCGGCCGCCGCCAGGTCCAGGGCCAGGCGTTCCTCCTCCCCGAAGAAGAACACCACCTTGTCGAAGCCTCCGGCGGCCAGGTAGGCCTCCCGCCGTACCACCGCCCCGCACGCCAGGAAACCCAGCACGCTCGGCCCCGGCAGGTCCGGCTCCGTGCCCAGCGGACCGGCGGCCATCTCCGCGCAGACCGGGTCGGGCCGGCCCTCGGGGCCGACCAGGACGCGCCCGGCCAGCACCGCCAGCCGGGGATGGGCGTCCAGCACGTCGGCGGCCCGTTCCAGGGCGCCCTCGGCCCACCAGGAGTCGTCGTCGGCGAAGGCGACGTAGGGCGTCCCGGCGAGCCGTACCCCCAGATTCCTGGCGGGCGCGCCCAGGTTTCGTCCCAGCTCGACGACCCGCACGTGCACGAGGCGCCGTCGTGCCATCTCCGCGCTGCCGTCGGCCGAGCCGTTGTCCAGCAGGATCACCGGCCCCTCGTGGCGAGGCAGGGAGCGCTCAAGCTCGGCGCGGCGGTCGCGGCTGGCGACCACGACCGTCACTCTCGGCCCGTCCGCCCCGTTCCTCTCCGGCGTCGTGTCGCCCATCTCCGGCGGGCCCCCTTCCCGGGTACGGCGGGGCCGTACCCGCCGGTCAGTCCCGCTGCTCCCCACCGCCGAACCCGAGCGTTTCGGCGATCTCCTCGACGTTGGCGAAGGTCCGGTCGGGCAGCGCCCGCAGGGCGGAGAGCACCGGATCCGGCGCGGACTGCGCCTCGGCGCGGGCCAGCAGGGTCGCGCGGTCGGCGGGAAACGCGTGGGTGCCGCTGATCCAGCGGGCCAGGACGCTACGGCTGTCCACCTCCTGCGGGGTCATCTCCTCCGGGGAGCACGGTTCGTGCCCGGGTGGCCGGGGCCCCGGGGCCAGATCCCTCTCGCCGGGGGCGTCGAGGGGCTCCGGCTCCTTCCACTCCTCGACGCTGCTGTCCTCTCCTCCTTGGACGATGCCCTGAGCCTCGTGTTTCTGCTCGTCGTCCAGCCGCGGACCGTGCTTGGTGCTTCCCCGTTCCATCTCTGGTCCCCCTTCCGAGTTCGTACTCCTGCCCCTGCCCCGTATGCCGGCGGCTACCCACCACCGGACCGCCGAGCGGCGTGGCCGGGACAGGCGCCGCCCCCGGAGACGGATCTCCAGGGGCGGCCGTACGGTGCCTATCCCTGGATGAGCGGGAGGTGGCGCACCCCCGTCAGAGAGGGGGTGGGGATGAACAGCACGGGGTCGTCCGGGTCGGTCCGCAGGGTTTCGAAGCGGTCGAGCAGGATGTCCAGCGCGACCCGTCCCTCCAGCCTGGCCAGTGGCGCGCCCAGGCAGAAGTGGATGCCCCGGCCGAACCCGAGGTGCGGGTTGGGGTCACGGCCCGGGTTGAAGACGCCGGGATCGGGGAACTGGCGCGGGTCCCGGTTGGCCACCGCGAGCCAGACCATGACCATCTTGTCGGCCGGGATCGTCACGCCGCCCAGTTCGGCCTCCCGGGTGGTGGCGCGGCCGAGAAGGGCGAAGGGGGTCATGTACCGGATCGCCTCCTCGATGACGGCCGGGATCGAGGACCGGTCGGCGCGCACCTTGGCCTGCTGCTCGGGGAAGGCGTCCAGGCACAGCACCGTGTTGCCGAGCAGCATCGTCGTGGTGATGTGTCCCGCGAGCAGCAGGATGATCGCGAAGTTGACCACCTGGTCGTCGGGCAGGCGTTCGCCGTCCACCTCGGCCTGGACCAGCCTGGTGAGCAGGTCGGCGCGCGGCTGCCGCCTGCGTTCGGCCGCGTGGGCGGCGAGGTAGGCGGTCATCTCCCGCCACGGTTTCAACGTGGCCGCGACGTCCGCCTTGCGCTCCTCCTCCGAGCGGTTGAGCGAGATCTCGGCGTCACGCTGGAACAGCGCGTCGGCCCACTGCTTGAACAGGGCGCGGTCGCCGCTGGGCACGCCGAGCAGCTCGGCGATGACGATGACCGGCAGCGGATAGGCCAGGTCGCGCACGAGCTCGAAGCGGTCCTGCTCACGTGCCGCGTCGAGCAGTTCGTTGGTGAGGGCGGCGATCCTCGGTTCGAGGTCCGCCACGACCTTCCTGGTGAAGGCGTTGCTGACCAGCTTGCGCAGTTTGCCGTGCTCCGGCGGGTCGATCTGGGTGATGAAGCCGTCCAGCGAGAACTCCTCGCCGAACGACATCTCCTGGGGAATCACCCGCATGGTGTCGGAGGAGTACGTCGCGGGGTCGCTGAAGACCTCGTGCGTCTCCTGGTATCCGTAGACGTTCCACAGCCCGGTCCGGCTGTCGAACTCGACCGCCGGGCCCGATCGGGGCCCGTGCAGCCAGAAGTGCTGTTTGGGGATGTCGTACCGTTCGACGATGCCTGACATCGCCTCTCCTTGGTTGAGGATCCCTCTGCCTGATGCGGTACGTCAGGACGTCTTCTCGCGGTACTCCTTCCAGCGCTCGAGCATCCCGTCCGCGTCCTGCAGGACGAAGGCGTAGAAGTCCCGGGTCTCCTTCAGCCGGGCGCGCTGGTCCGGCCGGTCGTCGCCGACGATCGACAGTCCGAGGTCGAGCGTGTCGAGGCTCTGCCTGACGGCGGCCAGCTGGGCCCGCACGATCTCGGCCCACTCGCCGCTGGCCGTCCGGTAGCGGTGTTCACGGGTGGCGGTCGGAACGCGCTCCGCCATCCCGCTCAGCTCCAGCTGCCTGGCGACCGTGCTGACCGCGGTCTTGCTCACGCCCAGTTCGGCCGCCAGCTCGGTGAGGGACCTGTCGGGCGGGTCGCAGATCATGAGCCACGCGTGCAGGCGGCCCATCGTGCGCGTCCTGCCCATACGCTCCATGATCAGCCCCATGCGATCGACGAACTCGGTCTCCGAAGGGTCCACAAGCGCCAACTCCGCAATGAACGTCAAGTACGTACTTTACGAAGCGTACGCCTCTTTCCGGCGGGAGTGAAGGACCGCGCGTCCACCCCTCCGCCGGAACCCGCCGGGCTCCATGAGTGACGTAGATCACACTTCATCCGCCGGGCGCGCGACGAGCCGGGACATGATCCGCGAAACCCCAGGTCCCACCCGCGAACGGAGACATCCGTCACACACGGGACGAGCCGGACCGGCCGGACCCGTGGCGTCAATCGCCCGTTCACGGTTGACGCGCTTTCTTGACATGTCGCATGCTCTTGAAGTCGAACATATTCACTCGCACCGGGAGCCGTTTTTCAGCCAGGCGTGCGGGACAGTGCTTTCCTTATAGCGGAACGGTTCTCGGGAAGGGTTCCCTCCGCGTTTCCGGAAAGATGACAAACGGACGCGCGACCCTCATTTCCCGCCCGTCCGGAAACACTGCACAACCTCTTGAAATTCTATTGAGCGTACGAGAGGTGAAAGGCCGTGGACTGGTCCCGTAATCTTGTGGTCGTCGTGAGCCCCGATTCCTTCATTCGCGGGCTCGGGCGCCGAATCGTGGACGACGTGCTGAACGCCGGCTGCGAGGAGGTGGCGGCACGGGTCGTCCAGCCGGGAAGTCTCCTGCTCGACGTCATCTACGACGACCTGGCCCTCAGGAGGATCCACTTCGGGACCTACCGGTACCGCGCGATCGACGCGCTGTACCGGCTCGGGCCCTCACTGGCGCTCCTGCTGACCGGCGGGCCCGACATCCACCGGCGCTTCACCGAGATGAAGGGCTCCGGACCGCTCGAACGGGCCTCCCCCTCCTCCCTGCGGCTGCGCTACGGGGCGGTCAACACGATCCTCGGCCTGCTGCACGCCTCGGACAGCCCGCAGGAGGCCGAACTGGACTGGCGGACGTTCTTCGTCAGGGAGTGGGGCAACCTCGGCCGCGGCGAGCTGCCGGAGAGCCACGCCCAGCTCGCGACGCCGGGGGCCCGCACCCTCGCCTCCCTGCTCGACAGAGCGCCGGGAACCGGGGAGAACCGCGGCTTCCTGCAGGTGAGAGACCAGTTCAGGAGGGTCCTGATCGCCCACCTGTGGGAGCTCCTACCGGACTCCGAGGCCGCCTCCGTGGCCCACGACCTCGCCGGGACGCCAAAGACCCCGCTCGACGACGAACTCGTCGCCCGTGTCGCGAAGAGCCTGGACGGCTCCGCCGACCTGCTCCTGCGCCGGGCCCTGGGCTCCACGTTCACCCCCGAGGGGCCGCCGCTGGACACCGACCGGCTGTGGACCGCGCTCCAGGGTTACGGAATCAGGGTCGACCCCTGGTCCAGGGCCGTCCTGGCGACCTCGCAGTACTTCCCGCCGGTGGCCTATCCCGACCCGGTCGCGGGCGGTGACGCACGTGGGTGAGAGCGCCTCCGCACGGATGTGGACGAGCGCCCAGGAACCGCCGGAGGACTCCCCCGAATGGGTCTCCCGGGAACGGCGGCGAATCCGTGACGCCCTGCTCTCCACCCATCCCTTTCCCTACCCCTGCCACTTCGGCGCCATCGGCGAAGCCGCGGGAAACAATTACTACACGTTCATGAACCTGCGCCGGGACTTCTCTGGCGAGGTGGCCGCCGTGGCCCGCGACCTCGCGCATTTCATCGGGATCCAGCGCGGTTCCCCCGAAGAACGTCTTTCGTTCCTCCTCATGGTCGGCCCGCCGTCCGGCGAACGCGACTTCGCAGGGTACCGCGCCCTTTTCTGGAAGGTCCTTTCCGGCCTGCATTCGTCTGACAGAGGACCACGCCCCCCTGACGTTCCCGACGACCCCGACGACCCGAAATGGGATTTCAACTTCGGCGGCGAACGGCTCTTCGGTTTCGGCATGTGCCCGGCCTACGGCCCCCGGCGCAGCCGGGCCCTGGGGCAGTGCCTCCTCATCGCGATGCAGTCCCGGAGCGTCTTCGGGAACATCGGCGGTTCGACGGCGGCGGGACGCGCGGCCAAACGGCGCATCCGCCGGAGCCTGTCCCGGTACGAGGACGTTCCGCTGCTCTCGGACGCCGGAGACGGCCTGGGATCGACGGCCGAGAAGTGGAAGCAGTACTTCCCCGAGATCGACGGACGGCCGCTGACCGGCGGGTGCCCCATCCGATGGGAGCGGCGTTGAGGGCCGGGGGCGGGGCGCGGCTCGTCGTCGACGAGGCCCTGCCGCCGCACTGGCCCGACCTGACCTTCCTGACCTCGCCCGCGTGGCTGGAGATGATGGGGGACAGACCGCCGGGCCGGGGCCACTACTTCCGGCTCGTGCGCGACGGCGTCACCCTCGCCGCGACCACGGGATACCTGATCGAGGACCCGGACTGCTACGAGTCGTTCAACCTCCACGAGCTGATGTGGCGTGATCCGCCCGTCTTCCCCGACCAGCGGCGCCCGCCCGGCGAGGCCCCGGAACGCTCGCTCTGCTTCCCGTTCCTCGCGATCGTGCAGCCCGGCTACGACGCCGGCGTGGTCGGCCCCGGCGGCCCCTCACCCGAGCGGGTCGGCGATCTGCTGGCCGCCGTCACGACGTGGGCGCGGGAGGCCGGTGCGGTCTGCGCGGCGGTGCTGTACGCGGCGGGTCCCGCGCTGTGCTCGGCGCTTTCTGCCTCCCCCGCGTGGTCGCGGATCCCCGGCACGGTGCGGTCGGTCCTCGACGTGCCGCGGGGCGGGTTCGACGAGTACGTCGCCCGGCTCCCCAAGACCAGCCGCCAGAAGGTGCGGTGGGACCTTCGCGACCTCGCCCGCGCCGGAGTGCGCACCGCCCCGGCGCCCGCGGACGTCCCCGGCGCGGCGGAGATCCGCCTGCGGATGAACCTCGTCGGGAAGTACGGCGGGTACAGCACGCCGGAGACCGAGTGGTCCAGGCTGGAGCGGCTCACCTCGCTCTTCCCGCCACAGCGCCTCCGGCTGTTCCACAGCCGCTCCGCCGGCGACGAACTGCTGGCGTTCAGCCTGTTCATCCGGTACGGCGAGCAGTGGCACGTGTTCTGGTGCGGTTTCGACTACGAGAACCCGGCCTGCCGCAGGACCTACTTCGACGTGATGTTCTACACCCCGGTCCGTGCCGCGCGGGAGGAGGGGGTACGGACGATCGACTACGGGCTGGGCTACGAGCGGAGCAAGAAGTGGCGGGGATGCCACGGGGCGAGGCGGGACATCTGGGTCACCGACCTCTGCGGAGGACTCACCCCGTGGATCGAACGTGCCGCACGCCGGGACGACCCGCCCTGAGAACCACCCGGCAGCACCCCCCGACAGCACAGCGAGTGCACGGCGAACTGGAGACGCAGACTTGGATGTCATTGCCGCGCGAGAAACCGAGCGAACTCCCGTGCTGGCCGAGGAGGTCTTCGCGGCCGGATACGACTTCATCACCGGCGTGCCCGACTCCCACCTCGCGGGTTTCCTGAGCGGGCTGGCGGAACACCCCCGCGCCATCGACCGTTACCTGCCCGGGACGCGGGAGGACAACTGCGTCGCGCTCGCGGCGGGCGCGTACCTGGCGGGCGCGACACCCCTGGTGTTCATGAAGAGCGCCGGGCTCGGGACGTGCGTCGACGCACTGACCAGCCTGGCGCTCGTCTACCGCGTCCCCCTGGTGCTGATGGTCTCCTGGGCCGGGCACGACGGCCGGGACGTCCCCCACCACAACGTCATCGGCGGGCCCGCCCCCGCCGTACTGGACGCGCTGGGCATCCCCGTACTGCGCTGCCGGCTGGCCGACCCGGCGCAGGTGGCGGAGCGGTTGCGCGCGGCCCTGCGCACCGCGCGCTCCTCCCGGATCCCCGTCGCCGTCCTGTGCGCGCCGGAAGGGGCGTGAGCGGCGGATGCTGACCAGAGGCGAGGCGCTCACCCGCGTCACACGGGCGGCCGACGCGGCGGACGCTGCGGTCTTCACCGGCAACGGGCTCATCCCCCGCGCGCTGTACGCGCTCTCCGACCGGGCGGAGAACTTCTACATGATGGGCAGCATGGGGCTCGCCCTCCCCATGGCCGTCGGGTTCTCGAAGCTGTCCGGGGCGGTGGCCTTCGCCGTCGAGGGCGACGGGAACACCCTCATGGGGCTGTCGGCGGCGCCGCTGGCCGCGGCCGCCACCGGCCCCCTGGTCCACGTGGTGCTGGACAACGGGATGTACGAGAGCACCGGCGGGCAGGGGTCACCGGCGCCCCGGTTCTCCTTCGTCAAGATGGCCGAGGCCTGCGGGTACTCGACGGCCGTCTCCGTGGCCGAGGGCGACGCGCTCTCCCTGGCGCTGTCCGCGGCGGTCGGCGGAGGGCACGTCGGCCTGGTCCACGTCCTCGTCGCGACGGACGGCGGCCCGCCTCCGCCCCGGGTCCCCTTCCACCCGGCCGAGATCACCGAGAGGTTCATCGCGCGGTTCCGTGAAGACGTTTCCCGGCAGGAGACAGCCCAATGAACGAGTTACGCATCGGCATAGGCGTGCACAGCCCCATCACCGCGTTGCTCGCGGAGGAGGCCGGGGCCGACGTCCTGTGGCTCGGCAGCCTTGAGATGTCCGCCAGCCGCGGTGTCCCGGACCGGGAGGTCCTGGAGGTCACCGAGGTGGCCGCCATCGTCCGCTCGGTGCGGGCCGTGACGTCTCTGCCGATCTACGTCGACGCCGACACCGGCAGGGGCAGCGACGAGGTCGCCGTGCTCGCGACCAAGCTCTACGAGGAGGCGGGCGCCACCGCCATCTGCGTCGAGGACAACGTCTTCCCCAAGCGGAACTCCCTCGACGACCGGTTCAGCGGCCGGGAGCTGCTGGGCGCCGAGGCGTTCGCCGAGCGGATCTCCGCCATGGTGGCCGCCCGCCGTTCCATCCAGGTCATCGCCAGGACCGAGGCCCTGGTCGCCGGGCACGGGGCCGACGTGGCGGTGCGGCGGCTGCGGCGCTACGCCGCGGCGGGCGCGGACGCCCTGTTCGCGCAGGCCAACCGGGCCAGCGCCGACCAGTTGCTCCCCGTCGTCGAACGGATCGCCCCGCTGCGGCCCATGGTGCTCGCCCCCACCGTGCTGCCCGGCGTGGACGCCGAGGCCTTCGCCGCGCACGGCCCGGTGACCGTGATCTTCGCCAACGTCGTCATCCGCAACCTGGTGGCGCAGACCTCCCGGGTGCTGCGCGACCTGATGGCCTCGCGGCGTCTGGAGAACGTCCTTCCCGACCTCGCCGGGGTCGAGCGGCTGTTCGAGCTTGCCGAACACGGCCACGCGACCGACCCGCCGCCCGCGACCGGCGTCCCCGTTCCCGAGCCCCGGCCCCGGGTCGAGGAGCGCGCGACCCGCCCCTCCGACGTCGAGACGGCCAGGGTCAGGATGACCGAGGCGGCCTTCGACTACTGCGCGGGCGGCGCCGGGGACGAGTCGGGGATGCGGCGCAACGTCGAGCGCCTGGACGCCCTGACGCTCACACCGCGTGTGCTGCGGGACGTCTCCGCCCGCAGCACCCTGACCGAGCTGCTGGGCACCCCGCTCTCCGCGCCGCTCCTGGTCACCCCGATGGGGCTGCAGGCCCTGTGCCACCCCCGGGCCGAGGTGGCCACGGCCGCCGCCGCGCACTCCCTGGGGCTCGGCTTCACCCTGTCCATGTTCAGCTCCCGCCCGGTCGAGGAGGTGGCCGAGGCCGCCCCGGACCGGCTGTGGCAGCAGGTGTACCTGCTGCGGGAACGCGAGGTGAGCTGGTCCCTGGTCGGCCGGGCCGAACAGGCGGGCGCCAGGGCGGTGGTGTGCACCGTGGACGTCCCGCTGGTCGGCCGCAGGAGCCGCGACGCCCGCAACGGGTTCCGGCGGTTCGACACGGCGCCGCCTGCGATCGTCCAGGACCCGTGCTTCGTCGACCTGCTCGCCCACCGGCGGCGCCGGGACCCCTCCCTGACCCCCGCCGGTCTGGTCGCCGAACTGTTCCCCGATCCGGCCGTCTCCTGGGCGGACCTCGCGGAGCTGCGCTCCCGCACCCGGCTCCCGCTCGTCGTCAAGGGCGTCCTGCACCCCCAGGACGCCCGGCGGGCCGTGGACGCAGGCGCGGACGCGATCCAGGTGTCCACGCACGGCGGCCGTCAGTCCGACCGGCACGTGGCCGCGGCGGACGCGCTGCCCGCCGTCGTGGCGGCGGTCGGCGACCGGGTGCCCGTGCTGTTCGACTCCGGGGTGCGCACCGGGGCACACGTGGCGACCGTGCTGGCGCTCGGCGCGCGGGCCGTCCTGGTGGGCCGTCCCGTGCTGTGGGGGCTGGCGGCGCGCGGCCAGGAGGGGGTTGAGGGCGTCCTGCGTTCCCTCACCGAGGAACTCGACCACACGATGGCCCTCCTCGGCGCCCCCGCCGTCGACGGCCTCGACCGGGAGCTGATCGGGGTGCGGGAGTGGGCGTGAACCAGGGACAGACGAGCGGCACCCCGGCCGGCACCACGGTCGGTATTACGGCCAGCACCACGGCCCACCAGCACTGGGACCAGGTGTGGCGGACCGGCGACGGGCGCGCCGACTGGTCGACCGTCGACCCCTGGGTCGCCGGCACCGTAGGCCTGCTGCGTGAACGGCGGGCGCGGACGGTGCTCGACCTGGCCTGCGGGGTGGGCAGGCACGCGGTGTTCCTGGCCCGGTCCGGCTTCCGCTGCTGGGCCGTCGACGCCAGCCCGACCGCCGTCGAGCACACACGCGCGGCGGCCGAGCAGGCCGGGGTCGACGTGGACCTGCGGATCGGCCAGATGAACCGGCTCCCCTACCCCGACGGCCACTTCGACTACGTGCTGGCCTACAACGCGATCTACCACGGAGACCCGGAGGCGGTGCGGGCGACCGTCCAGGAGATCCACCGGGTGCTGCGGCCCGGCGGGCTCTACCAGGTGACGATGCTGTCGCGGCGCAACCGGGGCTACGGCCAGGGCGTCGAGGTCGCGGAGGGGACCTTCGTACGGCCCGACGCCGACGACGACAAGGTGCACCCGCACTTCTACTGCGACGCCGCCGGGCTGGTCACGCTGAACCGGCCCGCGGAACCCCTGTCGATCCACGACGCGGAGCACTCGGCGCCGGGGTCCTTCCACTGGCACTGCCTGTTCGAGACGCCCGCGGGGCCGGAGCGCGGATGACCCGGGAGCCCAGGACCACCCTGCTGTCGCGGATGGCGGACCGGCCGCAGCTGCGGCCCTTCCGGATCCGGGACTTCAGGTACCTGTGGGCCGGGTTCGCGGTCTCGCTGCTCGGGGACGGCATGATGTTCGTGGCGCTGCCCTGGCTGGTGCTCTCCATGAGCAACACCGCGACGGCGCTGGCGTCCATCGGGGTGGTGATGGCCCTGGCGGCACTGCCCGCCGCGCTGGTCGCCGGGGCGCTCGTGAACCGTTTCGGCGCTCGGCGGGTGATGCTGGCCGGTGACCTCTGCCGGGCGGTCACGCTGGCGGCCCTCGGCCTGCTGGGCATGGCCGGCCTCCTCAACGGCTGGTTGCTTCTGTGCGGGCTGGCCCTGTTCTCCGCCGCCGAGGCCGTCTTCGTCCCGGCCTTCGCGACGATGGTGCAGTCGCTGGTCCCTCCCGAGCACCTGGTGGGCGCCAACTCGGCCGACCAGGCCATCCGGCCCCTGATGTGGCGGCTGGTCGGCCCGGTGGCCGGCGGCGCCCTGGTGGCGAACTACAGCGCGGACTGGGTGCTCCTGCTGGACGCGGGCACCTTCGTCGTCTCGTTCCTGTTCCTGCTGCGGGTCGGCGCCGAGCGGGATCCCGGCCCCGGGGACGGCGCGAACCTGCTGGCCGACGGCCTCGGCGGCTGGCGTTACGCGTGGAGGCACCGCTGGCTGCTCTACGCCTTCTCCGCGGGCGCGGTCGCGGTCGTCTGCGTCATGGGGCCGTGGAACGTGCTCGTCCCCTACGTCCTGCGCAACGAGGTCGGCGGCGGCGCCGAGATGTACGGCCTCGTCCTGGCCGTCGGCGGGGTCGGCCAGGTCGCGGGCGCCCTCCTCGTCGGAGGCAGGCCACTCGACAGGCGGACGCTGCCGTTGCTCTACCTCGCGTGGGGGGTGATGGCGGGCGGCCTGGCGGGGTTCGCCGTCCACTCGTCGCCCTGGCCCGCGCTGGCCGGCAGTTTCGTGATCAACGCGGCGCTCGCCGTCTCGACGGTCCTGTGGGGGGCGCTGTTGCAGAGCGCCGTGCCACGCGACCAGGTGGCGCGCGTGTTCGGCATCGACTGGGCCCTGTCCCAGGTACTGGTGCCCATCTCGTACTCCGTCGCGGGGGCGCTCGCGGACACGACGTCCACGCGTACGGCCCTGCTGGTGGCCGCGGTGGGCGGCCTGGTCTGTGTCCCGGCGATGCTGATCGTCAAGTCGGCCCGGCGGATGCCGGAGGTGAGGGGTGTATGAGCGACACACTCGTTGAGGCGCTGGCACGGCGTTTCTCCTGGCCGGACGGCTGCGGCGTGGTGCTGGCCGGCTCCACGGCCGAGGGCGTGGCCATGCGCGGTTCCAACGTCAACGTGCTGGTGGTGGACGCGCCGTACGGCTGGGCGCCACCCGGTGACGGCACGCCGCGCGTGGTGCGGCCGATGAGCCTGTGCCTGAACCACATCTACTCCTGCGACCCGGTGATCAGCCTTGAGGTGCTGCGTCCGCTGGACGGCCTGGCCGAGCTCGCGGCCGGGATGTCCCGCGTCGGGGACCCGGGTACCCCGGATCTGGAGCTGCCCGTCCTCGACGTGCTGGAGATCAGGCTCCTGTCGCGGCTTCGGGGCGGCCTGGTCCTGCACGGGGACGAGACGGTCGAACGCTGGCGGAAACGGATGGAGCTGGGGTGGCTGCCCGCGTTCCACTGCGCCACCACCTACCTGACCGCGCTCCACTTCCATCGCAAGGCCGCGACCGCCCAGGCCGACGGGCTGCCGCTCGACGCCTCGGTCCAGTTGCGCCTGGCGGTCGAGCACCTGCTCGTCAGCGCGCTGGCCGCCGACGACCGTGTGCTGCACGAGGTCAAGAACCTCGGCAGGCATCTCACCGCGGACCTGTCGGCCGCCGTGGACAGGCCCCGGCTGCTCGTGGAGGCCGGCGCCCTGCTGCGCCGGGACATGACGGCCGTACCCGAGCTCTTCGCACGGATCGAGGAGCTGGCGGCGGGCCTGCTGGACTGGCTGCCCGGCACGGAGCACGGCGCGACCGCGGCCCGCTACCTGCGCGGCCAGGGGCTCGGGGGGCGTCCGTGACCACGCCTGCCTCCCACGTCCCCGCGCTTCCGCCCGTGGTCCGCCAGGTCGTGGACGGCCTCGCCGGCTCGCCCGTCGTCCGCTCCGTCCGGATCGCGGGCTCACGGGCCCGCGGCAGGCCGACCAGCCCGGACAGTGACTGGGACATCCTCGTCTACGTCGAGGAGGTGCCCTCCGAGGCGGAGCTGCGCCGCCTGCTGCCCGCTCTCCCCTCGGGGAGCGAGCCGGTCGAGCTCGTCACCGCCAACCTCGGCCACCCGTTCCAGGAGTCGGAGTTCTCGGTGCCGGTCTCCCCCAGGATCGACGTCTGCCTGCGCCCGCTGGCGAACCTGGAGGCCGAGCGGGAACGGGCGGACAGGGGGGCCTTCCTCGTCCACTCCTACCCCAAGATCCACAGCGGTGTGCCGTCCTACATCCTGCTGAGCGAGGCCGCGCTCTCGGTCTCCGTGCACGGTGAGGTCGGGCGGCCCCCCTGCCCCGTCGCGCTGCGGGACAGCGCCGCCGCCTGGTGGCGCGGGCGCGCGGCGTGCTGCCTGCTGCTGGCGACCGACCACGTCAGGGCGGGAGAGACGATCGGCGCCCTGGGGCACGTGCTCGCCGCCGCCACCTCCCTCGCGCACGCGCGGCTCATCGGCCGGGGGTACTGGTACCCCATCACGAAACGCCTGCTCGACGAACCGGGCGCGCTGCCCGACGGCGCCCGCCGCGGCCTTGAGGACCTGTCCGCCGGTCTGATGACCACGGCCTCGGTCGACCGGATCGCCGGGGACATGGCCCTCGACCCGGAGGACGGGCTCGAATGGCTGGCCCAGGGCCGGCACATGGGAGTCGAGTGATGCCCGCGAAAAGCACATCGACGACCCGCGACCACAGAAGCTGGAGATCTCGTGCCCGACGCCGGACTGTACGACTGTGACACGCACTTCACCGACCACCTTCCCGAGATCTGGGAGGACATCGGGTTCACCGCCGCCGAACGCCCCGAGGTGGTCGTCGAGGCGGGGGTGACACGGCTCCGGCTCGGAGACCGTGTCTTCCCCAAGCCGAGCGGCCCCGGGCACGGCAACCCCAAGGGCCTGGGCCACCTCATCGGGCCGGGCCAGGACGAGGACAGGGCCGTCTTCACCGGCAAACACGGCATCGCCGCGGCCGTCCTCCAGCCCGGGTTCGTCGGCCTGTCGGTACAGGCCGTCGAGGACGAGCAGACGCGCCTGCGCCTGCTCGACGGGTACAACCGGCTGGCCTCGCGGGCCTGCGCCCGGTCCCGCCTGACCCTGAAGTGGGCCTTCCTCGCCTCCGCCGAGGACCCGAAGTGGAGCGAGGAGACGCTGCGGGGGTACGCCGACGACCCGCACCTGGTCGCCGTCGTGGTACGGCCGACCGCCCGCACCGCCACGGCGCGGCTGAACTCCCCGGACCTCGCCCCGCTGCTCGGCACGGCGGCGCGGCTGCGGCTCCCGCTGGCCGTGCACGGCGGAACCGGCTGCCACCAGTGGTCGCCGCTGGCGGACGCCTACGACGACTACGCGATGACCCACGCCTTCGGGCACATGGGCGAGCAGATGATCGCGCTGGCCGACCTGGTCACCCGCCCCGACGGGCTGCCCGACGGCATGCGGGTGGTCATGCTGGAGTCCGGCATCGCCTGGATTCCCAGCGTGCTCGGACGGCTCGCGAGCCACACCAGGCGGCTGGCGGGGGACGTGCCGGACCCGGTCGAGACCTTCCGCGAGCACTTCGCCGTGGTGCCCGACCCCGGGGAGGAGCACGTGCTGTGGGCCGCTCGTCAGCTCGGCGCGGAGAGCATCCTGTTCGGCTCGGACTACCCCCACTGGGACACCGTGGAGTCCGGTGGCTGGCTGGCGAAGTTCTCGGACCTCTGCCCCCCTGACCTGCTGGCCGCCAACACCTCGCGGTTCGTCCCGCGCCTGGTCGGGCGGGCGGCGGGTGACCCGCGATGACGCCCCCGCCCCTCGTCCCCGCCGGGGACCGCCCCGTCCGTGTCCTGGTGGCCGGTTGCGGCGACCTCGCCGTACGGGTGCTGCACGGGCTGGCGAACGCGCCGTCCCCCCGCCGTCTCGCGATCCTCGGACGTGATGGGGAGGCGGTCGTCCGTACGGCCAACATGGTGGCGCTCTCGGCCGCCCAGCTGGGCAGGCACTGGCCGGTCGAGCCCCTGGTGGCGGACCTGGACGACACCGCGCGCACGGCGGAGGCCCTCGCCGGGTTCGCCCCGGACATCGTGTTCGCCGCGGCCAGCCTGCAGTCCTGGCACGTGCTCTCCGAACTGCCCCGGGACCGTTTCGCACGTGTCGGCGCCGCCCGTTTCGGGCCGTGGCTCCCGATGCACCTGTCCCCGGTGCTCGGCCTCATGAGAGCCGTACGGCTCGCCGGCAGTCCGGCGGTCGTGGTCAACGCGGCCTACCCCGACGCCGTGCACCCGGCGCTCGCCGGGGTGGGACTGAGCCCCCACCTGGGCATCGGCAACGTGGCCAACTCGGTCCCCGCGCTGCGGGCCATCGCGGCCCGGCACCTCGGCTGCCCGCCGGAGGAGGTACGGCCGCGTTTCGTGGCGCACCACTTCGTCGGGCACCGGCTCTCCCGGACCGGGGACGGCGGCGGCGCCGCCTACCACCTGACGTTCTGGCGGGACGGCGCCGACGTCACGGCGGCGTTGCCTCCCGAGGACGTCATGTTCGCCCTGATGCGTACGCAGTACCGCCGTACCGGCGGCCGGGAGGGGCAGGTCATGACCGCGGCGTCGGCCCTGAGCGTGCTGGAGCCCCTGGCCACCGGCACCGGCGCCGAGGTGCACGCCCCCGGCTGGGCGGGCCTGCCCGGCGGCTACCCGGTCAGGATCACCCCGGACGGCACGGAGCTCGACCTGCCGCCCCGGCTGTCGGAGAAGGAGGCCGTGGAGATCAACCTCGACGGCCAGCGTCACGACGGAATCGCCCGGATAGGGGCCGACGGCCTGGTGGAGTTCACCGAGGAGTCGACGGAGATCATGCGGGCGGAGCTCGGATACCACTGCAAGCAGCTCGCGCTCGACGACGCCGGGCAGGCCGCGGCGGAACTCGCCGCCCGATACGCGGAGTACAGCCGACGATGAGCGATGAGCCGGTACAGACCCTCGTCCTCGACCACATCGGTTACCGGTACTACCGGGACACCGACGGCCGTGCCTTCCTGCCCGCCTCCCGCAACCGCGTCCGGCTCGTCACCGACATCCGCAAGCTGGACCAGGCCCGCGGTGACGAACTCGCGGGCGTCGTCGGCGTCCCGCGCGGTGACGAGACCCTCCTTGAGGCCGCCGCGCACTTCCTGGACGGCGTCTCGGAGCGCCCGACCCAGCGGATCGTCGCCATCAGCGAGGGCCTGCTGCTGACCGCCGCCAGGATGCGGGACCGGCTGGGCGTGCCCGGCCCGACGGAGCACCAGGTCCTGGGGTACCGGGACAAGGTGGTCATGAAGGAGCGGCTTCGGGAGCGCGGCGTGCGCGTCCCCGACTTCGCTCCCTTCACCGAGGCGAACGCCCTGGAGCTGCTGCGCAGGCACGGCGCCGTGGTGGCCAAACCGCGGCGCGGGGAGAGCTCCGCCGGGATCGTCTTCCTCGACGACGCCGAGGACGTCCGCCGGTTCGCCGCCACGACCTCCAAGGACGAGCTGGCCCGCTACGAGGTGGAGGAACGTGTCGACGGGCGGCTGTTCCACATCGACAGCGTCGTCCGTGACGGGGTGCCGCTCGCCGCGGTGGCCGGGCGGAGCGTGGAGGAGACGACGTCCTACCGCCGCCTGGAGGCGTTCCGCGACGTGGCCGTGGGGCCGGGCGCGACCCTCGACCAGCTGCTCGCCTTCAACCGCCGGGTCCTCGCCTGCTACCCCGACTTCAGCGGCGTCACCCACCATGAGGTCTTCCTCACTCAGGGCTCCGGGGGCTCCGGGGACGAGGTCTGTTTCTGTGAGATCGGCGGCCGCGCGGGCGGCGGCGGCATCATCCCGGGTTTCCTGTCCCGGACCGGTGTCAACCTCGACGAGGTCGTCATCCGCTCCCAGCTGGGGCTGGAGGTTCCCCGGCCCCCTGAACCGGCCCCGCACCTGACCGGTTACGCGCTGGTCTACGCCCCCGCAGGACGGCTCGACACGGACCTGACGCCCCCGGCCGAGGACTGGATCATCGACACCCAGCTGCGCTTCCAGGTCGGCGACGTCATGCCGCGGCCCGCGGCCTGGAACCAGGCGGCCGTGACGGTGACCGTACGCGGTGAGACGGAGGCGCAGGTCCAGGCCCGGCTCGACGAGGTGATCGAGCTGACGCTGCGGCGGCTGCGCGGCCGGGAGCGGGGGTGAGACGGCGTTGGACACCGAGTCGGACACCGGGTTGGACACCGGGTTGGACATCGAAAGGCTCGCTCTCGTCGTGGCCCGGCGCGCGGCGGCGGAGATCGAGGACACCGCGCGGGAGACCTACCGGGTCACGCGCAAGAGCACCGAGCAGGACCTGCTGACCGAGGCGGACCTGAGGTCGGAGTCGGTCATCATGGACCTGCTGCGCACGGCCAGGCCGGACGACGCGGTCCTGGCCGAGGAGTCCGGCTACCAGGCCGGGCGTTCCGGGGTCACCTGGATCGTCGATCCGCTCGACGGCACCGCCAACTTCGTGCGGGCCTCGCCCCACTACGCGGTGAGCGTCGCGGCGGTCTCCGGCGAGCGCTGGCTGGCCTCCGTCATCGTCCGGCCCTCCGACGGGCAGTGGATGGCGACGCTCGACGGTTCGCTCGACGGCAGCTTCACCCGGTCGCCGGGCCCTGCGGAGCGGCACGTCCGGGTCGCCGTGGCGCTGCCGTACGGGGCCGAGGAGCTCAAGGAGGCCCACGGCATCCTCCGGCTCGTCGGCAGGCGCTACCAGGTGGTGCGGACCGGTTCGGCGGCCTGTGACCTGCTGAGGGTGGCGGCCAGGACCCTCGACGCCCACATCGCGGTCGCCCTCCCGTGGTGGGACACGGCGGCGGGACACGGCCTGGTCCGCGCGGGCGGCGGCACCGTGACACGCGGCCGCTCCCTGCGGCGCACCCGGATCGACATCGCCGGGGAACCGGCCGTGGTGCGCGCGCTGCTCGGCCTCCTGACCGAGCACCGCCACGTGGTGGGGTGACGGGAATGGCCCACACCCGCGCCGGGCGGCCCGTGCTGCTGCTCGTGACGAGCCGCAGGCGGCGTTTCACCCGTCACCTGCTGGAGCGGCCGGACATCGGCACGGTGCTGCTGTGCACAGGGGCCACGGCGGGTACGGTGCCGGACGGCGTGCCCTGTTTCGTGATCGACGAGGACCGGCCGCTGGCCGGGGAGGTGACCCGTTACAAGAAGTGGGCCGCCGGGCTCGGGGCCGTCCCCACCCACTTCTGCAACCCCGACGAGACGCTCCAGCCGCTGACGCACCGCTTCGCCGCGTTCGCCGGGCTGCCGCACATGACCCGGGACCAGGTCCGCCTGGTCACGGACAAGGTGGCGATGAAGGAGTTGTTCGCCGCCGCCGGGCTGCCCGCGGCGCGCTGGCGCGCCGTCACCTCGGCGCAGGAGGTACGGGCGTTCGCCGACCGGCACGGATGGCCCGTCGTGGTGAAACCGGCCGTCTCCGGCTCCAGCGTGGACGTCTGGAGGTTCCACGCCCACGAGATGACCTCGGCCGCCCGGATCATGGCGGTACGGCCCCGGCGGCGGTGGATCGTCGAGGAACACGTGGCGGGCACCGAGCACCAGCTGTGCGCCCTCGTGCACCGCGGCGAGGTCCAGGACGCCTTCGTCGCCGTCAACCCGGCCCCCATGCTGGAGACGCTTGAGGGCGCGATGAACGCCGACATCACCCTGGCGCCGTCGGAGCCCAAGCCCCTCGAGCCGAGGAAGGTGGCGCAGCGGATCTCCGACGCGCTGGGTTATCGCGACGGTTATCTCCACGCGGAGTTCTTTCTCCGGCCGGACGGTTCCCACGTCATGGGTGAGATCGCGGCGCGGCTGAGCGGGGCCTGGTTGCCGGAGAACCACGGCCTTTCCCACGGGTTCGACATGCTGGCCGCCGTCGCGGACGTCTATGTGGGACGGCGTCCGAAACTGGCGTACACCCTCGACAGGTCGGTCGGGGATCTTCTCCTTCCCGCCCGCCGTGGCCGCGTGCTGGACATCTCCCCCATAGAAGACCTTCTTTCCCTTCCCGGGGTCATCTCCGGCGAGGTCACGGCCTCGGTCGGCGACCGTCTCGAACCGGCGCGCGCCTCGAACGCCTGCACCGGATATCTGCACATAGCGGGAAGGGATTCGAAAGAGGTCAGGGAGCGCATGGAAAACGCGCTGTCCGAATATCGTCTGGTGACAACAGAATGATTCCACCGATAAATCATCGTCACATGTGTCGTTCAGGGCTTTTTCCGGCCGGTCGGCCGGTCCGCTGGCGACCGGCCGCGGCGGCCGTGTAGAAAAGCACCTGAGACCCGTACCCGACGCGGCCAGAAAGGACATTCGATGGTGGCAAGTGTCGCTGTTCTGTCCGATATTCACGGGGTGTTGCCCGCGCTTGAGGCCGTGCTCGCCGAACCCGAGGTGATGGCCGCCGACAGGATCGTCGTCACCGGCGACCACGCCGCGGGCCCCCAGCCCGTCGAGGTGCTCGACCGGCTCCGCGAGCTGGGCGACAGGGCGGTCCTGGTACGCGGCAACGCCGACCGCGACCTGGTCGCGTTCGCGCGGGGAGAGGGCGTCGAGGACGCCTGGGAGATCGACCTGTGGGCCGCGCGGCAGCTCCGCGACGAGGACGTCAAGCTCCTGGCCGACCTGCCCCACCCGGTCACCATGGAGGTCGAGGGCTTCGGCAAGGTCGTCTTCTGCCACGGGACCCCGCGCGACGACAACGAGGTCGTGCTGGTCGACACCCGGCTTGAGCGCTGGGCGGAGGTCTTCGCCGACCTGCCCGGCGACGTGCGCACCGTGGTGTGCGGGCACACGCACATGCCGTACATGCGGCTCGTGGACGAGCGTCTCGTGGTGAACGCCGGAAGCATCGGCATGCCCTACGGCCGCACCGGCGGTCACTGGCTGCTGCTGCGCGACGGCCAGGTCCAGATCCGCCGCACCCCGTTCGACCTCGACGACGCCGTGGAGTCCGTGGTGCGCAGGTCGGGTTACCACGACTGCCGCTCGTGGGCCGAGCACTACATCCACGCCGTCACGACGGACGCCGAGGCCGTCACCGCCTTCGGCCCGCGCGACGGCCGTACGGCCTGCTGAACGCCACCAGCCGGTCACCGAGGGGACTTCTGCGGTACAGGACGTGCCGCCCGTCACGGACCCGGGTGACCAGGCCGGTGCCGTACGGCACGCGCAGGTGCTGGGAGACGGCGTTCGGGGTCACCCCCATGCGGCGGGCGAGTTCGACCGTCGGCGACGGCTCCTCAAGCAGGCCGAGCAACGTGGCCCTGGGCGCGCCCAGCAGCGCCGCCAGGGCGGTGGCGTCCGGGGGCGGAGCCGATTCATTAAACCCCACCCTGCGTTGCTTGGCCGTTCGCGCCGGGTGGCGTGGACTTCTCACGTGGGCTCCTCCGGGGCGGGGAGCGCCGGACCGAGCGAGAGGAAGAGGACATGGAGGGGTTCGATCCGCGCACGAGCTTCGGCCGTGAGGTGTCCATGCGCTACGACGCCGAGGACACCCGTGGTGACGAGGAGCGGACGGTCGCGTTCCTGGCCGGGCTCGCTGCCGGGCGTGACGCACTGGAGTTCGCGGTGGGCACCGGCCGCGTCGCCCTGCCGCTGGCCGGAAGCGGGATACGGGTCGACGGCGTCGAGCTCTCACCGGACATGGTGGACCGGATGCGCGAGAAGCCGGGCGGCGACCTGATCGAGGTGACCATGGGCGACATGTCCACCGTCACCACCGGACGCCGCTACGGCCTGGTCTACCTGGTGTACAACACGATCGGCAACCTCCTCACCCAGGACGACCAGGTCCGCTGCTTCGAGAACGCGGCCCGGCACCTGGCCGAGGACGGGGTGTTCGTCGTGGAGTGCCGGATACCGACCGCCCCGGCGCGCCCTCGTCACCAGTACGTCGACGCCGAGCACGTCGGGGTCGACCACGTCGGCCTGGACGTGTGCCGCTACGACCCGGTGACGCAGATCCTCGACGAGAACCACGTCAGGATCAGCGCCGAGGGCATCGTCCTCAGTCCCATCAGGCTCCGCCTGGCCCATCCGCCGGAGTTCGATCTCATGGCCAGGATCGCGGGTCTCCGGCTGCGCGAGCGCTGGGGAGGCTGGGAACACGAGCCGTACACGGCCACGAGCCGGCGGCACGTCAGCGTCTACGAACACGCCGGGTGAGCCGGGGCGGTCCGGTCACGCCGGCGTCCGGTCCGTGAGGAGGGCGGCGAGGGCGGCCAGGGCCTTGTCCGGGTCGGCGGGCCTGCGGCCCTGGGCCGTCTCGGCGTTGCCGCCGCCCCGGCCCTCGGGCAGCGCTCTGACCAGGTCCGCGGCGGCCAGTCCCCGGGTACGGCCCGCGGCGTTCACGGTGACCACGAGGGCCGTTCCTGACAGCACCGCGGCGACGCCCGGCCGGTCCTCGGGCAGCGCCGTGCCGACGCGCTCCGCCAGGAGACGGGCGTCGGTCTCCGTGGTGCCGGTGGCCAGCAGGACGTCGCCGTGGACGGTCGCGGTCGCGGCGACCTGACCGGCCTCGACGGTCAGGAGCCGGTCGCGGAGCCTGGCCGTCTCACGTTCGCTCTCCCTGAGGCGTTCGGCGAGGGCGGCGACCCGGTCGGCGACCTCCGCGCGGGGGGCGTTGAACTGCTCGGCGATCCGGGAGACGAGGTCGCGCTCGCGAGCGAGGTAGCGGAAGGACTCGATGCCGGTGACGGCCTCGATGCGGCGCTGCCCCGAGCCGACCGACGACTCGGCGGTGACGGCGACGCCGCCGATCTGGGAGGAGCGGTCGACGTGGGTGCCGCCGCACAGCTCCCGTGACCAGGCGCCGCCGATCTCGACGACCCGGACCGTCTCGTCGTAGGTCTCGCCGAACAGCGCCAGCGCCCCGATCTCACGGGCCTCCCGAAGGGGCATGTGGCGCACCTCGACCGGCAGGTCCCCGCGGATCGCGACGTTGGCGGCGTCCTCGATCTCCCCGCGGGCTCCGGCGGGCAGGGCACCGCGCCAGGAGAAGTCCAGGCGCAGGTGGCCGGGCCGGTTGTAGGAGCCGGACTGCAGGGCGGCCGGGCCGAGCGTGGCGCGCAGCGCGGCGTGCACGACGTGGGTCGCCGAGTGGGCCTGGCGGGCGCCCGCGCGCCACTCGGGGTCGACCTGGGCGCGTACGGGCTGTCCCGGCGCCAGTTCCCCGTCCAGGACGCGCACCTGGTGCACGACCAGCCCGGGGACGGGGCGTTGCACGTCCAGCACCTCGGCGGACAGGCTCGGGCCGTGCAGGGTTCCCGCGTCGCTCTCCTGGCCGCCGGACTCGGCGTAGAACGGGGTGCGGTCGAGGACGACGCCGACGATCTGGCCCGCGACGGCCGTGGCCACGGGCGCCCCGTCGCGGAGCACGGCCAGGACCGTCGAGTCGGTGGTCAGCGTCGTGTACGCCCGCCAGTCGGTGGGGCCGTGCTCGTCGAGAAGGGCGCGGTGCAGTCCGGTGTCGGCGTGGCCGGTCTTCCTGGCGCGGGTGTCCTCACGGGCGCGGCGCCGCTGCTCGGCCATCAGCTCCCTGAACCCGGTGACGTCCACGTCGAGGCCGTGTTCGGCGGCGATCTCGACGGTCAGGTCGATCGGGAAGCCGTAGGTGTCGTGCAGCTTGAAGGCCGTGGCCGCAGGCAGCCGTTCCCCGGTCCGGATGATGGCCCGGTCGAGCAGCGCGCTGCCCTGGCGCAGCGTCGAGCGGAAGGTCTCCTCCTCGCCGTAGGCGTAGGCCGAGATTCGGTCGAAGTCGGCGGCCAGCTCCGGGTAGGAGGGCGCCATGCAGTCGCGGGCCACCGGCAGCAGTTCGGGCAGGACCGGGTCCTCGTAGCCGAGCAGCCGGACGGCGCGGATCGCCCGGCGCAGGATCCGGCGCAGCACGTAGCCACGTCCCTCGTTGGAGGGGGTGACGCCGTCGCCGATCAGCATGAGCGCGGTGCGGACGTGGTCGGCGACGACCCGGAGCCGGACGTCGTCGGGGTGGCTCTCGGCCGCGGACGGCCCGGAGCGCACGCCGTATCTGGTTCCGGTCAGCGCCGCGGCGGCGTCCAGGACGGGCCGGGTCTCGTCGGTCTCGTAGAGGTTGTCGACGCCCTGGAGCAGCGCCGCCATGCGTTCCAGGCCCATGCCGGTGTCGATGTTGCGGGAGGGCAGCTCGCCGAGGATCGGGTAGTCCTCCTTGCCGACGCCCTCGCCCCGCTCGTATTGCATAAAAACAAGGTTCCAGAATTCGAGGTAACGGTCCTCGTCGACCTCGGGCCCGCCCTCTCGCCCATAGGCCGGGCCACGGTCGTAGTAGAGCTCGGAGCAGGGCCCGCACGGCCCGGGGACGCCCATGGACCAGAAGTTGTCGGCCTTGCCGCGCCGTACGATGCGGGCCTCCGGCAGGCCGATCACGTCCTGCCACAGGGCGTGGGCCTCGTCGTCGTCCAGGTAGACGGTGGCCCAGATCCGGTCGGGGTCGAGGCCGTAGCCTCCCTCGGCCCGAGGCTTGACCGTCAGGTCCCAGGCGAGCCTGATCGCCTCCTCCTTGAAGTAGTCGCCGAAGGAGAAGTTGCCGCTCATCTGGAAGAACGTGCCGTGCCTGGTGGTCTTGCCGACCTCGTCGATGTCGAGGGTGCGGATGCACTTCTGCACGCTGGCCGCCCGGGGGGACGGCGGTGTCCGCTGCCCGAGGAGATAGGGCTTGAACGGCACCATGCCCGCGTTGACGAACAGCAGCGTCGGGTCGTCGGCGGGCAGCGGCGCGCTGGCGGCCACGGTGTGCCCCGCCGCCGCGAAGTGCTCAAGGAACCGCCGTTTGACCTCCGCCGTCCGCACTTGCCCTCCCGAATACCGCCAGTCTTTGCAATTGCAAATTTGTTGCAACAAGGCATCGTACAGCCGCCGCCGGAACCGGAGGCCATCTTCAGCGCATCAACGGCTTCGTGCAATGATGACCGGCGAAGGCGAGCGCGGACGAGGAAGCCGGTGCGAATCCGGCGCGGTCCCGCCACTGTGATCGGCGAGCGGACCCCCACGAGGTCACCGCCCCCTGCGGGGTGGGAAGACGGGGGCGAGCATCGACCCGAGAGCCAGGAGACTCACGCGGTCGCCTCCTCGACGAACTGGGGCGGATCTCCCCGGAGAGGAGCGGGTCGGCCGATGGATGACCTCGCGTGGCGACGACCGCACGAGCCCTCCGCGCCGACGTGTGCCCGGAGACGACCTCCTGGCCGGTTCCGTGACCTTCCGGCAGGGCCGTCCCATGGTGCAGATCCCGTGAGAGGAACCGTCCGTGACGGTCAGACGTCCCCTGTCCCTGTTGCTCGCCCTGTCCTGCGCCGTGCTCCTGGCCGGTTGCGGCGCCTCCTCCGGAGCCCCGGCTGAAGCCCCTGCCGGGGCCGTCGCGGGCTTCCCGGTCACCCTCGACGACTGCGGCGTCAGGACGACCTACGACCGCCCGCCGCGGCGGGCGGTCTCCCTCAACCAGCACGCGACCGAGGTGATGCTGGCGCTGGGACTGCAGGGGTCGATGGCCGGCACCGGATATCTCGACGACAAGGTCCTGCCCGAGTACCAGGCCGCCTACGACGGGGTGAAGGTGCTCTCCAGGCAGTACCCCTCCTACGAGGCGCTGCTGGCCGAGGAGCCCGACTTCGTCTACGGCGGTTTCTCCAGCGCCTTCGACGAGAAGGAGGGCCGCGGCCGCGACGCGCTGGGCAAGGCCGGGATCGACACCTACCTCAACGTCGAGCAGTGCCCGTCAGGCCCGGTGGACATGGACCTGATGGACCGGGAGATCCGCAACGTCGCCACGATCTTCGGCGTGCGCGAACGGGCCGAGGCGCTCATCACCCGGCTGCACGAGCCCCTGACGCGGGTCAGGGAGAGGCTCGCCGACGTCGAGCCGGTCAGGTTGTTCGTCTACGACAGCGGCGACAAGACCGCCTTCACCGCCGGGGGCAAGGGCGTCGGCGACGAGATCATCACGCTGGCGGGCGCGCGGAACGTCTTCACCGACGTGGACAAGACGTGGGCCGACGTGTCGTTCGAGCAGGTCGCCGAGCGCGCGCCCGACTGGATCGTCGTCTACGACTACGGCGAGGAGAAGGTCGAGGACAAGAAGAGGTTCCTGCTGTCGAACCCGGCGCTCGCCGACGTTCCGGCGATCAGGCACAGGCGGTTCGCGGTGCTGCCGCTGTCGTCGGTCGTGCTCGGGGTCCGGGCGCCGTCGGCGGTCGAGTCGCTGGCCCGGCAGATCCACCCCGACCGGTTCGAGTGAGCGGCCTGACCGGGCTCTCCCGGACGACGCCCGTCACCCGGCGCCCCGGCCTGCCGTACCCGCTGACGCTCGCGCTGTGCGCGCTGCTGCTCGGCGGGGCGGTCACGGCGGGGGTCGCGGCCGGTTCGATCAGCCTGCCCGCCGAACAGGTGTGGGGCATCCTGCTGCACCGCCTCCACCCCGCGCTGGCCGAACCGGTCTGGTCCCCGGTCAGGGAGACCGTCGTCATGGACGTACGGCTGCCGCGGGTGATCCTGGGCGGGGTCATCGGCGCCGGTCTTTCGGTCTGCGGGATGGCGTTGCAGGCGCTGGTGCGCAACCCGCTGGCCGATCCGATGCTGCTTGGCGTCTCCTCCGGCGCCAGCGTGGGCGCGGTGAGCGTAACTGTGTTCGGCCTGACCTTCCTCGGACCGTTCTCACTGCCGGTCGCCGCGTTCGCGGGGGCGCTGGCGGCGCTGGTCACGGTCTATTTCCTGGCCCGGTCCGGCGGGCGGATGACCACGGTACGGCTGGTGCTGGCCGGGGTGGCGACGGCCGAGGTGCTCTCGGCGGCGGCCAGCTTCCTGGTGGTGACCTCCGACGACCCGCACCGGGCCCAGTCGGCCGTCCGCTGGATGCTCGGCGGCGTCGCCGGGACGACGTGGACGACGGTGTGGGTGCCCGCGGCGGCCGTGACGGCGGGCACCGTCGTCCTGCTGGGCGTCTCGCGCCCGCTGAACCTGCTGCTGGCCGGGGAGGAGGCCGCCGCCTCCCTGGGGTTGGACGTGCACCGCTTCAGGGCGGCGCTGTTCGTGCTGGTGGCCATGGTGATCGGCACCGTCGTCGCGGTCAGCGGGGCCATCGGGTTCGTCGGGCTGATCATGCCCCATGTGGTGCGGCTGCTCGTCGGGGCCGACCACCGGCGGGCGCTTCCGGCCACGGCGCTGCTCGGGGCGGCGTTCCTCATCACGGCCGACCTGGTCGCCAGGACGCTGATCACCCCCGAGGAGATCCCGGTGGGGATCATCACGGCGCTGGTCGGCGGGCCGTTCTTCCTGTGGCTGATGCGCAGGAGGACCTGATGGGCGCTCTGGCCGTACGGGAGGTCTCGGTGCGGATCGGCGGCAGGGACCTGGTGCGCGCGGTGACGTTCGAGGTGGCCCCCGGTGAGGTGCTCGGCCTGGCCGGGCCCAACGGCGCGGGCAAGTCGACCCTGCTGAGGACCCTCTACCGGGTGCTGCGCCCCACCGCCGGGCAGGTGCTCCTCGACGGGCACGACGTGTGGCGGATGCCGGGCAGATGGCTGGCCCGCCGGCTGGCCGCGGTGCTTCAGGATGGCGGCGGCGACTTCGGGCTGAGCGTCCACGACGTGGTGTCCATGGGACGTACCCCGCACAAACGGGCCTTCGACGGCGACTCCCCCGCCGACCGGGCGATCGTCGCCGAGGCGCTGGAGCGGCTGGACGTGGCCGATCTGGCCCACGCGCCCTTCGACCGGCTCTCCGGCGGGGAGCGGCAGCGGGTGTTGATCGCCCGGGCGCTGGCGCAGCGGCCGGAGGTGATGGTGCTGGACGAGCCGACCAACCACCTCGACCTGCGCCACCAGCTCGACGCGCTGCGCCTGGTGCGCGGGCTCGGGATCACCGCGGTGATCGCACTGCACGACCTCAACCTGGCCGCCGCGTTCTGTGACCGCCTGTGCGTCATGGACGGCGGCGCGGTCGTGGCGCTCGGGACCCCGCGCGAGGTGCTGACGCCTGAGCTGCTGCGGGACGTCTACCGGGTGGACGCCGAGGTCGGGGCGCATCCGAGGACGGGCGTCCCCCAGGTGACGCTGATCACCGAGGGGGACGCGCCGTGAGGGGCTCCGCGCCTCAGTAGCCCAGTGAGACGGTGTGGCCGACGGTCTCGGGGACGGCCAGCGTGGCGAGGATGGCGTCGGCGAGGTCCGCGCGGGAGATGAGGATGCCCCCTCTGACGTTGACGTCGACGGCGGTGCGGTACGGCTTGCGCCTGCCGTCGGTGAGCCGGGGCGGACGCATGATGGTCCAGTCCAGGCCACTGGCGCGGACGGCGTCGTCGGTGCGGACGAAGTCGGCGAACCCCTCACGCAGGAGGCGCTGCAGCATCGGCTTGACCAGCAGGCGGCTGACCGGTCCGTCGCCGCTGTCGACGATGTGGCCGCTGGCCGTGACGACGACAAGGCGGCGGGTCCCCGCGGCGCGCATCGCGGCGATGATCGCGCGGGCGCCGTCCGCGCACACCGATCCGCCGCCTCCCGGCCGGGGGCCAAGGGCCGAGATCACGGCGTCCCCGCCGGTCACGGCGGCGACGACGGCCTCCGGGGCCGCGGTGTCCATGACGTCGGCGACGACCGGCTCAAGCCTCGGGTGGCCGGTGGACGTCAGCCGGGCCGGGTCGCGCACGACGGCGGTGACGTGGTGGCCCGCGGCGAGGGCCTGCTCGACCACGTGCCGCCCGGTACCGCCGGTCGCTCCGAACACGGTCAGCTTCATCTAAACTCCATGTGGTTAGTAAACGTTCGCTAACCCTTGGAGGTTAGTGAGCGATCACTAACCTCGTCAAGCGACGCCCAGCCAGAAAGGGACCGAGATGGGCACCAGGGACGTGATCCTCGACGCGGCGACGGCGGTGATGGCCGAAAGGGGCCTCGCCAACGTGACCACCCGTCAGATCGCGCAGGCCGCCGGGTTCACCGAGGCGACGCTCTACAAGCACTTCGCGGGCAAGGCCGACCTGCTCGTGGCGGTGATGCGGGAACGCTCCCCCGGCTTCACCCGGCTGGCGCAGGCGCTGAACGGCGGGGCGGGCACGGGCACGCTCCTGGGCAACCTCACCGCGCTGGCCCAAGCCGCGATCGCCTTCTACGGCGAGGGCTTCCCGATGCTCGCCTCGGTGTTCGCCGATCCGGCGACCCTCGCCGCGCACCGGGAGGAGCTACGTGTCCACGGCGCCGGTCCGCACAAGGTCAACGAGGCCGTCGCGGCCTACCTGAGCGCCGAACGGGACCTCGGACGGCTGCGGCCGGAGACCGACGTGACCGCCGCCGCCGGGCTGCTGCTCGGGGCCTGCTTCCAGTACGCCTTCCTTGGGCACATGACGCCGCCCGGCGACCGCGACGATGAGAAGGCCGCGGCGTCCTTCGCCCACACCCTCCTCGAACGGCTCACCGTGTGACGACCACTTATGGGATAGAGATCTTCACCGTGGCGTCGCCGTACGCCGATTCCGTGTGGGCGTCCCGCTGAGCGGGACGTTTCCATGGGCGGTTCCCCTCCGGCCGGCGGATCATCTCGGCAGGGCGGAAACGGCTCCCGCGTGGGACCCCCGGCCACGCGCCGGGGGTCCCACGCGGGACGAGTCAAGGAGATCCCCATGCCACGTCCCCTGCTGGTCCTGCTGGTCTGCGCGGCCGTCGTCGCGGCGCTGCCGCCGCTGTGGCGCCTGCTCGCCAGGCGGGTCAACACCCAGGTCCGCCGGATCAACCGGTGAACGCGCCCGACGGGCTCGACGGGCTCGACGGGGACCGGCGCGACCTGGTCGCCGCGGCCTGGCGGCACGTCACGGGCGACCGGCTGCGGGAGCTGTTGCGCGGCCTGGTGGACATCCCCAGCCCCACCGGCGGCGAGCGTCCCCTGGCCGAGCACATCGCCGCCACCCTGACCGCCGCCGGTGTCACGGCGGCCGTCCAGCCGCTCGACGACCGGCAGGCCAACGCGTGGGGCCGGTTGCGCGGCGACGGCGGCGGCCCCGACCTCATGCTGTACGCGCCGATCGACACGCTGACCACCGGCCGCGAGGACGAGGACGTCCCGTGGATCGGCCCCGCGCTGCGCCCCGACATGCGCCCCGCCGCCCGCGTCGAGGGCGACCTGGTGACCGGGCTCGGCGCGGGCAACCCGAAGGGGCACGCCGCCTGCGTGCTGATGGCCGCCGAGGCCGTCCACCGGGCCGGGCTGCCGCTGGCCGGGGACCTGCTGGTCGCCTTCGGGTCGGGCGGCATGCCCGCCAACGCGGCGCCCGGCGCCGGACGGCGCAATGTCGGGCAGGGGGTCGGCTGTTCCTACCTGCTCGAACAGGGGCTCTGGGCGGACTTCGCGGTGATCGCCAAGCCGGGGTGGACGGTCTGCTGGGAGGAGGTCGGGCTGGCCTGGTTCGAGGTCGTCGTCCACGGCGTCCACACCTACGCCGGCTCACGGCACCGCCTGCCGTACGAGAACGCGGTCGCCAGGGCGGGCGAGGTGGCCGTACGGCTTGAGCGGTGGTTCGCCGGGTACGCCGAGCGGCACACCGAGGGGACGGTCGCCCCGCAGGGCGTCGTCGCCGCGATCGAGGGGGGCTGGCCGTACCGGGCCGCGGTGACCCCGGCCGTGTGCCGGCTGCTCGTCGACCTGCGGCTGAGCCCGCGCACGACCCCCATGGAGGCCAAGCGGGAGTTCGGCGCCGCGATCGAGGAGATCCGCGCCGAACTGCCCGGCGCCCCGGTGACGTTCGAGATGGTGCTCGCCGTACCCGGCACCGCCTCCGACCCCGGGGGCTGGGTGGCCCGTGAGGCCGTCGCCGCCTGGGAGGCCGCCGAGGGGCGTCCGCACGAGGTGGCCCTCGGCAACAGCGGCGCCACCGACGCCAACATCCTGCGGGGGCGGGGGGTGCCGACCGTGCGGATCGGCATGCCCAAGATCGCCGGGCTCGACTTCTCCCTGGGGATGAACACCGCCGACGTCAGGGAGATGGAGCGGCTCACCCGGCTGCTGGTCCGCGTCGCCGTCAACACGGTCACCAGGTCCCGCACGGAGGTGGGCATATGACCACATCGGTCACAGAGGGTAGCTATTTCGAATGGAACGCACCAAACTACTCCTCACAGGTCTCCGAACCACCTGGGAGGTCCCTGCGATGACGGTGCTCCCGTTCGCCCGCGCCGGATCGACGCCGGGCAACGCCGAGGCGATGAACTCCGTCCTGGGCAAGGCTCGTCTGATCATCGAGGCCTTCACGGCCGAGGACGACGCCCTGTCCCTGTCCGAGCTGGTCAGGCGCACCGGGGTGGCCAAGGCGAGTGTGCACCGGATCGCCCAGGAGCTGCTCGGCTGGGGAGTGCTCGAACGGGCGGGCAGCCACTACCGCCTGGGGCTGCGGCTCTTCGAGATCGGCCAGCGGGTGCCCAGGCAGCGGATCCTGCGGGAAGCGGCCCTGCCGTACATGGAGGATCTGCTGCTCGCCACGCACGAGACCGTCCACTTCGCCATCCACGACGGCCTCGACGTGCTGTACGTCGAGAAGCTCATGGTGCACCGGGGCCTGCGCAAGCAGTCCCGGGTCGCCGGGCGGCTCCCCCTGTTCTGCACCGCGACCGGGAAGGTGATCCTCGCCTTCTCCCCTCCGGCCCTCTTCCACGAGGTCGTACGGCGCGGCCTCACCCCCATGACGCACCGGACGATCACCCAGCCGGGGCTGCTCCAGGCCCAGATCGCCAGGGTCAGGGCGGAGCACCTCGCGGTCGAGGCCGAGGAGACCAGGCTCGGTTACACGAGCCTGGCCGTGCCCGTCTTCGGGGACACCGGCGCGCTCGCGGGCGCGTTGTCGATCACGGCGCCCACCTTCAGGATGAACCACGGCCGGTTCACGGCCGCGCTGCGCACCGCGGCGCTCGGTGTCTCCAGGACGCTCCAGGCGACGGGCTGACGCCTACGCGGAGATCGGGTGCCCGGCGAGGAAGGCCAGGCTCAGCCCGTTGTAGCGCACGGCCTGCTCGTGCTGGGGCCAGTGGCCGCACTCGTCGAACAGCACCAGCTCCGAGCCCGCGATGGCCCTGTGCATGGCGGCCGCCTCCGGCACCTCGCCGAAGGGGTTGTCACGGCCCCACACGATCAGGGTCGGCACGTCGAGCCTGGCGAGGTCCTCCGGGCGCAGGATGTTCCGCAGCCGGGTCTCCATGTCCTGCAGGCACAGCAGGTTGCCGATGTTGGCGGCGAAGCCCGGCCGGTGGTAGACGGCGTGCCTGACCGCGACCAGTTCCTCGGTCGCGTCCTTCGCGTCGGCCATCAGCAGCCGCAGCCGCCGCCTGGTCAGGTCGATGTCGTCGCCGGTGACCGCCTGCCTGGTCGAGGTGCGGATGCGCTCCATGACCTTCGGGTTGGCCACGGTGCCCCCGGCGCAGAGCAGTTGCAGGGAGGCCACCCTCCCGGGCGCGTCGATCGCGGTGCGCGCCCCGACCCAGCCGCCGAGGGACTCTCCGACGATGTGGGCGCTCTCGATCCCGGCCGCGTCCATGTAGGCGAGCAGGTGGTCGCGGTAGCGGGGGATCTCGTAGGGGTAGTCCGGCATGCCGGTGTATCCGTGGCCGAGCATGTCGATCGCGTGACAGGCGTAGCGGTCCGCGTGGGCGCCGAGGTTGCGGGCGAAGGCCTCCAGGTGGCCGCTGGTTCCGTGCAGGAAGATCACCGGCTCACCGGTCCCCGCCTGCAGGGAGCGGGTGGGGACGCCCCCGGCGTCGACGGTGGTGACCCGGAAGTCGAGACCGGTCAGTTCGGTCCAGATGGTGGTGGTCATGGGGTTCTCCTCCATGGTCGTTCAGGGGTGGTCGACGGATCGCAGGAAGCCGTCCACGACGGCGTGGTAGGCGGCGGGCCGTTCCTCCTGCAGGTGGTGCGAGACGTGGTCCATGACGTGCAGGTTTCCGCGCCTGAGCATCCGCGACAGCATGAGCGGGTAGTCGGGGGTGAGGAAGGCGTCCTCACGCCCCCAGATGAACAGCGCCGGCGCCTCGACCAGCCCGAGCTCGGCGGTGAGGTCCTGCCAGTCGCCCCGGGGCGAGTCCGTCATCGCGGCGAGTTCGCGCTCCCCTGGGTCGAGGCTCTGCCGCCAGCGCATGTCCACGGTCTCCTCGGGCAGGCGCGCGGCGTCGTACCACTCCAGCCGGGTGATCAGCTCGCGCATCTTCTCCCGGGTCGGTCCCCGCCCGCCGTAGTAGACGTCGCGGGCGGCGCGGCCCCGGTGTCCGCGCTCCGGCAGGGGCGCCAGAGGACCGTAGAAGACGGGCATGCTGCCGGTCACCACGAGGGAGCGGACACGGTCGGGGTATCGGGCCGCGAGGCACAGCGCGATGGTGCCGCCCCAGGAGTTGCAGACGAAGTCGGCCCTCTCGACGCCGAGGACGTCCATGAACGCGACGGTCTTCGCGGCATGGAAGTCCCACATCGGCCCACTGATTCGGCATTTTTCGGATTTGCCGTACTGGAGGATGTCCACGATCAGGCACCTCCGGCCGGCCGAGAAGTACGGCGCGACGGGCCCGAAGTCGCTCCAGCCGGTGCACCCGGGGCCACCGCCGTGCAGGAAGATCGTGTCCGGCCCCTCCCCCAGCTCGTGGAAGTGGTACCTGACGCCGTCCGCGTCGGCGAAGCGGCTCTCGGGCGGGACGCCCGCCGCCGGTGAGGGCATGCCGGTCATCGGTGACCTCCCGCGGGGTCGAGTACGGCCACGCCCATCCCGGTGAGCCACTCGGGCATGGGCGCATAGACCAGCGGCGTGCCCGGCACGAAGCCGAGCGCGGCGGCCATCACCAGCCAGCTCCGCAGCTCCTGGCCGCCGTTGCCCGCCGCCTCCTCCACCTCGGCGGTCGTCAGGGAGGCGTAACGGCGCAGACGGCCGCCCGCGAGGTCGTCGAGGAAGGCCTGGTCGAACTCGGGGAAGATCGTCGGGCGGGCGGCCACGATGATCTCCCTGCGCCGTCTGTCGTAGCGTTCCCACTCGCCCCGCCCGTTGGTCCAGGCGTCGACCAGGAAGGCCTCGTCGTCGTCCTGGGGGTCCGCCCAGTCGCTCGGCCACGGCAGCCGGTGGGACAGCCCGCCCGAGGCGACCACCACCACGCGCCGGTCCCCCGCGATCCGTCCCACGGCCCCGGCGAGGTTCTCCCCCAGCCGGACGCAGCGCGCCAGTATGGGCAGCGGCCGGGCGAAGACGTTGACGACCAGCGGGACGACCGGCACCTCCAGGTCGCCGAGCAGGTACTGGATCGCGTGCGACTGCCCGTGGTCGATCTGCAGCCGGGCCGAGATCGCCACCTCGGTGCCCGCCTCGACCAGGTCGGCCGCCAGCGCCCGCGCGAAGGCGGGGTCGGTCCGCTGGGGCCCCTTGGGGGTGCCCGCCTCCCCCGTGGCGACGACCTCGCCGACGCCCACGGTGAAGGCCGGGACCAGGTCCAGCCAGAGGCCGCGGAAGTGGTTCGACCCGACGATCACCACCACGTCGGGGCGCGCCAGCGCCACCCGGTGTCTGGCGGTCTCCAGCGCGTCGCGGAAGGCCTCCGCCCGGTCGGTGTGCACGACCCGGTCCCAGTGCGTGTTCATCAGGGTCGAGTGGGACGCCCCGACCCCGAGCACGATGTCAGACATATCCGGCCCTCAGTCCGTGTTCCCTGCGCGCAGCCGTTCGAGGCGTTCCTCGGTGGTGTCCTCGGCGAGTTTGCGCCACCGCAGGAGGGAGTCGTCGGGACGGTAGAGCTTCTCCGGCGGCGCGTCGGTGACCTCGACCATCCACTTGTCCTGGCCGGAGAACTGGCCGTGGAAGAGCCAGCGCACCGCGCCGAGATACTTGGCGTAGAACGGCAGCGCCCGGACACCCCTGCTGAAGTCGGCCAGCATGCCGACGTACAGGTGGTTCTCCGCGTCGACCGGCACGTAGAACTCGTAGTGGATGAAGGTCGGGTAGACGATCCGCAGGACGCCCGGCATGCCGACCGAGGCGAACCCGGGGAACTCCTGGGCCGCGATCGTGGGGTTGACCCGGCGGTGCGAGGCGGTGTTGCCGATGTTCTGGACCGTCCTCGGGGGGCGGGCCTTGTACCACGCCGTCCCCGACCACCTGCCGAGGCCGGGGAAGTCCGCCTCCCAGAACTGTTCCCGCTGCACCCGGTAGATCCAGCGTCCGCGCCTGACGATGCTCGTGGTGTTCCAGACCGGCATCGGTTTGAACAGCCGCCACAGCGCGGTGCGGTGGAGATACTTGGCGTGCCCCTCGTCGTAGCCGTTCTCGCAGGCGAACCGCCAGTTGCCCGCGCGCGCCTGGATCCGCTGGCCCACGACCGCCGGGTTGCCGACCAGTTCCTCCGGCAGCTGCTCGTCGATCGGGTGCGGCCTCTCGCCGTCGCCGACGTACACCCAGACCAGGCCCAGGCGCTCCTCGACGTCGTAGGTCGGCTGGGTGACCTTGCCACAGATCGGCGACCCCGGGCCGTCGGTGATCGCGGCCTTCAGGACGCCCGTCTCCAGGTCGAAGGTCCATCCGTGGTAGACGCAGGAGATCGTCCCGGGGAACTGCTTGTCGCCGTGGCTCAGCGGAACCCCCCGGTGGGGGCACCGGTCCCGCATGCCGTACACCCTGCCCCGGTCGCGGATGACGAACAGGCGCTCGCCGAGCAGGGTGACGGGGCGCGGCTTCTCACCGACCTGCGAGGAGAAGCAGACCGGGTACCAGTAGCCGCGGAAGCCCGCCGCCGCGGCCTGGTAGTGCGGCCAGCTCGACCAGTCCTGACGGCCCGGCAGCCTGCCCGCGCGGTACCCCCTCACCGGACTCACGGTCGGATTCACGGTTGGATCAACGGTTTCGGTCATGTCTGCTCCAGTCGCCTCACGCCGGTGCCGGGAGCAGACCATCCGGCCCGGGGCCCGGGGAAGGAACCCGGTTCACCCAGCGGACCGCGCGGCCAAGCGCACGGCGGTCCGGTGAGCGGTCCCCGCCACGGGACCTGACCGGGGTGCCCGGCCTACGTTCTGCTGCGAGAACGCACCGACCCCCAGGGAGCCCGTGGTGAGCACCCCCACACCCGTCTCGGCCGACGTCCTCGTCGTCGGCGCGGGACCTGCGGGACTGTACGGCGCCTACTGCGCCGGATTCCGCGGCCTGTCCACCGTCGTCGTCGACGCCCTGCCGCAGGCGGGCGGCCAGGTGACGGCCCTGTATCCGGAGAAGGAGATCCGCGACGTCGCCGCCCTCCCCGCGGTCAGGGGCAGGGACTTCGTCGCCGCCCTGGTGGAGCAGGCCTCGGCCTTCGGCGCGACCCGCCTCATGGGCAGGCGGGCCGTACGGCTCGAACACCGCGACGGCGAGCCGGTCGTGACGCTGGACGACGGCACGGTCGTCAACGCCCGCGCCGTCGTGCTGACCTCCGGGATCGGCACACCGACCCCGCGCCCGCTGGAGTGCGGCCAGGAGTGGCTCGGCACGGGCCTGTCGTACTTCGTGACCGACCCCCGGGCGCACACCGGCCGGGACGTGGTGGTCGTCGGCGGCGGCGACAGCGCCCTGGACTGGGCGGACACGCTCGGCCCGATCGCGCGTTCGGTGACCCTCGTGCACCGGGGGGCCGTCTTCCGCGGGCACGCGGCGACCCTCGACCGCGTCAGGGCCGGGCGGGCGCGCGTCCACACCGAGACACGCGTGACCGCGCTCGAAGGGGACCTCACCGCGGGCCGCCTGGCGAAGGTACGGCTGCGGGCCCGCTCCGGCGAGGAGACGGTCGTCGCGGCCGACCACGTGATCGCCGCGCTCGGCTTCGTCAGCGACCTGGGCCCGCTGCGGGACTGGGGGCTCACCCTGCGGGGCCACACGGTCGCCGTCGACCGGTCGATGCGGACCAACCTGCCCAGGGTGTACGCCGCGGGCGACCTGGCCGGTTACGAGGGCAAGGTGCGGCTGATGTCCGTCGGCTTCGGCGAGGCCGCCACCGCCGTGAACCACGTGGCCGTCGACCTCGACCCCGGCCTGTCCCTGTTCCCCGGCCACTCCACCGACGGCCCCTGACCCCCGAAAGGACACCACCGTGACCTATGTGATCGGCCCCGGCTGCATCGACGTCCTCGACCGTTCCTGCGTCGACGTCTGCCCCGTCGACTGCATATATGTCGGCGAACGCAAGAGCTACATCAACGCGAGCGCGTGCATCGACTGCGGCGCGTGCGAGGTCGAGTGCCCCGTCTCCGCGATCGTCGTGGACCGGCGCGCCCGAGGGGACGAGACGCTGAACGCCCACCTTGAGGACTCCCGCGCCTTCTTCCTTGAGGTGCTGCCCGGCCGTGACCGGCCCCTCGGCGACCCCGGCGGCGCGCTGCCGACCGGCGAGATCGGCGTGGACACCCCCCTGGTCACAGCGCACCCGAAGCGAAACGGCGGCCTTCCGTGACCCGCCCGGGCCCGCCGAGCCGGTGGCCAGGGCCGGACGAGCAGTTCCTCAGCCGAGGCTAGGACCTCGTCCAGACCCATCCCCTGCTGTCCTCGTCGTGGGAGGGGCTGCCACCGACCGCGAACACCTGGTCTCCCCCGGGGACCTTGGCCATGTCGAACACCTCGGGTGCGTTGTTGGCTTTGGGCGCCTTCTCGCGGGTCCAGGACCGGCCGTCGAAGTGGAGCAGAATGCGATGCTCGTCGTAGGCGTAGTTGGAAGCGCCCAGCCATACCCCGCCATGGCCGTCCGGCGCCACGGATCCGAACGAGATCGCCTCCTCCGGGACGCCGCCGGGCAGGTCCCATCGGCTGCCGTCCCAGCGCATCAGCAGTGCGGCCTGGCGGCGGCCCGGCCGCATGATCGTGCCCGCGACCCAGACCTCTCGTGCCGACACCGCCGCGACGTCGCGGAACGAGGCCTTCGCACCGCTGAGCGACGGCGGTGCGGGCACGGCTCTCCAGCGGCGGCCGTCCCAGTGTTCGATCGCGGAGACCTCCCCCAGATCATCGCGGGTGAGTGCCCACAGGTCGTCCGGGGCCGCCGCGCTCAATCTCTTCACGGACGAGGCCGAGGAAACAGGGACCTCGGCCCAGCCCGACGGAGACCAGTGCGCGAGAGGGAGGGGGCGCCAGCGCGGATTCTGCCGTGTCCCGGTGATCTGGCCGCCGGCGATCCACACGTCCTCGGGACCGGCGACGACGGCGTCGTTCAGGCGGGCCGAGCGCGGCCAGGGTGGTCTTCCCCGGCTTGTCCACCGGCGGCCGTCCCAGCGCCACATGTCCGCGTCCTGGTCGAAGATCCAGACGTTGGTCGCGGCCGTTCCGGAAACGACCGTGGGATACCGCAGGGTCCTCGGCGGGCGGGTGGACCGCCATTCGTGTCCGTCCCAGCGCCACAGGCTGCCGCCGTACGGGCCGACGGGCTCACCGTCGGTACCCACCGCCCACGCCTCGCCGGGCGCGACCGCGACGACCCTGGTCACCTCGGAGCCTCCATGGACCGTCTCGGCCCACACTCCCGCGGACAGAGGCGGGCCCCCCTCGGCCGGAGTGCCGTGCCCCGATGCTCTCCCCGAGGCGCCCCGCGAGTCCGCGGCGCCGTCGCCCGAACATCCCGCCGCGGCGACGCCCAGCACCGCGAGCACGGCCAGCGACCCGATCACGAGCGAATCGCGCGGGAACCGTGCCATGGAGCAGAAGCCTACGCATCCCGATCGGATGCTGTTCGTCCGGTGAGGCGGCGGTGGCGGTGACCGGCGCGAAGCACCACATAAAAATTACGGACGGCGATGATTCCAGAACGTTCTCCTGGATAGCTGTCCTTTCTCGCGTTTTGGTGGAGTAAAGGGGGCGGCGATGACGACACATCACTCCGGCAGCGGCGACACGGCCACCATGCCGACGGACGTGAACGCCCGCCTGTCGTTCTTCGACCGCTTCGCCACCAAGGCCGCCGCCTTCGTCTCCGGCGCCTGGTTCTTTGCGATGTGCGTGCTACTGGTCCTGATCTGGGCTCCGTCGTACTTCCTCTTCGGTGACGTCGACACCTGGCAGCTGATCATCAACACGGCCACCACCATCGTGACGTTCCTGCTGGTGGCCCTGCTGCAGAACACGCAGAGGCGGGCCGATGAGGCCCTGCAGCACAAGCTGAACGCGATCGCCGACGCGCTGGCCGACCTGATGAAGCAGGTCGCCGCCGACCGGCAGCTGAAGCAGTTGCACGAGGACATGCGCGAGCTGCGTGCCGCCGTCGGCCTGGAGAACAAGGAAGGCACCTGATCCCGGCCCGCGGTTCTCACGCACCGTGGCGAGCGCCGACACCGGCCGATCACGACGACGCCCGCCGGCGTCGTGGCGTAACCGATCTCCCGCAGGCACCTCTTCGGATCGTGGCGACTGAGCGATCGGGCCGGCCGAGCGATCGCGGCGGCCGATCAGGAGAGCGGCCTCTCCTTTTTCGGCCGTGGATCATCGACATCAGCAGCCCGTGGGCCTCGGCGTCGGCGGCCACCACAAGCCCGCGGCCCGCCCGCCCGATCGGGGCGCCGTCGATCCCGGTGACCACACAACCGGCGGCCCGGCACACGGCGATCCCGGCGGCGAAGTGCACGCTCCCGGACAGGTCACCACCGTCGGTGACGTACGCGGCGCGTCTACCGGCCGCGACCCAGGCCAACGCCAGCGTCGTGGACACGACCCTCGGCCGGAACCGCTCGGCGAACCCGGCGTGGGCCAGCAGGTCAACGGCCCGGAACCCGGGCGCGCTCGGGAACGGCGGGTCCAGGTTGACGTCCACCAACCGGCTGGCGGAAGTGGGCACCAGCCGCGTGTCGGCTCCGTCGTGCCGCGTCCAGGCGGACTCGCCGTCGGTGAAGAGGACCTCGCCGCCGAACGGGTCGGCCACCGCCGCCGCCCCGTCGCGCAGCGCCACGTTGACCGCCACCGGCATGCCGCCGACGGCGTAGTTCAGCGTGCCGCACAAGGGATCGACCAACCACTGGCGCTCGGCGCCGGCCGCGCCCTGCCGCCCGCCTTCCTCGCCGAGCACCGCGTCATCGGGCCGGGAGGCACGGAGGACGCGGAGGATCGCCTTCTCGGCCTCCACATCGGCGGTCGTGGCGAAGTCTCCGGCGCCCTTGTCGATGCGGGCGAGCCGCCGGCCGTACAGGCCACGCACCACGTCAGCGCCGGCACACGCCGCGGCTATCGCGACCTCGGCGTCGCCGGGACCCGCGTTGGAGTCGATCACGCCGTGCAGGGTACCGGGAGCCGGTCTCCATCGGCCGGATCGGACGTCACCCGTACGGCTGACCGGCGGGCCCTGTCTGCCACCGGACAAGGCTGTGAACATTCCCACCGTCGCCGCTGGCCGCACCACGTTGGCCGGAGCGGTGATGGCGTCGCCACCGCCAGCCAGGAAAGCATGCTCGCTGCGGTCTGGCGCCAAGGATCACAGGCCCGATGATCGGTGTCCATGCTGCCAAGCCGAATCAGACCAGGAGTCGGTACGCCCACCGGGTAAGGGCGAGGCCGGACTCCAGGGATGTTCATCCCGATGACCGTTGTCGGCCACCGCACTGGCAATCTCTCCAGGCGGGGCATCTCCGAAAGGCGTCGACGCCTTGCGGCCTGACCGGCGCGCCAGCGAACACCTCGCGATTGTGCGGCATACCCCGGGGAGGTCAGCGACGGGCTGTTCCCTCTTGGTGGCCTGCCGGAACAGCTGGCTTTGGCTCGGAGCGGTCATTCGTTTCCAGGACCTTTTCAAGCCGTTGTAGAGCCTGCCGCGGATCGCCATCCCTACCTCATTCCGCTGCTTGTCAGTCAAGCGCCTCTGACCGATACCGGACAAAAGATTCGTTGATCCGATGGACCTGTTGCCGCACCGCGCACATGACGGCGCCTGCGCCAAGCCGTCGGTGGGCGCCCGCCCGCTAGAGGCGCCGACCAAGGCGGACCTGCCCGCCTCACCGACTCGTTGATATCTCCTTTCCAGAACTGCACCTTCGGACCAAAAATCTTGAAGGCCGCAGCCTCGCCGAAGGTCACCGAACCTTCAACCAGGTCACCTGCGGCGCCCACGCGACGCCGAACGCACCAATTCCCTGATCAAGACCATCTTCAAGGCGCTGCGGCGAATGATTCTCGGCTCTTGGGGCATCGGCACGATCCTCAAGGCCGCTCTCTTCTATGCTCGTCTGGAACATGGCGACACCAGATGGCCGATCAAAGATCACCATGAGCTGTCACACGGAGGCTTAATCAATGGCTCAATGACAATCCATACGAACGATAGTCACGCTATGAAGCCATCCCATCGCGCAAAAGATCTTGCGCCCCCGAAGACGGACATATAATCTGTCACCGCGCAGACAAGATTAGACATTGAAGTTCAGACACACGGCACCACCGCATCAAATCGGGACAGCAGGATTATCATCTTTTCACCCCTGACTGCCTTTTGAAAGGTGCAAGTTTGGACAGTGAGGCCATCAAGCCCAGGATTCGGTCAACGCGGCCTACGGACAGGTGGCAGGCTACAAAAACGTGGAAGTCTGCATCGCCGGGCGGGGGGCGATATTCTAGACCGCCCGCGCCCTGCAGATGGAACTGGGCATGGCGTCGTTATCTGACAATTTTGACCCGGCCAGGCCAGGATCACACCAAGGCCGCTCAGCGAATGGGCAGGAAACGCATCCGCTGATGCCGCGCAGCCATCCCCTGATTTCTTCCTCGGACGATCGCAGCGTTCGCACGATGCTGCCCAGATTTCATGGAGGTGCAGAACAGCCGCCCAGAACAACCGGCTCAGGTGGCGCCTGCGCCTGGTCCGCGAAAAGACTCGACAACCGTTCGTTCGAATTCTGAAAGGATAACTTCATGCTCCGTAGAGTTTCCCTGACGATCGTCGCATTGACCACACCGGCTATGGCCGTCCTCTCAACGGCCCCGGCCAGCGCCGAACCGGCTCCCGTCACGGCCGGTGACCCCGTTGTTCAGCAGGGGACGCTCACCCCTGAGGGACGGGCCAGTCAGATGAAGCTTCTGCAAGGCGCCCCCGCGCCGCGACCCATCTCCGCCGAAGACCTTCCGCTGAAGGAGGAGGACAAGCCGAGCGCGACGAATCGCGCGCGCGGCGACGCCTCGATGCTGGCAGCGGACATCTATTGTGGGAATTGGCTGAGCGATCCCGGATCGGCCACTTTCTCAAGCAATCGAGTCGGGGTTGCCGGCACCGTCTACAACGGAGGTGGAACAAACAGCGACGGCTACGTAGAATACTTCCGGTCGCAGGTGAACGACGGGGTTCTTTCAGCTAACGGTATCACCTTCGGCTGGTCCAAGTCGTACAATGACTACGTGCCGGGCGGGACTCCGCCCAACGACAGGGTGACGACCGGTTGGTGGGACAATGCTGGCGATCCGCATTTCTGCGGCTGGGGCAGCGCGCTCGGCCGTACAATCACCTCCCCGAACACCGCTTACACCGCCGGCATCCGGAAGAACGAGGCCACCTACATTCGCGCCCACTCCGACTGGAACGGCGCGTGGTGGTACGGCGACAGGAAATCCTACTAGAGCGACCAGCGTCGTACGAAGTCATCGATGACCGGCTGACAACCATGCCGTCGCGCAGGCCAAATGAGCCGACGCGACGGCATGGCATCCCAGATAGGTTATGGCAGCCATACTGCTTGTCGTCATAGGAGAGACTTGAAGAGCCGTCCGATGGCCACCGCCGCATGCGTCACAACCTTTTTAGGTGCCATGTCCGCCTGCAGTGCACCAAGCCCGTCCGACCCGCCGCAATCCCGCCTCGTGCAGAACGAGTCTGACCTGGTCCTTCCTCTGGACGCTTACGATTTGACGCCCGAACAACGCTCTGCGGTCCAGACCGCCCGGTATCTCTTGATAGGGCGATGTGTGGCCGGTTTCGGACTGAATTTCAAACCGCACAACACCCAGCCGGTCACCTATCCGAAGAACGCGTCCTACCTCGGCTGGCTGGGGGCGAAGAAAGTCGCCGAATACGGCTACAGCGGCCCTCCCGGGCAATGGGAGGAAGTCGGTGCCGCCGTTTCCGGCATCCGTGGGTACGTCATTCCACGGGAGCAGGACGCTGTTCATGTCGGCACTGTGAGAACATACAAAGGCCGTGCCGTCCCTCCGGAAGGGTGTGACGGCTGGGCGCAGCGCGAACTCAATGGAAACGCTCCCGGCCCGGACGGCAAGGTGCCCGCGAAGCCGCACATCTACAAGAACTTCTATGTCCTGATGGACGACGCCGCGATAGCCGCGTACAGCGACCCCCAAGTGCGGGCCGCGGGCTCGGCATGGAGCGAGTGCATGCGCGCGTCGGGCTTCACCTACCCGGACCCCCTGGCCGCCGAGAGCGACAGGCGATGGGCCGGGCGCGGCGGGGAAGACAGTGTGTGGCAGCCGCCCGGCAAGGACGAGATCGCCGTGGCGGTCGCCGATGAGGCGTGCCGGTTGAAGGTGGACTACAGCGGTGCCCGTAAGCGCGCCTACGCGTCGGCCCAGGAGAAGGTCATCGCGGCCGACCGCCTCACCGTCGACCGCCTGTCCAACCTTCTGAAGGTGCGCTACGCGAACGCCGTCAAGGTCCTCTCCTGAACTGATTTCGATGCCGCCCGCGCGCATGGAGTCGAAGTCTGCCGGAACGTTTCCGACATCTTTCGACATCCACGCGGCTGAATCGTCTCCCAAGGAGCCGGAGATCCGACGCTTCGCCGTTTCGTCCCGCTGGACGATGCACCTGGCATGCACGCGCAAGAACACGTCAAGGCACGTCGACGCTGTGACCGGCGCGCTCGGCGGCCCGTGGCGCGGGCACCTCGGCATTGAGGGCATGTCAAGACACAGGCGTGACGGAGGTCGTGCGGCCGGACCGTCGGCGGGGATGCGAGTCCCTTCTTGGCCAGGGCGATTCCGCACCGCTTTCCCCGTGCACCGGTGCGTGACGAACTGCGGTTCTCCGCTCTTTACAGCGTAGAAGAGCCGTTCACCGGGGCCTTCTTCGAGCTCGGCAAGGTGGGCGCGAAGAATACGAAGTGGCCTGCTCGGCGTTCGTAGCGGTGGAGTGGACGGCGCTGAACGCGATGGCGATCGGCAGACCGGTGTGCTCGGTGATGAGGTGGATCATCGATCCTTTCTTGCCGCGCTCGGCGAGGCCGGAACGTGTTTTCCGGTCCCTGGCCCGTGCGCCCGCTGGGAGCGCTATGCACGCCATACGCCCGAAATATAAGGATTTGTAGGGTTCTCCGCCCCCCATGTCGATGGCACCGTTGGGGCAGCCCTGGCCGGCCACGGCTCCTTGCGCCTGCGGACAAGGAGTCATCGCGTATGAACCTCAAAACCACGCTGGGAGCGTTCGCTCTCATGACGGTCGTCACCATGGGCACGACGGCGCCGGCGAACGGCGCGGAGACCACGAGCACGGCGTCCCGGCTCGCCACGGTGCACAGCGGTGCGGGAACGGCCGGCCGGGCGCTCCTGGGCTCGGGCAACAGTCACTTCAACGGCAACCCGGTGGCCGTCCAGACCACGTACTCCGGGGGCCTGTACTCCCTGAACGACCCCACCCACCCCGGTCTGAGCTGCGGCCGTCTCAACGGCCCCGTCCTCACCAAGCCGACCGACGCCTGGGGCGACGGAACCGGCACCAGTCTGGAGACCGCCTGCGTCGACGTCATGTTCGCCGCGCAGAAGCACTGGGACATGCTGCGTGACTGGCTGGGGCGCAACGGCGTCGACGGAGCCGGCCACTCCTACCCGGCCTCCGTCGGCCTGAACGACGTCAACGCCTACTGGGACGGCGCCCGTGCCGTCTTCGGCCACAACAGCGCCCGCACCGACCAGCTCACCTCACTCGACCTGGTCGGCTACCACTACGGCCTGGCCGTCTACGCCAAAACCGGTTACGACGACGGCAACGGCCCGGAGGCGCAGTCCCTCCGCCTGTCTGCCGCCGACATCTTCGGCACCTTGACCGAGCACTACGCCAACCACCCCCCTGCCCTGGACGAACCGGACTACCTGATCGGCGAGGAGGTGAACATCGTGGGCGGTGGGCCGCTCAGGAACATGTACGACCCCTCACTGACGGGTAACCGGAACTGCTACCCCCTCTCCATGATCCCGCCCGCCGACGGCGGACCGCAGGACCACTGGTTCTACCTACTCGCCGAGGGCACCAACCCGCCGGGCAAACCCGCCAGCCCGGTCTGCGCGGGCCCGTCCACGCTGACCGGCGTCGGCATCCAGAAGGCCGCCCGGATCTTCTATCAGGGGATCCAGCGCAAGTCCCTCGGCTGGTCGTACGGCAGGGCACGCGTGGCCACCATGCTGGCCGCGAAGAACCTCTACGGCTGCCCCGAGATGAACGCGACCAAGGCCGCGTGGACCGCCATCCGCGTCCCCGCCCAGGCCGGCGAGCCGACCTGTTCGATGCCCACTCCCCCGCCCTCTCCCTATCCCAGCGGGATCACGGTCGACCCGCCCTCGGCCACGGTCAGCCCCGGCGGGTCCACCACCGTCCAGATCAGGCTGTCTCCCGACATGGCCCAGCCGGTGACCCTGTCGGCCACCGGCACCCCCGCGGGAACGACCGTCAACATCGTCCAGGCCGGTCAAACCATCACGGCGACCATCAACGTCTCGGCCGGCGCCCCCCTGGGTACCCACACCATCACCTTCGTCGCCACCTCCGGCGGCTCCGCCAAGACGGCCCATTTCACCCTCACGGTCATGGGGGAGGGCGATCAGGCGACGCCTTGACGAACGACCGCCACGGGTGCGGCCGGAGGAGGGGCGGACGCGGAGACCGTCCGCCCCTCCGGCCGCCGGGACACTCCGGTGGTGTCGCACGGGTGCCTCAGGCGACGGCGGTTCCCTCAAGTTCGACCATCAGGTCGGGGATCGCCAGCCGTGTCACCCCGAGCATCGTGGTCGACGGCGCCACCCCGGCGGCACCCAGCCGCGACGCCAGCACGCCGTAGTGCTCGAAGAGCCGGTCCACGTCGGTGGTGTAGACGTTGAGCCGGACGAGGTCGGCGAGGGACATGCCCGCCTCGCCGAGCACGGCCTCCAGGTTGTCCAGGCTCAGCGCCAGCTGCGCCGCCATGTCACCGGCGTGCCGGGGCCTGCCGTCGCCGCCCATCGCGGTCTGCCCGGCGCAGTACAGGGTCCGGGTCTGCCCGGAGACGAGTTCCCCCTGGTTGTATCCCAGCTCCGTCGACCACGCCCACGGGTTGACCGCCGTTCGCTCCACTGCCATGTCAGCTCCATTCGATTACATTCATCGGCCCGATGGCCATGTCACCAAGCCTCCCGGCAAATCACGACATCTTGTGTCGTGTATTCCAGTAGTGTTTTTGCGTGCGTGCCGATCGGCTGGTCTCGCTGGTGCTGCTGTTGCGGCGGCACGGCCGGCTGTCCGCGGTCGCGCTGGCCCGCGAGCTTGAGGTGTCCACCCGCACCGTGCTGCGCGACATCGAGGCGCTGTCGGCGGCCGGTGTCCCGGTCTACGCCGAACGCGGAAGGCACGGCGGGTTCTCGTTGCTGCCCGGTTTCCGGACCGAGCTGACCGGGCTGAACCACGACGAGGCCCTCGCCCTGCTGATCGCCGGGTCCCGGCGCGGCGCGCAGGCGTTCGGCCTCGGCTCCGCACTCGCCTCGGCGATGCTCAAGGTGATCGACGCACTGCCGGAAAGCCATCAGGGCATCGCGGCCGAGGCGGCCGAGCGGCTGCTCATCGACCCGGAGACCGACCTCCTCTCGCGCCGGTCGGTCGCCGAGGAGGTGCCGGACGCCGTGGTCGCCGAGATCCGGCGCGCGGTGCTCGCCGGGCACAGGCTGCGCATCCACTACGCGGCCGTCGGCCAGGCCCCGAGGTGGCGCACCGTCGATCCGATCGGCCTGGTCACCGTACGCGACCAGGGCTACCTGCTGGCCACGCGGTCCGGCGCCGACCGCACCTACCGGCTGTCCCGGGTCCTGGCCGCCGAGAGGCTCGCCGAGCCCGCGCGGCGGCCGGACCGGGTCGATCTGGACCGGGCCTGGCAGGAGCGCGGCACGCGGTTCCGCGCCGGCGGCGACCAGGTCGCCGTGCTGGTACGGCTGGCCCCGGCCAGGCGGGAGGAGCTGGTGGGCACCGCGCTGGCCGTCCTCGCCGAGGAGGCCGACCCGGACGGCCTGCTGCGGATGGAGGTGACCTTCCAGGACGCGAGACACGCCAAGTGGGCACTGTGGCAGCTCGCCCTGGACGCCGAGGCCCTGGCCCCGCGGTGGTTGCGCGCCTGGCTGCGCGAGCGCGCCACCGCGATCGCCACCCGCTACGAGGACCACCCCGAGGACTGACGGGTGCCGGGCCGTACGGCGGGCTCAGCGCAGCAGGCGGTCGAGCAGTTCCGCGCGCGTGTGCACGCCGAGCTTGGCGTAGATCGACTTGAGGTGGTGCTTGACCGTGTGCGGGCTGATGAACAGCTCGGCCGCGATCTCACCGTCCCTGCGGCCGGTGAGGGCGCGGGTGGCGATCTCGGCCTCGCGCGGGGTGAGGGACGCCAGCCGGTACGGGGCGACCAGGCGCGCCGTACCGTCCCGTACGGTGATGACCGAGACGATCACGTCCGGCTGGCCGGGCAGCCGCTGCGAGGTGACGGTGAGGTGCGGCCCGGTCTCCAGGGCGCCGTCCGCGCTCCAGGAGACGACCGTCCTGTCCCCGTCGCAGTCGAGCAGCCGCTCCACCTCCGGGCGGGCATCGCCGAGCCTGGCGAACAGGGACAGGGCGGGCGCGTTGAGGTGGCGCCGCGCCAGCGCCAGGTCGGTCAGCACGACCGGCGTGCCGCACCGGTCGAGCGCCTCGGCCAGCTGGTGGCGTTCACGCTCGATCGAGGACCGCTCCCGCACCGCGGACACCGCGATGCCCAGCACCATGGCCGCCACGTGGGCGGCGTCGCGGTCGGCCTCGGTGAACTCGGGCTGCCCGTCCCGCCGGGCCAGGTTCAGCGTGCCCGCCACCTCTGCGCCGACGACGAACGGGGCGCACAGCACCCGCGCCATGGCGTGCGGGGCGAACACGTCGTGCACGATGGGCAGCTTCAGCCACTCCTCCCTCGGCATCAGCGAGTCGCTGTCGCACACCCGGCGTTCGCGCAGGGCTCGCTGGACGACGGGGTCCCGGTCGCGGCCGTGGCGCTCGTAGCTGCGCACGTAGTAGTCGCCCAGTCCCCGCACCCTGGCCGCGGCGGGGCGCCCGGTCACGTTGTCGTGCACGTAGACGCCCGCGGCGAAGGAGCCGAACCTGCCCGGCGCCTCTTCGAGGAAGTCGAGGAAGCGGTCGAGCAGCCGGTCGAGGGAGGGCGAGGCGACCAGCTCGGCGACGAGCGCGGGCGGCAGCGATCGGACCGGATCGGCGGCGGGACTGCCCATCAGATTCTCCCGAGGGGACTGTCGCCTTTAGGTGACGGGAGAATCGGGAGCGGGAGCGGGAGGGCCGCCAAGGCCCGAGCGTGCAGTGACCCGCCTGGTCCGCGCATCGCGGATGTCCTTCCTGGTTTTGTCGGTGCCGGCCGATACCGTGACGGTGTAGTTACCGAACGTGAGAGGGGTGGGGCGTGCGCAGATCGTTCAAATTCCTGTTGCGTCCCACCCGCCACCAGGAGATCGCGCTGGCGGCGTGCCTGGACGATCACCGGGTCCTGTACAACGCCGCTCTGGAGCATCGCCGCACCGCCTATGCCAAGGCGGGCGTGAGCATCCGCTACGGCGAGCAGTCGGCCGAACTGAAGCACATCCGCGCCGACGACCCGGACGGGCAGGGGCGCTGGTCCTTCTCCTCCCAGCAGTCCACCCTTCGACGGCTCGACAAGGCGTTCCGTGCGTTCTTCGGCCGCGTCAAAGCAGGCCGCACGCCCGGTTTCCCGCGGTTCAAGGGGCGGGGCCGGTTCGACACCGTTGAGTGGCCCAGGGACGGTGACGGCTGCCGGTGGGACTCCCAGCCCGAACACCCCAGCGCCACCTATGTCCGCCTTCAGGGTGTCGGGCATGTCCGGGCGCACCGGCACCGGCCGGTCAAGGGCCGCGTGAAGACGATCGGCGTCAAACGGGAGGGGCCCCGCTGGTATGTGGTGCTGTCGTGCGACGACGTGCCCGCCGAACCACTTCCCGCCACGGGCACGACGGTCGGCATCGACATGGGCGTCGCCTCGCTGGTGACCACCTCCGGCGGCGAGCACGTCGCCAACCCGCGCCACCTGTCCGCGACCGCCGATCGTCTCGCGCAGGCTCAACGAGCCCTGGCCCGTAAGAAGAGAGGCTCCACGCGGCGCCGTAAGGCGGTCGCCCGTGTCGCCGCCCTGCACGGCAAGGTCCGCCGTCAGCGCCTCGACCACGGGCACAAGGCCGTGCTCGCCCTGGTCCGCACTTACGACGTGATCGTGCACGAGGACCTGCGGATCGCGAACATGACCCGCTCGGCTGCGGGCACGGTCGAGCGGCCCGGCCGGAACGTCGCCGCCAAGTCCGGGTTGAACCGGAGCATTCTGGATGCGGGGTGGGTGGTGTTCCTGACGATTCTGTCGTACAAGGCTGAGAGCGCCGGTCGAGAGCTGATCGCGGTGAACCCCGCCCACACCTCCCGCACCTGCGCCGCCTGCGGGCACCGCGCTGCGGAGAACCGCCTCACCCAAGCCGGGTTCCGATGCCGGGAGTGCGGGCATGCCGCGCACGCCGATGTGAACGCGGCGGTCAACGTCTTGAGGGCAGGGCTTGCCCTTCGCCAGGCCGCGGAAGCGGCTTAGCGAGAAGCCGCTTCCTTCAGGGAACGGAGGAGTCACGACGTGCTCCACTCTCGACACGCTCGGCCGGGCGGCCCGCCGAGGCGTCCCGCCCGGACCGGCTTCCTCCCACCTTCCAGGAGGACGGCCGTGGCCGCCAAGCGTCGGGTCCGCTCAGCGGACCCGCGCCCGGCGACTCGCCATCCGGCCGGGTCCGGCGGGCCGTCATCGGCCGGGTCCGCCGAGCCGCTGTCCGGCCGGGTCCGCCGGGGCCGTCATCCGGCCAGACGGCCGTGGAGGAAGAGCAACGGCTCACGCTCGGGTTCGGCGGCCAGTGAGACCACCCGCCCGATGAGCATCCAGTGTGAGTTGTTGCGCAGCGTCCCCGCCAGGCGGCACTCGAAGCTCGCCGTGGTCCCGGCGAGCAGCGGCGCGCCGACCGCGCCGGGGACGTGGTCCACGTGCTCGAACTTGTCGGAGTCCTTCGAGGCGAACAACCGGGCCGTGGCCGCCTGCCCCGAGGAGAGCACGTTCACCGCGAACACCCCGGAGCGTTCGATCGCCGACCAGGTGCGGGAGGTCGCCGCCAGGCAGACCAGCACCTGGGGCGGGTGCAGGGTGAGGGAGGTGAAGGCGTTGACGGTGCTGCCGTACGGCGTGCCGTCCAGGGTCGTCGTGACGACCACGACCCCGGTGGGGAACTGGGCGCACGCCGATCTGAAGGCCTCGGGAGTCGGCTCGGTCGACGGCTCGCACGAGGTGGCCCCGTTCATGACGCCGTGCGCAGGGCCGGTGCCTGGCCCGGGTCGAGCCCCATCGAGATCAGACCGGCCATCTCCGCGCACGCCAGCGCGTTCGGCGGCATGATCGGGCCGGTCATGGCGTCCCGCAGCATCAGCTCGTAGCCCTTGGCCCGCATCAGCGAGTTGAGGCCGCCCGCCGTCGTGCCGAGCGTGGAGATCGTGTGGATCGCCGTGCCGACCATCAGCTTCGCCCGCAGGAACGCGGCGCAGGTGTTCAGGCTCGGCCCGCTGTTCTCGTCGGCCTCCCAGGCCGCGTGGTACATCATCAGCCTGGCCGCCTCGATCTGGGCCGCGATGTGCCCCATCGCGGTGCTGATCGTCGGGTGGTAGCCCATCGGCTGGGCGTGGCCCTTGGCCGTGCGCGTCCCGAGGGCGTTCCGCAGCCACTCCGCCATCGCCTCGGCGACACCGAGGTAGACGCCGGTGTAGCCGCCCCACGCGATGTGGGCCTGGGCCACGATCCAGTTGCCGAGGAAGTCGCCGAACTCGCACAGGACGAGGTCGTCCGGCACGAACGCCCCGTCGATGCGGACCTGGTTGCTGCGGGTCGAGCGCATGCCCAGCGTGTCCCAGTCGTCGGTGACCGTGATCGCGCCGTCCTGGCGGGTCGGCATCAGGAAGCCGACCACGTGGGTCGGGTCGTCCGCCCACTCCGGGTGGGCGAACATGAAGGCGTAGTCGCTGGCCTCCCACAGGGAGGCGAACATCTTCGTGCCGCTGACCTCCAGGCCGCCGGGCACCCGGCGCGCGGAGAGGGTGGGCATGTAGGTGGCGGGCAGCAGGCTCGACGCGGACGGCTCGGACAGCGGCGCGCAGATCAGCGCGCCGTCCCGGACCACCAGGTTGGCCACCCGCTTCCTGGCGTCGGCCGGTACGGCGTCGAGTGTGGCGATGATGCGGGTGGCCACGTAGTGCATGTTGAAGCCGAGCGCGGTCGAGGCGTCGCCCTTGGCGAGCGCCTCGACGGTGGCCAGCCACTGGGTCGTCCTGGCCCCGAGGCCGCCGAGGTCGCGCGGGAGCGCGACGCCGTACAGGCCCGCCTCGCGCAGTTTGGCGAGGTTCTCCGTCGCGGTGCTGCGGTCGCGGTCGTGCTCCCCGGCGTGGGGGGCGAAGTCCGCGGCGAGCCTGGAGCCGAGCGCGGCCAGCCGCTCACTGTGTTCGTCGAGGTCGAAGCGCATGTGGGGTGCCTGTCTTCCTGGTCGTGGGTTCTGGGTTCCTCAGGTCCACATCGGTGGACGCGCGGTGTCGAGGCTGGCGTGGACGACCTTGGTCGAGGTGTACTCCAGCAGGGTCGAGGTGGCCCCCTCCCTGCCGAAGCCGCTGGCCTTGACGCCGCCCTGCGGCTGGCCGAGCGGTGTCGCGAACCAGGTGTTGATCCAGACCATCCCGGAGTCGAGACGGTCCGCGAGCCGGTAGGCCTGGGCGAGGTCGGTGCTCCACACCCCGTTGGCCAGCCCGAAGGCGACCCGGTTGGCCCGTTCGACGACCTCCTCCTCCGAGGTCCAGGACTCCACGGTGAGGACGGGGCCGAAGAACTCCTCGCACGAGGCGCTGGTCGTGCCGTCCGGGGAGGCCAGGACGGTCGGCCGGTAGTAGCTGCCCCCGGCCAGTTCGCCGGGCATCTCCGGGACGCGTCCGCCCGCCCTGAGTCGCGCTCCCTCGCAGAGCGCGGCCCGCACCCTGGCGGCGACCAGGTCGCGGTGCCCGGCCGTCACCAGCGGGCCGAGCTGGGTGGCCGGGTCGAGGGCGTCGCCGACGACGATCGCCTCGGCGCGGGCGACGACCCTTTCGAGGAGTTCGTCGTGGCGGTCCCGGTGCACCATGAGCCGTGAGGAGGCGAAGCACACCTCGCCGTTGGCGGCGAAGACGCCGGTGAGCACGTCCTCGGTGACGGTGTCGAGGTCGGCGTCCGGGCAGACCACCATGGCCCCCTTGCCGCCCAGTTCCATCAGCGCCGGGACCAGCCGCTCCGAGACGCCCCCGAGGATGCGGCGCCCGGTCTCGGTACCGCCGGTGAAGCTGACCTTGGCGACGTCGGGGTGGGAGACGAGCGCGTGCCCGGCCTCGGGGCCGAACCCGGTGACGACGTTGACGACGCCGGGCGGGAACAGGTCCTGCACGAGCCGGACGAACTCCACCGTGCTGACCGAGGCCAGTTCCGACGGCTTCACCACGACGGTGTTGCCCGCGGCCAGGGCGGGCGCCAGCTTGTGCGCGACCGAGATCAGCGGCGAGTTCCACGGGACGATCGCGGCGACGACGCCGAGCGGGCGCGGGGTGGTGGAGACGTGGGCGCCGGGGCCGCAGGGCACGGTCCGCCCGTGCAGGTCGCGGACGACGCCGGAGAAGAACCGGAAGATCTCCGCGGCCGTCGGCACGTCGATCAGGCCGCCCTCGCGGACCGCTCTGCCGTTCTCGGTCGCGAGCAGGGCGGGCCAGCGTCCGGCGTCCTGGGTCAGCCGCTCGGCGACGGCCCACAGCAGGGCCTGCCGGGTGTCGAGCGAGGTCCGCCGCCAGGTGTCGAAGGCGCTCCTGGCCGCGGCGACCGCGCGGTCCACGTCGCCCGCCGTACCCTCGGCGACCTGCGCCCAGACGCGGCCGGTGCTGGGGTCGACGGCGGGGAAGGTCCGGGCGGCCCTGACCTCCTCGCCGCCGATCAGCAGGGGTTGCGGGGCGGCCAGCGAGAGCCGGCCGGCCGTGACTCCCGTGGTGGCTTCGGTCGTGGTCATGTCAGAAGCCGATGTGCTGGGAGTGGAAGGGGTTGTCGATGCGGATGCGCCAGGTGCCGTCGGCCTGACGGCAGAAGACGTTGCTGTCCACGGCGCCCATCTCGATCGGCTCCCCGTCGGGGCCGGTCCCGGTCAGGTGCCACCTGAGCGCGACCAGGGCGACGTCCCCCGCCTCGACCCGGTGCAGTTCCTCGATCGTCAGGTGGGGCTTGGTGTCGATGAACCGCTGGAGCGCCTCCCGCAGGGCGGGCAGCCCTCGGACGGGCTCCGTCCCCGGCGCGGTCTGGAAGACGGTGTTCTCGTCCCAGCAGGACACGGCCAGGTCGAGGTCCCCGGTGTTCATTGCCTCGACGAACAACTCGTTGAGCTCGGTGACGCTGTTGTGCGAACCCACGGTTACTCCTTGGTGAGGGGGGTGCGTTTCCCTCAACGTAGGTTCGGCCGCAGGCGGCCACATCCCGCCGGGACGGGGTTCGCGGGCATCCCCTGTTCGGGGGATGCCCGTCAGTTCGCGGGGAAGGAGCCCGCGCGCAGGCTGGCGATGCCCATGTCGAGGGCGGCCTCCAGGTGGGTGGTCTCGCCGGTGGACATCTGGATCAGCACGCCGCCCTGGACGCACGCGAGCAGGGCCGCCGCGGCGCGGTCGGGGTCGACGGCGGGGTCGATCTCACCGGCGCCCTGCATGTGCCGTACTCCGGCGGCGAGCTCGGCCTGCCAGCGGCCCATCAGCCCGGTGACCACGGCGCGGGCGCCGGGGGTGCCCTCGCCCAGGTGCGAGGTGACGGCGTTGAGCGGGCACAGGCCGCCCTGCCTGCGGTAACGCTCGACGACGGTGTCGCGCCACGACCACCAGGCGGGCCAGGAGGTGAGGTCGCCGAGCTGGGGCCGCTGGTCCTCAAGCACCCGGTCGGCCTCCAGTCGTGCCACGGCCAGCAGCAGCTCCTCCCTGCCGCCGGGGAAGTAGTGGAACAGCTGGCTCTTGCTGGTGGCGGTCCTGGCCAGCACGTCGTCGAGGGTCGTCGCGGCCACGCCGAACTCGCGGATGTGTGCGGCGGCGCCGTCCAGGATGCGCCGCCGGGTCGCGGCCCCCTTGCGGGTGAGCGTGGGCATGACCACCTCCAGATTGGACTTTTCAGTCCATATTATCGCGTCAGTTTTGGACTTGACAGTCCATTTTATGCCGCGCAAGGTGGGTCGCGAAACCACCCGCCCATCTCAGAACGGGAAGGACCCCCATGTCTCTCGACCAGTACTACCTGCTCGGACGTTCCGGGCTGCGGGTCAGCAGGCTCGCGCTCGGCACGATGAACTTCGGCACCGGCGGCTTCCACGCCGCGTACGGCAAGGCCCGGGACGAGATCCGCCCCGTCTTCCGCCGCTACCTGGAGACGGGCGGGAACCTCATCGACACGGCCGACTTCTACACCGCCGGAGAGAGCGAGACCATCCTCGGCGACCTCATCGCCGAGGCCGGGGTGCGCGACAGGGTGGTGCTCACCACCAAGTTCACCAACAGCGTCGAGCCCGGAGACCCGAACGCGGGCGGCAACGGCCGCAAGCACATGATCAGGGCGGTCGAGGCGTCGCTGCGCCGCCTGCGCACCGACCACATCGACCTGTTCCTGCTGCACACCTGGGACCGGATCACCCCCGTCGAGGAGGTCATGCGGACCTTCGACGACCTCACCAGGGCCGGGAAGATCCGTTACGCGGGCCTGTCCGACGTGCCCGCCTGGTACGCGGCCCGCGCCCAGACCCTCGCCGAGACCGGCGCCTTCCCCCCGGTGCTCTGCGTGCAGCTGCCCTACTCCCTCATCGACCGGGCGATCGAGTTCGAACACGTCCCGATGGGACGCGACCTGGGAGTCGGCATCACGGCGTGGAGCCCCCTCGGCGGCGGCTTCCTGACCGGCAAGTACCGGCGTGACGGACAGGGTCTGACCGGGCCGGGCAGGCTCGACCGCTCGGGCTCGGCCTGGCGGTCGTGGACGGACCGGGAGTGGCGGATCCTGACGGCGGCCGAGAAGGTCGCCGCCGAGCTCGGGGTGACGACGGCCCAGGTCGCCGTCAACTGGGTCGCAACCCAGCCCGGGATCGCCTCGGCGATCGTCGGGGCGAGCGACGTGCGGCAGCTCGACGGCACCATGGCCGCCCTCGGCTTCGAGATCCCGCCGGAGCTGCGCGCCGTCCTCGACGAGGCGAGCGCCGTGACGCCCCCGCTGGTCTACGGCATGTTCACCCCGGAGTACCAGGGCAATCTGGTCAGCCCGGGGGTCAAGGTCGGAGACAAGCCCGCCGGATACGCCCCCGCCGTACGGAACTGGGTGGCCTGACGCCCGTCAGGGTGGGAGTGGCACGGCCCCCTTCAGGGCTTCTGCCTCCCCGGCGCCGGGCCTGGCCTCGAAGGCATGGACCCTGAGACCACGGGCGCGGCCGCGGCCCGGGACAACCCGCTCGGCCGGTTCCTGCGCGCCCGCCGCGAGCGCCTGAGCCCCGAGGACGCGGGCATACCGTACGGCACTCGCCGCCGGGTCGCGTGCCTGGCTAAGCGAGGTCTCGGCCGTGGTGTTGCAGCAGGCGCTGGCGGACCTGAACGCCGCCTACCGCAACTTCTTCTCCTCGGTCACAGGCAGGCGCAAGGGGCGAAAGATCGCACCGCCCCGGTTCCGGTCGAGGAAGGACAGCCGACAGACGGTTCGTTTCACGGACGAACTGGTCGGGCCCCTCCATGCGTCAGTCCGGCGTCCACATCGACGACTACGCGGAGACGGCGGGCGCGCGACGGGCCTCGACCCTCGCCACGTACGGCAGGCAGCCCGGCGACCCGGTCCGCGCGAGCGAGGCGATCATCACCGCCGTCGGGTCGGAGCGGCCACCGCTGCGCCTGCTGCTGGGCAGGGCCGCCTACGACGTGGCCTCCGCCCGCCTCGGCACCCTCAGGACCACCTTCGACACCTGGCGCGACCTCACCCTCAGCGCCGACCACCCCGCCTCCTGACAAGGGGTCCGTGGATCTGGCCGCCCGCTACCCGACAGGCGTCACCCTGGCATCTGTCATGCTCTGGCTCCGCGACTTCGAATTGCCGGACAGGTCCTAGTACTACAACAACATTTCGTTGTTGATTAAGTGTCGTCGC
>NZ_JBHSBC010000001.1:669655-693027 GCF_042650425.1 Streptosporangium jomthongense | reverse complement strand
CGGTGCCAGCCAGACCAGCGGCCAGCAGACCGGAGGCGAGAACGGCGCCACCGGCCGGGAGGAGGATGCGCTTCAAGGGAACTCCTTGGTCTGATGTGGAACGCTCTTGCGTCCCAAGCGTCAGTAAAGGGATAGCCAGAAACATACAGGGGCGATCTTCGTAAGCGGAAGTTGTTCCGCTAAGTAAAGTCGCCGGTCAACCCCTCCGGGACCGCTCCAAATCCGACCGGGGAGGGTGGGACTCCTGGGGCTCATGTGAGGCATATTGCATATTTCGGCAGATCAGCGAAATGTTGATATTGAAGAAGGGGATCGCCTGCGGAGAGTCCTCCGCTTGGTCGGCCGGGGTTCCATGTGATGCAGATCACACTTTTCGATGGCACCAAATCGGCTCGAACTACGTCTAACGCGCCCGTAGTCAACCTGTCGTGGAATCGTCACTTACCGGGAACCCGGACAAAAAGGACGCGAGGCCCGGCGGATGCCGGGCCTCGCGTTGTGTGAGGAGAGAAAAAGCCTCGGGTTCTAGCGGTAGAGCTCCCCGTTGGGGCCGACGATCTTGCCGGACCAGACGTTGGAGGCCTTCTTGTAGATGTCGGCGGTCTCACCGTCGAAGTACGGCGAGGTGATCAGGTCGTAGCGGCCGTTCTTGTCCTGGTCGCCGAAGAGGCTGGTGACGCCGTTGACGTAGCCGAGACGCTTGGCGTTGCTGTACCTGACGAGCCAGGGGCCACCGTCGGCGCCGGGGGTGAGGGCGGCCTTGAGGCCCACGTGCTCCTCGACCTTCTCGGCGGGCGAGACGTAGACCTTGCCGGTGGTCTTGCCGTACACCCACTTCGGCGTGATGCCGGTGTAGGGCTTGTCACCGTCGGGGTGCGGGGCCTGGGGGTAGCCGAAGACGTACACGCCCTGGCCGGTCCGCTGGTTCCAGGTGAAGCCCTGGCCGCCGACGTTGTCGCCGAGGCGGCCGGCGTCCCTGGACAGGCCGATGAGGTAGTCGCCGCCCTTGGTCCACTTGGGACCGGTGAACTTGTCGTACTCGGCCCTGGTGACCTTCTTCTCGCCGTTGGCGAGGACGCCGTTGTAGACGGTGACGAACGCGTAGTCGCGGTCGTAGTCCTCGTAGACGTCGAAGTCGTAGTGCGTCCAGGCGGTCTTACCGACGTAGACACCGTAGGGGGCCTTGCCCTGGTAGTAACCCGGGACGAAGACCCACCGGTCGAGGACCTTGGGGTCGCCGACACCGGCGGTGTCGTAGACGTTGTGGGCGGCGGTGACGACCAGGTTGCGGTACTTCGACTGCACCGAGGTGGCCGAGGCCCACTTCGGGCGGCCACTGGCGTCGACCCAGAACACCTTGCCGATGGTCCTGGGCAGGTTGATGTTCTTGACCATGGCGGGGGCGGCCTTCTCCTCGCCGATGGGAAGCACCGAGCCGGGCTTGCCGTCGGGAGAGTAGCCACCGCCGGACTTCCAGGAGGGCGGGGTGCTGTCGTGGTAGTAGGCCGTCGCGCTCTTCAGGGCGGCGTTGTTCGACGCGGTCCAGAAATCGACGACGGAGACCGCCGCGGCGTTGTTGACAGCCATCGGGTCGGTGGCCCAGTCCGGGGCGGCCTGGGCGGTACCGGCCAGGCCGGCGGCCAGCAGACCAGCGGAGACGACGGTGCCGGCGACGGGAAGGAGGATGCGCTTCAAGACTGCTCCTTGCGCTGCTTGAGTGCAGGCATCGGAATCAGGGGACGACAGAAACCTATGCAGACAGGTAAGGGCAAAGGCTGATATAAGGCTGCCTTAAGTCCCTTTTAAGGTAGCCATAAGGTTCCTATAAGGTCAGAAGGCGCGCTGGCGGTCGGCGTACTCGTAGACCACATAGGTCGACTGGATGAAGTACGGAGAGGAGATGCGGTCGTACTTCTTGTCGGTGTCGGTGTCCCAGGCGAAGCTGTTGATGCCGTTGAGATAACCGACGCCCTGCCGAGGATCGTAGTAGATCAACCAGGGCCCGCCGCTTGCTCCGCCGGTGAACGTACAGCCCAGCGAGATGCCCATCTCGACCAGGCGGGTCGGCGCCTTGGTCTGGTAGGTGCGCCCGTCGCACCACAGCATCCGTTGCCCGTCGTACGGCCTGCTGCCGTCGATGTTGGGGGCGGCCGGATAGCCGAAGGCGAAGACCGACAGCCCGACACCGCGGTTGACCATCAGGCCCTGGCCGCCGACGTTGTCCTCCAGGCTGCCGACCGACTCCATCTGGTAGGTGTCCGCCGCCTTGCCGGGCTTCCACACGAACCCGTCGTGCACCGTCACGAAGGCGTAGTCGTAGTCGTAGTCACCCTGGGCGGTGAAGTTCTCGTGCAGGTTGAGCGAGTGGCCGACGTAGATGCCGTACGGCGTCTTGCCCTGGTCGTAGCCCGGGATGAAGATCCAGTAGTCGGCGTGCCTGTTCCGCTTGGGGTCGAAGGCGCAGTGTCCGGCCGTGGCGACCAGGTGGTGGTTCTTCGAGGCGACGGCCGAGGCGGAGCACCAGTACTCCTTGTCGCCGATCTTGAAGAAGACCTTGCCCACGGTGCGGGGAAGGTTGCTGCTGGACGGCTGCTTCTTCGTCGGCAGGACAGGGCTGACGACCGGCGAGGAGGCCTTGGGATTGCTGTAGGTGACGGCCTTCACCGCCGTGCCGCCGCTGGCCGTACCGGTGGGGGTCGGGGAGACCGGGGCGGAGGAGGCCTTGCTGCCGTCGCTGGGCTTGACCTCGGGGGTGGCGGGGTTGTTGTTCTGGGCCTGCTTGAGCTTGGCCGGGCTCCAGTACTCCGCGATCCGCTTCACATCCGCGTTGGTCTTGGTCAGCGTGATGGAGGTGATGCTGCCCGCCGTCGCCTTCCCTGCCTGGGTGCTCACGGCGCCCGCACTCCCGGTGAACGCGGACATGACGAGCACGCCGGAGGCCACGAGGGCGCTCAGGGGGGCCGTCAACCGCCTCACGCGGGGGGACATGGCGGGTGTTCCCTTCTGGGATCAAGGGGAAAAGTTGGTCGTAAGGGGTGATTTTTCCAGATCGATTTGGTTTTGGGCAGTTCGGTGGAGTGATCTGCTTTGAGGCCTTGGCCGTAAGGTTTTGCAGTCCTCCTTGAAAGAGTATGCATCTTCGGACATAAACCCCCCGTCAGACGGGGGGAAGACCCGCCATCGGCGGGTCTTCCCGTTCACGGTGTCCGTCCTCAGACGGGAAGCTTCCCGGTCCAGAGGTTGGCCGCGTACTTGTAGATGCCGTAGGTCTCACCGTTGAAGTACGGGGTGGTGACCCGGTCGTAACGGCCGTTCTTGTCACTGTCGAGCGTCAGGCTCACGACGCCGTTGAGGTAACCGGTCCTCTTGCTGCTCTTGTACTGCAGCAGGAACGGGCCGCCGCTGGCGCCGGGGGTGAAGGCGCACTTGATGGCCTGCTGCTCCTCGGCCTTGAACTGCGCCACGACCGGAGCCGCGCCGGTCGCGCCGTAGCACCACTTCATGGTGTGACCGCTGTAGGGCTTGTCACCGTCGAGGTGGGCCGCGGCCGGGTAGCCGAACGTGAAGACCTTCTTGCCGGTCCGCTGGTTCCAGGAGAAGCCCTGGCCGCCGACGTTGTCGCCGAGACGGCCCGCGTCAGCCAGGAGCACCACGTAGAACTTCGTGTGGAAGTAGAGCTCCTTGACCGTGGTCTTGACCCACTTCTTCACGAAGTACTGGGTCTTGTACCAGGCGATCTCGGTGCCGTTGACGTCCTTGGTCGCCTCCAGCTTGCCGAGGAAGTTGCCGTCGGCCTTGTCCTTGAGCAGCTTGTTGTACTGCTCCTGGCTGATGGCGGTCTTGCCCTTCTCGTCGCTGAGGCGCTCGAACTTGGCGCCGTTGTCCAGCCCGGAGGGAGCCTTGCCGTAGGTGTAGGCGTCGACCTCGACCGCGGTCAGCTTCACGCCGCCCCGGCCGTCCTTGACGTAGTCCTCGATGTACTTCGAGGCGTCGCTGGGCTTGCCGACGGTCTCGACCTCGGGGTCGGCCGACTTCTTCCAGAACGGGCCCTTCTCGCCGTACTTCGAGTAGCCGGCCTCGTACTCGTCCTTGGAGATCGGCTTGTCCTCGGTGTACTTGAAGCCCTTGGCGGCCTCGTACTCCGAGATCGTGGTCTCCTTGACCCCGGTCTGCTTGACGCCGTTGTAGACGTTGACGAACGCGTAGTCGTAGTCGTAGTCCTCGTAGACGTCGAAGTCGAAGTGGACGTTGACCTTGGAGCCGACGTAGATACCCCAGGGGGCCTTGCCCTGGTAGTAGCCGGGGATGAACACGAAGTTGCTGTAGGGCTTGTTCGTGTCGGTGTCGTAGACACAGTGACCCGCGGTGGCGACCAGGTTGCGGTACTTCGACTGCACCGAGGTGCCGGAGCACCAACGCTCCTGGCCCTTGTCGTCGAGGAAGAAGACCTTGCCGACGGTGATGGGAAGGTTCAGGTTCTTGGACCTGCCCGCGCTCTTGCCGCTCTCACCGGTGGGGGCGACGTTTCCGGCCTTGCCGTCGGCGGAGGCGCGCGAGGCGCCGGTCTTGAGCTTGGCGGAGACGGTGCCCTCGGAGGTGTACGTCTTGGCCGACTTCAGCTTGGAGGGGGTCCAGTAGCCCGCGATGGCCTTCGCGTTGCCGGAGGCGGCCAAGGTGATCGTCTTGCGGTCCGGAGCGGCCTGAGCTGAGGACGCGAGAGTCGCACTGACCATGGAGGTGGCCACGACGGCACCGCCAAGGGGGAGGATCAGGTGCTTTGCTCGGAAGTTCAATCTAGCTCCTTCTTTGTCATGGGTCACTCGGGACGCAACCCACGCATGCGTAAAGAGACAAGTGCTGACCGTACTAGGCAAAGAACGGTTAAAAGACAACAAAACGGACATCACAGGGTACCGTTATGTTTTCGTTACTAAACGGATGGAACCGAATTCGCAAGATCGGCGTCTGATCTCTCCCGCTTTGAATGTGCCGGAAGCCGGCGTCTGCGCCGGGCTGTGAGCTGCGAAAACGGGAGAGTCGGTCGTTGCCGGGGCGGGACGGGTGCGGAAGGCTGAGCCGCACCTGGCGTCACGCGACATTCGGGGGAATCCTTGCGACGTCTCATCGGCCTGGCAGCTGCCGGGTTCCTGGCCCTGCCCTTGTCCGGGTCCCTGTTCGGTACGGCCGCCGCCTCGCCGCCCCATGGGTCCGACCGGGCGGCGAACGCGCCGGTCGGGTCCGGCCCGCCGTACCCGGGAGAGGTGGTGCCGATCGTCCCCGGGCCGGTCAGGCCGGGCGGGGACCGGCCGCCGAACCGGGTCAGGACGTTCCTGCTCACCTTCGCCCGTGGCGAGAGTCCGACGCCGGTCCTCCGGCACGTTCTGCTCATGTGCGACCCGCCGAGGGGCACGCACTCCGATCCGGTGGCGGCATGCGGCGCACTGGTCGCGGCCAAGGGGGACCCGGGTGCGCTCACGCCCCTGTCCGGCGTGGTCTGTACGACCCGGTACGACCCGGTCACGGTGACCGCCACCGGGACCTGGGATGGAAGGTTTGTCCGATTCGTTAAGACCTACGGCAACGACTGCTCGCTGTACGCCGCGACCGGTGCGGTCTTCTCCTTCGGAGAGCGCTCCAAGTCCTGAACGGGGTCCGGTCTCCACGGCCGGGTCCCGTACGGAAATTCCTGACTCGGAAAAGGCTGTTCCGCTGTCCTGAAAAGAAAAGGGGCGGCCTTACCCGGCGGTTGACGTGGAACGGTTCAGCACGGCCGTGTGGTGGGTGGATCCGCAGGTGAGAGGCCTGCCCATCACATCATGGGAAACTCCGGCAACACCGGTTCCCCCTGCTTCTCCGGTGTCCGTGGAAACAATGGGCCGCCGGAATCACGGACCTCCCGGTGTCATGAAGCGGTGACACATCGGTTCCGATTCGTGATCGAGATGATCTAGGCGTGGGCGTCAAACGCCGCCGAAGATGGACGAAAGCCGTAATTTCGTGAAGGCAGTCTGAACGTGGCCGGGGATCCGAACGACGTCATCGAGTCCAAGGGGCCCGCGGGCCCCAGGCGCTGGGTCGGGATCGCGGTGCTGGCCGCGCTCGTGGTCGTCCCGGTCGTCAGCCTGCTGGCCAGCAGGGATCCCGGGCTCCCGCCCGTCCCCGACACGGGGGCCACCACCTCGGGCGCCGTCTCGGCACCGGTGGCCGCGTCGGCCCCCACCAACGTGCTCCACCCCAAGCCACGCCGCAAGGGTGGCAAGGAGATCCTGGACGTCGTCTTCCCCGACGGCACGAAGGCCGAGATCGGCTATCCCGCGGAGCTCGGCCTGGCCGAACTGGGTGTACGACCCGCCCTCGGCGGCTGGCTCGACGGCTACTTCAGCCTGTACCGGGAGCTGACCGTTCCCCCGGGAGGGCGCGACGAGATCGCCCAGGGCGGCCCCATGATCCGTGAGCTGGCCGGCCAGAGCACCCTCTGGCAGTCGGCGAGCCCCACCGAGGGGCAGATCATGCTGTTCGACTTCACTCCCTGGTACGTCACCTTGCGCGACCAGAGGAACGGGATGACCTTCGAACAGCGGCAGCTCTGGGCCAAGAACCTGCGCGGTGAGGTGACGAAGGACGGCTACCTCGTGCTGAAGGCCTCCTCCCCCGTACGGCTGGGCAAGTCCGGGCAGATCTTCAGAGGAGGACTCGCCGGGCCGCGGCTGTGGTTCGGCGGATTCGGCGGGCCACTGGTCGTGGTCGCGCCCATGCCGGGCTGCGACACCGCCGGGATCGGCCCGATCGAAGCGGGGCAGGGCGTCTCGGAGAGCGTCTGTAAGAACGGGATATACGTCGCGGCCTCCGGGGAACGCGACATCGTGGAGCGGGTGATCGCCGGAGTCAGGGGCAAACCGGTTCGGTAGGGTGCGGCCATGTTCGCCGTAACCGCCACCCGGATCGACCCGGAGGACCCGCTCGCCGGGCTCACACTCGGGCAGCGCCCCGACCCCGAGACGCCGGACGGCTGGACCGTCGTCACGGTGCGGGCCGCCGCGCTCAACCACCACGACCTGTGGACGCTCAAAGGCGTGGGAATCCGTCAGGAGAGGCTGCCGATCGTCCTCGGCTGCGACGCCGCGGGTGTCGACGAGGACGGCAACGAGGTCATCGTGCACGCGGTGATCGGGGAGGGAGCCGACGAGACACTCGACCCAGGAAGGTCGCTGCTCTCCGAGGTCCACGACGGCACCTTCGCCGAGCGGGTGGCCGTACCCCGGCGGAACCTGGTGCCCAAACCCGCCGCGCTCACCTTCGAGGAGGCCGCCTGCCTGCCGACCGCGTGGCTGACCGCCTACCGGATGCTGTTCGAGAAGGCGGGGCTGGAACCCGGTTCGACGGTGCTGGTCCAGGGGGCCGGCGGCGGTGTGGCGACCGCCCTGATCGTTCTCGGCCGGGCGGGTGGCTACCGGGTCTGGGCCACCAGCCGGTCGGAGAAGAAGCGGCTGCACGCCCTGGCTCTCGGCGCCGACCAGGTCTTCGACAGCGGCGCCCGGCTGCCGGAGCGGGTGGACGCGGTGATGGAGACCGTCGGCCAGGCCACCTGGGCGCACTCGCTCAAGGCGCTGCGCCCGGGTGGCCGGATCGTCGTCTCGGGGGCCACCAGCGGAGCCGTACCGCCCGCCGACCTCAACCGGGTCTTCTTCCTGCAGCTTTCCGTGGTCGGTTCCACCATGGGCACCCGTGACCAGTTGGGCAGGCTGGCCCGCCTCCTGGAGCAGACCGGTGTCCGGCCGACGATCGACCGGGTGCTCCCGATGACCGAGGCCCGCGCGGGGTTCGCGGCCCTGCGGGACGGCGACGTCTTCGGAAAGATCGTCTTCACCCTGCCGGGCTAAAGCCCGCTCAGGCCGAAGCCCGCCGGGCTGAGGACCGCTGGACCGAATCCCGCCCGGCTGAGCCGTACCCGGTCGGGCCGCGCGGGTCAGCGCAGGGCGTCGCGGATACGACGGGCCGCGTCGTAGAGCGCGTCCTGCGCGGTGGCCAGTGTCTCCTCGGTCACCCGTCCCGCCGCCGTGTCCTGACGGACCTCCTGGACGAACTCGGCAAGCATCTGCCCGAGCTGGTCGTCGGCCTCGGCGGGGCCGTGGCCGGTGAAGCTCTCCGCCCAGTGCTGCTTCCACTCGTGTTTCCACTCGTGGGCCTGGCGCTTCCACTCATGCTTCTGCCGTCGCCACTCGGCCTTCTGCTCCCGCCAGGACTCGCGCTGCTCCTGCCTGACCTGCTGCTCCTCGTGCCTGACCCCCTGGCGCACCTCGCGCGCCATCTGGGTCAGCTCGTCGCGCAGTGACCTGACCGTGTCGCGCACGTCCTCCTTGACCTCGCGGGCGATGTCACGGACCGACTCGGAGATCTCCTGCTCAAGGTCGGCGAGCTCGTCGCCCCTGGCCTTCAGCTCCTCCTGACCCTGCTCGGTGAGGGTGAAGACCTTCTTGCCGTTCACCACCTCGTGGGTGACCAGACCCTCCTCCTCCAGACGGGCCAGGCGGGGGTAGATCGTGCCGGGCGAGGGCGAGTAGACGCCGAGGAAGCGGTCCTGGAGCAGCCTGATCACCTCGTAACCGTGGCGCGGGCTCTCCTGGAGCAGCTTGAGGAGGTAGAGACGCAGCCGCCCGTGGCCGAAGACCGGGCTCATGCCAGTGCTCCCTTCAGCAGGGTGACGTCCGCGGAGAGGGTGGTCGCGGCCAGCGAGGCCATGCCCCCGCCGATGCGGCCGCTCAGCGTCTTCGCACCCGGCTGGCTGGTGTGGCGCAGCTCGGCGAAGGCGGTGTTGATCCTGCCCGAGGTCGAACGGATGGTGACGTCGGTCTCGACCGTGGACGGAAGCCTGAGCACGATCTCGCCGGAGACGCTGTTCAGCGTCACATGACCGGTCGGCGGAAGCTCCAGGTCGGCGGTGATCCGGCCGGAGACGGTGGTCGCGCTCAACCGGCGGGGTGTGCCCTGGGCCACGGTCAGCTCACCCGAGACACTCTTGAAGGACAGGTCGCCGACCAGGCCACGGCTCTCCACGGTCCCGGAGACGGTGTCGGCGGTGATCTCGCCGCTCACCCCGTCGAGCACGATCTCGCCGTTCACGCTCTTGACCGAGGTGCGGTTCTCGAAACCGGCGACGACGGCCGAGGCGGAGACCACTCCCGCGCTGACCGGGCAGTCCTTCGGTACGGTCAGGGTCAGGGTGGCCTCCCTGCGCCCCGGCTGCAGCCAGCCGAGCACACCCTCCCACGTCAGATCCTTGTAGGTGACGACGAGCGTGCCGTCGTCGTCGTGGGTGACGATCAACGGCGGGGTGCCGATGTCGGTGACCTCAAGGGTGGGCGGCCCCTCGCTGGCCAGCACCGCCAGCCTCCCCGCCACTATCCGCACGTTGAGCTTGCGCACGGTGTCAAAGGTGAGCTGCTCGGGTTTCTCGATCGTCCACTGCCGCATGTTCGTGACCTCCTTATGGAGACACGATATGTCGCGTTATGGGCAATGGTCAAGATATATCGTGTTTTACTCCTCGTCCTCGTCGTCCAGCCGGGCCAGCCAGGTCGCCAGCCGCTCGACCGGGGTCTCGAACTCGGGGTTCAGGTCGACGAACTCGCGCAGCCGCTCGGCGAGCCAGGTCAGGCTGACCTCCTCCTCGCCGCGGCGCGTGACGAGCTCCTCGATGCCACGGTCGGTGAAGTACATCGTCGTCCTCTCTCAACAGGTCTCTCGGCAGGTCTCAAAGGGGAAAGTCCCCCACAGGATCGCCTGTGGGGGACTTCCTCGGTGTGCTTCGTGCCCGGTCTAGCCGAAGACCTCGTCCAGGATCTGCTGCAGCTCCGTCTCGTGCGTGGAGTGCGAGCCGGTCGCCGGGGAGGAGTTCGCCTTGCGGGAGATCCTCCTGAGCCTGCGACCACCGAACGCGTCGGGGTGCTCGACCATCTTCATGGTCAGGAACGGCCACGGGCCCATGTTGGCGGGCTCGTCCTGCGCCCAGGCCACCTCGACGTCGTCGCCGTAGCGGGCCAGCTCGGCCTGCAGCGGGTTCGCCGGGAACGGGTAGAGCCGCTCCAGGCGGACGATCGCCACGTCGTTCCTGCCCTGCTTCTCCCTGGCCGCGGCCAGGTCGTAGTAGATCTTGCCGGAGCACAGGACGACCTTGCGGACCTGCGCCGGGTTGACCGTGGTGTCGCCGAGCACGGGCCTGAACGACCCTGAGGTGAACTCGCTGACCGCCGAGACCGCGGCCTTGTGGCGCAGCAGCGACTTGGGCGTGAACACCACCAGCGGACGGCGCCGGTTCGACATCGTCTGCCAGCGCAGCAGGTGGAAGTAGTTGGCCGGCAGCGTCGGCTGGGCCACGGTCATGTTGTCCTGGGCGCACATCAGCAGGAAGCGCTCGATGCGGGCCGAGGAGTGGTCGGGACCCTGACCCTCGTAGCCGTGCGGCAGCAGCAGGGTGACGCTGGAACGCTGACCCCACTTCTGCTCGCCCGCGGTGATGTACTCGTCGATGACGGACTGGGCGCCGTTGACGAAGTCACCGAACTGGGCCTCCCAGGCGACCAGGGCCTCGGGGCGCTCCACGCTGTAGCCGTACTCGAAGCCGAGCGCGGCGTACTCGCTGAGCAGCGAGTCGTAGACGTAGAACTTCGTGGTGCCCTGGTTGAACGTCTTGAGCGGCGTGTGCTCGGCACCGGTGATGCGGTCGACCAGCACGGCGTGCCGCTGGGTGAAGGTGCCACGCCGGGAGTCCTGGCCGACGAGACGGACCGGGTGGCCGTCGATCAGCAGCGAGCCGAAGGCCAGGGTCTCACCCGTGCTCCAGTCGATGCGGTCCTCGGCGACCATCTGGCCCCGGCGCTGGAGCACCGGCAGCAGACGCGGGTGGACGGTGAAGCCCTCCGGCAGGTTGAGCTGCGTGTCGATGATCCGCTTGACCGTCTCCTCGGAGATGCCCGTCGGGGTGTCCTCGTGGGACCACGGGATGGTCTCCATGGTGTCGGGACGGGCGAACTCACCGGTCGGCTGCTTGACCGCCTCGCGGGTCTCGGCGAAGGCGTTCTCCAGCTTGGCCTGGTAGTCGCGCAGCGCGCTCTCGGCCTCCTCGACCGTGATGTCGCCCCGGCCGATCAGCGCCTCGGTGTAGAGCTTTCGGGTCGAACGCTTGGCGTCGATCAGGTCGTACATCAGAGGCTGGGTGAAGCCCGGGTTGTCGGTCTCGTTGTGGCCGCGACGGCGGTAGCAGATCAGGTCGATCACGACGTCCTTGCGGAACGCCTTGCGGTACTCGAAGGCCAGGTTGCCGACCCGGACCACGGCCTCGGGGTCGTCGCCGTTGACGTGGAAGATCGGCGCCTGGATCATCCGGGCCACGTCGGTCGCGTACACGCTGGAACGCGAGCTGGCCGGGCTCGTGGTGAAGCCGACCTGGTTGTTGACCACGATGTGCACGGTGCCGCCGGTGCGGTAGCCGCGCAGCTGCGACAGGTTCAGCGTCTCCGCGACCACGCCCTGACCCGCGAAGGCCGCGTCGCCGTGGACGAGCACGGGCAGGACGCTGAAGCCCTCCTCGCCGCGTTCGAGCAGGTCCTGCTTGGCACGGACCACGCCCTCAAGGACCGGGTCGACCGTCTCCAGGTGGGAGGGGTTGGCCACGACGGAGGCCTTGAGCTTGGAGCCGTCGGGTGAGACGAAGTCACCGCTGGCGCCCAGGTGGTACTTCACGTCGCCGGAGCCGTGGGCGCTGCGCGGGTCGATGTTGCCCTCGAACTCGCCGAAGATCTGGCCGTAGGACTTGCCGACGATGTTGGCCAGCACGTTCAGCCGGCCGCGGTGGGCCATACCGATGACGGCCTCGTCGAGGTCCTCCTCGGCGGCGGCCGACAGCACCGAGTCGAGCAGCGGGATCAGGGACTCGCCGCCCTCCAGCGAGAAGCGCTTCTGGCCGACGAACTTCGTCTGCAGGAACGTCTCGAACGCCTCGGCGGTGTTGAGCCGCTCCAGGATGCGCAGCTGCTCGGTGCGGTCGGGCTTGGCGTGCGGACGCTCGACCCGCGCCTGGATCCAGGCGCGCTCCTCGGGGTTCTGCATGTGCATGTACTCCACGCCGATGGTGCGGCAGTAGGAGTCACGCAGCACGCCGAGGATCTCGCGCAGCTTCATCAGGGGACGGCCGCCGAAGCCGCCGGTGGCGAACTCGCGCTCCAGGTCCCACAGGGTCAGCCCGTGCGACTTGATGTCGAGGTCGGGGTGCTTGCGCTGCTTGTACTCAAGAGGGTCGGTGTCGGCCATCAGGTGACCGCGGACCCGGAAGGCGTGGATCAGCTCTATGACACGGGCCGACTTGGCGACGTCGTCGTCGTGGGTGGCCGAGATGTCCTGGACCCAGCGGATCGGCTCGTACGGGATCCGCAGGGCCTCGAAGATCTCGTCGTAGAAGCCGTCCTCGCCGAGGAGCAGCCGGTGGATCTGGCGCAGGAAGTCACCCGACTGGGCGCCCTGGATGATCCGGTGGTCGTAGGTGCTGGTGAGCGTCATGACCTTGCTCACCGCCAGGCGGGAGAGCGTCTCCGGGGAGGCGCCCTGGTACTCGGCGGGGTACTCCATCGCGCCGACACCGATGATCGTGCCCTGGCCGGGCATCAGGCGCGGCACCGAGTGGACGGTGCCGATCGTGCCCGGGTTGGTCAGCGAGATCGTGGTGCCCGCGAAGTCCTCCACGCCCAGCTTGCCGGACCTGGCCTTGCGCACGATGTCCTCGTAGGCGACCCAGAACTGGCGGAAGTCCATGGTCTCGGACGCCTTGATCGAGGGCACCAGGAGCTGGCGGGTGCCGTCGCTCTTGGCGACGTCGATGGCCAGGCCCAGGTTGACGTGCTCGGGCTTGACCAGCACCGGCTTGCCGTCCACCTCCGTGTAGGAGTGGTTCATCTCCGGCAGGACCTTGAGGGCCTTGATGACCGCGTAACCGATCAGGTGCGTGAACGACACCTTGCCGCCGCGACCCCGCGACAGGTGATTGTTGATCACGATGCGGTTGTCGATCAGCAGCTTCGCCGGTACGGCACGCACGCTGGTCGCCGTCGGCACTTCGAGGCTGGCCTCCATGTTGGCGGCCGTACGGGCGGCCGCGCCACGGAGTCTGACTTCCTCGGTACCGGCGGGCAACGGGGTCTCCTGCTTGGATCGGGCAGCCGGCGCCGAGGTTGGCTTCGGCGCGGGGGGTGCCGGAGTGGCCGCCGGGGTCACCGGCGCCGCAGCGGAGGTCGGGGGAACGGGAGCGGCCTGGGCCGTCCCGGGGGGCGCGGCTCTGCCCGCCCCGGAGTCAGGGCTGTAATCAGCGAAGAAGTTCCACCAGGCACGGTCCACGGACTCGGGATCCTGGAGGTACTTCTGATATAGCTCGTCGACCAGCCATTCGTTTTGACCAAAGGCTGCCAGCGGGTTTGTCCGCGACGACTCAGACGACACGGCGGAAATCGCCCTCTTCCGCAGATCGGCGTTGATGATAGAGAACCTGTCCAAGGCTACTCGCCCTGACCCGGACCTGCGCCAGTCTGACCGCAGCTCTCCGCCTGATCCTCTCAGGACAGCTCAAAACGGTCATCCCCGGGGGGTCCATCTGGGTGGTACCGGTCTGGTCATTCATGCTCGACGAGCCTGGACTCGATCTTGACGCCCGGCGTCACGGCCTCAAGCAGGGCCTTCAGTTCCTCGCCCGCGGCGTGCAGTTCGTCGAGGGACATGGGGGCCAGGCGCTCCAGCAGGAACAGCGCGTCGGTCGTCTCCTCGGTGATCCGGGTCCGCACGCACTGCCGCCAGTTCCACCGCCTGCAGGTGACACCCAGGTCGTCGCGCCAGACCACCTCGCCGATCTCGGGGGTGTCGATCACGGTCTCGCCCTTGTCGATCACTTCGAACGGCTCGTCGCCCACGGCCCTGACCAGCCTGGCCGCCCCGGCGTAACGGCCGAGGTCCTCTCCGCCGATGGGGAGCCCGTGTCTGACGCTGACCGTGTTGTAGGCGTCGACCACCAGGTTGATCTCCGGCAGCGGCATGCGCCTGACCAACGCGTCGACGGACGGCCTGGTCCGCTGGGGTTTGGCGCCGAATGCCCGGTAGGCCTCCCGCCAGGCCTCGACCTTCGGGTCGTCCGCGGAGACGGCCTCCTGGGCCGCCGTCGCCAGCCAGGCCCTCGACCTGTCGTCGGTCGGGCCGTTGCGCAGGCCGTACACGGCCATGGCCAGGACGGCGAAGTCCGGCCGCAGCGCGCTGACGGCGGGGTCGACCCGGATGTCCTCAATCACGGACCTCAGTCTAGGTCGTCCCCTGTCACATACTTCTCACCTACGATTTCATGCAAAACAAGTAGGAAATATTGACTAAGCGTGGAGTCGTGCGTAGCTTCTCCGGTATGGGCCTCTATCTGACCCGGTGTGCACATGTCGACTTCTGTCGCGTGTTCAGTGCTCTGTGTCCGTGATCACGAACCGACCTCCGTCCCCCCTTCCTTCATCCCTCAGGAAACGTTCGTGATCAAGTTCAGAAACGTCCCGTTCCTTGTGCTGCTCGCTCTCGGCCTCGCGGGCTGCGGCGCGGAGGCCGCGGCCAAACCCGGTGCGCCGGAGACCCTGGAGCTGCGCTACCAGGGCAACGTCGGCGCCGTGACCTTCCCCGAGCTCGCCGAGGACCTCGGCTACCTCGCCCCTGTGAAGCTCAAGTGGATCGGCAACACGATCTCGGGGCCGCAGGACATCCAGGCCGCCGCGACCGGGCAGACCGACTTCGGCGGCGCGTTCAACGGCGCCATCATCAAACTGGCCGCCGCCAAGGCTCCCATCAAGGCGGTCGTCGGCTACTACGGCAGTGACGCCGACAGCTACGTCGGCTACTTCGTCCCCGACGGCTCGCCGATCAAGGGTCCCCGCGACCTGATCGGCAAGAAGATCGGCGTCAACACCCTCGGGGCGCACCTGGAGGCCGTGCTCAAGGAGTACCTCAAGCGCGGCGGCCTGACCCCCGAGGAGATCAAGCAGGTCGAGCTGGTCGTCGTGCCCCCGATCAGCACTGAGCAGGCGCTGCGCCAGGGCCAGATCGACGTGGCCGCGCTGAACGGCGTCCTGCGCGACACGGCCCTGCAACGCGGCGGCATCCGCGCCCTGTTCAAGGACATCGACCTGTTCGGCCCCTTCACCGCGGGCAGCTACGTGCTCACCGACAGGTTCATCGCCCGCAACCCCAACACCACGAAGAAGTTCGTCGAGGCGGTCGCCAGGGCCGTCGAGTGGACCCAGACCCACTCCCGGCAGGAGTACGTCGCCAGGGCGGAGGCGATCATCGCCAAACGGCACCGCAACGAGGACACCGCCACCATCAAGCTCTGGAAGAGCAGCGGGGTCGCGGGCAAGGGCGGCGTGATCGACCCCAGGGAGTTCCAGATCTGGATCGACTGGCTGCAGCGCGCCGGTGAGATCAAGCCCGGCCAGGTCAAGACCGAGGACCTCTTCACCAACGCCTACAACCCGTTCGGAGGCAAGGGATGAAGCTCCAGATCCAGGGCGTCGGCAAGGAGTTCGCCGTCCGCGGCGCCGACCGGCCCTTCACCGCCCTCGACGACGTCGACCTGGACGTGCGGGAGGGGGAGTTCCTCACCCTGGTCGGGCCGAGCGGCTGCGGCAAGTCCACCCTCCTCGACCTGCTCGCCGGACTGGCCGTGCCGAGCAGGGGCCGCATCCTCCTCGACGGGACCCCGGTCGAGGGGCCGGGTCTCGACCGGGGAGTCGTCTTCCAGCAGTACGCGCTCTTCCCCTGGCGCACGGCGCTGTCGAACGTCGAGTTCGGGCTTGAGGCCAAGGCCGTACCGAAGCGGGAGCGCGCCGAACGGGCCAGGGCGCACCTGGAGCTGGTCGGGCTGCGCGGGTTCGAGGAGCGCTACCCGCACGAGCTCTCCGGGGGCATGCGCCAGCGGGTGGCCATCGCCAGGAGCCTCGCCTTCGACCCGGAGGTGCTGCTGATGGACGAGCCGTTCGCCGCGCTGGACGCCCAGACCCGCGAGTCGCTCCAGGAGGAGTTGCTACGGATCTGGCAGCGGACCGGCAAGACGGTGGTCTTCATCACCCACGGCATCGACGAGGCCGTCTACCTCGGCCAGCGGGTCGCGGTCATGACCCCCCGCCCCGGCCGGATCAAGCGGATCCTCGACATCGAGTTCGACAGCCGCGAGGGCGACCTGCGGGCCGACGCCCGCTTCGGCGCCTACCGCCACGAGGTGTGGACGCTGCTGCGCGAGGAGGCCGCCGGGGCCGCCAGGATCGAGACGAGGGCCGAGGAGGTGGTCCCCGTTGGCTAGCGTCTCGGCCAGGGCGGTCTCCACCGAGGTCACCACGCGGAGTCTCGCCAGGGAGGCGCTCCAGGAGGCGTCCCGTACGGCGGGCGCCGTCCCGGGAGCCGGTACCCGCCTGCTGCGCGGTACGGCGCGCGCCGCCGTCGCGGTGGGCAGGCGCACGGCCGCCATCGCCGTGCTGGCCGTGATCTGGGAGGTCCTGCCCCGCCTCGACGTGGTCGACCCCACCTTCCTGCCGCCGCTCTCGCAGGTCCTCACGGCGTGGTGGGACCTGCTCGTCTCGGGTGAGCTGCTCGACCACACCCAGGCCAGCCTGGTCAGGTCACTGGCGGGATGCGTCCTGGCCATCGTGGTGGCCATCCCGCTCGGCCTGCTGATCGGCTGGTACCGGCCGGTCGCCGAGTTCCTCAACCCGCTGCTCGAACTGTTCCGCAACACCGCGGCGCTGGCCGTGCTCCCGGTGTTCGTGCTGATCCTGGGGCTCGGCGAGACGTCCAAGATCTCGATCATCCTGTACGCCTGCGCCTGGCCGATCCTGCTCAACACGATCGCGGCGGTGCGCGGGGTCGATCCGCTGCTGGTCAAGTCGGCCAGGTCGATGGGACTCGGGCCGTTCCGGCTGTTCCAGAAGGTGATCCTCCCCGCGGCGGTACCGACGATCTTCACCGGCATCAGGCTGGCGGGGGCCTACTCGATCCTCGTGCTGATCGCCGCGGAGATGGTCGGCGCCAAGGCCGGCCTCGGCTACCTGATCAACTACGCGCAGTTCAACTTCCGGGTGCCCGAGATGTACGCGGGCATCCTCACCATCTCGGTGCTCGGACTGCTCATCAACCAGCTCCTCGTCCGCCTGGAGCGCCGTTTCTCGACGTGGAGGACCTCCTGATGACCGAACGCAGGCTCCATCTCAACGCGTTCCTGATGGGCGTCGGCCACCACGAGGCGGCCTGGCGGCACCCGGAAACCGACCCCGGCCTGATCGCCGACGTACGGCACTACCAGGAGCTGGCCAGGATCGCAGAACGGGGCAGGCTCGACTCGGTCTTCCTGGCCGACGGGCTGGCTCTGTGGGGAAACGTCCGGCACAACGCCCTCGGCGGCCTCGAACCGCTCACGCTGCTGGCCGCGCTGGCCGCGGTCACCGAGCACGTCGGCCTGATCGCGACCGTCTCGACCACCTACAACGAGCCGTTCCACGTGGCACGCAAGTTCGCCTCGCTCGACCACATCAGCGGCGGCAGGGCGGGGTGGAACATCGTCACCTCCGCGACCGAGGCGGAGGCGCACAACTTCGGAATCGAACGCCCCTCCCACGGCGACCGCTACGCCCGCGCCACGGAGTTCCTTGAGGTCGTCACCAAACTCTGGGACAGCTGGGAGGACGGGGCGATCCTCAACGACCGCGCCGCGGGCCGCTACGCCGACACCGGCAGGATCCACGCCCTCGACCACGTCGGGACCCACTTCAGGGTCAGGGGCCCGCTGAACACCTCCCGTCCCCCGCAGGGCCATCCCCTGCTGGTGCAGGCGGGCTCCTCGGAGGACGGCAAGGAGTTCGCCGCCCGGTTCGCCGAGGCCGTGTTCACCGCCCAGCAGACCCTCGCCGAGGGGCAGGCGTTCTACACCGACCTCAAGTCCCGCCTCGCCCGGTACGGCAGGCGCCCCGGCGAGCTGCTGGTCCTGCCCGGCATCTCACCGATCATCGGCTCGACCCATGAGGAGGCACTCCGGCTGGAACGGGAGCTCCAGGACCTGATCATCCCCGAGTACGGCGTGCAGCAGCTGTCCACCATGCTCGGCGCCGACCTGTCCGGCCACCCGCTGGACGAGCCGCTGCCCGAACTGCCCGAGCCGAGTGACGGTCAGCAGAGCAGGTTCAAACTCGTCACCGACCTCGCCAGGCGTGAGCGGCTGACCCTGCGTCAGCTGATCGGCAGGCTCGCGGGAGGCAGGGGACACCGGGTGGTCGCCGGTACCCCGGAACTGATCGCCGACCAGATCCAGGAGTGGTTCACCAGCGGCGCGGCGGACGGCTTCAACATCATGCCGCCTGTCCTGCCGAGCGGCCTGGCGGACTTCGTCGATCACGTTGTACCCGAGCTGCAGGCCCGTGGCCTGTTCAGAACCGAGTACGAAGGCCGCACCCTGCGCCAGAACTACGGGTTGGCGCGACCGGTGTCCAGTTTTGAGCAGTTCGAGCAGAAGGTGTCGGTGGCCTCATGAGCATCGTGACAGTGGTGGGCAACCCGCGGACCGGGTCGCGCACGTACGCAGTGGCCGTCCAGGCGGCGCGGGCCGTGGCCGGGCGGCTCGGCGACGAGTGGTCCGGGCGGGAAGCCGAGGAGGAGGTCGTCGACCTGTCGGTCCTGGCCCCCTGGCTGCTCTCCCCCCAGGCCTCACCCGAGGTGGAGGCGGCCCTCGACCTGGTACGGCGGGCCGACGTGCTGGTGGTCGCGAGCCCGACCTACAAGGGGACCTACACCGGCCTGCTCAAGGTCTTCCTGGACCGTCTTCCCGGGGGCGCGCTCGCCTCGGTCGTCGCGCTCCCGCTGCTGGTGCTGGGCGACGCCAGGCACGCCCTGGCCGTGGAGGTCCACCTGCGTCCTCTCCTGGTCGAGCTGGGCGCGAGCGTGCCGACCCCCGGGCTGGCGGTGGTCGAGTCGCAGATCCCCGCTCTGGACGAGGTCCTCGGCCCCTGGGCCGACAGGGTCGCCCCTCAGGTCAGGGCGGCGCTCACGGCGAAGGACTCGGTGGACTCGGTGACCCGGGCGTGAACGCGGCAAGGAGGGAGTCCCCGATGAGATCGGGAAGAGAAGGCGTTATGAATAGGTTGCGAATCATAAGCGTGGTTTACGCCCTGGAGGAGGAGAAGTGACCGAGCGGAACGACGCAACCGGTTCCGAGATCCCCTCCGGCGTTCCCGGTGTGGAACGGCTCGCGGGGGAGGACTCGTGACCGAGACCCTCCCCGGCCGGGCCGTGGACGCCGACCGTTTCCGGCAGGCGCTGGCCGTACACGCGGCCGGTGTCGTGGTGATCACCGCGCAGGCGCGGGGGGTTCCCGTCGGCCTGACGGCCACGTCGTTCTCCTCGGTCAGCCTCACACCCCCGCTGGTCTCCTTCTACGTCGACCAGTCCTCGACCACCTGGCCCTCGCTCAGGCTCGCGGAGCACTTCGCGGTGAACGTCCTGGCCAGCGACCAGGCGGAACTGGCCTCAAGGTTCGCCCGCAAGGGCGTCGACCGCTTCGCCGCCCCGACCGAGTGGTGGCCGGGCCCCCAGGGGGTCCCGATCCTCGGGGGCGTCTCCGCCCAGCTGGTGTGCGTCCCCCACTCGACCGTCGACATCGGCGACCACGTCCTCGTCGTCGGCCTGGTCACCGAGACCAACCTCGTCTCCGACGACCGCCCCCTGCTTTACCACCGGGGCAGGTTCGGCCGCTTCACCCCGCACACCTGACCGTCCGGCGGGGACGCCCGAAGGACGTCCCCGCCGGTCAGGCCAGTCGTACGGTGCCCCGCCCGGTGGGAGGCGGCAGGTCGAGGAGGGTGCGGATTCCGGGCGGCGCCGCGCACAGGGCGGCCACCGAGTTGACCGCGTGGGCCGCGGCCCCGGCCAGGCCGTGGGAGATCGCGTCGAGGGAGACCGTCATCTGCGGCACACCCTCGATGTGGACGACGAAACCGGGGGCGGACCAGCGGTCGACCCTGTTGGCGTCCGCCTTGTAGACGCACTCGACGGTCATGAAGGGACGGCCTCTGACCAGCCCGCTGAACGTCCAGCGGGACGCGCAGACCGTGCCCTTCCTGACCAGGCCCGCGGCGATCTCGAACTCCTCCGACGCCAGGTCGAACTCGTCGCTCTCGTCGACCTCGTCGAGGGCCACGCCGAGGGTGCTCGCCACGAGCTGGACACTCTCGGCGAACAGGCCGCGCTGGTACGCACGGAACGGGCGCACCGCGGTCGCGTAGTCCTTGGCCGAGCGGGTGAAGCCGAACAGGTCGACCACGAGCCTGCGGGACGGATGCCCCTTGAAGTCGGAGCACTCACGGACGTAGACGTGGTCGATCCTGCCGGACAGGCCGCTCAGCGCGATAGGGAGCATGTCGCTCACGAAGCCCGGGTTGATGCCGGTGCCGTGCAGGGAGGAGCCGCCCGTCGCGCAGGCGGCCTCGATCCGCCCGACGACCGCCGGACCGTAACACCACGGGTAGACGAACCCCGTCGTGGTCACGACGTTCTTGCCCGAGGCGAGCAGGGCGCAGAACGTCTCCACGTCGGGTGTCGGATCCCCGTCGAAGGCGGCCGAGGGCAACGGCATGTGCAGCACGCAGTCGGCGTCGAGAGCGAGGATGCGCTCGACGTCGTCGGTGCACAGGACGCCGGTCTCCGGCAGTCCGACGAGCGGACCGGCGTCGAGACCGACTTTGCCGGGGTCGTAGACGAACACTCCGGCGAGTTCGAATTCGGGACGGCGGATCAGATTGCGCAGGGAGTATCTGCCAACGGCGCCCGTGGCCCACTGGACCACGCGGAGGGGCGGCGGTGGGGGCATGGGGGCCTCCAGCCCGGGGTCTTTGGGCAGGGCCGTACTGGGAGGAGTTGCATTGATTACCCTCGCCCGGTAAGTGCAGAAACTTTAGCAGAAATTCACACGCTCGATCACTATCCGCGACGGTCTGACACCCTGTCGTTTTCCTCCGTGCTTCGGGAGGGCGCGGATGTGAACATCATGGCTCACCGGGCGCCCGGGAAGGCATCTCGGAAGGCAGAAGTATGTTCTGTGAAGGCGTATGTGATGTCCGGCAAAACATCCCTGTTGCGACATTTGCGACAAACGCCACGCTTGACAGCGGCCTTGACAAAAGGTCTGTCAGGCCGTTTTGGAACGGTCCGAGGTCATGGTCGGTGAACGCCGGAGTTATGGCGGAGAAGGCGAGGCCGGGCCGCCGCTCCGCCTGGCTACGGGATAGGCGGAACGACGGCCCGGCCGGTCCAAGGAGGCCGTCAGGAGATCAGGCGGTCCGTCAGGGGACGTTGAGCACGAACTCGTAGGAGGCGGCGCGCCCACCGGGCACGGACTGCACGGTCATGAGAAGACGCCGGTCGTAGATCGTGTCGGTCTGGTTGCGCGGCTCACCCGGGAAGTAGAGCTGCGTGGTCAGGATCGGCCTGTTGGGCGCCTGCAGCTTGACGTGGATGTGCCGGGTCCGCCCCGGGTAGAGGCCCGGGACGATCGTGGTCAGGGAGAAGGCGCCGTTGGCGTCGGTGAACTGGTGGCCGCGGAACCTGAAGCCGTAGTTGTCGTAGTTGCCGGCGTTGTCCGCCTGCCAGAAGTCCAGCAGCACATTCGCCAGCGGTTTGCACGAACGGCTGTAAACACGGCCGGTCACCGTCAGCTTGGTGCCGCCCGCTCCCGCCGGGACGATGTTGGCGGTCAGCGGGGAGTTGGGCTTGAAGTACGGCCCCTCCGTCTGTGCGATGGTGGTCGAGCCGCCGGGGGTGCAGGCCAGAGGCAGGTCCTGCCCCTGAAGCGCGGAGGCGGGGCCCGCAATCGCGCCCGCGACCACCGGGGCCGCGATCGCGCCCAGGCCCACCGCCGCGACGAACTGCTTGCGGCTCAGGCCGGACTCCATTTCCTCTTCTGGGGTGAGAGGAATCTCGGACATCGAGGTTCTCCTTCAGCGAGGTGGTGGCCGTGCTGGGGGTGCGCACGGCTCCAGATGTGTATATCCATTCATCTGACTTGCAAGGTTGACTCTAAGTGCCAGTCTGTTGTCAGGGCGTGCCGGGCATAACGCGATGTTGGATCTGAATGGGATTGCCGCCAAGTAGAAACCAGGGGTGAAGCTAGGGTCATCGCCTCATTAACGCCGAGGAGAGCGTCATGCCCACACTCGTCAGTACGGCCGGCCTGCCCCCGAGGGAGCAGGTCGAGTTCTGGCGTAATGTCGTGTCGGACGCCTTCGGCCCGCTACAGCTGCGGGCCGGGGACACCGGGGGGTTCGCCGGCCGCATCGCGAGCCGTACCCTCGGCCCCGTCCAGGTCAGCGACGTACGCGCCCCCGCGCACGTGGTCAGCCGTGCCGCCCGGCACATGACCACCAGGGGAGGCAGGGAGAACTACAAGTTCTGCCTGCTGCTGCGGGGCTCCGGAGTCATCGAGCAGGCGGGGCGCCGCGTCGTGGCGAGCGCCGGAGACCTGGTCTTCTACGACCTCAGCCGTCCGATGGAACTCGTCCTCGACGCCCACCACCTGCTCGCCCTCACGGTGCCGCGCTCGGCCATCCCGCTGCCCGCGGCCCACGTGGCCGACCTGGCGGGCACCCTGCTGGCCAGCAGGCAGGGACCGGGGAGACTGACCGTCTCCTTCCTGACCTCCCTGGCCGCCGAGGGAGACGCCGTCGACGGGCCACACGGCCAGTATCTCGGGGAGGCCATCGTCAACATGGTGACCTCCGCCCTGAGCGAGCGGCTCAGCGGCGAATCGCCGGTACCCGGCGCGGGCGCCGAGCTGCTGCAGTGCATCACCGACTGGATCGAGCGCAACCTGCACCGCCCGGACCTGTCGCCCGCCGTCATCGCGCACGCCCACCACGTCTCGGTGCGCCAGCTTCACCGGATCTTCCACGCGGCCGGCATGACCGTCGCCGCCCACGTGCGGACCCGCAGAATGGACCGCTGCCGCAGGGAACTGTCCACGGCCCATCTGCGCGCCGACCGGGTCAGCTCCATCGCGGCGCGCTGGGGCTTCTCCGACGCAGCCTCCTTCAGCCGGGCCTTCCGGCGGATCTACGGCTGCGCGCCCAGCGACTACCGCGCCGCCCTCGCCGACGAGGACGTCGAGGACGGTACGGCACAGCGACAGCCCGCCTGACCGGCGGCACGACCACTCGGGAACCGGCGTCCCCGCCCACAAGGCGGGCGGCCGGTGGCCCGAGAACCCGCATCCACCCGGTGGGGGGCGGATGCGACGGCACGGCCTGCGTTCACTTGAGAGTGAACGCAGGCCGTGT
>NZ_JBHSBC010000001.1:573011-669613 GCF_042650425.1 Streptosporangium jomthongense | reverse complement strand
TTTCCCTCGTCACTGCGTCGCTTCGCTCCTGCGTTCCTCAGTCCAAGCACCGACGCGCCCAAGCCGAAACTCCTCACACTTGGCGCCGGTACGGCACAGGACCAAACCCTTCACGGGCGACGCCGGGGGGAGGCGGGGCTGAGAGTCAGTCCATGAGGATGATCTGGCGGAGGGGTTCGCCGGTTTTCAGGGCGGTTATCGCCTCGTTCAGGTCGGCCAGGGAGATTCGGGAGCTGATCAGGCCTTCCAGGTGGAGTTTGCCTGCCTTGTGGAGCTCGGCGAGGAAGGGGAAGTCCCTGCGGACGTCCGCGCCGCCGTACAGGGAGCTGAGGATGTTCTTGCCCTCGAACAACAGGTTGAAGGCGCTCAACGGGACGAGGTCGTCGGAGGCGCCCGCGCCGACCACGATGACGTCGCCGCCGCGGCGGGTCGCCTTCCAGGCGGTCATGATGGTCGCGGAGCCGCCCACGGCCTCGAAGCCGTAGTCGAAGCCCCGTCCACCGGTGATCGTGCGGACGGCGTCGGAGAGCCGGTCGGGGGTGACGGCGTGGGTGGCGCCAAGCTTGAGGGCCAGTTCGTGCTTGGACTCCAGGGGGTCGATCGCCAGGATCGTCGTGGCCCCGCAGACACGGGCGCCCTGCACCACGGACAGGCCGACGCCGCCGCAACCGACCACGGCCACGGTCGAGCCGGGCCTGACGCGGGCGGTGTTGAGCGCCGCGCCGACACCGGTCGTGACGCCGCAGCCGATCAGCGCCGCGATCTCGAAGGGCAGCTCGGGGTCTATCCTGACCGCGCCCTGCCAGGGGACGACGATCTCCTCCGCCCAGGTACCGCATCCGGCCATGCCGTACGCCGGGGTCCCGCCGTCGTAGCGGAAGCGGGCGTTGACGAAGGTGTCCTTCATGTACGTCATGCACAGGAAGGGCTGGCCCGCCAGACAGTTCGAGCAGGTGTCACAGGCCGGGGTCCAGTTGACGACCACGTGGTCGCCGGGGGAGACCGAGGTCACGCGCTCCCCGGTCTCGACGACCACGCCCGCGCCCTCGTGCCCCAGCACGACCGGCAGCGGCATGGGCAGCACTCCGCTGATCACCGAGAGGTCGGAGTGGCAGACGCCGGTCGCCCTGATCCTGACACGGACGTCGGCGGGCCCGACGGGGGCGAGGGTGAGGTCGTCCCGGATGTCGAGACGGTCGTCGCCGACGGCGTGCAGCAACGCACCACGCATGGGGGGAAGCCTTCCTAGTTGCCCTCGATGGAGAGGGCGGCCTTCGGACAGGACCGTACGGCGTGCCGGACACGGTCCTGTGCCTCCGGCGGCGGTTCGGGCAGCAGCACGTGGAGCTGGTCGTCGTCGTCGAGTTCGAAGACCTCGGGGGCGAGTCCGGTGCAGACGGCGTTGGCCTCGCACACCATGTGGTCGACTTTGACCTTCATGTGAACCTCCTACGCGGGGGACAGGTCAGATGAGGGAACCCGTCCCTGGATCAGACCGTAGGGCACGGACGTCGCGTGTGGTCTGTCACGGGGGGTTCTTCGCGGCCCGCTCCGGGGCCTGACGGCGGGCGCGCTGGTTCACGGTGGAAAGTAGAACATGTTGCATAACGGTGGGCAAGGGCCGTGTGGAACGCCGATCGGTCCCCGGTAGCCTGCTGCGGTGAGCGACGTGACCATGCCCGAGGACCTGCTGGACGCCGCGCTCGGCGCCAAGGGGTTCATGCCGCACGCCGAGGGCCTCGCCCTCTTCGAGACGGCCGTCGAGTACGGCCCGCGCGGTCCGATCTGCGAGATCGGCACCTACTGCGGGAAGTCGGCCGTCTACCTCGGGGCGGGGGCAAGGCTGGCCGGTTCCGTGGTCGTCACCGTCGACCACCACCGGGGCTCGGAGGAGATCCAGCCAGGCTGGGAGCACCACGACCCCACGCTGATGGACCCGCGCTTCGGCAGGATGGACTCCCTGCCGACCTTCCGCCACACGATCGCCGCCGCGGGCCTCGAAGAGGAGGTCGTCGCCGTCGTCGGCCGCTCCGAGCGAGTGGCCGCGCTCTGGAGCACCCCGCTGGCGATGCTCTTCATCGACGGCGGCCACTCGCGGGAGCCGGTGACCGGTGACTACGAGGGGTGGGCCCCGCACGTCCTCCAGGGCGGGGCACTGGTCTTCCACGACATCTACCCCGACCCGGCCGAGGGCGGGCAGGAGCCCCACCGCGTCTATCTGCGCGCCCTGGCCTCCGGGGCGTTCAGGGAGGTCAGACGGGAGGGCTCACTGCGGGTCCTGGAGCGTGTCGGCCCCGGCATCGGCTGACCCCGCCGCCCCAGCACGGCCAGACAGGCCCCCCGCAGCGCGCAGACCGCCAGCAGCGCCGCCATGGGCCCGGGGCCGGGCAGCGCCAGGTACAGCACGACGGCGGACAGGCCGAACACGACCTGCTCACGTGGCCGGGACGGCGTCGTGCGCGCCTCGGGCAGCACGAAGCAGGTGTGCAGGACGAACGCCGCGTCCGTCACCGCCAGAAGGCCGTGACCCAAACCGGGACCCAAACCGTGACCCGCGACCAGTCCGGCCAGGGCCACGCCCCCGGCCCAGGCCAGCACCAGCGGCAACCGCCCGGAAGACCGTACGAACGTCATGCCGAGGGCCAGGAGCACCAGCGGCACGAACGACTGCAGGGCCTCCGGCACCCACGCGGTGAACTGGTACGGCGGCGCCATCTCGACCCCGGGGCGCAGCGCCGCGACGGTCACCCCCAGGGCGACCGGGTTCACGAAGGGCGTCCCCGGCCGCCCGGCCCGCAGGATGTGCCTGCTCGCGACCCCCACCAGGGCGGCCAGCGCGATCCCGGCCAGGTGGGCCTGGCCGTACAGGAGCATCGCGCACAGCAGGCTCTCGGCGTAGGACGGCAGCAGGAAGGCGCGGTCGGCCAGGTAGCGGGGTCTGTCGCGGGATGTCCAGGCCCGCACGGTCTCCAGCGCCAGTTCGGCGGTCACGCCGGTGAGGACTCCGACGACCGGTGCCAGGTAGGCCTGCTCGAACCTGAGCAGGAGGTGCCCGGCGAGGGTGACGACGGTCACCGAGACCGCCAGCCGGCGCGAAACGGGCACCCTTGTAGGAGCTGTCATGGGTTCCTCAGTTCCGTCACGCCCTGGGGGGTCAGCAGGAGGTCGTGCCAGCCGGGGTCGAGGGAGACGGTGGCGGTGCGCGGGACGCCGCACTCGTCGCGCCAGGACAGGGCGACGGGCAGGGCCGCCTCACCCGTGTCGGTCTCGCCGAGACCGAGGAGCAACTCTGGGGCGGAGGCGGCGGGGTAGAGCTGCCCGGCGAGTGTGCCGCCGTCCGGCAGCCGCAGTCTGGCCTCCGCCCCGATCGCCGGGCGCGTCACGCCTGCCGCGCCGTGCGCCGTGCCGCAGGGACCGGCGGGCAGGCGGGGACGCAGGCCGACGAAGGGGGCGGTGACACCGTGGTTGCGGTACAGCGTGGCCGGGGTCAGGGGGCCGGAGACCGCGACGTCGAGACGGCCGTCGTCGTCCACGTCGCCGACCGCCAGGGCCGTCGCGTCGCCCCCGGGAGGCACCGGTCCGGCCACGTTCGTGTGACGGCCGTCCGCGCCCGGCGTGAAGAGGGCGACGCCCCCGGGCGCCGCGACCGCGTACATGATCTCGTCGTGGCCGTCGTTGTCGAGGTCGGCGGTCTCGACGTCCCACACCCGTCCGGTACGGCCGAGCCCCAGCTCCCCGGCCCGGTCCTCGTACGGCGCCTCGCCCTCGTGCAGGTGCTCCCGCAGTCCGGGCAGGACCGTGGAGACGAAGACGGGCCCGATCTCGTCGGGGCCCCGCCCGATGAGGATGTCCTGCGCGCCGTCGGCGTCGAGGTCGGTGAAGGCGACCGCCCCGCTGTCCGAGGAGTCCCGGCCCAGGACGGACGACCTCGGCGTGGTCAGGTCCCGGGTGCCCGACGCCACCCGGAAGGCGGCCCTGCCCGGTGCCGACTCGTTGACGAGCAGCGTGTCGGGTCCGAGGCCGTTGGCGAGGTACAGCTCCGGCAGCCCGTCGCCGTCCAGGTCCCGGGTGCCGAGCGCGAGCGTCCCGCCCGTCCGCCCGGCCTCGCCGAACGCCTGCGGCGCCTCGGTGAACGTGCCCGTCCCCGTCCCGAGGTACAGCCGCGCCCCGCCGTCGTGGACGTCCGGCGACGAGCCGCCCAAGGCCGTCCCGGCGGCGAGGACCAGGTCGAGGTGGCCGTCGCCGTCGAAGTCGCCGACGCTCGCGGCGGCCGCGTTCCACGGGCCGGGCCGTACGGCGGGCTCACGGTGGGCGAAGGCGGTGGCGGAGGGGCGGGTCCCGGGAAGGCGGACGAACAGGGAGGGGGAACGGTCCCGGTAGAGGACGACCAGGTCCTGCGCGCCGTCCTCGTCGAGGTCGGCGGGCAGGCATCCGACGGGCACCCCGCGCGGGCCGGGGGCGGTCAGCCTGAACGGCCGGTAGCCGCCGTGGGTGCCCGGCACGGGGGCCACGGTCACCCCGCCGTGACGGGGGTCGGCCAGGCAGACGTCGTCGGAGACGATCTCGCCGTCGAGGTCGAAGAGCGCCACTCCCGTCGCGGAACCACCGAGCCGGTCGGCGGCGAAGGAGAAGACCGGGGTGGTGGGGGAGGGGGCGGGGGGTTCGGCCGTACCGGTCAGCGCCCACCCGACGGCGACGGCCGCCAGCGCCACCAGGGCGGCCGGACGGACCGGGGACACGGCATCGGCCGTGTCCCTGGACGTCGCGCCTGGCCGTACTTCGGTCACGAGCCGCGGTTGCGCCTCGCCCAGGCCTTCCTGACCCCGGCCCGCCATGCCTGGTAGTGGTCGCCGGTGTGCGCGTTGTGCCCGAGGGCGACGAGCGCGGTGTCCGTCCAGCCGCCCGCCTCCTCGACGCCGACCTCGCACAGGGCGAGGACGGCCTCGGCGGTGTGCTCGGGCACGGTCCTTGAGATCAGATGGGCCGAGCAGGCGAAGGCGGCGCCCTGCACGAGGTGGGCGCGGAAGCCGTCCTCGGCCGCCGCGGCGCTGAGCCGTTCCAGCTCGCAGGCCCGCGCGCCGCCCGCGTAGGCGGCGGCGAGCCCGATCCCGCTCCACAGGTCGGCGCGGCGGCCGAGGGGGAACTCGGCCAACCGGAGGACGACGTCCTCGACGCCCGCGCACTCGTGGAACCAGAGCATCCGGCCGACCCCCTGGTCGAAGATCGCCCGCCTGGTCCGGTCGAGCAGGCCCGCCGTACGCTGACGCCCGACCGTCCGGTCGGCGGCGTAGAAGCCCTGGTGGAAGCCGAAGCCGTCGAAGGCCAGCCAGCGCAGCAGGGGGTGGACGGAGTGGATGCCCCACATCGGGCGCATCCGCAGCCGGGCGTATCCCCGGCCCGCACCCAGGTGGATCATGTGCGGGTAGCGCACGCCCTGGCCGCTGAGCAGGTTCCTGAGCCGTTTGCCGCCGGACGCGGTGAGCACGTCGAGGGACGCGCAGGCCATGCCCGCCCCCTCGTAGGCGAAGCCGCGCAGTTCCTCACGCAGGCCGTCGATCCGTTCGGGCTCGCCCGCGATCACCGCGTTGTGCCCGGCGACGCACGCCCGCCCGGCGTTCTCCAGGTGCTCCCTGGCCGGGCCGAGCCGGAAACGCCGCACTCCGAACCCGGTCCGATCGGGGTCCTGCCAGAACAACCCGGGCAGGCCACGCGGCCTGCCCGGTGCCGGATCGCCAAGTGGCAGGGCGGGCGACGGGGCACGGGGCGCAGGGCAGGGAGAGCGGACGGGGACGGTGCGCTCGCCCGTCTCCGGCTCCGGTGCCCCGGGACCGGGCACACCTGGAGGGGGTGCGGCGACCGTCGTCACGCCGCCGTCGCCCCCCGCGATCTCTCCGTCGCCCTCCGTGTCGCTCACGTGCCCGAACGTAGTGAGCCGTCCCCGAGCCTTCAAGCACCGCCTCGGATTCGGGCGAAGAGATTCAGGCGAAGAGATTCGGGGGAGGGGATTCGGACGCGGGGTCGTCAGGCGGGTGAACCGGCGTGGCTGCAGCCGCAGTCCTGGGCCGGGCGGTCGGTGGCCCGGTCTTCCGTGGAGCCGGGCATGGCGCCGGGCATGGCGCCGCGCACGTCCCTGAACAGCCCGGAGGCCGGGGTGAGGCCGTACAGGGCGTCGGCGGCGAGAACCACGGCGGCGGCGGTGTAGGCGGAACGCTCGTGCGGGAACCACTTCTGGTTGGCGAACTGCCAGCCGGTCCAGTAGGAACCGTCCTCGTGCCTGAGGTGCTGCATGTCGGTGAAGATCCGCAGCGCCTCGTCCCGGTCGCCGAGGGCGTCCAGGGTGAGCACCAGCTCGCACGACTCGGCGCCGGTCACCCACGGCTGGTCGGAGACGCAGCGCACGCCGAGGCCGGGTTCGACGAAGACGGCCCACTCGGCGGCGAGCCGCGCCCGCGCGGCGGGACCCCGCACCGCGCCGCCGAGGACCGGGTAGTACCAGTCCATCGAGAAGCGGCTCTTGTCGGCGAACGCCTCGGGGTGGTCGGACAGCACGTGGGCGAGCCGGTCGGCGGCCAGCTCCCAGTCGGGCTGCGGGTCGCCGAGACGTTCGCCGAGCAGCACGCCGCAGCGCAGCCCCTGGTGGATGGAGGCGCAGCCGGTCAGCAGGGCGTAGCCCGCGGGCTCGCCGTCGGAGGCGCGTTCCCAGACGACCTCGCCCCGGGCGGTCTGCAGCCCGACCACGAAGTCCAGCGCGGACCTGACGACGGGCCACATCTCACGGGCGAAGCCGTCGTCCCCGGTGACCAGCAGCTGGTGCCAGACGCCGACCGCGACATAGGCGGCGTGGTTGGACTCCCCGCCCCGCTCGACGGCCAGGCCGCCGACCAGCTTCATCGGCCACGAGCCGTCCGCGCGCTGGTTGCGCACCAGCCAGTCGTAACCCCTGCGCACGGGACCGCTCAGCCCGGCGACGCCCATGGCCATCAGGCACTCGACGTGGTTCCAGGCGTCCACGTGCCCCTCGGGCCAGGGGACGCCGCCGTCGGCCTCCTGCACGGCCGCGATGCTCAGGGCGGTCTCGACGACCAGTTCCCGCCTCATCGGCCGCTCCGGTCGTCTCGGGGCGCGGGGCCGTACCGGGTCACGCGGGCTTCCGCACGTAGAGCACCACGCTCTTGCCGATGAACGGGTTCAGCAGCGTCTCGGCGATCCGGGTGACGGCGGGGCGTTTCATGATGTCCCACACCAGCAGCTCGTGGTAGGCCTTGGCCAGCGGGTGGTCGTCGTTGCCGACACCGACCGCGCACTTGATCCACCAGTACGGCGCGTGCAGTCCGTGGGCGTGGTGGTGGGAGCCGATCTCCATGCCGACGGCCTTCAGCTTCGCGCTCAGCTCGGCGAGGGTGTAGATGCGCACGTGCCCGCCGGGGGCCGTGTGGTAGGCCTCGTCGAGCGCCCAGCAGATCCGTTCCGGCAGGAAACTCGGCACCGTGATCGCGGCGCGGCCGCCGGGCTTGAGCACCCGGAAGATCTCCCGCATGGCGCTCATGTCGTCGGGGATGTGTTCGAGCACCTCGGCGGCGATCACCCGGTCGAAGGTGGCGTCCTCGAAGGGCATCTTCAGCGCGTCGCCGGTCACGGTCTCGCCGACCGCGCCCTCGGGCACCTCGCCCTCCTTCGCCATCGCGGCGAACATGCCCGCGACGCCTTCGAGCTCCTCGGCGTCCATGTCGAAGGCCACCACGTCCGCGCCCCTGCGCAGCACCTCGAAGGCGTGCCGTCCCGCCCCGCAGCCCAGGTCGAGGACACGCAGGCCGGGTCCGACGGGCAGCCGGTCGAAGTCGACGGTCAGCACTTGCCGCTCCTTGTGAAGTGGTCGGTCACCGGGCGTTGTGCGCGGCGATGGCCTCGCGGTAGGCGTCCACGGTGCGCTGGGCGACGACGCGCCAGGTGTAGCGCTCCATGACCCGGTCGTAGCCCCTGCGCCCGACCTCGGCCCGTTCCTCGGGGGAGTCGAGCAGGCGCCGCAGTACGGTGGCCAGCTCCTCGGGGTCTCCGGGGGCGACCTGGACGGCGGCGTCGCCGACGACCTCGGGCAGCGCCCCCGTCCGTGAGGCGACGAGCGGGGTGCCGCAGGCCATGTGCTCGACGGCGGGCAGGGAGAAGCCCTCGTAGAGGGAGGGCACGACCGAGACCTCCGAGGTGGCGATCAGTTCGCCCAGCTCGGTGTCGGAGATGCCGTGCACGAACCTCACCCGCTCACGCAGGGAGAGTTCGGCGACCAGCTTCTCCGTCGGTCCGCCGGGGGTCGGTTTGCTCACCACGGTGAGGTTCACCTCGCGCTCGGTGGCGAGCTTGGCGACCGCCCGCAGCAGGGTGGCGACACCCTTCATGGGGGAGTCGGCGCTGGCGACCGCGACGATCGAGCCAGGCCGTTTGGGCATCTCGGGGCGCGGGTGGAAGTAGCGGGTGTCGACCCCGAGCGGGATGAGCCGCATGTTGGCCTGCGGCACGTTGAAGTCGCGGTGGATGTCGGCCAGCGAGGACTCGCTGACGGTCAGGATCGGGTTCAGCCTGGGGGCGACCCTGGCCTGCATCCTGACGAAGCCGTACCACCTTCTGAGCGTGAGGCGTTTGCGCAGCGGGGCCTCGCTCAGCTCGATCCTGCGGTCGACGCTGATCGGGTGATGGATGGTGCCGACCACGGGGAACAGCTTCTGGATGTCCAGCAGGCCGTAGCCGAGCGTCTGGTTGTCCTGCACCACGTCGAAGTCCCCGACGCGTTTGGCCAGCTCGCGGCGGGCCCGCAGGGTGAAGGTCAGCGGCTCGGGGAACCCGGCGGTCCACATGGTCCCGACTTCGAGAAGGTCGATCCAGTCGCGGTACTCGCCCAGCTTGGGGGTGCGGAAGGGGTCCTCGTCACGGTAGAGGTCCAGGCTGGGGATCTTGTTGAGAACGACCCCTTCGTCCAGTTCGGGGTACGGCTGGCCGGAGAAGACCTCGACGTGGTGCCCGAGGGCGACCAGTTCACGGCTGAGGTGACGCAGGTAAACGCCCTGCCCGCCACAGGTCGGCTTGCTCCGGTACGACAGCAGCGCGACCCGCAGGGAGTCCGCGTCAGGCACGGCAACCCCTTCCTCAGCCTGTCCGGAAGGGGACAGGTACCGTGAAAGATGACCTCAGTATTCGGATCTTACCATTCGGTATCTCTCTTCCACCTAATGTGGAAACGGTGCTAAAGCCACTTCTGTCGCGCGCCAACTGCGGCATCACGCCAACCGAACGACGTTCGGTGGAACGTGTTCTAGGGTACTGGGGCCCTGAGTCGTGCCCGGGGACGGGAGGGGCGATACATTCGCCGTCACACGGCACTCAGCCGAGCGGAAGTCCCACTTCACGAGCTTCACAAGCGAGGAGGACGCCTTGGCCAGGCGCGCGCTGATCACCGGTATCACCGGGCAGGACGGTTCCTATCTGGCCGAGTGCCTGCTCGATCGGGGTTACGAGGTCTGGGGACTCGTCAGGGGACAGGCCAACCCCCGTGTCTCCCGGGTGCGCAGGCTGCTGCGGGACGTCCGCCTCGTCCGGGGCGACCTCCTCGACCAGGGTTCGCTGATCTCCGCCGTTGAGAAGGTCCAGCCCGACGAGGTCTACAACCTGGGTGCCATCTCGTTCGTGCCGATGTCGTGGGAACAGGCCGAGCTGACCGGCGAGGTCACCGGGATGGGCGTGCTGCGCATGCTTGAGGCCATCAGGGTCTGCTCGGGTGTCTCCTCCTCACGCACCCCCGCGGAATCCGGCCAGATCAGGTTCTACCAGGCGTCGTCCTCGGAGATGTTCGGCCAGGTCAGGGAGACTCCGCAGACCGAGATCACCCCCTTCCACCCCCGCTCGCCGTACGGCGTCGCCAAGGCCTACGGCCACTTCCTCACCCAGAACTACCGTGAGTCGTACGGGATGTTCGCGGTCTCGGGGATCCTGTTCAACCACGAGTCCCCGCGTCGGGGCGCCGAGTTCGTGACCCGCAAGGTCTCCCTCGGGGTCGCCCGCATCAAGCTCGGGCTCGCCGACCGGCTCCGCCTGGGCAACCTGGAGGCCCGCCGCGACTGGGGATACGCGGGCGACTACGTGCGGGCGATGCACCTGATGCTGCAGGCGGGCCCGCCGGAGGACTACGTGATCGGCACCGGCCGTACACACACGGTTCGTGAGCTGGTCGAGGCGGCCTTCGCCGCCGCCGGGCTCGACTGGGAGCGGTACGTGGTCACCGACCGTTCCCTGCACCGCCCGGCCGAGGTCGACCTCCTGTGCGCCGACCCGAAGAAGGCCCGTGAACAGCTCGGCTGGGAGCCCTCGGTCTCGTTCGAGGAACTGGTCACGATGATGGTCGAGTCCGACCTGAAACTGCTGTCCGAGGGCGGCGACCCCGAGCAGGACTCCTCATGGCCCTGAGCGAGGAGGCCGGGCGGCGGGCCGTACTGTTGGTCACGGGCATCCAGGCGGCGGGCAAGTCAACGGTGGCGCAGCGACTGGCCGAGCGGCTGCCCCGCTCGGCGCACGTGCGCGGCGACGTGTTCCGCCGCATGGTGGTCGGCGGCAGGGCCGAGATGACTCCCGAACCCTCCGCCGAGGCGCTGGCGCAACTGCGTCTGCGGCACCGGCTGACCGCGGCCACCTGCGACGAGTACTTCGCGGCCGGGTTCACCGTGGTGGCCCAGGACGTCGTGCTGGGCGAGCATCTCGTGGAGATGACCCGGCTTGTCCGCGCCCGTCCCCTGCTGGTGGTCGTGCTCGCCCCAAGGGCCGAGGTCGTCGAGGCGCGTGAGGCCGCGCGGGCCAAGGACGCCTACGTCCACTGGAAGGCCGGTCCGCTCGACGCCGTTCTGCGCGAGCGGACCCCGCGTCTCGGCCTCTGGCTCGACACCTCGGAACAGACCCCCGAGGAGACCGTCGAGGAGATCCTCGCCCGTGCGTGGACCGAGGCCCGCGTCGGCGGCTGAGCTGACCGCCTTCGACGGGCCCCGGTCGCCGGGGCCGGGTCAGCCGTTCTCGTGGCGGCGCTGGCACTGCATGCAGAAGCGCGCCAGCGGACGGGCCTTGAGCCGCTCGAACGGGATGCCGGAGCCGCAGCCGTCGCAGCGGCCGTAGGTCAGCTCGGCGATCTCGCCCAGCGTGGCGCGCAGGACGGAGGCGCTGCGCTCGGCGGAGACGATGTCGGCCAGCAGGGCCGACTTCTCCGAGACCTCGACCGAGTCGTCGCCGACCGCGGCCTCCAGCTCGGAGAGCTGCCTGGTCCACCGCAGGAGCTGGCCTTCGAGCTCCTCACGGATGCTGTCGAGCTGGACGCTGCTGAGGTGGACGTCGGAGATCATGGTGTTCTGGTCCTTTCTGAGGGTCGGGAAGCTCGCCAGGGCCGGCCCCGAGGGGCGGGCGCGCGGGGTTTCGCAGTCGTCGCAGTGCCGGGTGTACGGCACCTGCCGCAGCCGTCGCAGCGCGATGAAGGCCCCGCAGTGCTCGCAGGTGCCGTAGACCCCGAAGTCGAGCCGCTCGATCGCGGCCTCGATCTCCACGACGGTCCGCGCCGCACGGGCGGCACGCCTGGCGGACAGGGAGACGGGCTCCCCCGGGTCCTCCGGGGACGTCGGCTCGCTCCCGGGTTCGGTCTCGTTCTCGGTCATGGCGTCCCGCGCGGCGCCGAGCCGTTCGTGCAGGAGCGCGCGCAGTTCCTCCAGATGCGTCGTGTGACGCTGGTAGTCCTCAAGCAGCCTGCTTGTCGACCTGATGTCGCCCATGGGACATCGACTCCTTGGATGACTCACGGCGGTCGTGGCCGGTCACGGCTGGACACGGTCTCCGCCGGGAAAGCCGGAACTCGAAAGGCAGGGCGGCGCGAAAGCACCGCACGACTGTGGGACCCCGGTCGGCCACCGCTCGACGCGGTCCCCGTCGGGGCAGGAAAGAAGAGAAAAGGGGCAGCGGGCCCCCTCAGGCCGTCGTCGTTGACGCGATCATGGACGTGGACTGCCCGGGGACGGGCCTTCCACGCGTCGTCTCGCCTACGGAGAGCCGGTGGCCTTCAAGAGGGCGCCGTCAGGCGGACGGCGGGCTGCGCGAGGTGACGGCGCGCTGGACGTCGTGTCTGGGCGCGGCGGCGGGGCCGGTCGGGCGCCAGGTGGAGGGCGGCGGCCCGGGGGCCGCGACCGTGGCGCCGACGGCGAGGAGGGAGCGGAGCTGTCCCGGCGTCGGCAGGTGCTCGGTCCCACCGGCGAGCAGTCTCGGCGCGGTGGAGTGACCGGCGGTGTCGGTGCCGGGGACCCAGAAGCCGGTGCCCGCGTCCGCAGGCCTCCAGCCGCCGGACCACGGGGAGGGGGAGACGGCGGCCAGCAGAAGAACGAGAAGCAGACCCACCGCCGTGACCGCGGTGGGCCTGGGTGTGCCCCACCGCGGTTCCCTCATCACCTCGACCATAGTCGACGTTCCGCGAAAGGGCACTTTAGATATGGGGTGGAATGTCCTATCTCACCGCCGGGTCAGGCGAAGACGTCCTGCTGGTACCGGCCCTGGGCCTCCAGCTCGCGCAGCCACGCCTCGCCGTCGCCTCCGGTCCTGTCGTGGTGGATCTCCGCCAGGGCACGCCGTACGGCGGGAGCCATGCGGAGGCCGTCCCCGCAGACGTAGACGTGGGCACCCTGTTCTAGCAGCTCCCACACCCGGTCCGCCTCGGCGGCGACCGCGTCCTGGACGTACTTGAAGGGGTGTCCGTCGAGCGCGGAGAAGGCCGTGTGCACCCGGGTGATCCCGGCCTCCTGCCAGCCGAGCAGTTCGGCGCGGTAGAGCCAGTCGTGCTCGGGGTGGCGGCAGCCGTAGAAGACCTCGGCGGGTCCGGACGCCCCGGTCAGGGCCCGCTCCTCAAGGAAGCCGCGCAGCGGGGCGAAACCGGTGCCGGGGCCGACGAGGATCACCGGCGTCGCCGGGTCGTCCGGCAGCCGGAACGGCGGGCTGGGAACCCGTACGTATCCGTAGAAGACGTCGCCGGGCTCCAGGCCCGCCAGGTAGGCCGAGCACATGCCCCGGTAGGAACCGCCGCCCGACCAGGAGGGGCCCTCGACCAGGCCGACGGTGATCCTGATCCGCCGGGGGTCGGCCAGCGGCGAGGAGGAGACGGAGTAGTAGCGCGGCCTGATCGGCCCGGCCATCTCCAGGAAGGCCGGCAGCGGCAGGGTGATCGCCGGGAGGCGTTCGAGCAGCGTGAGCACCGAGACCCGCTTGGCGAGGATCTCGTCGGCGTAGGAGGCCTCAAGCTCGGTGAGCTGGCCCCTGGTCCAGGGGCACCGGGTGTGCTCGGCCAGGGTCGCCAGGTCGGAGCGGGTGGCCACCTCCTGGAGCTCGGCGAACTCGGTCAGCAGCAGCCCCGCGGTCACCGGGGTGTCGACGGGCAGGTGGGTCGTCCCCCTGGCGCGCAGCCGTACGACCTGGTCGCGGGGGACGTGGAGCTGACGCAGCGCCCACTCGACGAGTTCGGGGGCGTTCTTGGCGAAGACGGCGATGTGGTCGCCTGCCGTGTAGGACGTCCCCTCGGGCAGTTCGGCCACGATCGAGCGCACCCCGGGCCTGGGCAGCTCGCGGGAGAAGTCCCACAGGCCGGTGGGGTCGCCGGTCAGCTCCTCGGCCGAGACCACGGTCAGCGGGACCGCCTGCGGGGAGACGACCGCGGGCCGCACGTCGGCCTCGGTGAGGACGTCCATCTCGTAGCGGGGACCGGCCTTGGCCGCCGACGTGCCGTACTCGGCCGCCAGCGCCGCCCAGAGCCCTGAGGTCCACGCCGAGACGTCGCCGTCGAAGTCGCCGTCGGCGTCCGCCTCACCCCGCTCGACGAGCGGTACGGCTCCCGCCGCGGTGAGCTTGTCGAAGACGCGCCTGGGGAAGGCCTGGTAGGTGGGCCACTGGGTGTTGCCGCAGCCGAGCAGCGCGAAGCGCACCCCGTCCATGGCGGGCAGCCCCTCCAGGGCGTCGAACCGCTGGGCGTTGTCGGGGGCCTTGCCGTTGTAGGTCGAGGTGATCACCACGAGCAGCCCCTCGGAGGGCGGTTCGAGCTCGTCCAGGGTGGTCAGCGTGGTCGCGAAGCCGGAGCGCCCCGCGACCTCGGCCAGCCGTTCCGCGACGTCGGCGGCGGTGCCGAGGTTGGAACCGTACGCCACGGTGAGGCCGACTCCCGTGACGGCCACCTCCACCGGCTGTTCCCGGACGGTCTCCGCCGCCTCCACCGTCTCCGCGGTGCCCCGCTCGTGGGCCCTGCGCTCCCTGACCCGGATGGTGAAGTCCTCGGGCTTGAGGGTGAGCATCTGCTTGATCTTCATCCGGTAGGCGTCCGGGTCGGAGATCGCGAAGCGCTGCAGCACCATGGCCAGGGCCAGCCTGGCCTCGGTCAGCGCGAACTGGCGGCCGATGCAGGCCCGCTCGCCGTTGCCGAAGGGCTTGTAGGCGGCCGGGTGGTGGCCCTTCCTGTTCTCGGGGAGCCAACGGTCGATGTCGAACTCCTCGGGACGCTCCCACACCCCGGGGTGCTTGTGCAGCTGACCGAGCAGGACGACGGCGACATGGTCCTTGGTGATCGGATAGCCGCCGAGCTCGGTGTCCTCGAAGGGCTTGACGGCGAACGCCGGGATCGGGGACCACAGGCGCAGCGTCTCCTCCAGGACGCGCGGGATCACGTCGAGCTTCATGATCGTGTCGTAGGTCGGGACGGTGTCGCCGGGCAGTAGCCGGTCGACCTCGGCGTAGGCCCTGGCCAGCACGTGCGGGTTGCGCAGCAGGTTGTACAGCGCGAACGACAGCAGGCCGCTGGTGGTCTCGTGCCCGGCGATGAGGAAGGTCAGGACCTGGTTGCGGATGTTCTCGTCGGAGAGCCGCTCACCGCTCCGCGGGTCGGCGGCCTTGAGCATCAGGCCGAGCAGGTCCTTGGTGTCGCCCCTGCCGGTGCTCCTGCGCTGCCTGATGACGTCGTCGACCAGGTCCTGCATGACCTGGATGTCGGACCGGTAGGCCGTGTCCTGCCGCTTCTTGAGCTTGGTGACCAGGGGGAGCTGCCGGTTGCGGAGCATCGCCTCGGTCAGCGAGCGGCCCATCGCCTGCAGGAACGGGTGCAGCTCCGGCGACTGGAAGGAGTTGAACCGGTAGTCGAACCCGGTGAGGGAGATCGTGTCCAGGGCCAGCCTGGTCATGTCGTCGGGCACGTTGACCTCGTCGGAGATCGCCCACTTGCCGACCAGGTTCTGCGCGATCTCCAGCATCTGCGGGAAGTAGGCCTTCATCGAGCGCTGGCTGAAGGCGGGCATCAGGATGCGGTGCGCGTGGCCCCAGACCGGCTCGTCGTGGCGGGCGGTGAACAGCCCGTCGCCGCCGAAGTCGCGGACGATGGACAGCGGCGGGTCGATGCCCTTGTAGAAGCGTGTCTCGTCGCACATCTCGGCGACCATGTCGGGGTCGTAGACGAACAGGACCTTGCGGCCGAGCAGTTCGAGCTGGAAGAGGCCTTCCTCGGCGTATTCGGCGGCGAGCTTCCTGAAGTGCTCGTCGGGCGAGTGCGAGGGGATCTGGAGCGTGTTGCCGAGCAGAGGGAGCCCCTGGGGGGAGGGGATGGAACGGGTCACCGACATGGAACTCCTCCTTTACCGGGCGGCCTCCCGGAACCGCCAGCCATACACTGTATGTCTCAAGCTACCATACGGTGTATGGCAGTGAGTGCGCGAAGGGGACAACCCCTGACAACCCAGGAGATATACGCGGCCGTTCTGCGGCTGGTCGACGAAGGCGGGGTCGAGGGCCTGTCCATGCGGAAGCTGGCGGCCGAACTCGACGTCAACCCCATGTCGCTCTACCACCACGTGGAGAACAAGGACGCGCTGCTGCGCGGAGCCTGTACGGCCGTCGCCCTCGGGCTGCGCCTGCCCCCCGACGACGGAACCCCGTGGCGGGAGCAGCTGCGCGCGCTGGCCCACGCCTACCGCTCCATCGCGCTCTCGCACCCGGCCCTGTGGTCCTACGTCAACGCCCACCCCGACCTCGTCGAGCACGAGGGTGGCATGTGGGAGGTCTTCAACCGGGTCCTGGCCGCCGCCGGGGTCCCCGCCGGGGAACTGGTGCGCGTCCGCACGGTGCTCTACACCTTCGTCTCCGGCCTGCTGACCGCTGAGACAGGCGGCCTGCTCGCCGGGCTGGACCCGGATGGGGACGCCGAGACCACCTTCGACGCCGCGATCGACCTCATCCTGGACGCGCTGGAGTCCCGCGCCACCTGAGACTTGTCGCAGTCGCCCGCTAGTGTCCTGGAGAAGAGGTGCCGCACACGATTCCCGGGAGCGCACGGTGACCGTGCTCGCCACAGCGCGCGCGACGGAGCTCGAAGCCTCCGTCGAGCAGCTGGTCTACGTCCGCGACGACGAGTACACCGTCGCGCGGATGAGCGCGGACGACCAGGAGGGCGCCCCGGCGGCCTTCGTCGCCTCGGGGCGCGCCCTGGCCGGCGTGCAGCCGGGCGAGACGCTCAGGCTGACCGGTGAGTGGGACGAGCACCCCCGTCACGGCAGCCGCCTGCTGGTCAGGCGGTGTGAGCGGGTCGTCCCCTCGACCGTGCGCGCGATCAGGCTCTATCTCGGCTCCGGCCTGGTCCGCGGCATCGGGCCCCGCCTGGCCCACGCCATCGTCAGCCACTTCGGCGAGCGGACGCTCACGGTCATCGACACCGAGCCGGAACGCCTCACCGAGGTCGTCAACATCGGCGCGACCCGGCAGGCGCAGATCGTCCAGGCGTGGGCCGAGCAGAAGGCGGTCGCCGAGCTGATGGTCGTCCTGCAGGGCTTCGGGATCAGCCCGCTGCTCGCGGCCAAGATCTACCAGGTCTACGGAAACGACGCCCGCGAGATCCTCACCCGTGATCCGTACCGGCTGATCGGCCAGGTCAGAGGCATCGCCTTCCACACCGCCGACCGGATCGCGCTGCGCTCGGGGGTGCCGGAGAACAGCCCGCGCCGCCTCCAGGCCGCGGTGCTCGACCGCCTGGAGACGGCCGCGGCCCGCGACGGGCACTGCTACCTGCCGCTGACCGTCCTGCTCCCCTCGGCCGCCGCCCTCGTCGAGCAGGAGGAGGAGTCCGTACGGCGGGCCGTCGACGCGCTGGCCGCCGAGCGCGCGGTCGTCGTCGAGGAGTCACCCGCGGGGCCCGGCCTCGTGGTCTACGCCAAGGAGCAGCACGGCCGCGAGGTCGCCTTCGCCACGCACCTGACCAGGCTGCTGCGGGCCGCCTCGACGCTTCCGTTGCGGCCCTTCCCCGACGACGAGAGCCTGCACGAGGACCAGCGGGCCGCGGTGAACCTCGCGCTGACCAGCACCGTCTCGGTCATCACCGGAGGTCCCGGCTGCGGCAAGAGCCATACGGTGCGGGTGATCGCGGCGACCGTGCGGGCGATGGGCGGCGGGGTGACCCTGACCGCGCCGACCGGCAAGGCGGCCAAGCGCCTGTCCGAGCTGACCGGCCTGCCCGCGATGACCGTGCACCGGATGCTCGCCCAGCGGGCGGACCCCGAGGAGGGGACGCTCTTCCAGCGGCTGCCGACGGAGGCCGACCTCATCGTGGTCGACGAGGCGTCGATGCTCGACCTGCAGCTGGCCACCCGCCTGGTGGCGGCCATCCCCTCGGGCGGCCACCTGCTGCTGGTCGGGGACGGGGACCAACTGCCCAGCATCGGGCCGGGCAACGTGCTGGCCGACCTGCTCGGGGTCGAGGAGATCCCACGCGTCCGGCTGACCCACGTCTTCCGGCAGGCCCAGGACAGCGGCATCGTCAGGGCGGCCCATCGGATCAGGTCGGGCCGGCTGCCCGACCTGCCCGGCGGGGGCGGCTTCTGGTTCGAGGAGCTGGACGACCCTGAGCTGGTCGCCGACCGGGTGGTCCACCTGGCCACCGAGGCCATCCCCCGCAAGCAGGGCGTCGGCGGCGACCAGGTCCAGGTGCTGTGCCCGATGCGCAAGGGCGCGACCGGTACGGCCGAGCTGGGCCGAAGCCTTCAGGAGCGGCTCAACCCCGCACGCGAGGGTACGGCCGAGCACTGGTCGGGCCCGTCGGTCTTCCGGGTCGGCGACCGGGTCATGCCGATCCGCAACAACTACGACAAGGGCGTCTTCAACGGGGAGACCGCGACCGTCACGGCGGTGCTCCCGCAGGACCGGGTGCTGGAGCTGCGCACCGGCGACGGGGAGACCGTCCGCTACACCTTCGACGAGCTCGACGAGCTGACCCACTCCTACGCGATCAGCGTGCACCGCTCCCAGGGCAGCGAATATCCCTTCGTGGTCGCGCCCGTCGTGGCCGAGGCCGGGGGAGTGATGCTGCGCAGGGGCCTGCTCTACACCCTGGTCACCCGGGCGAAGGCGTGGGTGGTGCTGGTCGGTCAGCGCGAGGCGCTCGAACTGGCCGTGCGCCGTCTCGGCCTGCGCCGCAACACCGGCCTGACCCTGCGGCTCACGCTGGGCCTGCGCGCCTGAAGGCCCGCGGCGGACCGGTGGGCGGCCGCCGCAGGCGCGGGAGCGGGTCAGGAGAGGGTGACCGGCAGCTCCTTGATGCCGTTGATGAAGTTGGAGCGCAGCCGCCGGGCGGGACCCGCCTGGGTCAGGCCGGGGAAACGCTCGGCGAGGACCTCGAAGAGCACCCGGAGCTCCATCCTGGCCAGATGGTTGCCGAGGCAGAAGTGGGCACCACCCCCGCCGAAGCCGATCTGCGGGTTGGGGGAACGGCCGATGTCGAAGACGTCGGGGTCGGCGAAGACCTCCTCGTCCCGGTTCGCGGAGCCGTAGAACACCACGACCTTGTCGTTCTCCTTGATCTCCTGGTCGCCGATCACCGTGTCGGCGGTGGCCGTACGGCGGAAGAGGTTGACGGGGGAGACCCAGCGGACGATCTCGTCGGCGGCCGGGGCGGCGAGCGCGCGGNCCCCCCGCCACTGCTCGGGATGCTCGAAGAGGGCCAGCATCCCGCCGGAGGCCGCGTTGCGGGTGGTCTCGTTGCCGGCGACGACCAGCAGCAGCACGAAGAGGTCGAACTCGTTCTCGTCGAGGGTCTCCCCGGTGACGTCCGGCAGGAGCAGTTTGGTCGCGATGTCCTCGCGGGGCCGTTCGCGCCGTTCCGCCGCCAGCGCGTTGGCGTAGGCGTACACCTCGGCCGCCGCCGCCTGACCGGCGGAGGGGCCGGAGGAGTACTCGGGGTCGTCGGCCCCGATCATCTGGTTGGACCAGTTGAAGATCTTGTCACGGTCCTCGACGGGCGCGCCGAGCAGCTCGCAGATCACGTAGAGCGGCAGCGGGGCCGCGATGTCACGCACGAAGTCCACCGCCGGGAGCCCGGTGACCTCGTCGAGAAGCTGGTGACAGATGTCGCGGATGTGCTGCTCAAGGGCGTTGATCATGCGCGGGGTGAAGCCCCGGTTGACCAGGGAACGCCGCCGGGTGTGCTCGGGCGGGTCCTGGTTGAGCATCATGAGCCGCTGGAGCTCGCGCTGCTCCTCGGGCATCTCGTCGAAGAGCGCGAGTCTCCTGCTCGACGAGAACAGGTCGGAGCGCCGCGACACGTGCACCACGTCGGCGTGCCTGGTCACCGCCCAGAACGGCGGCCAGTCCCGCTCGGGCTCGCCCTCGTGCAGGTAGACGGGGGCGTTGGCGCGCAGCCAGCGGAACTGGTCGTGGGGTGCGCCGTCGCGCGCGTAGACGTCCTTGTCCACAAGATTGATGTCCATTTGAGTCCCTCCTAGGGCGAACCGTATGCGCATCTTCCCTGCGGCGCGCGTGCCTTCCGGTCTGCGAGAACCGGTGCCCCCGCACCGGTCTGAGGGACCCGGGTCAGCCGATCGGGCCCGCCCAGCGGTCGGCGACGCCGTCCCGCTTGATGATGAAGCCGCGTTTCAGCGGCAGGAGGGTCATCGTCGTCTCGATCGCCCTGATCCCGGTCAGTCCGCCGATCTCCCTGAGGATCTCGTAGAGCTCGGAACGGCCGGGGACGGCCACGTGGGCCACGAGCTGGTGGTCGCCCGCCACCGCCAGGACGTATCTCACCTTCGGCAGCCTGGCCAGGGCGTGGCCGACCGTCTCGACCTCCCGCTCCGCGACCCGCAGCCAGAGCGCGGCCTCGATCGGCAGGCCCAGGTAGGCGGGCTCGATCTCCGCGCGGATGCGCAGGATGCCCCTGCGGAGCAGGGAGTCCAGCCTGCGGCGGGCGGTCGACTCGCTGATCCCGGTGGCCGCCGCGATCTCCGCGTGGGTGGCCCGGCCGTCCGCGGCGACCGCGGCGATGATCCGCTCGTCCTCGGCGGAGGGGGTGTCACCGGCGCGCTGGAAGCGCTCGGGCAGCGGCGTCCACTGTTCGAGGAGTCCCTCGATCTCCTGCGGGGTGAGCACGTCCACGTGCCACTCCTGGGGGGTCTTGAAGTAACGCAGCGCCGGGTAGGTGGTGCTCTCGACCACCCCGTCGATCGAGGGGATGTCCCGGAAGATCAGATCGACCAGGGCGTCGTCGGCCACGCACAGTTCCGCGGTGCAGTCGGCGGAGCCGGAGACCAGCGAGACGAACCGGGTCTGGGGCAGCTCGGCCAGCGCGGCGCCGACGTCGATCACCGAACCGGGCCGGCAGCGCAGCCGCAGGATCGCCGAGCCGATCCGGCGGTCGTCGACCACTCCGACGACGGACAGGACGCCCGCCTCCGTCAGCCGGGTGGCCCGTCTGGCCACGTTGCGGGTCGACTCGTCCAGCACTCTTCCGATGCGGTCCCAGGTGGCGCGTCCGTTCACCTGAAGGGCGGCCACCACCCGTAAGTCGGCTCCATCGAGTGGCTGCATGGGGGGCATCCTCGTCGTCGGGGAATCGTTCCGCCCCAAGAGTACGGCTTTGTGATCTTTTATGATGCGATATCCGCTCAGGCGAGCACGCTACGAAGCCACTCCTCGACTCCGGCGACATGGACCGTGGCCCAGGCGCGCGCGACCTCGGGCTGCCGGGCGGCGATGGCCTCGTAGATCGCGGTGTGCTGCTCACGCGTCCTGGTCAGGGCGTTCTCCCTGGTCAGGGCCCGCCAGAGCCTGGCCCGCGTGGTCGGCCCCGACAGGCTCTCGATGAGGGAGCACAGCACCGAGTTCCCCGAACCCGCCGCGATGCGCCGGTGGAACTCCAGGTCGTTGGCGGTCAGCTGCTCGACGCTCGGGTTCTCGGGCAGCCGGGTGAGGATCTCGTGCAGCTCGGCTATCTCGGCCTCGGTCATCCGGGTGGCGGCCATCGCGGTCGCCTCGGGCTCCAGGATCCGGCGGACCTGGAAGAACTCAAGCGCCGTGTCGTCCTGGTGGAAGTCGACCACGAACGCCATCGCGTCCAGCAGCAGGCGAGGCTCCAGGCTGGTCACGTAGGTGCCGTCGCCCTGCCGTACGTCCAGCACGTTGATCAGCGCCAGGGCGCGGACGGCCTCGCGCAGGGAGTTGCGCGACAGGCCGAGCCGTTCGGCCAGGTCGGCCTCCTTCGGCAGCCTGCCGCCAGGGGGGATCTCGCCCTCCAGGATCATCTGCTTGATCCTGTCGATAGCGGTGTCGGTGACCGCCACGCTTCGTCCTCCCTGGTCACGCTCAGACATCGGATGTCTATGAGTGTACGGTGAAGCGCACCATATCTTCCTTGGGGTCCCCCTCGGCGGTACGGCGGACCCGGCCCCGCACCTCAAGGGCGCGCAGGTGGGCGGCGGCCTCGGCGGCGGCCATGCCGCGCAGCATGGAGGGCAGGTCGTCCCAGGAGCGCTTCCAGGTCATCCGTGAGGCGATCTCCCAGATGGTGAGCGGCTCGCCCGCCTCGGCCAGCAGGGCCACCAGGGAGGTGAGTTTCTCCTCGTGATGCGCGCCGATCGCCCGCGCCCGCTCCGCCGTGTCCTGAAATATCCACTCATGGGCGGGCAGGGCTTCGAGCGGTCCCAGCTCCGCCACCTTCTCCAGCGAGGCCAGGAAGTCCCCGAGCGGGTCCATGTCGGTCCGGTCGTAGGGGTAGACGCCGATGTGCGGGGTGATGCCCGGCAGCACGTGGTCCCCGGTGAAGAGCCGGTCGGCGTCCTCCAGGTGCAGGCAGACGTGACCCGGGGTGTGACCGGGGGTCCAGACGGTGCGGAGCCTGCGCCCGGGAATGTCGATCATGTCGCCGTCGCGCAGCGTCCTGTCCGGTGCGGCGGGGGGCTCGGGACGGTAGGCGGTGGTCACCGCCTCGATCTCGGCCGCGCCGGCTCCCGCCCGGCGCAGCATCCCGGCCCGCTCGGTGCGCTGGGCGTCCTCCTCGGCCTCGCGCATGGTCCCGACCAGCTCGGCGTCGGCCTCGTGCATGGCGATCCAGGCCCCGGACTCCTGCCGCACCTGACCGGCGAGTCCGGCGTGGTCGGCGTGGAAGTGGGTGACGACGACCCCCCTGACCTCGCGGATGTCCATGCCCGTGGCGGCCAGCCCGTCCCGCAGGGCCAGCCAGGCGTCGGGGTGGTTCCAGCCCGCGTCGACCAGCACCGGCCCGGCGGGGGACTCGATCGCGTAGATCAACGTGTATCCGAGGGGGTTGCCGGGGATCGGCACGGGCACGCTCCACACCCCGCCACCGATGTCGGTCGGACGCTGTTCGCTGTAGGGCCTGCGGAGGGATTTCAACGGCGGCGCTCCCTGTCTGTCGGCGTCGTCCCGGCGGCTCCACGGTCCAGGGGGTTCCCGGCGCGTCGCTCTAGAACGTTAGTCTGTTCGCCTCGCCGACAGTAACGCGTGCCGGCCTTCAGGGTGAAGGCGGGGCGGGGAAATCGGCGAGCAGCCGGGTGGCGGTGATCTCCAGATGACGCTGGACCTGGTCGTAGGTCCGCTGCCCCCTGAGCATCGCCAGCAGTTCGTGCACCCAGACACTCGTCAGCGAACCCGCGAGGACGCGCTGCTCCTCGGTCACCGTCCGCGCGTCGGGCTCGTGCCCGGAGACACGCAGCAGCAGGCCGGTCACCCGCTCGGCGAACGGGGTGTCGATCTCCGCCATGATCAGCGAACGGACGAGGGCGTCGGCCAGCTCGGGCTCGCGCATCAGACCCCGGGTCGCGCGCATCAGCACGTCCACGGCACGGCCCGAGGGGGTGGTCGTGGCCGGGGGCCTGCGCTCGACGCTGCCCTCGATCAGGTCGATCTCGTCACTGACGACCGCGACGACCAGGTCCATCTTCGAGGGGAAGTAGCGGTAGAGCGTGCCGAGGGCGACCCCCGCGCGCTCGGCGACGGTGCGCATCTGCATGGCCTCGACGCCGCCGAGGGAGGCCAGGGCCGCGGCGGCCTGGACGATGCGCCTGCGGCGCTGGTGCTGGCTTCTCGCGCGGACACCGCTCGGGTGCGGTTCGCTCTGCATGCCGGATGCCCCCTCGATCGTGGCCGGTCCGGCGCCGCCGGTGGCCGGGGCTCCGCCGGGGCGCGGGGCGACCGGGAGACCCACGGCCGCACGCGGGGTACGCATGAGAACACGTTATCTGACCTTCGCCCGCTCCGGTGGGTTATCTGTCAGTTACAGGGGATCTCTGTCTCCACATGTCACGCGTGTTATGGAGCCCTGTCGTCACCATGGGGCAGGTATGGGGCGGGGTGAAAAATGTAATTGGTTCTACCCCACTGCGCGGAAGTCCTCGGGTACTGGATTTTCGCCCTGGGGAGGGAAAAACCAGCCCGACACATGCGAGCCGTACCCTCCGGAAGGCAGGGGGAAAGGCGGGACCGCCTTCTTCTGGAAGGGTGTGCCGGGGGCGGGACGCGTCGGGTGCGGTCCTTCCCCCACCGACCGGGCCGCCGGGCCGTACGGCGTGGCACGTCGCGGGAGCGCGGTTGTCACGGCGAGGACCCGCGGCCTCGCCGTGCGCCGTGACCCCCGGCGCCGGGAGGACGGTGGTGGTAACTGCCGGAAGGTGTGTGGGCGGTGGCGGCGTCGTGGGCCGCCCACCTGGAGAAGTGGGTATCGGTATGCCGTCGTGTGTGACGTACCGCCAGCAGGATGACGAGTCGGCTCGCAGGTGCGGGCCTCCCGGGAAGGAGGCGGCGTTCGTCGAGGTCGGAACCCTTCTGCCCACCGCCACGATCACGCTGACCTCGACCGCGGGCCTCGCCCCGCCGCACCGTGACCGCCCTGAGGGCGGCCTCCTCGACATCCTGACCACGATGGGCCTCGTCGAGCGGTACGTCACCGACTGGGCGGGACCGGAGGCGCTGGTCCGCGGGATCAACGTCAAGCTCGGCCTTCCCGCCCACGCCGGGGAGACGCTGGCCCTCACCGGGACCGTCATGTCCCGTGAGGGCGAGAGGCTCACGGTGCGGGTCCTGGGACAGATCGGCCTCGGAACACACGTCTCGGGCACCGTCCGTCTCGCCTTCCCCGACCACTGAGGGCGCCGGGCCGGGCGTCAGGGCGTCAGCGGGGTGGGCATCGCGAAGAAGACGAGCATCGCGATCGCCACGCAGACCACGCAGATGACGAAGCCGAACAGCTCCCACGCCCAGTCGTGGCGCTGCCCGCCCCGCCTGGCCTGCCCGCGCCTGCGGCGTGCCCTCCCGCCCAGCCGCGACAGGCGTGTGGCGGGGGCCTTCTCCGAGACGCCGGCGGTCTCGGGTTCTGCGGGGATCTCCCGAGGGGAGTCCGGCACGCCGGAAAGGTCTTCGGGAAGGCCCTCGGGGAGGGGCGCGCGGGCCGGGGCGTCGTCGCCGGGCTGCTCCGCGTGCGCGCCGCGGTGCGCGCCCGTTCTCCTGGCGCTCCGGCCCGGCCTCCTCGCGTGCCTGGCACGGTCCCCGGAGTCCGTGAAGTCCGAGGAGTCCACAGGGGCCTCCGCAGAGGCCTCCACGGTGCCCAGCTCGTCGGTCCGCAGCGGCCAGCCGGCCGGGGCGGGCCGTACGGCCTCCGGTTCGGGGAGGACCGGGGCGGCGGCGTCCAGTTCCTCGGCCCGCAGCGGCCAGCCGGGCAGCGGCGTCACGACCCCGGAGGCCTCGAAGACGGCGAAGTCCTCGGGGGCCGTCTCCCTGGGAGCGGCGGCGACCAGTTTGTCGGAGTGCTGCCTGGGCCTCGGCTCGGGGGTGAACGGCTGGAACAGGTCCTCGGGGGCGCCCTCATGGCGGGTGGCGGGCGCGTCGTCGAGCACGTCCCCCGGGATCGGGGCGGACAGCGGCTTCGCCCCGCGCGGCTTGGGCCGCTGGAGCCTGCGCCGGGGAGTGCGCGGGACGATCTCGTCGAGCGCGCTCAGCACCGAGTCCTTGAGCTTGGGCATCGGCTCGGTCGTCGCCTCGTGCGCGGAGACGACGTCGGGGTCCGGCGGGGAGAAGGGGTCGGGGAAGTTGTCCCGCGCGGGCGCGGCGGGGAAGAAGTCCGCGGGGGAGAAGGGCGGCGGCAGCTCCGGCGTGGCGAAGACGCTGGTGCTGGTCAGGGCGTCGGTGTCGGCCAGCGGCAGCGGCCAGGCGGGCGGCGTCGGCCACAGGGGCCTGAGCGAGACCGGCAGCGCCGGGGTCCGCGTGGGGGAGGCCGGGGGAAGCGCCGGCGCGCCGGGGAGCCCCAGAACGGCCGCGCGCAGTCCGGCGGGCGGGACGGCCCACGGGGCGCGGACGAGCACGTCCCTGATCGGGGCCACACCGAGCGCGCCGAAGGCGTCGGCCAGGTGGGCCGGGACCCTGGCAGAGACCAGGGCGAGCTGGAGGGACTGGGCGAAGCGGCGGCAGGCGCTCACGGTCAGCTCGTCGGCCGTGTCGGCGGCCACGTCGAGCACCCAGGACAGCTCGGCGGTGTCCATCTCGCGCACGCCGGACAGGTACAGCACCTCGCGCTGGTGCGGGCGCAGGTCGTGCAGCACCCGGTCGACGAAGAGGGAGACCGGGTCGGCGCCGGGCAGCGGGGCGGCGTGGACGACGTCCCGCTGGTGGATCTCGCGGCGGGCGAGCGCGTACAGCGCGGCGCGCGGCGGCCGTGCGTCGGAGACGGCACCCGAGGAAGCATGAGTGGAGGCGCCAGAGGAGGTGAGGGTGGCGAAGACGGCCGCCAGCGCCGTGCCCGCGGCCCCCGGATCGCCCAACTGGTCGTGGCAGTAGGCGAACAGCCCGGCGGCGTGTGTGTCATAGAGCTCGGTAATCAGTTCGCCGCGCGAGCGCTGACCGAGGATCGGTTGGTTCACGAGACCGGTTCCTCTGGGGTCGTGGTGAGAAGCGAGGGCGAAAAGCCCGTGGTACGTGTGACTGGAGGGGTCGATGTCCACGATATGGGTAATCGTGGTGAGACGCCGAGATTCTGGGCACTATTGAGTGCTCTTTTGCTCGATATCTCACGATCCCGGATGACTTGGCCGGGGGGACGGGGTCGAATGTCGGAGGGCCACCGTAGGCTGTCGGTCGGACAGATCATGGGGCGGTTGTGGCAGGGGGGCCGCGGCCCTGCCGAGAAGCATGGGGTTGCGCATGATCACATTTGACGGGGTCACCAAACGCTACGCCGACGGGACCGTGGCCGTCGACCGTCTCAGCCTTGAGGCGCCGACGGGCGAGATCACGGTCTTCGTGGGCCCCTCGGGATGCGGCAAGACCACCTCACTCCGCATGATCAACAGGATGATCGACCCGTCGGAGGGCCGTGTCCTCCTCGACGGCGTCGACGTCACGACCATCGACCCACCGGCCCTGCGCCGGGGCATCGGCTACGTCATCCAGCAGGCGGGCCTCTTCCCGCACCGCAAGATCGTCGACAACGTCGCGACGGTGCCCCACCTGCTCGGCTGGAACAGGAAGAAGGCCCGCGACCGCGCGATGGAGCTGCTCGAACGGGTCGGCCTCGACCTCGGGCTCGCCGAGCGCTACCCCTTCCAGCTCTCCGGCGGGCAGCAGCAGCGTGTCGGCGTCGCCCGCGCGCTGGCGGCCGACCCGCCGGTGCTGCTGATGGACGAGCCGTTCAGCGCGGTCGATCCCGTCGTGCGCACCAGCCTGCAGGAGGAACTGCTGCGGCTGCAGGCCGAGCTGAACAAGACCATCGTCTTCGTCACCCACGACATCGACGAGGCCGTCAAACTCGGCGACCGGGTGGCCGTGCTGCGCGTCGGCGGCCACCTCGCCCAGCTCGACGACCCCGCGACCCTCCTGTCCAGGCCCGCCGACGACTTCGTCCGCGAGTTCCTCGGCCGCGACCGGGGCATCAGGCGCCTGTCGTTCGTCCCCGGCCAGGAGGTACGGCTGCGCACCGACCTCACCGCGCCCGCCTCCGCCGAGGTCGCCGGGCTGCGCGCCGCGGCCGGTCCCTGGCTGGCGGTGCTCGACGAGGACGGCAGGCCGCTCGGCTGGGTCAAGGTCGCCGACCTGCCCGCCTCGGGCACGCTCGCCGACGTGCGGCCCGCGCCGTACGGGACGTTCGTCAGGGGGCGCGACTCGCTGCGCGCGGCGCTCGACGCGACACTGCTGTCCCCGTCGGGGTGCGCGATCGCGGTCGACGACGCCGGGCGGGCCGAGGGCGTGGTCACCCGCGAGGCGCTGAACGAGGCGCTCGACCGGGTCGCCGGGGGCGCCCATGCGTGAGGAGCCGCTGGTCCGCTGGGACTGGATCGGGCGTAACTGGCCCTCCATCCAGTCCCTGCTCGAAGATCACATCGTCATGTCGCTGGTGCCGATCGTCGTCGGGCTGCTCGTCGCGCTCCCGCTTGGGCTGGCCTGCGTCCGCTGGCGCGGGATCTACCAGCCGACCATGAGCGTCATGAACGTGACCTACTCGCTTCCCTCACTGGCCGTCTTCGTCATGCTCATCCCGGTCACGGGCCTGGCCACCAGGGCGACGGTCATCGTCCCGCTCGCCTTCTACTCGCTGGCGGTGCTCATCCCGGCGGTGGTCGACGGGCTCGGCTCGGTTCCCGACCACGTGCGCCAGTCCGCGGTCGCCATGGGCTTCACCCCGCTGCGCAGGCTGTTGCTGGTCGAGCTGCCGATCGCGGTCCCGGTGGTGCTGGCCGGGCTGCGCGTGGCCGCGGTCTCCAGCATCAGCCTGGTCAGCGTGGGGGCGCTGGTGGGCAGGGGCGGTCTCGGCTACCTGTTCATCGACGGCTGGCAGCGGCAGTTCTACACCCCGATCATCGTGGGCGTGGTGCTGGTCGTGCTGCTGGCCGCGATCGCCGACGCGCTGCTCGTGCTGGCCCAGCGGCTGCTCACCCCGTGGTCACGGGCGAGGGGGACGACATGAACTGGCTGGTCGACTTCTTCGGCGACCCGGCCAACTGGTCGGGCCCCGACGGCATCCCGGTACGGCTGGCCGAGCACCTGCAGTTCTCCGCGATCGCGCTGCTGCTGGCCATGCTGGTGGCGCTGCCACTCGGGCTGTGGATCGGGCACACCGGCAGGGGGGCGCTGCTGGTCGTGCTGAGCGCCAACGCCGCCCGCGCCCTGCCCACGCTCGGCCTGCTGGTGCTGGTCGTGCTGCTGGCAGGCCTGGGCACCGACCTGCCGGTGCTGATCCCGCTGGTCGCGCTGGCCGTGCCGCCCATCCTCGTCAACACCTACGAGGGCGTCAGGGGTGTCGACCCCGACCTGAGGGACGCCGCGTACGGCATGGGCCTGCGCGGCGGCCAGGTCCTGGGGCGGGTGCTGGTGCCGGTCGCGCTGCCGCTGATCCTGCTGGGCCTGCGGCTCGCGGCGATCCAGGTGGTGGCGACCGCGACCGTGGCCGCCTTCGTCGGACTGGGAGGCCTGGGGCGCTACGTCGTCGACGGGTTCGCCACCAACGACTACCCCCGCACCCTCGCCGGGGCGGTGCTCGTCGCCCTGCTCGCCCTGCTCGTCCAGCTCGTCTTCGTTCTGATCCAGAGACTGGTGGTCTCACCGGGGGTGAGGCGGCGTAACGCCGTACGGTAATGTCACCTTTACCTCCCGCCTTAGAAGGGAAAAGCACGATGAAGCGCCTTTTCAGCACCGTGGTGGTCACCCTCGCCGCGGCGCTCACACTCAGCGCGTGCGGTGGCGGTGATCCGCTCACCAACACCTCCCCGACCCCGGCAGACTCCGGGGCCGCGCCGGCGTCCGGGGGTGGCGGGGGCAAGGTCGTCGTCGGCTCGGCGAACTTCCCGGAGAACGTCCTGCTCGCCGAGATCTACTCCCAGGCCCTTGAGGCCAAGGGAGTCCAGGTCGAGAAGAAGCTCAACATCGGCAGCCGCGAGGTCCTCTACGGGCAGGTCAAGAGCGGCGGCCTGACCATCCTGCCGGAGTACGTCGGCTCGCTGCTCGCCTTCATCGACAAGTCGGCGACCGCCAAGAGCAAGGAAGACGTCGTCGCCGCGCTCAAGGAGAAGCTCCCCGCCGAGCTTGAGATCCTCGAACCCGCCGCGGCGGAGGACAGCGATTCACTGACCGTGACCAGGGAGAACTCCCAGAAGATCGGCCTGGTCACGATCGAGGACCTGTCCAAGATCGCCAAGAACTCCACCGTCGGCGGCCCGCCGGAGTTCCAGGCCCGCCAGGAGAAGGCCCTCAAGGACGTCTACGGCCTGGAGTTCAAGGAGTGGAAGAAGACCGGTGACGCGACCGCCGACGCCATCAAGGACGGCACGATCGAGGTCGGCAACGTCTTCACCACCGACCCCAAGGTGATCATCAACGGCCTGGTGACGCTGCAGGACACCAAGCACGTCTTCGGCGCGGGCAACGTCGCGCCCCTGGTCAACAAGGCCGGGGTGAACGAGACCGTCACCGGCACGCTGAACGCGGTCTCCGCCAAGCTCGACACCGCCGGGCTGCTCGGGCTGATGAAGCGCGTCTCGATCGACAAGGCCGACGCCGCCGCGGTGGCCAAGGACTGGCTGACCCAGAACGGTCTCGCCTGATTCTCGCCGGTCTTCCAGCACGGCCCGTGCCGCCCCGCGGCGCGGGCCGTGCGCCGTTTCGGAATGATTGACCCATGAACGAGTTCGTCGAGGCCATGGGTCAGGTGCCGACCGCTGTGACGGTCGTCACGGTGAAGGACGAGCGCGACGACGTGGGGGCGACCGTCGGCACCTTCACCTCGGTCTCGCTCGATCCGCAGCTGGTCATGGTGAGCATGGACAGCGGCGGCTACCTCAACGAACTGCTGCTGCGTCGTGACCGCTGGGCCGCCAGTGTGCTGTCCGGCGGGCAGAAGGCGATCGCCAGCCGGTTCGCCACCGCCGGCCGTCCCGGCGCCCGGCTCCTGCTGGCCGGAACGCCGCACCACCGGGGCGAGCTGAGCGAGGCACTCGTCGTGGACGGCGGCGTGACCGCCCTGGAGGCCGAGACGATCAAGGTCGTCCCCGCCGGGGACCACACGCTCTTCGTCGCCAGGGTGCTGGCCGTCGACTACGTCACCCCCGGCCTGACCCCTCTCGTACGGCTACGCGCCCGCTACCGCCCGGCCGGCGGCTGAGCCCGCCGTACCGGGGGCGCGTTCAGGGGGCCGTCATGTCGCGCAGGCCCGCCTCCATGACCTTGACCAGCTGGGTGAGCCCCTCGATGATCTGGGCTCGCTGCTGGGCGGTCATGCCGCTGAGGAGGCGCACCTCGACGGCGAGCTGCTGCGGGAACAGCGTGTTCACGACCTCGCTGCCCTCGTCGGTGAGGTGGACCAGGGCGGCCCTGCGGTCGGCGGGGTTGGCGGTGCGGCTGATGTAGCCACGCCGTTCCAGCTTGGCCAGGGTCTTGCTCAGTGCGGCGGGGGAGCGGCTCATCTGCCTGGCGAGCTGCCTGGCGATCGTCGGCTGTTCGGCGTACCGCAGCCGGAGCAGCACGTCCAGCTCGGGGGAGGTCACCGAGGCGCCGGCGAAGAGTGGCTCGATGGCCAGGTCGAGCAGCGCCTGAACCCGTTTCAGCGGGCCGACGACCTCCATCGAGGAGGTGTCGAGGCCTGGATACATCTGCCGCAACCGCTCGTACACCTGCTGGGCGGGGGCTTGCATGAGCCCTCCAATTCGTTAACCTATAAACTACTTATATCCGTTAACTAGTTAACTACCTGTTGCCGATGTCGCCCATCGTAGCGGCGTCACGTTCGCCCGGTGGCGAGAAAGCAGTTCGTGCCATGCCCAAGGACCCCCCTCTCGCCGCCCCCACAGCGACAGACACAGTGACAGACGCAGTGACAGACGCAGCGACCGGTGAACGGCCGCCGGAACACGTCGGACGGCTGCTTGTCGTGCTCGCCGCCCTCGGCGCCGTCGCCCCGCTGGCCACGGACATGTACGTCCCCGGCTTCCCCGGGCTGGTCCGGTCTCTCGGCACGACCGAGTCGTCGGTCCAGCTGTCCATGACGGCCTTCCTCATCGGCCTGGCCGTCGGGCAGATCCTGCTCGGCCCGGTCAGCGACGCCGTCGGCCGCCGTAAGGTCCTGCTCGGCGGCGCGACACTGTTCACGGTGTTCTCGCTGGTCTGCGCGCTGGCCCCGAACGTCGACGTGCTCAACGTCGCCCGCCTGCTCGAAGGCGTCGCGGGGGCGGCGGGCATGGTCGTCGGCCGCGCCGTCCTCACCGACCGCTTCCACGGTACTCCCGAGGCCCCGCGTCACTTCGCGACCCTGTCGGTGATCGTGTCCTTCGCCCCGATCGCCGCCCCGGTGCTCGGCGGAGCCATCCTCGGCGTCGCCTCCTGGCGGGTCGTCTTCGCGGCGCTCGCGGGCTTCGGCGTCCTGCTGGTGCTGGGCGTCCTGGCCTGGGCGCCGGAGAGCCTGCCCGCCTCCCGCAGGCACTCGGGCGGGATCGGCACCACCTTCAGGGCCATCGCCGGGCTGTTCGGCAGGCGCGCCCTCATGGGGTACGTCCTCACCTCCTCCTTCTGCGGCGCGGCCCTGTTCACCTACATTGCGGGCTCGGCGTTCGTGTTCCAGGACGTCTACGGCGTCTCACCCACCCAGTACAGCCTCATCTTCGCCGTCAACGCCCTCGGCATGCTGGTCGGCGGGATCGTCTTCGGGCGGGTCGCCTCCCGGGTCAGGATCAACGCCCTGCTGACCGTGGGCCTGGGCACCGCCCTGGCGGCGACGGCCGTACTGCTCGTGGTGCTCCTCACCACGGGCGGCGGGCTCGTCGTCACCTGGGTCTGCTTCTTCCTGGTCATCGTCGGCTTCGGCCTCGTCCTGCCCGCGAGCACGACCATCGTCCAGGCCCTCGGTCACGACGCCCCGGGAGCCACCTCCGGCCTCCTCGGCGGCACCCAGTTCGTGCTGGGCGCCGCCGCCTCCCCGCTGGCGGGCCTGTTCGGGACGGACAGCCCGACGCCGACGGCCGCGGTCATGCTGGTCGCTCTCGCACTGGCCGCCCTGGCCCTGGCGTTCGCCCGTCCGTGGCAGGGCCACGGAGAGCCGGTACGGCTCAGCGGATCGTCCACGACCCGGGAAGCATGAGCGGCCCGTAGGACGGCAGGCCGAGCTCGGCGGCCAGGTGGGCCAGCGGCCCCCACGACTCAAGGCGCAGCCGCGTCATGGCGGCGGCCTTGTCCTCGCTGGAGTCCGCCGGGCGCAGGCGCTCGATCGGGTTGAGCCGGGGGTAGGCGCGCACCGGGGCGTCCTCGGCCAGACCGCCCTTGCGCCGGGCCAGGGCGAGGGCGTCCTCAAGGCCGCCGAGCACGTCGACGAGCCCGCCCTCGTGGGCGTCGGCGCCCGTCCAGACCCGGCCCCTGGCCAGCTCGTGGACGCGCTCCCGTGACAGGCCGCGCCCCTCGGCCACCTTGTTGACGAAGTCGTCGTAGACCCGGTCGAGCCAGACGTTGATCCGCTCCCACTGGGCCTCGGAGAAGGCGTGCGTCGAGGAGAACATCCCGGCGTTGGCGCCCTCCCCGACCGACTCGGTGGAGACACCGATCTTGTCCAGCAGGCCGCCGATGACGGCCTTGCCGCCGAACACGCCGATGGAGCCGGTGAGCGTGCCAGGCTGGGCCACGATCGCGTCGGCGGACATCGAGACCATGTAGCCGCCGGAGGCCGCGACGTCGCCCATCGAGACGACCACGGGCTTGCCCGCCCTGCGGGTGAGCACGACCTCACGCCAGATGGCGTCGGAGGCCACGTAGGACCCGCCGGGGCTGTCCACCCGGAAGACGACGGCCTTGACGTGCTCGTCGCGCCGGGCGGCGCGCAGCGCGGCGCAGACGGTGTCGGACCCCATCGCCTCGCCGCCGCCCAGGGGGCTGCGTCCGCTGCGGCCCAGCCGGATCGGGCCGCTGCCGTGCACCAGGGCGACCGTCTGGCCGCCCGGCTGCGGGAGCTTGCCCGCGATCGGTCCCTTGGCGTAACGGCCGACGTAGAGCAGCAGGGGCTCCTCGCCCGCGGCCCTGCGCACCTCGTCGTAGACCTCGTCGCGGTAGGCGAGCCGGTCGACGAGCCCGGCCTCGACCGCCTCGGCGCCGATGAACGGCCCCCGGTCGATCAGCTCCCTGACCTTGGCGGGTTCGAGGCCGCGACCCTCGGCGACACCCGCGACGACCTGCTCGACGACCGACTCGGTGATGCGGCCCAGCGACTCGCGGTGGGCGTCGGTCATGCGGTCCTGGGTGAAGGTGTTGGCGGCCGTCTTGTACTCGTGTCGCTGGCCGATCTGGTACTCGACGCCGAGCTTGCCGAGCGCGCCCCGCAGGAAGCGCTGTTCGAGGGAGACGCCGGTCAGCCCGACGTCGCCGGAGGGCTGCAGGTAGACCTTCTCGAAGGCGGTGGCCAGGTAGTAGGGGACGGTGCCCGCGCCGAACTCCCCGAAGGTCTCGGAGAAGGCCACCGTCAGCTTGCCCGCCTCCCTGAGCCGGGTCACCGACCGCCGTAGCTCCTGAACCGTCGCCAGGCCGAGGGGCCGGGTGCCGACCTTGACGATCAGCGCCCTGACCCTGGGGTCCTTCGCCGCGCGCCGCAGACCGGAGAGCACGTCGGCCAGCCGCGTCTTGCGCATGGACAGGATCGCGCCCAGAGGGTCGGCGGGAGGCCCCTCGAAGAGCCCCTCGGTGAGGTCGAGCTCAAGGACAAGCGGAGCGGTCCGCCGCTGCCTGAACCGGTCGACGGTGTCGATGATCACCTTGGTCGCATCCATGCTTGACACCCTAAGCGACGTCTTGGCGACAGGGTCCTGTGGCGGAGAACCTCTCCGAACCGGTGCCGGGGGCGTCAGGTACGGCGGGCGTTGACGTGCCTGCCCAGCAGTGAGGCCGACGCCGAGGGGAACGACCCCCGCAGCCGCCTGACCTCCGCCGTGGTGAGGGCGTCCCCGACCGACGTGGTCTCGTTCACCCTGGCGGTGAGGTTGACGGAGCCGCTGGCCCAGTTCAGCCAGGCCGCCAGCAGTTCGCTCTCGAACACCGTCCGCTTCGTCCGCTTGGCGGGCTTGAGCACCCGGCGGGCGGCGGCCGGGGTCGAGGCCCCGCCCAACTCGGGGAAGACCCTGCTGGCCTTGCCCACCATGCCGAGATAGCACCGGAGCGTCGCGTCCGTCAGCGTGCCCTTGCCCGTGCCGAACTCGGCGGCCCACTTGGCGGCGCTCAGCGTCTTCTTCGATGTCCCGCGCACGCACATCGTGGGCCTGACAGGCGCCGCGACGGCGGGCGGATCGACCGGGTCGGCGGTCACGGTCACGGTGACGGTCACCGTCGGCAGCGGGATCGGGACGGGTGCCTGGGTCGGCCCGACGGGCGGGGTGCCGGGTTCGGGGCTCGGGTCGTCGCCGGGCTCCTCGGGAACGTCGGAGTCTCCCGGGTCTCCGGGGCCGGGATCACCCGGGTCGCCGGGGTTCTGGGTCACCCCGGGGGAGGGGGCGGCGCCGGTGAGCGCGCCGTACAGGTCGAGGCGGGGGACGGCGACCCCGTCGTAGACGATCGGGCGGCCCGCGGCGGTGAGCCTGCCGGTGAGCGCGCCCGCCGAGGCGTCCGCGCCCGTCTCCGCGGCCCGCTGCGCCAGTACGGCCAGCGCCCCGGTGACGTGCGGGGTGGACATCGAGGTCCCGCTGTAGATCTCGGTCCTGCCGCCGGGGACCGAGGAGTCGACGTCGACGCCGGGGGCGAACAGGTCGAGGACGGAGCCGTGGTTCGACCAGTCGGGGACGCGGTCGGCGTCGTCGGTGGCGCCCACGGTCACCGCGCCGGACAGGCAGCCGGGCACCCCGGCGCCGGGGGAGCCCTCGTTCCCGGCCGCGGCCACGGTCGCGACGCCCTTCGCGAGCAGCGCGCCGAGGCGTCCCCTCATCTCCTGGACCTCGGGCTCGCCGTCGCAGGAGGCGCCGTAGAGACCGCCGCCGAGGCTCATGTTGACCGCGACGAGGCCGGGGACGGTGTCCTTCAGCCGCGTGAGGTATTCGAGGGCGAGCAGGAGCGAGGACTCGTAGGCCGTGACGCAGGGCTCACCGGCCCCGCAGTCGTCGACACGGCTGAAGACCTGGAGCGCCACGATGTCCGCCCCCGGAGCGACGGCGTGGGCGATGCCCGCGACGTGGGTGCCGTGCTCGCACAGGTTGACCTGGCCGTCCAGGCAGGCGGGGGCGGCGGCGTCGGCGGCGCGCTCGGAGGTGTCGGACTCCTGCCCGTTCGGGCACAGGGAGCGCACGCCCTCGTCGACGACCGAGAAGCAGGCCTGCCGTACGACCTTGCCCCCCAGGGCGGGGTGGGCGGCGTCGATCCCGGTGTCGACGATCGCGATCGTCGTTCCGCGTCCGTCGGCTCCCTCAGCGTGGGCGCGGTCGGCCCCGACGAGCGTCAGGCCGGAGGCGAGCGAGCTGGGGGAGTAGGTGCGGTCCCTGCGGATGGAGACCACCCGGGGGTCCTTGGCCAGCTCGGCCAGCGACTCACCGGTGCCCTGCACGACGATGAAGGAGGTGTCCTGGGGCTGGAGCACGACGTCGGTCTCCGGCAGCAGCCGTGCCTCGCCCGCGACCTGTTCGGCCTGCGCGGGGACGGCGAGCTCGACGATGGCGCGGGCGCCGTCCTCGTCGGAGACGAGCCCGGCCTCAAGCTTCTCCGGCTCCGGTGTCGTCTGGACCGTTTCCGCCGGTGGCTCCTCGGCGAGGGCCGGTACCGCGGGGGTCCCACAGAAAACGACGCAGAAAACGACGCCGAGCACGATCACCTGGGCCACGAGGGCTCGAAGTCGCACACGTCCTCCGGGGGTAAGGACAGCTCCGGCTGCTGATCATGCGATACGGAGTTTAAATACTGCTTTGTCGCCAGTGAATAGCACGTACCGGATTTGAAGGATCTTCTCAGCCCGAGTTCATCTCGGGGCCGGACATGGCTCGGCCCCCCGCGGCGTGTCGCGCACGGAGGGCCGAGTGTCCGAAATATTACTTGAGGCCGTTGGAGAGCGCGGTGATCAGCTCACCGTTGGGGGTGTCTCCGCTGGTCTCCCAGAAGAACGCGCCACCGAGGCCCTGGCTCTTGGCCCAGGCCATCTTGCTGGTGATGGTGGCGGGGGTGTCGTAGCTCCACCACTGGCCGTTGCAGAAGGCGTAGGCCGTACCGGCGATGGTGCCGTTGGAGGGGCACTTGGTCTTGATGACCTTGTAGTCCTCGATGCCGGCCTCGTAGGTGCCGGGAGCGGCACCGGTGGCGGTGCCACCCGGGGTCGACTGGGTCACGCCGGTCCAGCCACGGCCGTAGAAGCCGATGCCGATGAGCAGCTTGCTGGCGGGGATGCCCTTGCCCTTCAGCTTCTGGATGGCGGCGTCGGTGTTGAAGCCCTCCTTCGGAATGCCCTGGTAGGAGGTCAGGGGCGAGTGCGGAGCCGTCGGGCCCTTGGCGTCCCAGCCACCGAAGAAGTCGTAGGTCATCGGCATGAACCAGTCGAGGTACTGGGTCGCACCGGCGTAGTCGGCGAGGTCGATCTTGCCGCCGTCGGCGCCGTCAGCGGTGATCGCCGCGGTGACCAGGGCGCTGGAGCCGAACTTGGCGCGCAGCGCGGAGACGACCTTCTTGAAGGCGTCGGGGCCGCTGGTGTCGCAGGTCAGGCCACAGGCGTTCGGGTACTCCCAGTCGACGTCGATGCCGTCGAAGACGTCAGCCCAACGCGGGTCCTTGACGACGTTGTAGCAGGAGTCGGCGAAGGCCTGCGGGTTGGCGGCGGCCTGGGTGAAGCCACCGGACCAGGTCCAGCCACCGAAGGAGTAGATGATCTTGAGGTTCGGGTAAGCCTTCTTCAGCTTGCGGAGCTGGTTGAAGTTGCCGCGCAGCGGCTGGTCCCAGGTGTCCCCGACGCCGTCGACGCTCAGGTCGGCGCCGTAGGACTTGTCGTAGTCGGCGTAGGCGTCGCCGATCGCGCAGCGGCCACCGGCGGTGTTGCCGAAGGCGTAGAGCAGGTGGGTCAGCTTCGGCGCGGTGCCGCTGGTGACCAGGTTCTTGACGTGGTAGTTACGGCCGTAGACGCCCCACTCGGTGAAGTAGCCGACGACCTTCTTGTTCCCGGCGGGGCCGGTGGGCGTGATGGTCGGGGTCACGGTGGGGGTGACCGTGGGCGTCACGGTCGGGGTCACGGTCGGCGTGACCGTGGGCGTCACGGTCGGCGTCACGGTGGGGGTGACGGTCGGCGTCACCGTGGGCGTCGGGGTGGCGTCCCCGCCCTCACAAGGCGCGCCGTTCAACTTACAGTTCGTCACACCGGAGACTCCGCCGGGGGATCCGGTGAAGCCGAAACTCACCGTGGCACCCGCGGCCAGCGCACCGTTCCACGACTTGTTCGCGAAGGTGTAGTGGCTGCCGCTCTTGGTCATGTCGGCGTCCCACGCGGACGCGATCGACTTGCCGGCGGGGAGGTCGAACTCGACCTTCCAGCTGGTCAGGGCGGTCGAGCCCGCCTTCACCGTCACGTTGCCCTGGAAGCCGGTGCCCCAGTCGGAGGTGGTGGTGTAGACGGCGGTGGCGGAGGTGGCGGCCGTGGCGCTGCCCATCCCGATCCCCACCGGGACTATCAGCGCTGTGGCTGCGATCAAGGAGCCGATGGTCATTCGTCGCAAGGGTCGCTCCAGGTCAAAGAGTTCCTAGCCCCCGAATTCATAGGAAAGTTTCCTATTAGTTTCCAGAGCGTAGGTTCTCCTTCGTGGGCGGTCAATGGCTCGCTGACCGATATAAGGCGGATTTAAGGTTCACGGAAGCCTTGGCGAACCCGGTCTGAACGGAAAAGGGCCGGTCACACGCTGCGTGACCGGCCAGGCCCGACCGAAAAAATCTTCCTGTGACGTTGACCCGGCGGTTGTCCCGTCGGTCAAGGAACCCTCAGCGGCGGGCGGTCCTCCCGGTGCCCTTCCTCCCGGAGGTCTTCTTCACGGCCTCCCCGGCCGCCTCCGCGACGGGGCTCTCCGCGGCGGGACTCTCCGACGGCGCGTCGTGCCGGAGCCAGACGGCGCCCAGCGGCGGCACGCGCAGCCGCGCCGAGTACGGCAGGCCGTGCCGCTCCTCCTCGGCCGCCTCGACCGCGCCCATGTTGCCCACCCCGCTGCCCGCGTAGTCGTAGGCGTCGGTGTTGAGCGCCTCCTCCCAGGTGCCGGGAAGGGGCAACCCCAGCCGGTAGTCCTCGTGCGGCGCGCCGGAGAGGTTGACCACGCAGGCCAGCACCGAGCCGTCGGAGGCCAGACGCAGGAAGGAGAGAACGTTCCCCTGGGCGTCGTCGGCGTCGATCCAGCGGAAACCGTCCGGGGTGTCGTCCCGGGTCCACAGCGCGGGCGTCTCCCGGTAGATCCGGTTGAGGTCGCGCACCAGCCGCTGCACCCCCTTGTGGCCGTCGAAGTCGAGCACCCACCAGTCGAGACCTCGGACCTCCGACCATTCGGACCCCTGCCCGAACTCGCCGCCCATGAACAGCAGCTGCTTTCCCGGATGGGCCCACATGAAGGCGAAGAGCGCGCGCAGGTTCGCGAACCGTTGCCACTCGTCGCCGGGCATCTTGCCGAGCAGCGACCCCTTGCCGTGCACCACCTCGTCGTGCGACAGCGGCAGCACGAAGTTCTCCGAGAAGGCGTACATCAGGGAGAAGGTCATCTGGTGGTGGTGGTACTGCCGGAAGACTGGCTCGTGCGCCAGATAGGCCAGGGTGTCGTGCATCCAGCCCATGTTCCACTTGAACCCGAAGCCGAGACCGCCCAGGTGCACGGGCCGGGAGACCCCGGGCCACGCGGTCGACTCCTCGGCCACGGTGATGATGCCCGGCTGGTCCCGGTAGACCAGCGAGTTCATCTCCTGCAGGAAGGCCACCGCGTCGAGGTTCTCCCGCCCGCCGTACTCGTTGGGCCGCCACTCGCCCTCGCGCCGCGAGTAGTCCAGGTAGAGCATCGAGGCGACCGCGTCCACCCGCAGCCCGTCCACGTGGAACTCGCGCAGCCAGTACAGCGCGTTGGCGACCAGGAAGTTGCGCACCTCCCTGCGGCCGAAGTCGAAGACGTAGGTGCCCCAGTCGGGGTGCTCGCCCCTGGTCGGGTCGGCGTGCTCGTAGAGCGCGGTGCCGTCGAACCTGGCCAGCGCCCAGTCGTCCATCGGGAAGTGCGCGGGCACCCAGTCGACCAGCACCCCGACGCCCGCCGCGTGCAGGCTGTCCACCAGGTACCGGAAGTCGTCCGGGCCGCCGAAGCGGGACGTGGGCGCGTAGTAGGAGGTCACCTGGTAACCCCACGAGCCGCCGAACGGATGCTCGGCGACCGGCAGGAACTCCACGTGCGTGAACCCCATGTCCACCACGTACTCGACCAGTTCGACGGCCAGGTCCCGGTAGGACAGGCCGGGCCGCCACGAGCCGAGGTGCACCTCGTAGACGCTCATCGGCTCCTTCAGCGCGTCCGCCGCCGCGCGCCCGCGCAACCACTCCTCGTCGTGCCACTCGTAGGAGGAGCGCTCGACGACCGAGGCCGTGGCGGGCGGGACCTCGGTGCGCCTGGCCATCGGGTCGGCCTTGGCCCGCCACACGCTGTCGGCGCCGAGCACGTTGAACTTGTAGCGCTCGCCCTCGCCGAGGCCGGGGACGAACACCTCCCAGACCCCGGACCTGCCCAGCGAGCGCATCGGGTGGGCGGTGCCGTCCCAGTGGTTGAAGTCGCCGATCACCTGGACGCCCCGCGCGTTCGGCGCCCAGACGGCGAAGGCCGTACCCTCGACGTCCTCGTGCCGCATGACCCGCGCACCGAGCACCTCCCACAGCCGCTCGTGGCGCCCCTCGCCGATCAGGTGCAGGTCCACCTCGCCCAGCGTCGGCCAGTGCCGGTAGGGATCGGCCATCTCGTACGGCTCCGCGCCCGGATAGGTGACCAGGAACCGGTAGTCGGGGATCTTGTCAAGACCGGGAATCGTCACCGCGAAGACGCCGTGGGCCAGGTGCTCCATGTCATGGGTGTGATCGTCCACGACGACCTGGACCTTCTCCGCCAGCGGCCGCAGCGTCCTGACGGTCACGCCACCGGCCCCCGGGTGCGCGCCGAGGATCGAGTGCGGATCGTGGTGCGCTCCGCCCGCGAGCCGCTCCAGGTCCAAGTCCGCGTTCATGGATCACTCCCGTAGATCGGTATCCCCTAACCCTGCCCTACTCGGGCGTTACGACCCATGCCCTTGTCCGCTATCACCATGCGTGTCGCGAAAATGTGCGGATATGCGATGAGGAAAATCCTGTATGTCGCCATCACGTGGTGCGGAATACTGGCCGTCGGTTCCGTTGATCACCTGGAGGGCGGCGATGCGCGGTGACACGGCCGGGGCACCCGTTCCCGCACGCCCTCATCACTGGCCGCTGCCCGCGGAGACGGCCTTCCCTCCGCCGCCCCGCCCGCTGCGGCCGGTCAGAGGGCTCGCGACGGCCGTACTGACCCTGCTCGGCCTCGACACCCTCGTGGGGGCCGCCTGGGCGGTGGCGGCCGACCCCCTGGCCACCGTCGTCGAGGTCGTGGGTGAGGGCGCCCTCCCGCTGCTGTCGAACTCCGCGTTCCTGGTCGCCCTGACGGCCTCCAGAGCCTTGGTCAGGGCAGGTCTGGTCGTCGTCTTCCTGGTCTGGCTGGTACGGGCGCGCCTGAACGCCGAGTCCCTCACCCGGGTCCCGCACCGCTGGTTCAAGATCTTCATCGTGCTCGGGTGGGCGCTGCCGGTCGTCGGGTGGTGGATCCCCAAACAGATCGTGGACGACGTCTGGGCCGCCTCCCGCCCCGGCGGCGTGCGGGGGGAGAGCATCGGCAGGCAGCCGCACTCCTGGCTGGTGTGGGCCTGGTGGATCGCGTGGCTGCTGGCCTTCTGGGTGGTCCCGCTGTCGTCCGTCGCGCTGCTGAGCCTCGCCGGGCGCCCGCCCGAGGAGGTGGGCGCGCTCGTCGGGTTCGGCCTCGACCCGTTCACCTGGATCCCCACACTGCTGGCCGCCGCCCTGCTGGCCATCGTCGTGGTACGGATCACCCGCTTCCAGGAGGCACGGGTCGCGGCCGGAGGCTGACGGGCTCAGTGACCGCCGGTCCCACGGGCCGACGGGGCGGGGCTCTGGCAGGACCCCCGGATGAAGGCCTCGCCGTCGGCGAACTCCGCCCCCGGCTCCGGGTGTCCGAGGTTCGCCGCGTACGGCCTCGCGGGTTCCCCCGAGGTCGCCAGGCGGCGGGTCAGCCACTGCGCGAACCGTCCGTGGGCGGTGACCACCGCCGCGAAGGCCACCGCCAGCGCCGCGAGCACCGGCAGCCGCTCCTCTTCGGCCAGCAGGATGGACTTGGCGTCGGCGAACCCGGTCCTGGCCGAGGTCCAGCCGGTGACCAGCACGGTCACCCACCTGCCGCCGCGCCTGATGCCCGGACGCGCGGTCGCGGTGATCGCGGCCGGTACGGCGAGCACGACGAAGACGACGGTGATCATCACCGTCGCCACCAGGGTGAAGGAGGTGTCCACGCCCACGGCGACCGCGACCCCGCGCATCAGCAGCCGGGCCGCGAGGCCTCCCAGAACTCCCGCGACCAGCGCCCCCACCGCCGCCGCTAACACCACACGACCTCGAACTACATCCCCATATCGCATTTAAATGGATTTAGAGGGATTTTCCCGGCAGGGCAATCCCGAAAACGAATCCGGAACCTCCTTGTGACCCACCTGTTTGGAACGGTTCACAATCCCCGGCGCCGAAGACGTGTCAACCGCCCGGCGTGCCGATCGCAGCCGGTGGGCGGGCCGTCGAGGCGGCGAACATATGACTGCTACCCATGAGAAATTGACATGATCGAGTAACCATGGACAATCAACACCGTTTTGCTCATCGGTAAAGATCAACTGTGGAAGCCGGGGAGAGAGATGGCGCGAAGGAAGACGCCCCTGGAAGGCGACGGGCCGACCATGCGTTTCGCCGTCAGGCTGAGGGAGGCCCGCGAGAGGTCGGGACTCACGCTGCGCCGGTTGGCGGAGATCTCGGGGTACTCGCACAGCACTCTGTCCATCGCGGAGAGCGGCAGACGGCTGCCGACATGGGAGGTGGCCGCCGCGTTCGTCCAGGCGTGCGGCTCCCAGGACCTCGAACGGTGGCGCGGCTGGTGGGACGCCGCCTTCGAACACGAGGCGGCCCAGCCGGCTCCCGTCCCGGACGCCACGGCGAGCGCCGGACCGGAACCCGTCACCGGCCTTCCGCAGTCGACCGCATCGGACCCGGCCGGGACGGACGACCCGCCCGGCTCAGCGTCGTCGGCTTCCGCCGTACCCGACGCCCCCGTGGCCCGGGCCTCCCAACGACCGGGCCGGGGCGGGCCGCGCTGGTGGCACCTGCTGGTGGCGAGCGTGGCCTCCTCACTCCTGACGGCCACGGGTTTCCTGCTCTTCCCGGTGCTCTTTCCCGGCCACTCCCCGGTACGCGGTCCGGCGACGGCCGTCCAGCCTCCGGCGAACCAGTCCGGGCCGACCTTCCCCCCGGGCCCCGACCCCACCCCGGTGGCGGCGTGCGGCGGTGCCACGCCGGGCTATGGGTGTCACAAGAAGGATCCCGACGCCTCGGGGTGCTGGAAGACCGCGCAACTGGCCGCGGCCTCCACCTTCTCCTACAAGGGCAAGGCGGTGGGCAAGTTGGAGAACTGGTACTCGGCGGAGTGCGGCACCAACTGGGCGGCACTGCGGATGCCCAAGGGGTGGCGGGGCCGGGTCGAGATCGTCACGAAGACGACGCGAGACTGCTACCCCCTGGACTGCGTGAGCTTCTACGACAAGACCCCGCCCCTCTGGTCGAACATGCTGTTCGGCATGAACCGGTCCACCACCGCCCTCGGCTACGTGCGGTTTCCGAACGGGGAGACGAAGGAGTTCGAGGCGGCCACCCCGGGACCCTGACCCGGAGGCGTCGGCCGTACGGCCCGCGCCTGTTCGGTGTGGTTCCCGGTGGAAGCCCGTGTTCTCCTCCGGCATGTTGACACGCCGTTGAGCTGCGACGACACACCGGTTGTTCGTTGCTGTTCATGGATGTCCACCCCGCTGTCCGATCTCTTCCCGCGCCGTCGGCCCGGACGGTACGACAGGGCCAGGCCGGTGCGACCGACCTCCCGGCTTACCACTGCTCGCCTGCTCCGGCGGCACCGTGGCGGCACCGTGAGGCTGTTCCAGAGCACCGGCGTCCCTGCAAACGGATCCCGGTCAGCCGGTGAACGGAACCGGCGGCCGGATCAGGATCGGCATCGGAAGGACTTTCACATGCGTTTCCGACTACTGCGCGTCGCGGTGCCCACCGCCGTCGTGGCGCTCACCCTCGCCACCACCAGCGGGGTCGCCCACGCGGCGACGTCCCACCAGGTCGTCTACCACGCCGACGGCAACTGGGCGGGGGAGGTGTGGTTCAACGCCGGCACGCACAACATGGCCAAGGGCCGCAACTCCTTCACGGTGAAGGACACCTTCTGCGGCGACGGATGGAAAGTGGGAGTGCACTACGAGATCCCCGCGCTCAACATCTACCGCACGTTCATGCTCAACGGTGACTGCTCCGGGGAGAGCAGCTTCTCCGTCGTTTCCTACGACGTGGCGCCCTCCGCGATCCACTGGTGGGGCCTGAAGACGAGCACGACCGAGAACCTGACCACGTACGAGTCGCAGGTGAACGACTACGTCGACTGACGACCACGCCAGGGCCGTGACGGTGCGGGCGGCCGTCGCGGCCGGAGAAGGAGCGGGTGACCCCGGAGTGCCCGAGGCGGCCTGACCAATCGGCGACGGGGGACACGGCCGTGGAGGGACCACCTCCACGGCCGTTTCGCTCATCCGGCCGGGGGCCGGGGACGGGCGGCCAGACGCCAGCGGGCTCAGCCGGTCTTGCCCGGAGGGTCGGGCAGGGGCGTGACGCCGGAGGCGTCGGCGAGGGCGTCCACGATGCTCAGCCCCCTGCCGTGTACGGCCTCGACCTCCAGGTCCAGGTGGCGGGGCCGGTCGGGGCCGTGGTCGGTGACCCGTACGCGCAGCTCCCCGGCCCCCAGCCACAGGGAGAACCTGACCGGGGGCTCGCCGTGGGTGACCGCTTTGGCCGGCAGCTCACCGGTCACCAGGACCACGTCGTCCGTCATGCGCGCCAGCCCCCAGGAGCCAGCACGGTCCCCACGGAGCGGCGCGCCCCGCCGACGATCGACAGGTCGTACGGCAGGTCCCAGCAGGCGGTGCGCAGACCGTCCTGTGTCCGGCGCATCGGGGCTACCGGGGTCGTGGGGATGGAGGGCCCGCGTCCGGTTCCCGTGACCCGGGAAACTCCGGGGGCCGTGACGTCCGGACCGGCCGAGACGGCTCCCGGGAGGCTTGCCGGGACGCCGGCGCGGGGCGGTGCGGTCTGTTCGGCGGCGCGCATCAGGCGGCACAGCTCGTCCGCCGAACCGGCGCACACGACCAGGGACTCCAGAGTCGGCCAGACGGCGGCGTAGAAGCACCGGGTGGCCACGCCGTACCAGACGGCCCAGGCGGGCTCGATCTGGTCCGGCTGCTCGGCGCCGGCCCGGTTGGCGGGGTCCCACCTGCGGACCCGGGGCTGGGAGAAGGGCTCACCACGCCGGTGCCGCCCACCGAGCCGCACCCACGTCTCCCTCCAGATCACGCCCCTCCCTCGGGCACGGCACGCTCCCGGCGTATGGCGCGCCTCCGGGGAAGGCCGTCTCCCCGGGGGAGACGACTCCGGGAAGCGGAGCGTTTCCGAGGGCGACGGTCCTGGGGATCGGAGTGCTCGTGGGAGAGGCGGTCCTGGGGAACGGGGCGTTCTCGGGGGAGAGCGTGGTCGCGTCCTCGGAGAATGTCGAGGACCGGAAAGCCGTCTCCTCATTTCCTTTACGCGGAAGTGACATCCCCCTGCCCGGCGAACATCCGTCCGCTCCGTCCCGGCAATGCGTTTTCCGACCCTCGACGTGCATTTTTCACCCCTTTGATCCGGACATATCCGGAGGTTTCTATGGTGGTGGTGTGAGGGGCGCACTACATGCATGACAAGGTCTCTCATAGGAGCTTCTTCGCGTCCCCGCCCGCTTCGCAGGGTGCCCCTGACCGGCTATGTTGAGCACGAAAAGCCGAACCACATCGTGGCCACAGTTTGTACTGCGCTGTGCTGAAACTGTGCTGGTGTGCTGACGCTGTAACAATCCCCTGGCGGACGGAGGAGAAATGTCCGTGATATCCAAGGCCGATCCTTCGGCCAAGCCTCTGGTCATCCGGGGCGAGCCCGGCATCACCGAGGAGCAGGTGGACAAGGCCGTCGCCGCCCGACTGTGGACCTGAGCGACGAGCTGAAGACCACGGCTTGACGCAAGGCCACCAAGACGGCTCCGGCCAGGGGAACTGTCTTGAGGTGGCTCCGTTGTCGGGTGGTCGGGTGGGGATCCGTGACACCGAGGTGCCCGATCAGGCGCCGTTCGTGGTGAGTGCGAGTGTGTGGGACGCCTTCGTCGACGGCGCCAAGAAGGGTGAGTTCGACTTCTGACGGTGAGCCTGAGTGAGGCCGCCACCATCCGTGTGACCTCTGAGAAGTCAGCCCGCGGGCAGCGCGGACCCGCTCCGGCCGATCATGTCGAGCAGGAGCCTCGCGGCCCGCTCCGCCCCGTCGGTACGGACCGTCCCGGCCACGACGGCCGCGCGGGCACCGGTCTGGGGGGCCAGGGCGATCCTGAGCGCGGCCGACAGCGAATCGGCGGTCGGCGTCGGACCGTCGTGTTCCGCGCCGATGCCCAGTTCGGTCACCCGGCTCGCCCAGTACGGCTGGTCCGCGACCTGAGGCACGATCACCTGCGGCGCTCCGGCACGGGCCGTCGTCGTCGTGGTGCCCGCGCCGCCGTGGTGCACGACGGCGGCCACCCGGCTGAACAGCGCCTGCTGGTTGACCTCGCCGACGACGAAGCAGTCGTCCCGGTCGTCGATCGCGGTCAGGTCGGCCCAGCCGCTTCCGAGCAGGACACGGCGACCCAGCACCCGAACCGCCTCGATGACGGCCCGCGAGATCTCCTGGGCGCTCGCGCCCCGCATCGGCATACTGCCGAAGCCCACGTACACCGGCTTGTCCCCGGCGGCCAGGAACGCCTCCAGGCCGGCAGGAAGCGGGCGCTCGTCCGGCCTGATCCACGCGCCGGTCTGCGTCACGTCGAGCTCCGGCGTCTCCTGCCAGGGACCCAGGACCGGGTCGGTCGCCAGGAACGGGCGGCCGGTGAAGACATGGTCGCGGATGCCGTCCACCGGGGGCAGGCCGACCGACGCCCGATGGTTGTTGATCGTCTCGCCGAACAACGCGTCCTTGTGCTCGGCGTCGAGGGCCCACAGTTCCCGGTTGCCGGTCACCCCCTCGGGGACCACCTGGCCCGGCCAGGGACGAGGCGCGTGATGCGGCGACGGCAGGTAGGAGGGGGAGAGGGAGGCGAACACGTAGGGCGCACCCAGCTTCTCGGCCGCCGCCCGCGCACCGGCCACGGCGGGGAAGGAACCGGTCGCCACCACCGCGGCGCGGTCGCCGGCCGCCTCGACGACCGTCTCGTAGGCCATGGCGGTCAGCTCGGCGGCGATACCGGACAGGCCCGCCTTCGCCTTGTCGGGGATCGCCCCCGTCGCCAGCGCGCGGATCGGCCAGCCGAGAGGACTCATCGGCACGCCGACATCGTCCAGCAACTCCGCGAAGTCCGGCGGCGCGCACACCCGCACCTCGGCGCCGAGCGCCCGTAGCCGCACCGCCAGCCCCGTCATCGGCTCGACGTCCCCGCGTGATCCGTAGGTCACCAACACAACGCGCATTCACGGCCCCCGATGTCCGTACGTTCCGGTGTCGAAGGGGGATTGTGCGGCACAACCGGGGCCTTGTGGCAAGTCCCCCCATGCGCTATAGCTTGGTAGTGGCAGGAGATGTACATCCCTCTTGCCCTTTTAGTCGTTTCGCCGCCCGGCAGGTGACCTCTCCGCCTCGGGAGACGACTTCGGCATCCGCAGCCCGGCAGCCCATGGACGACCTGGGACCGTCCACGTCAAGGCGGTGCGGCGAAAGCCGGTGCTCGCACCGGAGGGGACATCGCGCCACCGGGAGACCGGCTCTCAACCACCGGTCCTTTCCGGCTTACCTGGTCTGTCCCCTGGAGAAGGTCACTCGCCGTCGAGGCGTTCGCGGAGCAGGTCGGCGTGGCCGTTGTGGCGGGCGTACTCCTCGATCACGTGGACGAGGATCCAGCGGTGCGAGAGCCCTGCCGCTCTCCGATGGTGCCCAGCGCCTTCACCAACGGCTGGGTGAACGGGTCGGTCAGGCGACGGTGTGTTCGGCGTCGCCGAAGTCCGCCACCACGCGGAGACGCCCGCCCAGAGCTTCGATGTGGGAACGCAGGGTCGCGACCTCGACGCGGTCGATGTCTCCGTGTTCGATGGCCGAAACCCTTGGGCTTGAGACCCCCATGACGGCGGCCACGTCGCGTTGGGTCAGGTCCGGCTCATGCCTGATCTCCATGAGCCGGTACGCTCTGATCTCCGCCGCGAGCCGGTCCATCGCGGCAGACTTCTCGGCGTCGGACCGTACCGTCAGCCCGGCGGCCTGACGCTGCTCCCTGGCCCGTCGCCTCACTTCGTTCCAGCTGACCGCGCTCATTCGTACTCCCTGCTGGCCAACTCCGGCAGGTGTTCGGCATATCGCTTTTCCGCCGGCGGCACGTTCGTGTCATACCAACGCTGCCGGTTACCGGCCTTGTCACCCGCGACCAACAGCACTGCCCGTCGGACCGGATCGAACGCGAACAGGATGCGAATCTCACTCCCCTTCGACGAACCTGGCCGCGGCTCCTTGATGACAGAGAGAAGTGGGCTACTCGCCGACGGCGCCGTCGAGGCGTTCGCGGAGCAGGTCGGCGTGGCCGTTGTGGCGGGCGTACTCCTCGATCATGTGGACGAGGATCCAGCGGTGCGAGACGTCCTGGCCGTGACGCTGCTGCCTGCCGACGGCGTCGAGCGGCACCCGGGCCGAGATCTCGCGCGCCACCTCGATCTCGGCCCGCCAGATGGCGAAGGCCTCCTCCACGGAGGCGGTGTCCACGTCGTTGAAGTCGGAGTCGGGGTCCTCGGCCTTGCTGTAGAGAAGCGGGACGTCCTCGCCGTCCAGCACCCGGCGGAACCAGACGCGTTCCACATGGGCCATGTGACGAACCAGGCCGAGCAACGACAGGGACGACGGCGGCACGGAACGCTCACGGAGCCGTTCCTCGGGCAGGCCGGCGCACTTGACGGCCAGAGTCTCGCGGTGCCAGTCGAGCCAGCTGTCCAGCATGGCGCGTTCGTCGGCGATGAAAGCGGGGGAAACGCGGTCGTCGGTCATGACTCGTGGTCCTCTCATCTTGATCGGCCCTGATCACCGTCGCCCAGCCTCTCACGGAGGTCCGACAACCTCTCAACACCTTTTCGTACGGCGGGGCCCGCCGTACGAAAAGGGCTCCGCCGTACGGCAGGGTCAGCGGAGGCGGGTGACCGGCAGGGGAGGGATGGCCTTCAGACAGGAGCGGTCACCGGTCGAGCCGGTGCGGATGAAGGCCGTCGCCAGTCTGGCCGCGCAACCGGTCTCCTCCCAGGTCGGGACATGTCCCGAGGAGGGAACCTCCACGAAGGTGCTCACCGGGAACTGCTCCGCGGCCCGGCGCCCCTGGGAGACGGGGGTGTTGGTGTCGAGCTCACCGGAGAGCACGAGCACCGGGACGCGGGGCGCGGTGCCGTGGCCCGCGGGCCGGTCGGTACGGGGCCATTTGAGGCACAGGTCGGCGCCGTCCATCACGGCCTCGGTCCAGCCACGCGCGCTGAACGGCCCGAACCGTCCCTCGGCCCGTCGCAGCGCCCCGGCGAAGACGGCGGTACGGTCCGCGACGGTGGCCCGCCGGTCCCACACGGTCGGATAGTCGTTGCAGACGATCGACAGGGCCTGGGCCCTGGTGGCCCGCTTCTCCGGCGGCTGGGAGGCGAGTCCCTCGGCGAGCTGCCCGGCCAGGGCGACGAGCGGGGCCGTGTCACCGGAGACCGCCCGCGAGACCACGGCCGGCAGCTCGGACCAGACCCGCGGGGTGCCGTTGCCGCTCGCCACGTAGAAGTGGATCAGGGCGAGCATGTGCTCGTCGAGCAGCAGGGTACGGCGACGCCCTGAGACCTCGATCTCGAAGGGAATGGGGCGTTCCCGCAGGCGGGCGGCCAGCCGTTCGAGGTTGGCGACCGCCTTCTCACCCTGGCAGGCGCCGTCGCTGCGCGCGCACAGCCGCAGCAGGACCCGTTCGACCGCCCGCGCGTTCGGACGGCCCAGCGGGTCGAAGCGCAGGGGATAGGCCCCGGACAGGACGACGCTGCGGGTGTGCTCCGGGTGCCGGAAGGCGTAGACGGTGCTCAGATAGGTGCCGTAGGACACGCCGTACAGATCGACCCTGTCGACGCCGAGGCGTGAGCGGACGGCGTCCAGGTCGTCGGCCAGCTCCGCCGAGGTGTAGGCCCGTGCCCGCTCCCCGAGCCGCCGTCCGCACGCCTCGACCTCGTCGATCTGCCGCTCTCTGGGGAGCAGGTCGTAGTCCGCGGGGACACCGCAGTCGACCGGCTCCGATCCGCCGGTGCCGCGCGGGTCGACCAGGAGCAGGTCGTGGTCGTCGCGCAGGGCGGTCATGTCCTCGGCGAAGCGTTCCGCGTAGGCGATCGCCGGTTCGCCGGGACCGCCGCTGACCACCATGACCGTTCCCGCCGGGGGACGGCCGACGTCGGTGCGCGGCAGCAGCGCGTAGGCGATCCGGTTCGTGCCCGCTGAGGGGTCGGCGCGGACCAGCGGCACCGTGATCTCTCCGCAGCGGGCCGCCGTTCCCTTCACGACCGGGCAGGGGACGTCGGAGACCGCCACGGCCGTGGGGCGTGATCCGCCCGCCAGGGCAGGCAGTACGGGCGTCACGGCGGCCAGGGCGGCGCCGATCATGAGGGCGATGGGGATATGTCGCTTCGCCACGGGCCTCTCCTGTTTGTGAGCGATGGAAGAGCCCGTCGATCCTCACGGCGACGCCGTACCCGGCGACATCCCACCAGCGCCTCTCTTCTCGTGGTGCTGGCTGTACTCGGGATGACGGCGCCCGCGAGTGCCGGAAGCGGCTTTTCGGAGGCCGATATCTCGGGCGTGCCGTTCTTGGTGTCTTCGGCGTCCGGTGTCTGCCGGAAACGGTGCCCAAAGGGGGTGACGTCGGAATACGAGACCATGATCGTTTGCGGGAAAAAGGCTTTCTGTGGAGACAATCCCCAGGTCAGGGGTGTCCATGGCCTCTCGGCTGGGTTGGGTGATTGCCGGTTATTGGTCTGCTTTCATCCTGTTTAGGGCTAGCCGTTTGTTTTTTGGGTGATGTTCGGCGGCGAAGGCGAACTTTCCATTGTTCCGGGAGGCCGTCTCGCATATGCTCCGTGCAAGTCACACGTACGGCCAAGCCGACTGGGAGGCAGGCATGGCTCGTTCCTGGGAGGCTGACCCGTCCGCGTTGTTCCAACGGCGCCTGGGGAAGTCGGCCAAGGAGCTTGACCGTTCCGACGGTCGAGACGAGTGCCCCGACATCTGGCAGCTGGACAACGGTGACATCGCGGTGATCGGCAGAGATCTCACCGCCGTCTACGAGCCGCGTCTGCCGGAAGGCGTCTCCCTCGCTCCGGACGAGCGACTGGTCGTCATCCCCGGCATCATGCTCAGCGTCGCGAAACCGGACATCGCCGATGTCTGACCTCCGCGCTCCCCATCTCATCCCCGCCCAGGGCGAAAGGCTCGTCAGAGAGGCCTACCGGCGCGACTTCCGGCAGCGGGAGGCGGTCCTCCGCAACCGTGACTCCTGGAAGCTCGAACGGCGCCAGCACTTCGAGGAGCAGGCCGTTCCCAGCTACGACGCCTTCCGCCGGGGTGACTGGGACGAGTCGATGCGGCTGCTCGAAGAGCGCACGGACAGCCTGCTCGCCATGACGCGTGAGGACGAGCTCCGCAACTCCTTCTTCCACCGGGTGCGGGTCGTCGAGACGCCGCTCACGCCGTACATGCGCTGGGAGCTGCGCTCGCTGCGGATGCGCGCGGAGTGCGGCGAGCGGATCCGGGTGGTCGGCGCCGAGGCGGTCGCGGCCTTTGAACGCGGCGGCCCGCTTCCCGAGGTGGTCGTCCTCGGCGGCCGGACTCTCTACCGTGTCCTCTACACCGAGGGCGGTGTCCCCGACGGCGCGTTCCGCTACACCACTCCCCACCTCGTCAGGGGTTGGGAGGACTACATCAGAGGCCTCTACGAGACGGGCGAGGACGTCAGGTCCTATGTCGACCGGGAGCTCACCTCCCTCTCCTCGTCCACGGTCGGGTCGAAAACGGAGTAGCCGTCAAAAAGCACAGAGAAGATGAAGAACACCCCGGCGGTTCGTACTCCGAACTGTCGGGGTCCTCACGTGACGTCGTGCAGGCCAGGAACGTCAGCGGGGGAGTGCACTTCCACGACCACGGCGGCAGGAACAGGGGCGCCTCCCCGGCTCCGGTGCCGCGCCAGCTTCCCGCGGACGTGCGAGGGTTCGTCAACCGCGTCGAGGAGTTCGAACGGCTGAACGCGGTCCTGACCGGTGAGGACGGCGACCCCAGGGTCATCTCGGTGTGCGTGATCGCCGGGACGGCCGGTGTCGGCAAGACCTCGCTCGCGTTGCGCTGGGCCCACCAGATCCAGGAGCGCTTCCCCGACGGGCAGCTCTACGTCAACCTGCGCGGCTACGACCCCGGAGAGCCGGTAACCGCCTACGACGCGCTGCACCGGTTCCTGGTCGCCCTCGGCGTCCGCGCCCACTCGGTGCCGCAGGACCTCGACGCCGCCGCCGCGCTCTACCGCTCACTGCTGGCCGGCCGCAGGATGCTGATCGTCCTCGACAACGCGGCCATGGTGAGCCAGGTCCGCCCCCTGCTGCCCGGCAGCGCGGGCTGCCTGGTCGTCGTCACCAGCCGCAGCCGTCTGTCGATCCTCGCCGTACGCGACGGGGCGCACCGCCTGACGCTGGGCACGCTCCCCGAGCCGGAGGCGGTCGCCCTGCTGCGGGCCGTCACCGCCGGATACCGTCCTGAGGACGACGAGAGCAAGCTCACCGAGCTGGCCAGACTGTGCGCCCGGCTGCCGCTGGCCCTGCGGATCGCCGCGGAACGAGCCGTCAGCTACCCCCACATGCGGCTGGACGACCTGATCGCCGACCTGCGTGACGAGTCCGCCCTGTGGGACGCGCTGAGCACCGGGGACGACGAGGAGGCCGGGGCCGTACGGACGGTGTTCGCGTGGTCCTACCGCGCGCTGCCCGACCAGGTCGCCCGGCTCTTCCGGTTACTCGGTCTGCACCCGGGCCCCGAGTTCGGGCTGCACGCCGCCGCCGCGCTCGGCGGGCTGACCCCGAGCAGGACACGGCAGCTGCTGGACTCCCTGGTCGGCGCCCACCTGCTCGAACAGACGACGCCGGGCCGCTACCAGTTCCACGACCTGCTGCGCGCCTACGCCGCCGACCAGGCGCAGCGGGACGGCTCCTACGACGACCGGCAGGCCGCGCTCCGCCGCGTCCTGGAGTGGTACCTGCACACCGCCGACGCCGCCCAGAACTGGATCGGCCCCGCCGAGAACCGGATACGGCTCACACCTCCCATGGAGGGTGTGCGACCGCTGACCTTCGCCGACTACGACACGGCCGTCGACTGGTCGGAACGCGAGCACGCCAACCTCCTGCAGGTCGCCAGGACCGCTATCTCCGCCGGATACGACGAGCTGACCTGGCAGCTGGCGGTCGTGCTGGCCAACAGCCAGCCGCCCTCGGCGCCGGTCGCCGACTGGCTGGAGGTCGGCAGACTCGGCCTGGCCGCGACGGAACGGCTCGGCGACCTGCCCGCCCGGGCACGGCTGCTCACCGAGTTCGGCATCGGCTACGTCCGGATCAACCGCCTGGACGACAGCCTGGAGAGCCACCGCCAGGCGCTGGCGATCTGGACCGAGGTGGACGACCGGCTCGGCCAGGCCCACTCGCTCAACCTCATCGGGCTGGTCAACCTCCGCAGGAGGCGGTTGGACGAGGCGGCGCAGCACTTCGAGCGGGCCGTCGCCGCCTTCAGGGAGCAGGGTTCGGCGCACTGGGAGGCCACCACCCTGGCCAACCTCGCCAGCACCCACTACCACGCCGGACGGCTCACCGAGGCGGAGCAGGCCGTACGGCGCGCACTGGAGATGCACCGCTTCCTTGAGAGCAAACGCGGCGAGGGCAACGCGCTGCGCCTGTTCAGTGACGTCCTGCGTGAACGGGGCGAGGTAGAACAGGCGCTGGCCACGGCGAACGAGGCGGTCGAGATCGCCCTCGTGCTCAGGAACAACCGGCTTGAGGGCTTCTGGCTCATCGCCCTTGGCAACGCCCAGCGGGCGGCCGGGCAGTTCGTCGACGCGCTGGCCTCCTTCCAGCGCTCGGCCACGCTCCACCGGCGCCTCGGGGACCGCAGCCGGGAGGCACTGGCCTGGTACGGCACCGGCGAGACCTTCTACGCGCTCGACCGGCACGGGGAGGCGGCCGACTTCCACCGCCAGGCCGCCTCGATCCACCACATGCTCGGCGACACCTGGCACGAGGCCCTGGACCTCGACGCCCTCGGCGCGTCCCTGGTGGAGGAGGACCCCGAGGCGGCCAGACGGCACTGGACGAAGGCGCTCGGCCTGCTCGCCGACTACGACGACCCCCGCGCGGCCGGGATCCGCCACCGGATCGAGCGACGGATCACCTCGGACGGCTGAACGGCTCCCGCCGTGTCCCGGCGGGAGCCGCCTCAAGCGTCAAGGTCGAAGGCGGGGTCAGGCGCAGGTGAGGCCGGACTTGGGCTTGGGGCCGCACGGACCCCGGTTGCCGCCGCCGTCCGTCACCGAGCCGGGCCTGGCCCAGATGAGGAAGCCGCCGTTGGCCAGGCCGCCGTTGCGCGCCACGGTGAGGGCGGCCTGCGTGAGGGTGCCGGTGAACAGGTGCAGGCCACCGCGGACGGTGTTGCCGCCCAGGTCGGTGAGCTTGCGGGGGGTCATGCCGTTGGCGAAGAAGATGTTGTCGGCCACCGGGTCGGGGTTGACCCCGGCGAGGTTCTGGTTGACCAGCAGGCCGACCGTCTTGTTGCTGTGGAAGACGTTGTTCTTCACGGTCGTGAGGGCGAAGCCGCCGGTGCTCAGCAGTCCGACGGAGTTGTTCATGAAGACGTTGCCGTCGAAGGTGGTCCGCTGCCCGCCCTTGACCTCAAGGGCGGTGTCGGCGTTCCTGAAGAGGTTGTCCTGGAAGACGTCCTCACCCGCGTCGGCGGCGACGGTCACCGGGAAGTTGTCGAAGACCGTCCCGTTGTAGACGCCGCCGGACCTGGCGGTCGTCAGCCTCCCTTCGCTCAGCGTGCTCGACGCCACCGTGACCTCGGGGGAGTCCTGGACGCTGACCTCCCCGTGCACGACGCACTGCTCGACCGTCGCCGTGGACTTCAGCACCGTCAGGCCCGTCAGGAGGCACAGGGCCGGGTTGCTGCCCGCCACGGTCAGGGTCGCGTCCTGCACCCGGGTCGCCCCCGCGGTGACCTGCACGTCGGAGAGCGTCGCCTCCACGGTGCCGCCGGTGGTGCCCGGCTGCACGGTCACCGCCTCCCCGCCCGTTCCCACGATCTTGCCGTTCTTCACGGTCACGCCCGAGGCCCGCAGGGTGAGGCCGGTCGCGGTGAGGACGTGCCCGCCCAGGTCGAGGGTCACGCCGTCGGTCGCGATGGTCAGCCCGCCGCCGGCGCACACCAGGTCGGCGGTCAGGGCGGCGTCCGCGGTCAGTGTGTCGCCGCAGTTCACCGCGGCCGCGCTCGCCTGCGCCGGTACGGCCCCGACTCCGGCGACCAGCAGGGCGCACGCCAGCAGCGTCCCCGATCCGGATAAGATTCCCTTTGTTTTCCTTCCGTGATCCATGTTCGATTCTCCAGACTCCCGATGAGTTTTCCCGTGTTTTTCCCGAGCCGATGAGAAGGTTTTTTCGGCCGGAAGGATCACCGACAAGATTGCCCCTCCCACGGCGATCACGGAAGTCAGTGAATTGGTCCGTCAGGGTTTGTGGATTCAATCCGTTCCGGGAGTGGCGCGCGTGGCGTGTGTTATGTCACGAGGACTATGGGGCGGCCGAAACACCTGGTGCGTCGCGGGGCTGTACGGGTGGTGAGGGTGGGACCGGATTCACCCTATGGGGTGGGCGGCGCGCTCCCGTTCATCGGTTTGTGACGACCCAAAGGGCCTGTCCTGGTGATTTCCATTGATTACGAAAGAGCTATGGGAAATCCTTATGCACGCTCTTCCCGGTCTTCTCCACGGCTTACGGACCCCTTTTTCTTCCTTTTCTTCGGCTTCTCCGGGGGCCTCCGCAAGGACGGCCGTGCCGGGGGCGAACCGTCGTGAACCGTGGGCGGCGAACGGGCTCGGGCCTGCTCCTGATCGACGCTCTCGGCATGAGATCGATCGGTTTGGCGCACGGCCCTGGTCGGATGCCTTTGGCCGGGCCGGGCGTGTACGGCGGAGCCGGTGGACGGTCGGTCGATCCTCGCATGAGAGGTGATTCGGAGCCGGTGCCCCGTCGCCTCCACCACTACGGTGTCGTGGCCGATGGCATGTCACGCTCGTTTTTCTTGATTGGGATGCCGGAGGGGCGGGCCTTGGCGCTCGTTCCGGCCGGTACGGCCGTGCGTGGCCTGTATTCAATTGGTTGAACCAACTCCCATTCCGGTTGGGTTTCATGCGTATTTGTTCGGCTACTGTCCGCGTTATTTCTCCGGTTCCGGAAGGTTCTGGTACGGGTTCGGTGTGCAGAGGGCGACGGGGGCTGAAATCTTCCTTCGAAGACGGGAATCATGTGGCACGGTGCCGAGGTCCGGACTGGAATCGTAGAACCGTTCGTCTATCACGGACGGGCATCGAAGATCAAGTGATTTTCTCGGTCGCTCTGCTTGTTTCGGTGGGGAGGGTTGCGGCATGATCCGATTGATCGCTCATCTCTCTTTCTGGTGTTGTCCATTCGTCAAGGATGGCCGAAATCATTGTTCAGGATTTCCGAAAGGCGCGGCTCCTTGTTGCGGACGGATCGACGTCGTTCCACCCGAACAGGAGTGGAACCGCTGGTCGCCCAGAGCCGTGATCGGCCCGCTCACCACTGCCGGGACACGACAGGCTCCGAGGGTTTCCCCTGGTAGGTTGACCCGAAGCGGTCGCCCGCCATGATTTTCGATAATGAGGCCAAATGCTCGATCGATGGTTCCCTGGAAACTCCCCCAGGTGGCTGGGCCGGTTGCCCCTGACGATCAGGCCTGCTGTTTTCCTGGGGTGCTGACGAAGGCGTCGAGAGTCTGTCCGAAAATAAAAACCTGGCGAACAACGGAAGATCATGTAAGTATTTTTGAGGTAGTTTCCCACTGCATCGAGGTGTGCATGACCCTGTTCAGGATGCTTGGTACGGTCGATATAGGAAAGGTTGACGCCCTGCCCGGATCGACGCCTTCTGGAATGCCCAAGGGGCTGCTTCTCACCCTGCTTCTCACCCCGGATTCCTGGGTGACGCGATCGGCCGTCATCGATCTTCTCTGGGAAAGTCCGCCGAAATCCGCGGAGGCGAATCTGCGAACATACGTCTGTGTCGTACGGCGATGGCTTTCCGCTCATTCGCTGGAGCGTCGGCTGACCACCGTTCGGAGCGGGGCCCATCAGTGCGCCGCGTACCGGGTCTCAGCGTCCGGCGAGGACGTGGACGCGTTCGTTTTCACCGAACTGCTGGAGAAGGGACGGCGGCTGCTCCGAACCGGCCACCGGAAGGCGGCGGCCGACACACTGAATCGAGCGGAGTCGCTCTGGCGTGGCACGGCGGGCGCGGACGCCCAGGGTTCCCAACGTCTGCAGGCCAAACTCGGCCTGCTGAACGAACTGCGGCTTGAGGCCTCCAGCCTGCTCAACGAGGCGATGATCCTTCTCGGCGATCTCAGACCGCTCAGCCACCGAATCGAGAACCTGCTCACCGAACATCCGCTCCATGAACGCCTCTGGGCGCAGTTGTTGAGGGTCCGCTATCTCATGGGAGAACCCACCAGAGCTCTGGACACCTACCGGCGAGCGAGTGCGACCCTCAGGGAGGAACTTGACGTGACGCCGGGGCCACTCCTGCAGCGTCTTCACCAGGCGGCGCTCTCTCGCGACGACGAGATGATGAGATTTCCTCGGCGGTTGCCGATCATCGGCGCGGAACAGAACTGATCAGGGCCGGTGCGTCCCGGTGGAGTGCTCTCTCAGCTGGTTCTTCCGAGGCCTTCCAGCCACTGATCCCTGATCCGGCCTGAGCGGTCGCCGAGTATTTCTCGTGCCGTGGCGAGCCGGGCACGGAGCAAGCCGGAGATCCAGCGCAACGTCGTCTCGTTGGACCTTACGACGCGTTGCTGATAATCGGTGTACAACGCCTTTCTGACGCCGACGTAGTTGGTGGACGCCTGACACCTCTCGTCCGCGGTCGCGACCCTTTTCTCGGCCGTTCCCGCGGGTTCGCTCTCCCTGGTCGCCCATCGTCGGTCCAGTCGTGCGTCCGCCGGACGGCCATAGGCGTAACCGGCCACGCGCATGCAGGAACTCCACGCCTTGTCGGCCTCGCGCAGCCTGACATCGGCGTAAGCCTGTTCGGCCGCGTCGGCGGCGAAACTCTCAAGCTGCCTGTCGGCGAAGGGGGCCACGGGGGAGCGTCCGTCCAGGGAGGCCTCTCCACGGTTGAGCAGTCTCTCCACGGCGGCGTTGCACCCGCCGAGGGGAACGCGTTTCCCACCGGCTGTTTCGACGTCTCCGGAGAAAACCGCGCCCTGCAACCCCTCGACCGGGGGGAAGGGGCGCAGGCCACTGGAGGCGGAGGCCTCCTCAAGGAGCTGTCCCGGCGGCCCCGAGTACCCGTACCGGCTCACCTGTTTCGCGCCGAGCCAGCCGAGGAAGGCCGCGTTCCTGGGGTAGAGCACCGGTGTCTGCGTGGGCAGCGTCACTTTCAGCCCGTACTGAGCCATGCACGCCACAAGGAGGGTCCCTCTGGCCCGCTGTACGACGGCGCGCTCCTCGGCACCGAGACCGTAGGAGTCGAGGGGAAGTTCCAGGTCGCGTTCGGAGGTGACGGTGCTCACCGCCACGGGGACGACGGCCTGCTGGGCCGGAGGCTGTTCCGGCGCGCGGACCGTTCCGCAGCCGTTCGCCACAAGGGTGACCGCGACCGCCGTGAAGGCGGTGACAGCGGTTCTGGCACCTGCTTTCGCCACACCTTGACCTTTCTGCGCTGCACTTTCACCGTCTGAAAGCCCCGGGTGCCAGGCCGAGACAACCGCCTTGGCCCGGCACCCGGAAAATGCGATCGACCGGTTCTCCTAGAAAGGAACCTTCGAGCCGTACTGCCAGCCGAGGAGCTCCCCGTAAGCCCAGTCATACGGGTTGACGTGGCCTCGGATGTAGGTCGCCTGGTCCTTCCTGACCGCCGAGGTGTATGGGGCGCTCAGGGATGTGATGGTCCGGTACTGGTTTCCACCCCAGCCGCACCAATGTGCGTTTCCCGAGTTATCCCACCAAGCGGTGGTGAGCTGTTCGTTCACAGCGGGGGCGATGTCTTTGGTCCAGCCATAGGTGACTCCGCTGGACAGGGTGGCGACCTTGACGTAGAGCTCGCTTGACCCGGTGGAGTCGAAGTAGGAACCGGCGAGATTCGTTCCTGCGACACCGAGGGTGTCCGGGTCGCTCACCCCGCCGCTTCCGCAGGTCACCGTGGCCGCGAGCAGCGAGGCGTCCGCGCCGGCCGGGCTGTCGCTCTTGGAAACGACCGCCGGGTCGGAGTCCGAGCCGTTGTCCGCGTACGCGGCGCTCTGAACCCCGGCGACGGTGACGACGGCGAATGCAAGGAGCAGGGCGGCTCCGCGCCTGTAGAACATGGATGTTCTCCTCAAGGGGAGGAATAAAGACGAATTTCACCATAGGCAGGAAACGCATAGGGAATGCACACGACGGTATGTAGTCGATGCGCGACGATGTGAGGTTGAATAACGCGGCGAGAAAGGCGAGAAATTCGCGATCGGCCGGGGTCCGGCATTCGGGATGCGCGTTATTAATTGATTTCGGATGGCTCGCGGACATCGCGGAGGTTCCTGTTCCTGGCTTTCACACCCCGCCGGTCAAGGTCGGCGGAGTGCCGCGAGTCGTCGGAGAACGTGCTCACAGGCCGGGCGGGGCTGGGGCGCGTGGGAAATGTCGGTCGGGGATGGCAGGGTTGGGGTGACGCCGTACCGGTGGGCGGGAGCCCTGAGCGTGGAGGCACGACGATGACAACCTCTCCGTTGCGAGCCGGGTTCGACCGGGTGCGCCAGGCGATGGCCGCGCGTGTCGAGAAAGGCGAGTTGTCCGGCATGGTGCTTCTCGTCGCCCAGGGGGACGAGACGCTCGTCGAGCCGATCGGGGCGACGGCCCTGGGCGGTGACGAGCCGATGCGGCGCGACACGATCTTCCGCGTCGGGTCGATGACGAAGGCGGTCCTGGCCGCGGCGACCATGACCCTGGTCGAGGACGGCACGCTGAGACTGGAGGAACCGGTCGACCGGCTGCTTCCCGAGCTGGCCGGGCGCAGGGTGCTCAGGCGCCTCGACGGCCCGCTCGACGACACCGTCCCCGCCGGACGCCCGATCACGGTGGAGGACCTGCTGACCTTCCGGATGGGATACGGCCTGGTCTTCGGGGTCACGCCGGACTCGCCGTACCCCACGATCGACCTGCCCTATCCCGTCATCGAGGCGGCCCGGGAGCTCGAACTCGTCACCGGCCCGCCCGACCCCCGCACGCCGCACGATCCCGACGAGTGGATGCGACGCTTCGGCACGCTGCCGCTGATGTGCCAGCCGGGGGAGCGCTGGCAGTACAACACCGCCTCCCTCGTGCTCGGTGTGCTGGTCGCCCGCGCCACGGGCATGTCGCTCGGCGATGTGTTCAGGACGCGTCTGTTCGAGCCGCTGGACATGGCCGAGACCGGCTTCCACCTGCCCGCCGAGCACCTCGGCAGGCTTCCGGTCCACTACATGACCGGCCCGACCGGCGAGCTGACGCCGCAGACGCACACCGCCGACGAAGCCTGGACCAGGCCGCCCGCCTTCCCCTCGGGAGCGGCCGGTCTGGTCTCCACCGTGGACGACTACCTGGCCTTCGCCCGCATGCTGCTGGCCGGGGGCGTCCACCAAGGGCGCCGGGTGCTGTCCGAGCGGTCCGTCGAGCTGATCACGACCGACCACCTGACGGCCGGGCAGCGGGCGTCAGGCGACATCGTGCTCGCCGGTCACGGCTGGGGGTACGGCGTGGCCGTCGTCACCGAGCCGGACGAGATCTCCTCGGTCCCCGGCCGTTACGGCTGGGACGGCGGCTACGGCACCTCGTGGTTCAACCACCCCGCCCGCGACCTCGTGGTCATGGCCATGACCCAGACCTCCGACTTCCTGTTCAACGGCTCCCTGGCCGACCTGGGCCGGCTGGAGTGAGAAACCCTCAGCGGTCCGTTTCGAAGGCGGCCATGGGGATGGGCAGCCAGGTGGGGCGGTTACGGGCCTCGTAGACGACCTCGTAGACGGCCTTGCTCAGTTCGAGGGCGCGCAGCAGGACGGTGTCCTGGGGGTGCAGCCTGCCGCCGCCCGCCGCGTAGCCGTCGAGGAAGGACGCGCGGTTCAGCGCGGCCCACTCGGCCGCCCTGGGGCGCAGTGCCGCGGCGTCCGGATTGTCGGCGAGCAGGTGGCGGGCCGCGTACTCGAAGGAGCGCAGCATCCCGGCCACGTCGCGCAGCGGGGACGACAGCGCGCGGCGTTCGGCCAGCGGCTGACCGGGCTCGCCCTCGAAGTCGAGGACGACCCAGTCGGTCGTCGTGCGCATCACCTGGCCGAGGTGGTAGTCGCCGTGGACGCGCTGGACGGGCATCTCGGAGACCACGTCGGCCATCCGCTGGTAGGCGTCCTCGACCACCCGCGCGTGCGCGGCCAGCGCGGGCACCTCGGTGATCGCCTGGGCCAGGCGGCGGCGCTGGTCCTCGACCAGTTGCTTGACGTCCTGGGACTCCAGCACTCCGGTGGGGAAGGCGACGGCCAGCTCACGGTGGACCTCGGCGGTCGCCACGCCCAGCCGGTAGGCCTCGGAGCTGAAGTCGCCCCCCGCGTCCTCCGCCGAGGGGTCGAGTGAGGCGTACAGGTCACGGACACTGGCCAGGGCCAGCGACCAGCCGTCGTTCGCGGTCGCGAGGAACTCCTGGGTCATCGCCAGCGTGGTCGTCTCCCCGTCGAGGTCGGTCTCGATCCACCCGTACGGCCGGGCGATGTGCCCGGCGCCGTGGCGGGCCAGGGCGGTGACGATCTCAAGCTCGGGGTTGACCCCGGGGATGAGGCGGCGGAACAGCTTGCAGATGTAGGTCTCGCCGTACACCAGGGAGGTGTTGGACTGCTCGGCGCTCAGCACCAGACTGCGCAGGGAGGTGTCGATCGAGGCGCCCTCCAGATGGCGGAAGCGCAGGGGGCCCAGGTCGCGGCCCTCGGCCATCCCGGTGAGCAGGGGCCCGGTGAGGTCGGGGTTGTAGACGGCGTCGTAGTAGTCGCCGCCGATCCTGGCGTGGCTGTAGCGGCCTGAGGCGTCGCCGTCCGTGCCGAGCAGGAGCTGGTAGCGGTCGTGGTCCCCGGCCTGGCGCACCGAGATGATCAGATGGCGCAGACCGGGGCTCAGCTCGACGTCGGAGTCGACGCCGAGTTCGTCGATCGGGCGCCCCTTACCGGCGAACCATCGCTGATGGGTGATCCAGCCGGAAAGGAGCTCCGTCAACACGGTCTCACGCCTCCTGGGATGTGGGCGGCAGGGTGAACCAGTAGAACCCATGCCCAGGAAGCGTCAAAAGATACGGAAGTTCGCCAATCGGTGGGAACGGAACTCCACCCATCGTCTCCACCGGCACCGACCCCTCGAAACGGCGCAGGTCGAGCTCGACCGGCTGCGGGAACCGCGACAGGTTGTTCACACACAGGATCCGGTCGTCGCCCAGCTCACGCACGTAGGCCAGGACGCTCGGGTTGGAGGAGTTCAGCTCGGTGTAGGCGCCCAGGCCGAAGACCGGGTGACGCTTGCGGATGTCGATCATGCGCTTGGTCCAGTGCAGGAGGGAGCCGGAGCTCTTCTGCTGGGCCTCGACGTTGATCGCCTGGTAGCCGTAGATGGGGTCCATGATGATCGGCAGGTACAGCCTGCCGGGGTCGCAGCTGGAGAAGCCGGCGTTGCGGTCGGGACTCCACTGCATCGGGGTGCGCACCCCGTCACGGTCGCCGAGCCAGATGTTGTCGCCCATGCCGATCTCGTCGCCGTAGTAGAGCACCGGCGAGCCGGGCAGCGACAGCAGCAACGCGGTGAACAGCTCGATCTGGTTGCGGTCGTTGTCCAGCAGCGGCGCCAGGCGGCGCCGGATGCCGACGTTGGCCCGCATCCGGGGGTCCTTGGCGTACTCGGCGTACATGTAGTCACGCTCGTCGTCGGTGACCATCTCCAGCGTCAGCTCGTCGTGGTTGCGCAGGAAGATGCCCCACTGGCAGTTCTCCGGGATCTTCGGCGTCTGGGCCAGGATCTCCGAGATGGGGTAGCGCGACTCGCGCCGCACGGCCATGAAGATGCGCGGCATGAGCGGGAAGTGGAAGGCCATGTGGCACTCGTCGCCACCGGTCGCGGGGTCGCCGAAGTACTCGACCACGTCCGCGGGCCACTGGTTGGCCTCGGCCAGCAGCACCCGGTCCGGGTAGAGCCGGTCGACCTCGGCCCTGATCCGCTTGAGGTAGGAGTGGGTCCTGGGCAGGTTCTCGCAGTTGGTGCCGTCCTGCTCGAACAGGTACGGCACCGCGTCGAGCCGGAAGCCGTCGATACCGAGGTCGAGCCAGAACCGCAGCACTTCGAGCATCGCGTCCTGCACGTCCGGGTTCTCGTAGTTGAGGTCCGGCTGGTGGGAGAAGAAGCGGTGCCAGTAGTACTGCTGCCGGACCGGGTCGTAGGTCCAGTTCGAGGTCTCGGTGTCGACGAAGATGATCCGGGCGTCCTTGTAGAGCTCGTCGTCGTCGTTCCAGACGTAGAAGTCGCCGAAGGGGCCCTGCGGGTCGTGCCGGGACGCCTGGAACCAGGGGTGGGCGTCACTGGTGTGGTTCATCACCAGGTCGGCGACGACCCGCATGCCGCGCTTGTGGGCCTCGTCCACGAGCTTCACGAAGTCTCCCAGGTCCCCGAACTCGGGCAGGATCTTCATGAAGTCCGCGATGTCGTAGCCGCCGTCGCGCAGCGGGGACTCGTACAGGGGCAGCAGCCACAGGCAGTCGACGCCGAGCCACTGGAGATAGTCCAGCCGTTCGATCAGCCCTCGGATGTCTCCGGTGCCGTCTCCGTTGGAGTCGGCGAACCCCCGGATGAGCACCTCGTAGAAGACGGCGCGCTTGAACCAGTACGGGTCGCGCGGCTTCTCCTCGTCGAAGGTGTTCGGAATTGGCTCAGGTACCTGACTCACCAGTGGACTCCCCGCTGTTTGCCGGTATGCGTACCCGGCCGGCTCACCGCTGGTTCGCCGTGGCACGCAGAGTGAAGATGTGTGCTGAGTGGATATAAGGGTCGAGGCGCACGTAGTTGGACTGCCGCCAGTTGTACGACTCGCCGGAGAGTTCGTCGTCGACGACGAACTCGGCGTTCCAGCCGAGACCCAGGGCGGGCATGTCCAGCGAAACCGTCGCCTCGTGGGTGCGGTGCGGATCGAGGTTGACGACAGTCAGGACCACGTCGCCCATGCCGTGCCGTCGTGTGGCCGTATCGTGGGCGCCGGGCAGCCGCTTGGAGAAGCAGACCACGTCCGGATTGTCGACGCTATGGAACCGTAGGTTACGCAATTCCTGGAGCGCCGGGTGTGCTCTGCGCACCAGATTAAGTTGCGTGATCAGTGGAGCCAGGCTACGGCCCTCTCGCTCGGCACTGGCCCAATCGCGAGGTCTGTACTGATATTTCTCGCTATCTAGGTATTCTTCACTACCAGGGCGAACCGGGACATTTTCCGCAAGTTCATAACCCGAGTACACGCCCCACGTTGGCATGGCCATCGCAGCGATGATGGCTCTAATGCGGAATGCCGCGACTCCCCCGTGTTGCAGGTATTCGTGGAGAATGTCCGGAGTATTGACGAACAGGTTGGGCCGCATGAAGCTCGACGACCCGTGCGAGAGTTCGGTGAGATACTCCTCAAGCTCCTGCCGGGAGTTGCGCCAGGTGAAGTACGTGTAGGACTGGTGGAAGCCCACCTTGCCCAGGGCGTGCATCATCGGCGGCCTGGTGAAGGCCTCGGCGAGGAACAGCACGTCCGGGTCGGTCGAGCCGATGTCGGCGATCAGCCGCTCCCAGAACGCGACCGGCTTGGTGTGCGGGTTGTCCACCCGGAAGATCCGTACGCCGTGGTCCATCCACAGCCGGACCACCCGCTTGACCTCGGCGTAGAGGCCCTCGGGGTCCTTGTCGAAGTTCAGCGGATAGATGTCCTGGTACTTCTTCGGCGGGTTCTCCGCGTACGCGATCGAGCCGTCGGCGCGGACGTTGAACCACTCCGGGTGCTCCCTGACCCACGGATGGTCGGGGGCGCACTGCAGGGCCAGGTCGAGCGCGATCTCCATGCCCAGCTCACGGGCCTTGGCCACGAAGGCGTCGAAGTCCTCGAAGGTGCCCAGGTCGGGATGGATGGCGTCGTGGCCGCCCTCCTCGGAGCCGATCGCCCACGGCGAGCCCGGGTCGTACGGCTCCGGCGTCAGGGTGTTGTTGCGGCCCTTGCGGAAGCTGTGCCCGATGGGGTGGATCGGGGGCAGGTAGACGACGTCGAAGCCCATCTTCGCGACGGCGGGCAGCCGGTTCGCGGCAGTCTTGAAATTTCCGGACTTGGGGGCTGCGTCCGGTTCGACGATCGCCCCTTCCGAACGCGGGAAGAACTCATACCACGAGCCGTAGAGCGCCCTGCGGCGATCGACCCTGACGAGCCGCCGCTGGGAGCGGGTCACCAGCTCACGCAGCGGATGCGCCCGCAGCAGCTCCGCCGTCTCCGGCAACTGGGCGACCGCGAAACGGGCCCTGGGGTCGAGCGCCGTGTCACGCAGCTTGGCCGCGACCGCCTGCAACGCGGCCCGGTGCCCGCACACGTGGGCCGACGCGGTCTTCTTCCCGGTCTTGCCCGACTTCTTCTTCGGCTCCTGGCCCGCCGGCGCGCAGTCCGCGGGCCGTACGGCCTTGGCGGCGCGGTCGAAGAGCCGGGCGCCCTCCTCGCACATCAGCTCGGCGTCCAGGTCACGGGGGATCTTGATGCCCGCGTCGTGCAGCCAGGTCGCCATCGGGTCGCCCCACGCCTCGACGCGGAAACTCCACTCACCCTCCGCGGGCAGCGTCACCTCGACGCCCCAGCGGTCGGTGCCCGGCGCGAGCTCGCGCATCGGCAGCAACGGTCCACGCGCGCCGTCGGGGCTCGTCAGCACGACGCCCGCGGCGACCGCGTCGTGGCCCTCACGGAACACGACGGCGGTGATCTCGAAGGTCTCACCCGCGGCCGCCTTGGCGGGGTAGTTCCCGCACTCGACCGTGGGCTGGATGTCCTGGATGGGAATTCGTCCGATCATCGCGTCTCAAGGTAGCGACGGCACACCCGGTGCCGCCGAAAAAGTCGGCAAGAATAGATCTTCGATTCTCTAAAAGCCCCTGGTCACCGGCTTTGATGCAGGACAATACCCTGCCGTTGCATCGACGGTCGGCCCCCCGGGGGTGGGGCGTCGCGACCCACAGATGCGTGCCCCAATAGTCCATCTTCATGCGCCTAGGTGGAAGAGTGCGGGACCTCTTACTGTTCGGCGAGTTGTTCCCAGGGTGTGGTCTCCCGGTCGATCGACTGCCCTTGGATGTGTTTGGAGCGGATTGATAGTGGTGAGGGGGAGACGCGTGAGTGTCCGGGTCGCCGTCATGGCGCTGAGTAACTAGGGTCTGGCAGCGTGAGAGCAATCCGTAGGTTCACTGTCCGCACCGTCCTTCCCCCGGAGCTGGCCCCCCTCGGCGAGCTTGTCCACAATCTGCGCTGGTCGTGGCACCCCGAAACACTCGATCTGTTCGCCGAGGTCGATCCGGCGACCTGGGAACGCGTCGGTCACGACCCGGTCGCGCTGCTCGGCGCCGTCGAGGCGAGCCGCCTGCGTGAGCTGGCCGCCGACCGCCGCTTCCTCCGGCGGGTCGCCGACGCCGCCGACGACCTCCACGAGTACATGACCGCGCCCCGGTGGTACCAGACCCTCGCCGAGGCACCGCGGGCCATCGCCTACTTCTCCCCCGAGTACGGCATCGCCGCCGCGCTGCCGCAGTACTCGGGCGGTCTGGGCATCCTCGCGGGCGACCACCTCAAGGCGGCCAGCGACCTCGGGGTGCCGATCCTGGCCGTCGGCCTGCTGTACCGCCACGGCTACTTCACCCAGTCGCTCTCCCCCGAGGGGTGGCAGCTGGAGCACTACCCCTCGCTCGATCCGGGCGGCCTGCCGCTGACCCTGCTCAAGGAGCGGGACGGCACCCCGGTCCGGGTCACGGTCAGCCTGCCGGAACAGCGTCCTCTGCACGCCCAGGTGTGGGTGGCCCAGGTCGGCCGGGTCCCGCTGCTGCTGCTCGACTCCGACGTCGCGGAGAACGACAACGCCGCCCGCGACGTCACCGACCGCCTGTACGGCGGCGGCACCGACCACCGCCTGCTCCAGGAACTGCTGCTGGGCATCGGCGGCGTGCGCGCGATCCGGGCCTACTGCCGGGTCGGCGACCACCCCGAGCCCGAGGTCTTCCACACCAACGAGGGGCACGCGGGCTTCCTCGGCCTTGAGCGCATCCGCGAGCTGACCGAGGCCAGGCTCTCCTTCGACGAGGCCCTGGAGGCCGTCAGGGCGGGCACGGTCTTCACCACCCACACCCCGGTCCCCGCCGGGATCGACCGCTTCCCGGCCGAGATGATCGCCCGCCAGTTCGGCGGCGACAACGCCTGGCCAACGGTCCCCGTCGAGCGCATCCTCGAACTCGGTGCCGAGGACGAACCGGGCAAGTTCAACATGGCCGCGATGGGCATGCGCCTGGCCCAGCGGGTCAACGGCGTGTCCGAGCTGCACGGCGAGGTCAGCCGGGAGATGTTCCGCGGCCTGTGGCCCGGCTTCGACGCCGACGACATCCCGATCGGGTCCATCACCAACGGTGTGCACGCGCCCACCTGGGTCGGCCGCGAGATCATGGAACTCGCGGGCAGGGAACTGCCCACCCTGGTCGAGCGAGCCCAGGGCTGGGAGGGCGTCAACAAGATCTCCGACGTGGACGTCTGGGGGATCAGGAACAGGCTCAGGGCCCGCCTGGTCAACGCGGCCAGGGAACGGCTGCGCAGGTCCTGGCTGGCCAGGGGCGCCTCCCGGGCCGAACTCGGCTGGATCGAGGACGCCCTCGACCCCAACGTGCTGACCATCGGCTTCGCGCGCAGGGTGCCCTCGTACAAGCGGCTCACCCTGATGCTGAACGACCAGGAACGCCTGCGCGAACTGCTGCTCAACCCGGAGAAGCCGGTCCAGATCGTGATCGCGGGCAAGGCCCATCCGGCGGACGAGGGCGGCAAGAAACTCATCCAGCAGATCGTGCGCTTCGCCGACAGCGAGGACGTACGGCACCGCATCGTCTTCCTGCCCGACTACGACATGGCCCTGGGCCAGCTCCTCGTGCAGGGCTGTGACGTGTGGATGAACAACCCGCTGCGTCCCCTTGAGGCCTGCGGGACCTCCGGGATGAAGGCCGCGCTGAACGGCGGGCTCAACCTGTCCATCCGCGACGGCTGGTGGGACGAGTGGTTCGACGGCACGAACGGCTGGGCCGTGCCCACCGCGGACGGGGTCGCCGACCCCGACCGCCGCGACGAGCTTGAGGCGCACGCGCTCTACGACCTGATCGACCACGAGGTGGCCGACCGGTTCTACGACAGGGCCTCCGACGGCCTGCCGCTGCGCTGGCTGGAGATGGTCAGGCACACTCTGACCTCGCTCGGCCCCAAGGTCCTGGCGGGCCGGATGCTCCGCGACTACGTGATCGGCCTGTACGCCCCGGCGGCCGGGTCGGCCCGCGCCCTGTCCGCGGACGGCTACGAGCCCGCCAGGCACTTCGCCGCCTGGAAGCTCCGGGTCCACCAGGCCTGGCCGGGGGTCCGGGTCGAGCACGTCGAGGCGACCAACCTGGGGGACACCCCCGAGGTAGGCGCCTCCCTCGAACTGCGGGCGGCCATCGCCCTCGGTGAGCTGCAGCCGTCCGACATCCGGGTCCAGGCCGCCTACGGGCTGGTCGGCCAGCACGACGAGATGGTCGGCCCGTCCTACGCCGACCTGACCCTGGAGACGGAGGCCGACGACGGCAAGGCCGTCTACAGCGGCACGATCCCGCTCGACCGCACCGGCTCCTTCGGATACACCGTCCGGGTCGTGCCGGACCACCCGCTGGTGGCCACGCCCGCCGAACTCGGCCTGATCGCCGTCCCCGAGGAACCGGTCGGCATGACCAACGGCACCCTGCGCTGACCCCGGCGTAACGCCGTCCCCGGCTGTCCCCGGCTGTCCCCGACCGGCCTCGTCCGGCCGGGGATCGCCGAAGTCCGGAAATCCGTCTTTCCCTCCGCAACGCCGCAGCCTGCTGCTTTACTGGCATTACCGGTGTTCGTGGCCCACCGGGCCGCCGCCCGCTCCGGCGGGCGCGGCCGGGCGGGCCCGCGCACCGCTGTGGTTCAGGTCGACTCCGGCCAAGATCTCTCACTGTCGAGACCCTCTCGGAGCACGGGGCCTGCGCAGGGCGCGCCGGCCGTCGGAACACCTCGGCGATGAGCGATCGGTCGTCCCCGCCTTGCTCGCGGGCTCGGTCAGGCCGGTGTTCTCGGTGGTTCTGTACCGCATGCGTTCGACCGGCGGGAGTCAGGCGCGCGGCCAGGTCACGGTGGTACGGGCACGGGCCGGTGAGGAGTCCGTGCCCATCGGCCACAGGGCGGGCGAGGGGACGCTCATCAGGTGTCTCCATGGTGTCTCCGCGTCCGGCCTCCGGCGGAGGGGCGAACGATGACGGAACGGGACGTCGCACGACAGGAAGACACACGGGCACCTGACAGGGCGGACGAGTTCGGGGGGTTCCACCACCTGACGTTCGCGGGTGTGTCCACCGGAGGCCTCCTCCCGCGCGGGGCATGGGAGCGGCTGAGGAAGAAGGGGACCTGCCTCGACCGGGTCCGCCATGCCATCGGGACGGCGGCGGACCGGGGAAGGGGGCTGCCGTGATCGCGGTGCGCGCGCTGCTGGCGCTCGGACTGCTCGCGGGCCCCTGCCTGCTGGGCCTGGTCCTCGTCCTGCTCGACGCGGGCGTCCTCGTCCTGTTCGTGTGGGACGCGCCCGCGCTGGGCAGGCCGTCGCGGGCGGGGACGGTGACGGCGGCGCTCACCGCGATCCCGGCGCTGTGGATCCTGCGCCGCCTGTTCGTCACCGGGGCCGGGGCGCGGCCCGCCCCCGATGGCGTCCTGGTCACCCCCGGCCAGGCGCCCGAGCTGTGGGCCGTGGTCACGGAACTGGCCGGGCGGCTCGGCACCCGCCCGCCCGCGACCCTGCGGCTGACCGCGGAGGTGGACGCCGAGCTGACGGAGGAGACGAGGTTGCTCGGCCTCGTCGGGGGCAGACGGCACCTGCGCCTCGGACTGCCGCTGCTGGCCGGGCTGACGGCCGACGAGCTGCGCGCGGTGCTCTGCCACGAACTGGGTCACCACGCCCCCACCGGGCTCGGCGCGGTCGTCTACCGGGGGCACCTGGCGCTGCGTGCCGTCCTCGACCGGCTCGAACGCCCCCGCACCCCGGACCCCGCCGCGCGCGGCGTCCCGGTCTCCTGGATCCGGTGGCCGCTTTCCGGCTACGCGAGGCTGTACCTCTGGGTCTCCTCCGCCGTCAACCGGCGGCAGGAACTCCAGGCGGACGCGGCCGCGGCGAGGGCCGTCGAGGCCACGGGAGCCGCAGGAGGCACGAGAGGCACAGGAGGCACGGGAGGCACGGTCGCGGCGGAGGCGCTGTGGCGGACCCTGGTTGTGCTGCCGGTGGCGTGGGGCGAGTTCCGTGACCGGTATCTCGACCCCATGTACGTCAGGGGCTACCTGCCCGACGACCCGCCGGCGGTGTTCGCCGCCATGCTCGCCTCGTCCGGCTACCGGGCCGCTATCGAGGGGATGGAACACGCGACGCCGTCCCGGCGGACCTCGCGTCACGACCCCCACCCCAGTGTGGAACGGCGCATGCGGGCCCTGGGCGGGCGCCGGGAACCCGCGGGCCGGGGCCGTACCACCGCCCTGGAGGCCGGGTTCGAGGTGAGGCCGGGGACCGTACGGCACTGCCTGTTCCCCGGGGAGCGGGAGAGGCGGGCCGTACTGCCCTGGCAGGAGTGGGTCGGGCTGACCATGGAGACCCTGGCGACGGAGCCGGTGCGGGGCCTGGTCCGGGCCGCCCGCAGGGTCGGCGGCACCGCGCGGCCCGCGCTGGAGACCGTCCTCGACCTGCTGGCCGACGGCCGGGCGGGACGGCTCGCCGCCTGCCTCGGCCCTCAGGAGGAGCGGAGCGGGAAGGAGACGGCCGGGAGCCTGGCCCGGCTGGAGACCGCGCTGTTCGCGCTGGTCGGCCAGGCCCTGGTGGTGCGGGGGCGGGCCAACTGGGAGACGACATGGACCGGGCCGAGCCGCCTGGCCTGGAGCGAACGGGGCCGGGCGGTCGCGGCGGGCGTCACCGTCGGGGAGATCCACTCCCTGGTGGCGGCGGCCGTCCTCGGCGGCGCCCCCGAGGTGAGGCGGCTGCGGCTGCGGCTTGCCGCGCTCGGGGTCGACCCCGGGACCTGGCTCGGCCACGACGCCGAGGGGACACCCCAGGCGGAGGAGCCCGTCGCGACGGCGGGCGCCCCGGTGGCCGTGGGCGTGGAGAGGGCGCGCAGGAGCCGCAGGAGGCTCACGCTCCGTCTGGCGGGCGCCGCGCTGATCGGCATCCTGTTCCTGGTGACCGCCGTGTCGTCGGTTTCGGACACCCCGGAGGAGCCGGAGGACTCCGAACCCACGGGGGTGTTCGTCACGCCGTGGCGGGAGATCATCCCCGTTCAGCCGTCGCTGTCCCCCCACGTCCCGTCGGAGCCCCCGAGCCCGAGTCCCGCCCCCGGCACGGTCCGGCGCCTGCACGAAATCCTGGAGCAGGAGTTCGCCAGGCGTCACGAAGACGGCACCAAACGGTAGCCCCTCTCCCGGCGACACGCCTGTGAACAGGCAAGACACGCCATGGAAGCGTTCTTTCCCCCGGGGAGGAGGGAATGGGGCAGGAAACGAGGACGTGGACCCCGGAGAGTGCATTGAACGCCTGGACGTTCGAAGGACAGCCCGGAGCACTGGGCGACACCACGGTGACCCTGGTCGAGGGGGGCTCCTTCTGCGTGTGCTCGCGGAGCGGGGACATCATCCAGGGAGGGCCGCAGGGGGTCTACCACGCCGACACCCGGCTGCTGTCCCGCTGGGAGCTGCGGGTGGACGAGTCGCCCGTCGAGCCGCTCAGGGTGCTGGCGGGCGAGCCGTACCACGCGACGTTCGTGGGCAGGGCGGCGCCGCGTCCCGGACGGGTCGAGAGCAGTCTGCTGGTGATCAGGGACCGCTACGTCGGCGGTGGCCTGCGGGAGGACCTGATCCTGCGCAACCTGTCCGACGAACCCGCCGGGTGTGTGCTCGACGTGCACGTCTCCTCCGACGTGGCCGACCTGTTCGAGGTGAAGGCGGGCCGGATCAGGCACGTGACGGACGTGGAGATGACGGCGGACAGGTCGGGGCTGCTGATCTTCTCGGCCACCAGGTCGCGCGGGACGCGGGTGGTCACCGACCCTCCGCCGTTCGCCGTGCCCGGCGTGCTCATCTTCAGGGTCGTCGTGCCCGCGCGCGGCGAGTGGAAGGCGACGTTCCAGGTCAACCCGATCCTGGAGGGGGAGGAGTCACCGGCCTGGTTCTCCACCCACCACCCGCTCGAACACGCCGAGCCCGCCAGGCGCCGCGCCGACTGGGAGCGGCTCAGCCCCTCCTTCACCACGAGCAACCGCGCCCTGGCCCACGTGATCCACCGTTCGCGGGAGGACCTGGGGGCGCTGCGGCTCTTCGAACCGGACCGGCCGGAGGAGCCGCCGACGATCGCGGCGGGCGCGCCCTGGTTCATGACGCTGTTCGGCCGCGACTCGCTGCTGACCTCGTGGATGGCGTTGCCGCTCGACCAGTCGCTCGCCCTGGGCACCCTGCGCCGCCTGGCCAGGCTCCAGGGCAAGGTGGACGACCCGCTCACCGAGGAGGAACCGGGCAAGATCCTGCACGAGCTGCGGTTCGGCGTGCAGACCGGCGCCTCGCCGCACGGCGGTCACGCCTACTACGGCTCGGTCGACTCCACCCCGCTCTTCGTGATGCTCCTGGGTGAACTGCGCAGGTGGGGGGTGCACCAGCAGGCCGTCGAGGAGCTCATGCCGTACGCGGACGACGCCCTCGACTGGATCGTCAGGTGCGCCGACCCGTTCCTCTCCTACCAGCGCAAGACCGACCACGGCCTGGTCAACCAGGGCTGGAAGGACTCCTTCGACGGCGTCAACTTCGCCGACGGCACCCTGGCCCGCGCCCCCATCGCCCTGGCCGAGGTGCAGGGCTACGTCTACGCCGCCTACATCGCCCGCGCCCACTTCGCCCACGAGGTGGGTGACATCGAGCTGGAGAAGGAGTGGAACGCCCGCGCGACCCGGATCAGGGACGCCTTCAACGAGCGTTTCTGGCTGGCCGACCGGGGCTACTACGCCATCGGGCTCGACCACGCGGGACGGCCCATCGACAGCCTCGCCTCCAACATGGGGCACTGCCTGTGGACGGGCATCATCGACGAGGACCGGGCCGCCTCCGTGGCCGAGCACCTGCTCTCCCCGGAGATGTTCACCGGGTACGGCGTGCGCACCCTGGCCTCCAACATGGGCGCCTACAACCCGATGAGCTACCACAACGGCTCCGTGTGGCCGCACGACAACGCCCTGATCGCGGCCGGTCTGATGCGCTACGGCTTCGCCGAGGAGGCCAAGCGGATCACCTTCGGCCTTCTCGACGCGGCCGAGGTCTTCGGCTGGCGGCTGCCCGAGCTGTTCTGCGGCTTCGGCCGCTCCGAATTCTCCTGGCCGGTGCCGTACCCCACCTCCTGCTCGCCGCAGGCGTGGGCGGCGGCGGCCCCCATCCACCTGGTGCGCACCCTGATGCGCCTGGACCCGTGGATCCCCCGGGGCCGGGTGTGGGTCGACCCGGTCGGGCTGGGTAAGCTGCGGATCACCGGGCTCCCCCTGGACGACTCCCGTGTCACCGTCGACGTCGACGGCTCGGAGGTGTCCGTCACCGGCCTCTCCGAAGGCGTCACCCTGATCAACGAGCCGCGCCGCCCGACGGCGGCCGCCCTGCGCTACGCCCCCTGAGGTTCCACTCAAGTCGGATTCCGGCGGGCCGGACGGCCGTAGGTGAGGTTGAGAATGATCGCCACAACCGCTGTTTCCCGACGACGCGACGCGATGCGCGTCGTCATGGTCGCGCCCCCCTGGTACGACGTCCCGCCCCTGGGCTACGGGGGCATCGAGGCGATGCTCGCCGAGCTGGTCTCCGGGCTGTCCCGCAGGGGGCACGACGTCACCCTGATCGGGGCGGGCAGGGCGCGGACGGGGGCCAGGTTCCTGCCCACCTACGACCCGGCGCCTTCGGAGCGGATCGGCGAGCCGATGCCCGAGGTGCTGCACGCGGCCAAGGCGTACGCGCTGGCCCTGGACATCGACGCCGACATCGTCCACGACCACTCGCTGGCCGGGCCGCTGAGCGCGGCGGCCAGGGCGGTGCCGACGCTGGTCACCTGCCACGGGGAGATCGAGGGCGAGCTGGGCGAGTACTACCGGGTGCTCGGCCCGGCCGTGTCGATGGTCGCGATCTCCGAGGCGCAACGGCGGCTGGCCCCCGACCTCAACTGGGCCGGGGTCGTCCACAACGCCGTCGAGACGGCCTCCTTCCCCTTCCAGGAGCGCAAGGAGGACTGGGTGCTGTGGCTGGGCAGGCTCAACGCGGACAAGGGGGCGCACATCGCCATCGACGTGGCCAGGGAGGCGGGCCGCAGGATCGTGCTGGCGGGCAAGCTCACCGAGCCCGCGGAACACGACTACTTCGAGCGGGAGATCAAGCCGAGACTCGGCCCCGACGCCGAGTACGTCGGGCAGGCCGACGCCGACCGCAAGCGGGAACTGCTGGCCGCGGCCCGTTGCCTGCTCTTCCCCATCCTGTGGGAGGAGCCGTTCGGCATGGTCATGATCGAGTCCATGGCCTGCGGCACCCCCGTCGTCGCCCTGAAACGGGGGGCGGTTCCCGAGGTGGTCGCCGACGGCGTCACCGGATTCGTCAGGGAGGAGGCCGAGGAACTCGCCGAGGCCGTCGAGGCGGCCGGCGGGCTGGACCCGCACGCCTGCCGGGCCCACGTCGCGGGCAACTTCGACGTCGAGGTCATGACCGCCGGGTACGAGCGGATCTACCGGCAGGTCATCGCCGCCCCGGGGGAACCCGCCGGAGGAACCAGGGATCTGGCGCTGCCCGTCACCTGAAGCGTCGAAGAGCGTCCTGGTAGATCGTGTTTTGCCGGTATCGTGCCGGGTTATGGTGCGCTTAAGGAAGCGCGCGCTGCTGCCCGCATGGCTGCGGCGCGCGGTGCTCGGCTGGTTCGACGCGCGGTACATCTCCAGGGCCGACCACCGGCAGGACATCAAGGACGCGCTCTGGGAGGTCCAGACGCTGGGCCGGGAGGTCACCGCGCTGCGGGCCGAGGTCGACAGGCTCAGGGCACAGGTGGCCAAGGCCACCCCGGAACAGGCGCAGGTGCGGCGCTGGGACGACGCGCACCGGCTGGCGCAGGAGACCGCGGCCGCCATGGAGCACGTCCTGCAGAACGAGGTCCTGCTCTGGCAGGCCGCCGACCAGGCGCTGGGCCGCCGTGGGGCGGGTGCTCCATGAGGGTGACCTGGACCACCGAGGGCGACGTCATGCGCCTGGCCTTCCGGCTGGACGCCGAGGACGAGATCACCGGCCTCTGCGCCGACGGCCAGCCGTTGAGGATGGCCACGAACTCCTGCCGGGTCGAGCTGCCGCGCACTCCCGGCGAGGTCCACCCCGACCTGCGGGCGCTGGCGGCCTGGACGATCGTCGCGCCGTGGACGCGCCGTACGGTCACCTTCGACGAGCCGATCTCACCGGTTCTGGCCGAGGCCCTCGCCGACGGCTGGGGGGTCGAGGCGGGGCCGGTCGGCGGGACGCCGCGCTCGGGGAGCAGGCTCGCGGTCTCCTACAGCGGAGGCGCGGACTCGGTCGCCGTGGCCGCGATGCTGCCCGAGGCGCCGTTCGTGCACTTCCAGCGGGTCTCCCACCCGCGCGTGCCCAACCGCTGGACCCACTACCGCTCCGACGTCCTGGCCCGCCTCGCCGAGAAGACGGGCAGGGAGCTGACCGTGGTCCGCTCCGACCTGGAGTTCACCCTCGCCGAGCCCCGCCCCGGTTATCCCGAGCACCACGCGGTGGCCGCCGGGGCGCTGCTGCTGGCCGACGAACTCGACCTGGGCGGTCTCGCCTTCGGTTACGAGCTGGGGTCGCGCTGGCTCGGGGGGGACCGCTACCTGCTCAGATACACTCCCGACAACCCGATGTGGGCGCCGCACGGCGCCTGGGGCAGGGCGTTCGCCGCCGCCGGGGTGCACATCGTGCTCCCGGTCGGCGGGGTGAGTGAGGCGGTCACCATGCGCCTGGCCCTGAACTCCTCCCTGCGCGAGCAGGTCCGCTGGTGCCTTCGGGGCGTCGAGGGACCCTGCGGGACCTGCGGGAAGTGCCTCTACAAGGAGCTCATCCAGGCCGCCGTGGAACGCCGCCCGCTGCGCACCGCGGTCGGCCCCAAGCGCCCCGTCGCCCGCAAGTGGCAGGAGCCCCCGCCGTACGGCGGGCAGGAGATGATCGAGTACGGCTGCGCCAGGGTCCCCGGCGTCGAGGGCACCGTCTTCGGCAGGGCCGCCGGGTTCCTCGGCGCGACCGAGGCCTCGACCGCCTGGCTCGACCGCTGCTACCCCCCGGCCGTCGAGGAGATCCCCGAGCCGTGGCGCAAACAGGTCCACGACTTCATGGCGGCCGAGGTGGGCTTCATGAGTGAGGACGAGGCACGCCGCGTCGAGAGCTGGGGGACGACCCGGGGGACGGCTCAGGGAACACGATGAGCGATCGGGAGGCCCAGGGGACCCGGGGGACGCTGACCCGCAGGGCGCTGCTGGTCGGCGTCGGGGCCGCGGGCGGGGCGGGCGCCATGTTCGCGGCCATGGGCGCGCTGGGCCTGGCCCCCGGCTCCCACGAGACCCGGCCCGAGGACTACGTCCCGCCCCGGGCCTCCGACTTCTCCCTCAGCGGCAGGGGCGCGGCGAAGGTGGTCGTCCTCGGTGCCGGGGTCGCCGGGCTGACCTGCGCCTACGAGCTGGGCAAGGCGGGCTACGACTGCACCCTCCTCGACGCCGCGGACCGGGTCGGCGGGCGGAACCTCACGTTGCGCCGGGGCGACCGGCTGACCGAGAACGGCGGGCAGGCCCAGACGGCGGACTTCCAGGAGGGGACCTACTTCAACGCCGGGCCGGGCCGTATCGCGCCGTGGATGGTCACCATGGACTACTGCCGCGAGCTGGGCGTGCCCATCGAGACGTTCGTCAACAACAACGCCTCCGCCTACGTCTACACCCACGGCATGAAGGCCCCCGTCAGGGCCAGGACCGCCCGCGCCGACATGTACGGCTACGTCGCCGAACTGCTGGCGAAGGCGAGCCACGCGGGCGCGCTCAACCGCAGGCTGACCAGGGACGACAGGGAACGGCTCGGCGAGTTCCTGCGCCGTTTCGGCGACCTGGGCCCCGACCTGTCCTACCGGGGCTCGACCCGCAGGGGCTTCACCGTCTACCCCGGGGTCGACGACGGGGTCCCGCTCGGCGCCCCGGGCTCACTGGCCGAGGTCTTCGCCGCGGGCATGGGCAGGGCGATCACCATGGACTTCGGCTACGACCAGGCCGTGCCCATGTTCCAGCCGGTCGGCGGCATGGACGCGATCGTGACCGCGCTCACCCGCGCGGTCGGCCGGGACCGGATCATGACGGGCGCCCGTGTCACGGGCCTGAAGAACCTGCCCGACGGCGTCGAGGTGACCCACACCGGAGGCACGGTCCGCGCCGACTACTGCGTCGCGACACTGCCGCCGCACCTGATGGCCCGCCTCCCGCACAATCTGGGCGCCCAGGTCACCGCCGCGCTGCGCACCCCGGTCCCGGTCGCCGCCGGGAAGATCGGCCTTGAGTACGGCAGGCGCTGGTGGGAGATCGACGAACGCATCTACGGCGGCGTCACCGAGACGGACCTGGACATCACTCACATCTGGTACCCCTCGCACGGTTACCACTCCGCGTCCGGCCTGATCGTCGGCTACTACAACACCGAGGAGAACGCCGAGCTGTACGGCAGGCTCCCCCACGCCGGGCGCCGGGCCCGCGCGCTCACCCAGGGCAAGAAGATCCACGGCGAGAGGTACCGCGCGGACCTGCGCTCCAGCGTCTCCATCGCCTGGCACAGGCAACCGCACATCGAGGGCGGCTGGGTCCGCTGGCCCTCCTACGAGGGGGCCTTCGCCCTGCTGCGGCGCCCCGCCGGGCGGGTCTACTTCGCCGGAGACTGGCTCACCCACCTGGTGGCCTGGCAGGCGGGGGCGATGGAGTCGGCCAGGCGTGCGGTGACCGAGCTGCACACCCGGGTCGTACGGGCCCCGGCCTGATTCGCCGTACAGTCTCAGGAACGACGCGGTGAGTGGTTGGGAGAAGGCTGTGAGGATCGGAACACTTGACTGGGTGCCCGCCGGGGAGCGGCCCGACCTGCTCGCCGAGCCGGTCGCGCGGGCCGTGACCGGCCAGGACGTCGAGGTCGCGGAGATCGACCCGGACCTCGCCGACACGGCGGCCTTCTGCGAGCGTTACGGCGTCGGCATGGGCGAGTCGGCCAACTGCGTGATCGTGGCCGCCAAGCGCGCGGGCGAGGTCCGCTACGCCGCGTGCATGGTGCTCGCCACCACCAGGGCCGACGTCAACGGCGTGGTCAGGCGGCACCTGGACGCCAGGAAGATCTCCTTCGCCCCGCAGGACGACGCCGTCGGCCTGACCGGGATGGAGTACGGCGGCATCACCCCGCTCGGCCTGCCCGAGGACTGGCCGGTGCTGGTGGACGAGGCGGTCGCGGCCCATCCGGGGGTGGTGATCGGCAGCGGTGTGCGCAGGTCGAAGCTGGCGGTCTCCGGCGCCCTGCTGGCCGGTCTGAAGACCGCCCAGGTGATCGGCCTGGCGAACTGACGCCGAAAAGAGATTGAGTGTTACCCCGGTTTGGGAAACCGTGGAGATCTGGCACACGTTATCCCATCAGAGAATATGGCCTGATGGTTCATCTCATGGGCGGGGTTTAAGCCGGTATGGTTTTTCATGCCATGAATCAGGACGACCGACTGGGCCCGTACCGACTGCTCCGGCGGCTCGGTGAAGGCGGCATGGGCGTTGTCCACCTCGCGGCCGACCCCCACGGGCGGCAGGTCGCGGTGAAGGTCCTGCGCTCGGAGGTCGCGGGCGACGACGTGGCCCGCCGCAGGCTCTCCCGCGAGGTCGAGACCATGCGGCGGGTGCGCAGCGAGCACATCGCCGAGGTCCTCGACGCCGACGTGACAGGACACCGCCCCTACATCGTGACCCGCTACGTGCCGGGTCAGCCGTTGGACGACCACGTCAAGCAGGAAGGTCCGATGGACCTGCCCGCGCTGCTCAAGGTCGCCTACGGGGTGGCCTCCGCGCTGGCGTCCGTGCACTCCGTCGGGGTGATCCACCGCGACCTCAAGCCCGGCAACGTGCTCATCCTGAACGGCAGGCCGGTCCTCATCGACTTCGGCATCGCGCAGGCCGTGGACGCGACCCGGCTGACCCAGACCGGCATGTTCATCGGCACGCCCGGCTACCTCGCCCCCGAGATCATCGAGGGGCACGAGGCGGGACCCGAGGTGGACGTGCACGCCTGGGCGGGCACGATGGTCTTCGCGGCCACCGGCCAGCCGCCCTTCGGCAAGGGCACGCTGGAGATGATCTTCTACAACATCACCGCGGGCCGGGCGAACGTGGACGCGGTCCCCGAGGCGCTGCGGCCCGTGCTGCGCGCCGCCCTCCAGCGCGACCCCGCCAGGCGTCCCAGGGCGGCGGAGCTCGCCGCCCAGATCGAACGGCTGATGTCGGCCTCCGGACGTCCCAGCCCGCCGGACGAGGTGCCCACGGTCACCGGCTTCGAGGGCCGCACGACGGACCTCGGGCAGCCGACCGGGCCGTACGTGCCGACGGGACTCGGCGCCACTCCCGGCGGCGCTCCGGGCGTGGCCCCCGGCCAGACGACGGGTCAGGCGACGGGGCCCTACGTGCCCACCGGCCCGGGTTTCCGGTCCGGTCCCGTCGCGGACCCCGGGCAGCCGACCGGCCCCTACGTGCCCACGGGCCTGGGTTCCCGCCCCGGTGACGTCGCGGCGCCCGGTCGTACGGGGGAGCGAACCGACCCCGGTGACGTGCCGACCCCGGTCGCCTCGCGTCCCGGCACGTCCATGCCGTGGCCGCCCGCCCCGGTCTCGACGCCGCCCGACTACGTCTCGCTGCTCGGCGAGCAGCAGCAGGGGCCCGACCCGTGGCCGACCCGCAGGGTGACGCCGGAGGAGTTGCGTCAGGCGGCCGCCCAGCCGGTCTCGCAGCCGATGCCGCAGCAGGCCTTCCAGGAGCAGCCGGGGACGAGGGGCCTGCCGGCGAGGCCCGGTGGCGACGGCGACATCCCGACCCAGCGGGTCCGGCCCCACGAGCTCGAACAACTGCGCAACCAGGCGCAGCGGCAGTACCCCCAGGGGCAGGCGGCCTTCGAGCGGGCTCCCCAGCCGGGCGGGCACCCCGCGCACCCGGGCGCCGCGGGCCCGCAGCCCTACCAGGCGACACGGGTGCAGTCCTACCCGCCCGCCGAGGAACGCCAGGAGTGGCGTCCCACCGCCTCCTCCGCTCCGCGGGGCTCCGCGGTTTACGGCGTCGCGAGCGCGCTGCTGATGGTCGCCGTGACGGCCGTCGCCGTCCTGGCGCCCGTCCTGACCGCCGTCGTCGCGATCCCGCTGGTGATCCTGCTGCGCGCCGCCGACATCGCCCAGCCCGAGTTCAACGGCCGCAGGCAGGCTTCCGAGGGGGCCGCCGACGTCCTGCGGGTGCTCGGCAGGCCCGCCGCCCTGGCGAAGTCCGCGGGCATCACCCTCGCGCTCGTGCCGTACGGCCTCATCCTCGGCCTGCCGGTGACGTTGCTGCTGTCGGTGCTGGTCAGGAGCCTGCCGCAGACCGCCGCGCTCAGCTGGGGTGCGGCTGTGGCGCTGTGGACGATCTGCGCAGGTCCTGGAGTCGAGGGCCCCAGGAGGCAGATGCGACGTACGCTGGCATCACTGCTGCCTTCGCGCGGCGCGGCCACGGCCGTGGCCGCGGTGCTGGGAGCGGTCGCCGCACTGGCGCTCCTGTTCGCGATCGGCACCTTCAGGGGAGGGACGTCGCGGGTGCAATGGGCGCCGGTCGACGTCGGAACGGTGGTGGGGGAACTGCGCAATCTACGGGACAGGGCGACACGATGACGACGGGAGAGACGCAGGCACCGGAGCGGCTCGGGCCGTACCGGCTGCTCAGGCAGATCGGCGAGGGCGGCATGGGGGTCGTCCACCTGGGGCTCGACGAGGACGGCCGCGAGGTGGCGGTCAAGGTCCTGCACCCGCACGTCGCGGCCGACCTCAAGGCCCGCGACCGGCTCACCCGCGAGGTCGAGACCATGCGGCGGGTGCGCAGCGCGCAGGTGGCCGAGGTGCTCGACGCCGAACTGACCGGCGCGCAGCCGTACATCGTGACCCGCTTCGCGCCGGGCCGCACGCTTGAGGAGATCGTCCTCGCGGAGGGGCCGCTGGCCCCGCACGAGGTCATCAAGCTCGCCCGCGGCCTGTGCGCGGCGCTGGTGGCGATCCACGCGGCCGACGTCGTGCACCGTGACCTCAAGCCGTCGAACGTGATGATGGTCGACGGAGAGCCGCTGGTCATCGACTTCGGCATCGCGCACCTGGTCAACGCGACCCGGCTGACCCAGACCGGCATGTTCGTCGGCACGCCCGGCTATCTCGCCCCGGAGATCATCAGGGATTCCGAGATCACCCAGGCCGCCGACGTGCACGCGCTGGCCTCGACGGTCTTCTTCGGCGCGACCGGCAAGCCGCCGTTCGGCACCGGGAGCTTCGAGGTCGTCTGCTTCAACATCATGGAGGGCCGGGCCAACGTCGACCAGGCCCCGGTCTGGCTGCGCGGCTGGCTCAGGCAGGCCCTGGCGGTCGACCCCAAGGCCAGGCCGAGCGCGCACGCGCTGCTGCGGATGGCACGCGACCTCGACCCGACGGTCACCGCCTTCCACGAGGCCGCGCCGCCGCAGGCCAACGACGGCGGCACCAGGGTGTTCAGCGCGGACGGCACCCGGGTGCTGGACGGTCCGCCGCCGGTCGTGCCGTCCCCCACCGCGCCGTCTTCCACGTCTTCCGCTTCGTCTTCCACGTCGCCTTCCGCGTCGCGGCCTCAGGTCCCGCCTCCGGCGAACGGCACCAGGGCGCTGCCGCAGGACGGGACCTACTCCGACCTGCTGCCCCCGGTCGAGTACGCCAAGCCGGAGCGGCGCGAGCGCAGGCCGCGTGAGGAGCCGCCCGAGCACCAGGCCGGGCGTTCCACGGCCGGGTCGCCGCCGCCGTACGTCCCGGCCACACCGCCGCCGCCCTACGTGCCGGCTCCGCTCTCCGTGCAGCGCAGGGTCGCGCCGCCGCCCCCCTACCCCGACCAGCGGGTCGCCGGATACCCGGCGCCGCAGCCGGTGGGGCAGGGCGCGCCGTTCGCCCCGCCCCAGCACGAGCCCAGGCCGTACGTCCCGCCGCCCGCGCCGCAGCCCCTGCCCGGGGAGCAGCGTCCCCGCTACCGCACCGGGCATCCGCTGGCCGCGGCGCTGCTGCTGGCGATCCTGGTCGGCCTGGCCTGCGTGCTGCCCGTGGTGGTGAGCGCCTTCGCGCTGGTCGCCGTGCTTTGCCTGCGGGTCGGGGAGTACCTCTTCGGAGACCTGGCCCAGCGTCGCTCCGTGCGCGGCAACAGCGCCGCCGACCCGTTGCTCGCGCTGGTCGGCACCCCGTGGGCGTTGATCAAGGCGTTCCTCGCGACGCTGGTCACGGCTCCGCTGGCCGCGATGTTCGGCATGTGCGTCTGGGGCGCGCTGACGTTCATCGGGCACATGAAGACCGACCCGGCGGCGGCCTACGCGGCCGGGGCGTTCGTGGCGGGGCTGTTCGTGCTGCCCGGCGGGGGCAAGCCGCGCAGAGCGGTCTCCCGCGCTCTGACCGGGGTGATCCGCAGCCCGGGGGCGGCGATGGTGACCACGATCATCCTGGGCACGCTCGCGTTCTTCGTGGTGATGGGCGCGCTGACGCTGATCCCGTCCTTCGTCCCGTGGGACCAGCCGTCGAGCGTCGTCAAGCAGGTGACGCGGGCCTGGCAGGTCAAGGTGGAGAACGGGCAGATGGGAGCGATCGACCTCGTCCGAGGCCTGTTCAACGACCTGATGGACAGCCTCGGCCTCGGGTTCGTCTCCTTCTAGACGGAGGGTCCAAGCCGCCGGGATCCTGAACGACGAAGGGCGTGGGTGTCCTCCGGACCCCACGCCCTTCGGCTTTGCCCCGGTCGTTGCCAGGGCACCGTTTCACCCTCCTGCCCGGCGCCGGTCCGTCAGGTTTCCGCGGCGTGTGCGGTTTCGCAGCCGGAAGAAGAACAAAAGGCGGGCCGATAATCGTCGGCGGTGTAACCATGACGGCGGCGGGGGAGATGAGATAGAAGGACTGGGAGGGCGCGTGAACGTTGCCGATCTGGCAAATCAGGTGACACCTTATGTGGTGGCGGCGATAGGCGCCTACGGAGGCGCGGTGCTGGCCAAGACGCAGGATCTGGCCGCCGACGAGTCGGTGAATCTCGGGCGCAGGCTGCTGCGGCGTTTCGTCAAGCGTGAGGAAAGCCGCGATCGCATCGAGTTCGCCGTTCAGGATCTCGCGGACGAGCCGGAGGACGAGGACGCCCTGGCCGCACTCCGTGGTCAGTTGAAGAGGGCTCTCGCCGCCGATCCCGAACTGGCCGGGGACGTGGCGAGGTTGCTGCGGGCCGCCTCCGCCTCCACTCCGGTGGTGAACAGCGGTGGCCAGGTCGTCGCTGGAAGCTCGATCTCCGGGGACAACGTTCAGATCGGATCGGCACGGGACGTCAACCTCCATCGACGCTGATTCGCCGGGAGGTCAAGTGGACATGGCTTCCTGAAGATGTACTTCGTAATCGGGAAGTGGCGCGTTCGTGAATCATGGGTGTGGCTTGCCCTGCTGTTCCTGCCCTACCTGGTGATTCCTTCTTCGCTTCCTCCGGTGCCTTTCCGCGTTCCCGTGGAAAATGGAGGCGCGGCCGTTCCCGGCGGTATTCGCTCGCTGCTGTGGAAGGTGAAGATCCCGGAGGACCTGTCCAACACCGTCTTCGTCGGTGACGTGCTGGTCGTGACACACGGAGATCAGATCGAAGGCAGAGAAGCCGACACAGGGCGTCTCCTGTGGTCCTTCGGCGTGTCGGACTCCAACGGCTACAGCCCGCCGGAGGAGCGCATCGGGGTGACCGGTGACTACGTCGTCGCGGCGATTCCGCGCGACGGGAAGGACAAGACGGACGAAGAGGCCCCCAGGGGCGACGGCCTTCTGACGTTCAACGGACGCACTGGAGCGCTCCTCTGGACGCTCGGGTCCGGATTCCACGGCTCCGACACGCCCATGCCCCCTCTGGTGACCTATCTCGGTGTCGGTGAGGGGAACGTACTGATCCACCTTCCCGCCATCGGTGTGGTGAGAGCCCTCGACGTGGCGGACGGGCGCCGCAGATGGGACTCCCCCCTCCCCTCCGGGTGCCTCGGGCAGACAGGCGGGGCGGACCGGTGGGTCGTCGCGATGCTGATCTCCTGCGGGCGGGAGACCCGTCTGCGTGTGCTGAGCGCCTCCACCGGCAGGTGGCTCTGGGAGCAGGAGGTCTTTCCCCTGGGCGATCCCCTGGTCATGGTCGCCGACGGGGTGGTGGGCCTGGAGAGCGACAACGCGTTGAACGTCTACGACGCCGACGGCCGGCAACTCTACGAGCACGTCGCCGAACACGCCTGTCCGTGCTCTCTCGTCGCCACGGCCACCGGTGTGCTGGTCGTGGGGCAGGACGACTACAGAAACTCCTTGTTGACGGCGATCGTGGACCGGCGATCGGGCCGCGTCATCGAGAGCGAGGACGAGAGCGTCTCCTTCATGGCGGTTCAGGCGCTCGACGGGCGGATCTACGCGACGAGGCGGCTCGGTGAGCTTCAGAGTTCCATCGTCGTGACGGTGGATCCGGTGACGGGAGAGCAGACGCCCGTCGTCGCCTTTCCCGCTCCCGTCAGCCTGCTTGGCATGAGCCGGTACGCGTTGCTGTTCGCCTCCGTGTCCACCTCGTCGCTGGCCGCTTACACGACGGTTCCGCCGTCGGCAGACCCCGGCGCCACGGCGCGCGGAGGCGTCGGTCGTGAGAGGTGGCGTGACGCGTGTGCCCTGATCCCGGCCTCCACGCTGAGGGCCGAGTTCCCGGAGGCTCACTACACTCCTGTCGCCCGGCCGGGGCCGCCGGAACTCGCCCTGGACACGCCCGTCGGCTGCGACCTGGTTCCCGGCGACGCGAGGCATCCCGTCATCACGATCGACATCAGATGGGCGGGAACGGACAAGGACGAGACAGAGGACGTTCTTCAGGATCTGATGGCGAGGTTCGACGAGAAAAAACCCATCCCTCTCGGGCATGGCGCGCAGATGTACACCAACAGTGCGGTGCGCGATGTCGCGATCCTACGGGCGGGTGACACGGTGGTCCGCATGGACGGCGCGGGCGGCCACGAAGTCACCGTGAGACTCGCCCGCCAGGTGGTTCGTGGCCTTCGGGCGACGAGATGACCCGTCATCCGCCTGAGACCGAGCCGGTCGAGCAGCCCGCCGCCGCCCCGAGCCTGCACCATGCGACGGTTGGCGGGAACAACGTCCAGATCACGTCCGCCAGGGACGTGACGGTTGTCTCCGAGTCTGCGGGAAGACCCGTCCGGCGGCGTTCACCGGTGTGGCTGTTCGTCGTAGGCGTCGTCCTGGCGGGCGGCGCGGTAGCGTTCGGCGAACGCTCCACTCTGGCCGACGTGGCTCAGGACGCTCTCGGCGCGCCGGTCCTGACCGCCGTCACCACATCGATAGTCAACGTCGGAGACTCCTTCGCGATGCCGGACGAGTTCTCGACCGCCGAGCACGCCCTTCTGCTGCGCGCTCCGAGTTACCGGCAGCTGACGGAGACGCTGTTCCGTCACCATGCGGCTCGGCTGGGGACGATGAACGTGGTCACCGTTCTCCGGGGCCGGCGCCACGGCGCCGTCAGGATCATCGACGTCCGGCCGTACATCGTCAGGTCCGGGCCCCTTCCCACGGGCACCTGTCTCACCATCCCCGCCCAGGGAGGTGGTGAGGAGTACAAGGTCAAGGCGGACCTCGACCACCTGAACCCCAGAGGCGGTCAGTCGAGGTTCCTGCCCAAGAGCATCGATCTGGCATATGGGGAGCGTGTGACGGTCGAGTTCACGGTGCATGCCAAGAACCGCTGGTACGAATGGGGTATCGAGGTGGTTTACGCCTACAAGGACAGTGGGGAGACCGAGAGCGCGTTCTTCCAACAGGCCAACGGACAGCCGTTCAGAGTCACAGGAGAGGCACCGAGGTACTCGGTCGTCTACAACGATCCCAGCAGTCTCGGTGTGGGTTACCGGATCACCGGTAGGAATCAGCCGTGCGGAAGGCGATGAGAACACGGCTGCTGGCGGTCCTTCTGGTGCTGGTCCTGCCCTTGCCCCTGGCGGACGCACCGGCGGCCGCCCAGCCACGAGCGCGTCTCGTCCCTCTCTGGCACAGGGACGTCTCGATCCCGCAGGGGGAGTACGGGTACGCCCTCACGTCGCGTGACTTTCTCGTGTACACCGCACGCGGTGTGCTCGCACTCGGCCTGGACGACGGACGGCCAAGGTGGAGACACCACCTCTCCACGGCGACGGCCGTGGGCTGGAGCATCGCCTCCGGCGTTTTCGTCGTCGACTACTACCAGCCGTTCGCCCAGGAGAACAGGCGGCACCAGCTGATCGCGGTGTCGAGCGTCACCGGAAAGGAACTGTGGCGCAGACGGGGGCTGTCCCTCCCGCCCCGGGGACGGAGGTCGGCGGCCCTGCAGGACCGCTCGCCGGTCTTCCTCACCAGGAAGTCGGAGAAAGGAGGGCTGATCGCCGTTTCGCCGGGCACGGCGCGTGATCTGTGGAGCTTCCGCCCTCCCGCCGGGTGCGACGTCTCCCAATCGGCGGTTCGTGCCGCCGACGTGGTGCTCCTCCTCACCTGTGGCCGGTCGTCGCGCATGCTTCTCCTGGACGTGGCCACCGGTGCGACGCGCCGGTCGGTCCGGCTTCCCGCGGGGGCGGTCTCGGACTTCCAGGTCGCCGATCACGTGATCGCGCTCTTCGGTGACGGTGCGATGACCTTGTACGACGACGAGGGGCGGGCGGTGCTCCGGCGCGGGGAGTGCTGGCCGCGATGCGCGATGACGTACGAACAGGGCCTCGTGCTGACGACCTACCACAGTGGTGAGGAGGATGTCATGGAGGCGGCCTCCTGGCCCGGAGGCGCCCCTGTGTGGCAGGTGAGACCGGCGCCGGCGTACACCGGCCTGGTCGAGGGAGGCGTCGGAATCCGGGCGACGGAGGAGGAAGGCCTTCCGGTCGTCGACCTGATCGAGCCCGGGACCGGCGAGGTGACCTCCTACGGCCTTCCGACGCCCGGCAGGCCGCTGGCGTCGGCCGGTGAGCGTCTCTACGCAGGAAGCGTCATGAGCGCGGTGGGGCAGACGCCGAGTGTACGCATCGCGGCCCTGCGACGTGGCCAGGGCGGAGGGACGCCGCTGCTCGCGGGTGTGGACCCGGGCCGCTGGCCGGACGCCTGCGCGCTTTCCCCGGGGAGGACGTTCTCCGCCGGGACGCCCCGGACCACCCTGTCCGGTTACACCATGCCCAGCCCTGTCGCCTGCCGCTACACCGATCGGAACGGCGGCCACCTCGTCGTACGTGTCCTGTGGGTCGCCGACGATCCGGGCGAGGCCGTCGGCACGATCGAGACGCTGCGGGACGTCTACGCGTACAGACCGGTCACCGGCATCGGAGACCAGGCCGTCGCGGACGCGACCCTGCCGAGCACCGTTGTCCTCAGGGCCGGTTTGGTGGTGGTCTCCGTCGTGTCGGGTGACATCTCCGTGCGGCGCCGGCTGACGGAACTCTCCGGATCCGTTGCCGACCGGCTGCGCGAAACCGATGTCGTCAGTGAGGCGCGGGCCGTCCCCGCTCCCGCGCCACCACAGCGGTTCAGGCTGCTCCGCCTGCCGGGAACGCGAACGGTGGTGGCCGAGGACGCCACGACCTCCCCCTGGCTGGGCGCCTATCTGTCCGGTGAAGACCTCTACGTCCGAGTGAAGGGAGTCTTCGCCCGGTTTGACGGGACGGTGAGGGCCCTTTCGCCGACCGGTGCCTGGGGGGCCGGGACCACGGAGAGCTACCCGGCGCAGGGCCGGGACCCTGTGACGATCGTGGACACCGCGACGGGGAAGGTCCGCGAGGTGCCGACGGTCAAGGCGCCCATGGGTGTGGTCCGCCCCGTCTGGTCGCCGGACGGACGTCTGCTGTTGACCGCCCGCACCCAGGAGGAGATCACCGGTTTTGTGATCGTCGACGTGGCCACGATGAGTTCCCGGTTCGTCCGCGTCGCCCATGGCGGCCGTTACTCAGGAGGATTCCGCTGGGGGGCGGACTTCAAGACGGTGGCCGTTCAGACCGGGCTCGAACGCGACGAGGAGGACGCCCACCGTGACGTCACGTTCTTCGACCTCCACGGTGCGGTGCGACACCGCTTCAAGAAGGTCGGGAAACTGATGGGAGAGCAGAACTGGATGTCCCCCTCCGGGAGGGTCTTCGCCACCCGTTGCGCCGGGCAAGCCGGTCAGCTCTGCCTCTGGCGAACGGCGGACGGCGCGCAGGCGGCCCGGGTTCCGGTGGATTCAGGCCGTTTCATCGCCTGGTACGGCGAGGACCGCTTCCTCGGCCGGCACACCCTGTCCTCGGGGGAACGGGTGGTCGGGATCACCGACCTTCTCGGCCGGTTGCGCGCTCAGCTCGCCACGACCCCCAAGGGTGAGGAACTGGAACCGGTCGTCGTTTCCCAGGCCGGAGCCTGATCTCCGGACGGTCTCCGTCCGGAAGATGTGAGTTCCGGTAACCGTGATGGAGAAGCCGGGTGTAGGCCCGTGTCCTTTATGGAGGGTTTCTCGGAACCTCTTCGTGCGGGAGCGGCCCGGCTGAGGCACGATGAGGGGACAGGCCGGAAGGAGCCGCATGGGAGCGACCGAGGGTGACCGCCTTGGCCCGTACCACCTGCTGTCCACGCTCGGCGCCGGAGGTTTCGGCGAGGTCCACCTGGCACTCGACCCCGACGGGCGGACGGTCGCGGTAAAGATCCTGCATCCGCACGTCGCGGCCGACGCCACGGCCCTGGCCCGCCTCTCCCGCGAGGTCGAGACCATGCGGCGGGTCCAGGGGCCGCACGTCGCCGAGGTCCTGGACGCCTCCATGGAGGGCGCCCGCCCCTACCTGGTCACCCGCTACGTGCAGGGCCGCCCGCTCAGCGCGCTGATCTCCGCCGAGGGCGCGGTCCCCGGCGACGATCTCGTACGGCTGGCGCACGGCCTGGCGCGGGCGCTGGCGGCCGTACACGCCGCGGGGGTCGTTCACCGCGACCTCAAGCCGGCCAACGTCATCATGGCCGACGGCGAGCCGGTCGTGATCGACTTCGGTATCGCCTCGGCTCTCGACGCCGCCTCCGTCACGGCGTCGGGGACGGTCATCGGCACTCCCGGATACCTGGCGCCCGAGGTCATCGAGGGCGCGGTGGCGGGCCCGGCGGCCGACCTGTTCTCCTTCGGCGCCACACTCGCCCACGCCGCGACGGGACGGCACCCGTACGGCACCGGCCCGGCCTCGGCGGTCGGCTACCGCGTCGTCCACCACGATCCCGACCTTGAGGGGGTTCCCGGCTGGCTTGAGCCGGTGCTGCGCGAGTGCATGCGGCGTGACCCGGCCGCCAGGCCCACGGCGGCGGAGGTGCTCGGACGCCTCGGGGCCGAGGCCCCGGAGGTCGGCGAGCCGCTCGCACGGCCCCGGCGGGCCTTCGCGGTGCCGGGAGTCTCCACAGGTTCCACGGACTCCTCAGGCGGCGGGGCGGTGGAGACCGGGGTGCACGCGCTGACCACCCGGCAGTGGCGTCCGGGGCGGCGCCCGCCGCAGGGCAGGCTCTCGGCTGAGGAGGCCCTGCGGCGCCGCAGGGTCGTGGTGCACCGTCGCTGGGTCGTCGGCACGGGGCTGCTGACCGCGCTGGCGGCGGCGACGGCGCGCGGTCCGCTGCCGGAGCTGTCGCTGCTGTTGCTGACGGCCTACGGCCTGACGGTGCTCGTGGACGGGGGAGTCGCCCTCCTCGCCCGTAAGGACCGGGGCCGGGCGATCGTCGATCTGGCGGGTGGCGCGGGAGCCGTCATACTCTGGGCCGTTCTGGGCACCTTCTTCAGCACCCTTTCACTCGCGCTCGCGTTGGGTACGGTCCTGTTCGTTCTGGTGGCCATCCTCGTGTCGAGCTGAGCTATGGGACCCGGCCACGATTTCCGGAACATAGTTCGGTATGGTGGGGGTGTGTGACTGGTCGGCCAGCCCTGGCCGTCGGCGTCAGCCGTACGACCCGGGTAGGCTACCGATCGGTAACATGGTGCCGGAGGGCAGGGACGGGACATCCCGGCCGTGCCGTCCGCTGCCGTTCCGCCCACGGGGACCCGGCAGTCTTGGCATCGCGTGCACGTACCCCGCGTGCGCGTAGGGAGCATTCGGCGCTAACCGCAGCGACGCGGTGGCGCACGCGAACACGGGAGGTCGGCCACCGGCCATGAACATCGTCGTCTGCGTGAAGCAAGTCCCCGACACGGCGACCGAGCGCAAGCTGCGGTCCGATGACAAGACGATCGACCGCGACGCCGCCGACGGCGTCATCAACGAGCTGTGCGAGTACGCGGTCGAGGAGGCGCTGCGCCTGAAGGAGGCGCACGGGGGTGAGGTGACCGTCCTCACCATGGGCCCCGACAAGGCGAGCGACACCATCCGCAAGGCCCTGGCCATGGGCGCGGACAAGGCGGTCCACCTGGTCGACGACGCGCTGCACGGCTCCGACGCGCTGGGCACCTCCTACGCCCTGGCGCAGACGCTCAGGAAGATCGGGTTCGACCTGGTCGTGCTCGGCTCCGAGTCGACCGACGCCCGTACCGGAGTGCTCGCCGCCATGCTGGCCGAGCGTCTCGGCGTCCCGCAGCTCACCTTCGCCAACAAGGTCGAGGTGGGCAAGGGCACGATCACCGTTCAGCGCGTCACCGACTACGGCTACGACAGGGTCGAGGCCTCGCTGCCCGCCGTCGTCTCCGTCGTCGAGAAGATCAACGAGCCGCGTTACCCCTCTTTCAAGGGCATCATGGCCGCCAAGAAGAAGCCGGTGGAGAAGCTCGGAGTCGCCGACGCCGAGATCGACGCCGCCCAGGTCGGCCTGGCGGGCTCCTGGAGCGAGGTGACCGACTTCGCCGCGGCTCCGCCGCGCGCGGCGGGCACGATCGTCAAGGACGAGGGCGACGGCGGTGTGAAGGCCGCCGACTTCCTCGCGTCGAAGAAGTTCGTCTGAGAACGGGGGTTGCCTGATATGTCTGAGATTCTCGTTCTGGTCGAGCACGTCGAAGGTCAGGTCAAGAAGGTCACGCTGGAACTGCTGACGCTCGCCCGAGGGCTGGGCTCGCCGTCGGCGGTCTGGGCCGGGCCCGGATACTCCGCGGAGGCCCAGGCGAGGCTGGCCGAGCACGGCGCCGAGAAGATCTACGTCGCCGACTCCGCCGAGGTCGCTGACTACGTCGTGGCCCCCAAGGCCGAGCTGCTCGCCCAGCTCGTCTCGGAGAAGGCTCCGGCCGCGGTGCTCGTCGCCGCGACGGCCGAGGCCAAGGAGATCGCGGGCAGGCTGGCCATCAAGATCGACTCCGGTGTGCTGACCGACGCGGTCGGTGTGGGGGACGGCCTCGTGGCCGACCAGTCGATCTTCGGTGGCGGGGTCAACGTCCACTCGCGCGTCACGAAGGGCACCCCGATCATCGCGGTCCGCCCCAACGCCACCCCGGTCGAGGCCGCGGCGGGCGCGGGCGCCGAGGAGCGCGTCTCCGTCACGATCTCCGAGGCCGCCAAGGCCGCCAGGATCGTGGAGCGGGTCAAGGAGGAGAAGGGGGCCCGCCCCGAGCTGACCGAGGCCGCGATCGTGGTCTCCGGTGGCCGTGGCGTGGGCTCGGCGGAGAACTTCTCGGTCATCGAGGGGCTCGCCGACTCCCTCGGCGCCGCCGTCGGCGCCTCCCGCGCCGCGACCGACGCGGGCTGGTACCCGCACCAGTTCCAGGTGGGTCAGACCGGCAAGACCGTCTCCCCGCAGCTCTACATCGCCGCGGGCATCTCCGGCGCCATCCAGCACCGGGCCGGGATGCAGACGGCCAAGACGATCGTCGCCATCAACAAGGACCCCGAGGCGCCGATCTTCGAGCTCGCGGACTACGGCGTCGTGGGTGACCTGCACCAGGTCGTCCCGCAGCTGACCGACGAGATCACCAAGCGCAAGTAGTTCACAGGACCACGGAAAACGGCGTCGCGCCCGGGTGCGGCGCCGTTTCCCGTGTGACCGTCCGGCGGCGGGCCCGCCGCCGGACGGCGCTGTCCTCACTCAGGGAGTCCCCAGGCGTCCCCCGACGGTCTGGACCTCCCGTTCACCACGGGTCGTGTGCCCTACGGCACGGTCACCTCACGCACCAGGTGCGAGCTCCACGGGCACCAGGTGTTGCCGGGAAGGAACGCGCCGCCCACCTCGGACAGGTGCTCCTCGACGTAGCCGATCGAGGCGTCGCACACCTCGGTCGCGACGTCGAAGAAGTCGACCGTGGCGGGGTCGTAGTGGTAGCTCCAGGACGGGTTGTAGCTTTCGGTGCCGGTGACGATCTTGCCGATGACGCTGCGCCTGTCGGTGGACAGGCCGCTCAGCAGATCCCTGGCGTGCCGGATCTTGGAGGTGTCGGTGAGCTTGAAGACGAACGTGTCGCTGCCGGCGTCGGCGAACTCGAAGTAGGCCACGGGTCCCAGGGAGGCCTTGGAGGCCGGGCCGGTCTGCTGCGCCTGGGCGGTACCGGCCAGGGCGAGCGTCGAGGCCAAGGCGAGTGCGGTGACCACCGGAAGGACGGGTCGCATGAGCATCTCCTGTTCTGACGGATCGTGAATACGACGTACTTGACAGGCAGTGCACTACCAGTCAGAACTGTAGATCAACGATCAACGACACGTACAGAGGATTTTCTGCCTTGATCTCTTATTTGGATGTTGTTCGCATTTAAGACATATATGTCCGGCCTTCCGTGGAATGCGGAAGGCCGGAAAGACGACCTGGTCAGGCGGCCATGGACAGCTCCCGCTCCCGCGTCTCCTCCACGGCGGCCGGTACGGCGGGGCGGGGCAGGAACCGGGCGGCCAGCGCGATCAGCAGCCCCAGGACGACGGCCAGGAAGAGCGCGGTCCTGAGGGTGGTCACATGCGAGACGAACCCGATGATCACCGGGCCGAGCAGCAGTCCCGCGTAGCCCATCGCACCGGTCTGGGCGATGGCCGGACCGGGGTTGGCCGTCGCGCCGCCCGCCAGGGACAGGGCCATCGGGGAGACCGTGGCGACCGCGACGCCGACCAGGAGCATGGCGCCCACGGCGACCGGGGCGGTCGGCGCGCTCAGCACCGCGCCGAAGGTGGCCGCGGTCGCGAGACCCGCGGTGACGATCATGCCTCGGGCGCCGAAGCGGGCCCTGACCCGGTCGCCGGTGAGCCTGCCGAGCAACATGCCCGCCTCGAAGACCGGGTAGCCCAGCGCGGCCACGGCCTCGGCCGCGCCCAGGGTGTCGCGCAGGTACAGACCGTTCCAGTCGGCGATCGTGCCCTCGACCATGAACGCGCAGAAGGCGATCACACCGAGCAGGTAGACCACCGGAGGCATCCGGCGGCGGCCGGCCGCGGCGGCCTTCTCCGACAGGACGGGGTCGGGCAGGTAGGAACGGCTGATGACGACCAGTACGGGAAGGGAGACGAGCGCCACCAGGATCAGGTGGGCGGTGAACGACAGGCCCGCCGCGATGGCCGCCGTGCCGAGGAGGCCCGCGGAGATCGCGCCCACGCACCAGCCCGCGTGCATGCCGTTCATCAGCGGCCTGCCGTAGGCGCGCTCGACCGTCGAGCCCTGCGCGTTCATGGCGACGTCGACCGCGCCGAACGCCATGCCGAACAGCGCCGCGGCGACGAGCAGCAGGGGATAGGTCGGCGCCAGGGCCAGCAGGGCCAGGGTGACCGCGCACAGGGGAGCGCCGACCCGCAGGACGCTCCGGCTGCCAAGCCGTGCCATCACCCCGCGCATCGACTGCATGGTGACCAGCGCGCCCAGCCCCCACACGAGGAGCGTGACGCCGATCGACGCCTCGGACAGGCCGAGTTTGTCGGACAGCGCCGGGATACGCACGGTCATCGACCCACAGAGCAGGCCGGCCAGCACGAATGTGAGAACTGCCCCGGTTCGGGCTGTCCTCAGGTCGCGGGTCATCACTGAATCCCTTCACAAAAGGTTGTTTCAACGGTGAACGAACGGGGACACACGAGTCGGTCGCTTCCGCACGCGGAAGCGACCGCCAGTGTTCTTGGGGGAGCGCGAGCGCCGTGGGCGGCGCGGGAGGCCCGGCCGTCAGGCGGGCAGCAGGGCCAGCAGACGCCGCTTCAGCTCGGCGTGGCGCTCGTCGTCGTAGAGGGCGGGGTCGTGGGTGGCCACGTCCCACAGCCCCTCACAGGCGAGTCGCACGATCTGGGCGGTCGTGGGGTCGGGCTCGGTGTCGAGCCCCTCACGGTGCCAGCGGGCCATCGCCTCACGCAGGGGGGCGAGCAGATAGGGGTTGCCCGAGGCGCCGGTGACCACGGCCCAGCGTCGCAGCCTGCCACTGCGCACGGCGGCGAAGGTGGCGTGCAGATAGTTCTTTGTGTAGGTGTCGTGGCCCTGGGTGGCGACGAGCTGGTCGAAGTCTTCGATCAGCCGCTCGACCATGCCTTTGATCAGGGCTTCCTTGGTGGCGAAGTGGTAGAGCAGCCCGCCCTTGCTGCAGCCCGCGCGCTCGGCGACGGCCGCCAGGGTGAGCGCCTGGGAGCCCTGGTCGCACAGCAGACTCTCCGCCGCGTCCAGCAACTCCTCCCGCCTCATGCAAAGGACTGTACCGTCCGGACGGTACAGTGGTCAAACCGAGGATGGGCTTCCCGCCGGGCACGGATACCCTTGGAAGGGACAAACGATCTGGGGAAGGGAAGTGCGGCAGTGGAGTCCGCCTATCTCGATCACGCGGCGACCACGCCGATGCTTCCCGAAGCGGTAGAGGCGATGACGGCTCAGCTGGGGCGGGTCGGCAACGCGTCGTCACTGCACACCGCGGGCCGCCGTACGCGCCAGGTCGTCGAGGAGGCCCGCGAGAGCATCGCCGAGGCGCTCGGCGCCCGGCCCAGCGAGGTCGTGTTCACCTCGGGCGGTACCGAGGCCGACAACCTCGCCATCAAGGGCCTCTACTGGTCGCGCAGGGCCAAGGGCGCCAACCGCATCCTGATCAGCGCCGTCGAGCACCACGCCGCGCTCGACCCGGCCCACTGGCTCGGCGACCACCAGGGCGCCGTCGTGGAGTCCCTTGAGGTGGACGGGTACGGCAGGGTGCACCCGCACACCCTGCGCGCCGCCATCGAGCGCGACCCCGGCAGCGTCGCCCTGGTCAGCGTCATGTGGGCCAACAACGAGGTCGGCACCATACAGCCCGTCAGGGTGCTCGCCGCGATCGCCCGCGACCACGGCATCCCCTTCCACACCGACGCCGTCCAGGCCATCGGGCAGCTTCCCGTCGTCTTCGCCGACTCGGGGGTCGACGCCCTCACGCTCTCCGGGCACAAGGTCGGCGGCCCGATGGGTACCGGCGCGCTGCTGCTGGCCAGGGGGATCGACCCGGTCCCCGTGCTGCACGGCGGCGGGCAGGAGCGCGACGTGCGCTCCGGCACCCTCGACGCCCCCTCGGTCGCGGGCATGGCCGCCGCGGTACGGCTCGCGGTCGCCCGGCAGGCCGAGACCGCCGCCCGGCTGACCGCGCTCCGCGACGACCTGGTCGCCAGGATCCGCCAGGCCGTACCCGATGTGATCCTCAACGGAGATCCGGCCAACCGGCTCCCCGGCAACGCGCACTTCTCCTTCCCCGGCTGCGAGGGCGACGCGCTGCTCATGCTCCTGGACGCCAAGGGGGTCGAGTGCTCGACGGGCTCGGCGTGCTCGGCGGGCGTCGCCCAGCCCTCCCACGTCCTGCTCGCCATGGGCGCCGACGCGGTCAGGGCACGGGGTTCGCTGCGTTTCACCCTCGGGCACACCTCGACGCCGTCCGATGTGGACAGGGTCACCGGCGTCATCGCGGGCGTCGTCGAGCGCGCCCGCCGGGCGGGCCTGATCTGACGGCGCCGCCCGGCCCGGCGGAGAGGGCTCCCACGCGGGTACGCTCAAGGTGTTATGAGACTTCGCGTGCTTGCCGCCATGTCCG